>NZ_JAHAWC010000001.1:0-903145 GCF_018383635.1 Enterobacter sp. 120016 | reverse complement strand
GTGATCGACCTGAAGAAAAAGTCGATCACCATGGGTAAAGGATGTTAAAAAGTGTTCACCATGTCCCCGAACACCTGTCTACCATGTCCCCGGACCGTACAGGGAGAGGGTTAGGGTGAGGGCATCATCGCGCACCGTCTGAAACATCAGCGCAAAAGCACGCAGTCCGGCGGCAGCCTGCACTGCAGCGCGCCGGGCAACACCTCAATGCGGAACTGCGTTCCGCTCAGCGGCTCTCCGTCGAGGTTAAAGGTCATCCCGTGCGGAGCATTCACTTCAAACCACGCCGACTTCCCGGCGATGATATTTGGACTCTCTTCCGGCTGCGTCAGCGTGGTAAACAGCGCGGGCAGCAGGCCGTCGCCCGTGAAAATACGCAGCTGTAGCTGACCGTCATTGATCAGCGCCTCCGGGCACAGCTGCTGCCCGCCGCCAGCCTGGCGGCCATTGCCGATCCCAATTACCAGCGCGTCACCCTGCCACTGAAAATCCTCGCCGCGAATTTCGCAGCGGTCAGGCTTGAGGGTGTCCATGCGCATCAGGCCGTGGATCAGGTACGACACGCCGCCCAGCGCCGCCTTCAGCTTTTCCGGCGTTTCGCTGGTGATGCGCGTGCCAAACCCGCCCGTCGCCATATTGATAAAGCAGGTTTTATCATTCACCTGCGCAATATCCACAGCGGTGGCCTTGCCGAGGATTGCCAGCTGAAGCGCCTTCTCTAACTCCTCCGGGATCCCGGCGCTGGTGGCAAAATCATTGGCGGTACCGAGCGGTAAAATGCCCATCACCGGCCGGTCCGCCGGGGGCAGGTCGATAAGCGCTGACGCAATCTCATTGATGGTGCCGTCGCCGCCGCCGGAAATGATGGTGTTGACGCCAAGCCCGAGGGCTTCATTGATATAGCGTGCCGCGTCGCCTTTTTCCCACGTCACCCTGACGTGGACACGTGCGCCATCGTCACGCAAACCCTGAATCACCTGACGCAACAGATCGTTGCCCGCACTTTTGCCATTGAGAATCAATAAACTGTCTGGATAGGTTGCCATCCGCGCTGCTCCCTTTTTTAGCGTTAGTAAGAGTGTATAGCAGAGAGGAAAAAAGCGGGTAAGAACAGGATGAAAGGAACAAAATAGGCACGAAAGCGCGTTACACTTCAGCGATGACGTTAATGTAATCACAGGAAAGTGATAATGAATAAAATTTTGGTAAGCGCTTGCCTGATGAGCTTCAGGGTTCGTTATAACGGAAGTGAAAAAGCGCGAATGAACGAGCAACTCGCTCGCTGGCAACAGGAACAACGTCTGGTTATCCACTGCCCTGAACTTGCGGCCGGGCTGCCTGTCCCTCGTCCTCCGGCAGAGATTATGTCCGCTGATGGCAAAGACGTGATGCGCGGACAAGCCAGAATTATTGAAAATACAGGGCAGGATGTGACTGAGCATTACCAGCTTGCAGCCTGGCTCGCGCTACGCACTGCTCAGGAATCGGGGTGCAGCGCTGCATTGTTAACCGATGGTAGCCCAACGTGCGGCAGTCAGCTTATTTATGACGGATCTTTTGGCGGGATACATAAAGCGGGGATGGGTGTTGCGGCATCGTTGCTTGCAGAGCATGGGATAGCCGTGTTCTCAGAGAAGCAAATCGACGAGCTTATTGCCTGGGTTGAGGTAAGAGAAGGCAAAAAATAAGCCCGCGTAAGGGAGATTACGCAGGCTAAGGAGGTGGTTCCTGGTACAGCTAGCATTTATGGGTTATGTTTTTCAGCGGGGGGATAATACCCGTATTGAACGAAGCGGTATGTGATCCGATTCTAAGAATTATCCCAGCGCGAAAAAATTTCCCTGATCAACTATTTGCCGTGCGGGTTTCGGGTGCTTTCACCGTTGAAGTTACGCATCAGCAGCGCGAACTTCAGCTCCACCTCTTCAGGAACCGGCAGCCAGACGGTATGACCGTCACCCGGCGCCACGTCAATCGCTTCGCCTTTGCCGTTTTCCAGATGCTCCAGCGTAAAGTTCATGTTGCCCTGCGGGGTCATCAGCTCCAGGCTGTCGCCTTTGGTGAATTTGTTTTTCACCGCGACGGCCGCCAGCGCGCCTTTGCGCTCGCCGGTAAAGTCGCCGACAAACTGCTGGCGCTCGGAAACGGAGTAGCCGTGCTCGTAGTTCTGGTAGTCGTCATGGGTATGACGGCGCAGGAAGCCTTCGGTATAGCCACGGTGCGCCAGGCCTTCCAGGGTTTCCAGCAGGCTGGTATCGAACGGTTTACCGGCCGCCGCATCGTCGATGGCTTTGCGGTACACCTGCGCGGTGCGCGCGCAGTAGTAATAGGATTTGGTGCGGCCTTCGATCTTCAGGGAGTGCACGCCCATCTGGATCAGACGCTCGACGTGGGCGATGGCGCGCAGATCTTTCGAGTTCATGATGTAGGTGCCGTGCTCGTCTTCAAAGGCGGTCATGTACTCGCCCGGACGTTTGGCTTCTTCAATCATAAACACGCTGTCGGTTGGCGCGCCGATGCCCAGCGTAGGCTCGACGTTAGTCACCGGGATAGGCTCGTGCTTGTGCACGATGTTGCCGACGTCATCCTCTTTGCCTTCCTGGACGTTATATTCCCAGCGGCAGGCGTTGGTGCAGGTGCCCTGGTTCGGGTCGCGCTTGTTGATATAGCCGGAGAGCAGGCAGCGGCCAGAGTAGGCCATGCACAGCGCGCCGTGAACGAAGATTTCGATTTCCATATCCGGCACCTGGGTGCGGATCTCTTCGATCTCTTCCAGCGAAAGCTCGCGGGAAAGAATAACGCGGGTCAGCCCCATCTGTTTCCAGAACTTCACCGTCGCCCAGTTGACGGCGTTAGCCTGTACGGAGAGGTGAATATCCATATCCGGGAAGTTCTCCCGAACCAGCATGATTAAACCCGGGTCCGACATGATCAGCGCGTCCGGCCCCATATCCACCACCGGCTTCAGGTCACGGATAAACGTTTTCAGCTTGGCGTTGTGCGGCGCGATGTTGACCACCACGTAGAATTTCTTGCCCAGGGCATGCGCTTCGTTGATGCCGAGCTGCAGGTTCTCGTGGTTGAATTCGTTGTTACGCACGCGCAGCGAGTAGCGCGGCTGGCCCGCATAAACGGCGTCGGCACCATAGGCGAAAGCGTAACGCATATTTTGCAGCGTTCCCGCCGGGGAAAGGAGTTCCGGTTTAAACATGTTTGTTCTCGTTCTGATGACAGGTCAGATCCGCATGCACCAGGTGCAGCGGTAAGGGGAGATCCCCCACTTTAAGGGCGGGCATTGTAGCGCTGCGGGGCAGGGAGGTAAACAATTAAAAGCACCTGCGCGTTATTTTATAACTTAGTATTATTTATTATAGAAAGCATTATTGATTATTTTTTGTAATTCGGTAATTTTCCCTATCAGATCCTCATAGCTATAAGGAAGTTGACCACCTGGGAACATATCTACCATAGATTCCCAATCTTGTTTATAATGAGAATTCATATCCTCGTTGTCAGGAATTAATTTAATTGGTCCTTCATTAGCAGTCTTGCATGATAATTCTGATGTTTTATAATAAATGTCAGAAAACAGAACGTGAGCAAGAAATAGTTCTTTGTCTAAACACCATTTGTCATTTTGATTATGTAACTGAATTATGTCGTATAAATGTCTGGCATATTTTGGTTGTTGTTTACATGCAGTCAGGTTTGTATGTACGCCAAATATTTTTTCCAGCATTGTTCTTTGGGGTGATAGAGCGCAGACTTCAAATGGTTGGTCCACACTAAAAGCTTCGACGCATTCACTTAACATATGATTGATTGACACTTTAATTGTAGGGTTATTATCGGAGCGACCACCTGTTTCTAATAATACTCTGGGTTTTACACCCTTTCCATAATAACTTTCATCAAGTTCTTTAGGGTAGTAGATGGCTATATTTAGTGGGGTTTCACTTTCTACAACAATTTCAATTCTTGAGTCCATTTTCTCCAAACCCTCAGCTAAGTGGGGTAGGAGGGTTTCCCTAATAAATTGTTTGGCCGTTTCATCAAGCGCTAATGCCAGTTGAAGAAGTTTTTTTCTACCGTCATCTTTTTTTTCAATCGGTTCATGCTTTAATAATTCAAAAGAAAAGGATAAATCAATATCTTCTGACATTCGATTGATTGATTTGAAACACTTAGATAAAGATGTTCCACCTTTGAATATAAAAGGCGGAGATGCCAAACCAGTCAGTTTTGGAATGATGTCATTATAGATAATATAAAGTGTTTGGGTGACCCAGAAATCTTTCTCAATGATATATGCAGGTAAACCTAAAGGGTGCTGTTCCTCTGCTGTCAGAAACGCTCCTTTACGGTCCTCATTTGAAAAAGTAAATAATACGCTCATTCGTTTGTTATCCTTTAACGAATTTTATACGAACCCATTTCATCGAACTTGGCAATGCGTTTAAAAAAAGCATTCTGGATTCAGGCCCTAACAATTCGATGAATTTTTGGTACATTTCATCGTGATAATGAGGTAAGCCATGTATATCCAAATAGCTTAATGCGCTCCAAAAAAGAAGGGCCGTATTCTTTTGCTCTTCATTTTTTATATGTAAATGATGAATAAAAAAATTCAGTGATTCTTTATATTCAAATTTTACATTTTTTATGTGATATGAGGAACGCAACCTTTCTGAGCTGAAATAGCTCTTGACCATAGGAAGTTGAGTATCCAAGCCTAACGCGTTAACAGCAGCAATTCCTGCAGGCACAACAGTTGCCTTTTTTGTTTTAACAACGGCGGCAACAAGTTCTTCTATATCAAGCGGCAGACGACCGAATCTACCTACACGTGGGCGGTAATAAACACCATTCGCGAGCCGTACAATTTTTTTCTCCTGGGCTAGGCGACTGAGTGCCTTTAAAGCCGCAGGTCTTTTCTCCGGCTCAAGGCCTTTACGAGCCAGTATTTGTTCAATACTGAAAACGCGTCCGTGTTGTTGGCGTGACACATAAGATTTCACAGTCGTTGCGACATCATTTTGATGCGAAGTATGCGTCATGTTGTGCCTCCTGTAACTATCTCAATCTATACATTCTGCTTCATTTGAACATAAGCTGCAAGGATGAGAAATGCGAGTTCTGTCCAGAATTGACAGCTTAACCTTTCCAAATTTTTTTAAAATCAATGAATTTGGATAGTTTCCTTAAATAGGAGGTAAACATGCTTTCTTAAGAAATCCTGCACGCATCCGCTTCCCAGCGATACCCCACGCCATACACCGCGCGAATAAACGACTGCTCGGCGTCCAGCGCCTCCAGCTTGCGGCGCAGGTTTTTGATATGGCTGTCGATGGTGCGGTCGGTCACGACGCGGTAATCGTCATACAGGTGGTTCAGCAGCTGTTCACGGGAAAAGACTTTCCCCGGCTCGTGGGAGAGGGTTTTCAGCAGGCGGAACTCCGCAGGCGTCAGGTCCAGCAGCTTGCTGCGCCAGCTTGCCTGGAAGCGGCTTTCATCCACAATCAGCGGGCTTTCGGCGTCGAGCACCTGAAGCTCGCGCTGTGGCCTGCAGCGGCGCAGAATGGTTTTCACGCGGGCGACCACTTCACGCGGGCTGTAGGGTTTGCAGATGTAATCGTCTGCGCCAATTTCAAGCCCCAGCAGGCGGTCAATCTCTTCAATTTTGGCGGTGACCATGACGATCGGCACGTCGGAGAAGCGACGAATTTCCCGGCACAGGGTCAGTCCGTCAACGCCCGGCAGCATTAAATCCAGCAGGATCAGATCCGGCGGGGTCTGACGCACGTATGGCAGCACCTGGTCGCCGTGGCCGATCAGCGACGGGGCGTAGCTGGCCGCGCGTAAATAGTCGATCAGCAGCTGCCCAAGTTTGGGCTCGTCTTCCACAATCAAAATGCGCGGCGTTTTTTCGTCAATCGGTAACTCGGTCATACTTCTCTCGATAAATCCCGTTCCAGAGGTAACTCTACTGTAATGCTAACCCCGCCAAAAGGCGAATGGGCGGCGCGGATCGTGCCATTATGCGCCTCGACGATGTTAACGCAAATCGCCAGCCCCAGGCCGGAACCGCCGCTAGCGCGGTTGCGGGAGCCTTCGGTACGGTAGAAACGTTCAAACAATTTTTCCAGCTGCGCGTCCTGCACGCCGGGGGAGGAATCCGCGAAGGTGAGGGCAAAGCGCCCGTTTTCCTGCCTGCCGGAGATGTGCAGCCCGCCGCCGCTGTCGGTGTAGCGCAGGCTGTTTTCCAGCAGGTTATTGAACAGCTGCATCAGCCGGTCTTTGTCGCCAAACACCACCGCGCTGTCCGGCAGGGAGTGTTCGATTGTCAGGTTGCGGCTGGCAAACCGCTCGCGGAAGGCGCCGCTGATCACTTCCAGAATGTTAATCACGTCCACCGGCGCTTTCTGGTAGGCCAGCGCGCCTTCGTCGGACATGGAGAGCTGGTGGAGGTCGTCCACCAGCTTGGTGAGCGTACCCACCTCCGCCTGCAGAGAGGCCACCGATTCGGGCGTAAACTGGCGAACGCCGTCCTGAATGGCCTCCAGCTCGCCGCGCAGCACCGCAAGCGGCGTGCGCAGCTCGTGGGAGATATCGGCCATAAAGTCGCGGCGCATCTGCTGGTTCTTCTCCAGCGTGCTGGCGAGCTGGTTAAAATCCTGCGCCAGCTTGCCCAGCTCGTCCTGGCTGCGGGTATCGACGCGGGTGGTGAAATCCCCGGCGGCCAGCTTGTGCGTGCCTTCCACCAGCCGTTTCACCGGGGCAAGCAGGCCGCGCGCCAGCGGGAAGGTGGCGAGCGCGGCGAGCAGGGTGGAGAGGGCAACAATCAGCCAGCTTGTCCGACGCTGCTGGCGGTCAAAGTTGATGTCGGTGTTGCGCGTCAGGCGCTCCACCGGGGAGGCGATAACCCAGCCGACTGTCGCATTATTGACTTTGATCGCCCGACGGGTGCCGTCCGGCGGTATCGGCGCGCGCGGGCCCACCAGCGTGCGCATGTCCTGGTCAATCACCCAGAACTGGGTGCGCCAGCCGTGCGGCGGCATGCCTGGCCCCGGGCGATCGTCACCGGTATCGTGCTCCAGCGAGCGCAGGATCTGGAAAATAAAGCGGTCGTTATTGCGCAGAAAACGCCAGTTGCCGTGCTGGGCGTACTGTTCACTCAGCGCATCGCTTAAGCCCTGTAAACGCTGTTCATTGCCATGCTTGATGTAATCAATAAAACCGCGCTCAAAGCTGATCCGCACCGCCCAGTGCATGGTGACCAGCAGGACGATACAGGTGGCAAAGATCGCCACGAAGAGCTTGCCGGTAATGCCCGGACGCCAGAATTTCATGAGCCACTCCTTTTGCCGCGCCTAATCACGACGTTCTTGCTGGTATCATCCGGCACTCTGGCGAAGATGAAAGCGGGCAGGGCGATGATGACCGCCATGCTGAGATAGGTATATAAAAAGACCTGATGCGCCACCGGCGTGTCGACGCTGAGATGATGCTGGCCGTACATGCCGAGCAGTAAACCGGCGATGGTCACCCCGACGCTCATTGAGAGCTGCATGATCATCGACAGCAGGCTGTTGCCGCTGCTCGCCAGATCGTCCGGCAGATCCTTCAGCGTCAGGGTATTCATCGACGAGAAGCGCATGGAGTTAACGATCCCCTGGCAGAACAGCACCAGCGGCAGAACGTAGTACCAGCCCATCAGCGCCACGGCCATAAACACCAGACTCACCAGCGCCAGCCCCAGCGTGGCGGTGACCAGCACGTGACGGTAGCCAAAGCGGTTCACGACCTGCACCACGATGCGCTTCATTCCCATGCTGCCGAGCACCATCGGGATCATCATCAGGCCCGCGTGGAAGGGCGAAAATCCCATCCCGATTTGCAGGAAAACGGGCGTCATAAACGGCAGCATGCCGCTGCCGACCCGCCCGGCGAAGCTGCCGAACAGGCCAAGGCGGTAGGTCGGGTTTTTAAACAGGTTCAGGCTGAAGAGCGCCTTATCGTTACCTCTGGCATGCCACAGGTACCACAGTATGGCGGTAACGCCGAGCGCGATCAGGAGCCCGAGCGTCAGGGGCGAAATCCCCAGTCCTTTTTGCCCGTCGAGCGCCAGGGTAAGCGTTGCCATGCCCGCCGCCAGCAGAATAAAGCCAAAGAAATCAAAGCGCCGCGTCTGCATTTTGTAGTTCGGCATCAGCGTCAGGGTGGCGATGGCGCCGATGATGCCAACAGGAAGATTGATTAAGAAGATCCAGTGCCAGGAGGCGTATTCCACCAGAATGCCGCCGAGCGCCGGGCCCAGCAGCGGCCCCACCTGACCGGGCAGGGTCACAAAGGTCATCGCCGCCATATACTGCTCGCGCGGCACAATCTTCATCACCGTTAGCCGCCCGACGGGCACCATCATCGCCCCGCCAACGCCCTGCAGCACGCGCGCCATCACCAGCTGGTCGAGGGTGTTGGCCTGGGCGCAAAACAGCGAGCCGGTGGTAAACAGCACGATGGCGGTAAAGAAGATATTCCGCACCCCCACTTTGTCCGCCAGCCAGCCGCTGGCAGGCAGCATCACGGCAACCGTCAGCACGTAGGAGACAATAACCATATGCATATGCAGCGGGCTCTCCCCCAGGCTTTTCGCCATGGAGGGGAGGGCGGTGTTGACGATGGTCGTATCCAGCGACTGCATAAAGAAGCCGAAAGCGACTATCCATAGCTGCCAGCGAACGTTAGCGGGGAGATCGGTCATCTACTCGGTCACCGTGGTTCTGTTTTTACGCGAAAAGCGCAGCCGCAGGCGGTCGAAGAACAGATAGACCACCGGCGTGGTGTACAGCGTCAGCAGCTGGCTCATGACCAGGCCGCCGACAATGGTGATCCCCAGCGGCTGGCGCAGCTCTGAGCCGTCGCCGCCCGAGATAACCAGCGGCAGCGCGCCAAACAGCGCCGCCAGGGTGGTCATCATGATCGGACGAAAACGCAGCAGGCACGCCTGGAAGATCGCCTCTTCCGGCGACAGATTGCCGTTGCGCTGGGCGTCCAGGGCGAAATCGACCATCATGATCGCGTTTTTCTTCACAATGCCAATCAATAGCATGATCCCGATGAGCGCGATAAGGCTGAACGGCGCGCCGAACAGCTCCAGCGCCAGCAGCGCCCCCACGCCCGCCGACGGCAGCGTTGAGAGAATGGTCAGCGGGTGAACGTAGCTCTCATACAGCACGCCCAGCACAATATAGACCGTGGCGATGGCGGCCAGAATCAAAATCACCTGCGAGTTCATCGTCTCCTGGAACACCTGCGCGGTCCCCGCAAAGCTGCCGCGCACGGTGGACGGCACGCCAAGCTGCGTCATCGCGCGGTTGATTGCGTCGCTGGCCTCAGAAAGCGACGAACCGGCGGGCAGGTTAAAGGAGATGGTCGACGCCGCCGAAAGCCCCTGATGGTTTACCGACAGCGGCGCGTTGGCAGGCTGCCAGCTGGCAAAGTAGGAGAGCGGAATCGCCTTGCCGTCGTTGTTAATCACAAACATTTTGTCCAGCGCGCTTATGTCCTGGGTGTAGCGCGGATCGACTTCCATCACCACCTTGTACTGGTTCATCGGCTGGTAGATGGTGGAGATCTCGCGCTGGCCGAAGGCGTTGTTCAGCAGGCTGTTGGCGGCTTCAACGTTAATGCCCAGCCGCGACATGGTTTCGCGGTCGTAGGTCAGGGCCATCTCGGCGCCGTTGTCCTGCTGATCGGAGTTGACGTCCGCCAGCTCCGGCAGGGCGGCCAGCGCCTTGCGGATCTTCGGCTCCCACTCGCGCAGGGCGGCTAAATCGTCCGAGAGCAACGTGTACTGATAGCTGGCGTTCGCCTGACGGCCGCCGACGCGGATATCCTGAACGGCCATCAAAAACAGGTTTGCCCCCGGCTCTTTGGCGAGCTTCACCCGCAGGCGGTCAATCACCTGCTGGGCGGTTTCGTTGCGTTCGCCGCGCGGTTTCAGGGTAATAAACATCATCCCGCTGTTAACGCGTGACCCGCCGGTAAAGCCGGTGACGTTATCCACGGCTTTGTCTTCACGAATGATCTTCATAAAGTCCTGCAGCTTGCCGCGCATCGCCTGGAACGAAATGCTCTGGTCCGCCTGAATCCCTCCCATCAGCACGCCTGTGTCCTGCTCGGGGAAGAAGGTTTTCGGGATGGTGATGTACATCCAGACGTTGAGCACGATGGTGCCGATCAGCACCAGGCCAACCAGGCGCGTATGGTTCAGCACCCACTTCAGCGATTTGCCGTAGCCTTCCTGCATCGCCATCAGGAAGCGACCAAAGCCTTTGCGTCGCGGCTGCGAGTGCGGTTTGCTGCGCTTGAGCATCCAGCCGCACATCATTGGCGTCAGCGTTAAGGAGATAACCAGCGAAATGCCGATGGCGACGGAGAGGGTGACGGCAAACTCGCGGAGCAGCCGGCCCGGCAGACCGCCCATCAGCAGCAGCGGCAGGAATACCGCCACCAGCGACAGGCTCATGGAGAGCACCGTAAAGCCCACCTCGCGCGTGCCCTGCAGGGCAGCCTGCAGCGGCTTCACGCCCGCTTCCAGGTGGCGGGAAATGTTTTCCAGCACCACGATGGCATCATCCACCACGAAGCCCGTGGCAATCGTCAGGGCCATCAGCGACAGGTTGTTGAGGCTAAACCCGCACAGGTACATGGCGGCAAAGGTCCCGATCAGCGAGACCGGCACGGCCACCGCCGGGATCAGCGTCGCGCGGCCGGAGCGCAGGAACAGGAAGACCACAAGGATCACCAGAGCGACGGAGATAATCAGCGTTTGCTCCACCTCTTCAAGCGAGGCGCGAATGGTCGGGGAGCGATCCTGCGCAATTTGCAGATCGATTGCTGCCGGGATGGTCTCCTGCAGGTCCGGAAGACGGGCGCGAATGCTGTTAACCGTCTCAATAATGTTCGCTTCCGGCAGCTTGCGGATCATCAGCAGAATGGCCGGTTTAGCGTTGGTCATCCCGGCGTTACGCACGTCCTGCACCGAGTCGGTGACGCTGGCGACATCGCTCAAGCGCACCGCCGCGCCGTTGTTGTAGTGAATAATGAGCGGCTGATATTCGGCGGCGGTTTTCAGCTCGTCGTTAGTGTGGATCTGCCAGCGGTGGCTACCGTCCTCAATCGCCCCTTGCGGCTTGCGGACGTTAGCCGTGCTGATGGCGGAGCGCACGTCATCCAGCGACACGCCCTGGTTGAACAGCGCCTGCGGGTTTAGGCCCACGCGCACGGCGGGCAGGGAACTTCCGCCAACGCTCACGTCACCGACGCCGTTAATTTGTGAGATTGTCTGCGCCAGTTGGGTAGACGCAAAGTCGTAAAGCTGCCCCTGCGAGTACGTATCCGAGGTCAGCGTCAGGATCATGATTGGCGCATCGGACGGGTTGGCCTTGCGGTAGGTTGGGCGGCTCGGCATTCCGCTCGGCAGCAGGCTTTGTGCGGCGTTGATGGCCGCCTGCACGTCGCGTGCCGCACCGTTAATATCCCGGTCGAAGCTGAACTCCAGAATGATGCGCGTGCTGCCCAGCGAGCTGCTGGAGGTCATCTCGTTGACCCCCGCAATCCGCCCAAGGGAACGCTCCAGCGGCGTGGCAACCGACGAGGCCATGGTCTCCGGTGACGCACCCGGCAGCGAGGCGCTGACCATGATCACCGGGAAATCCACCTGCGGCAGCGGCGCCACCGGCAGCAGCCGGAAGCCCAGCACGCCGCAGAGGGTAATGGCGAGCGAGATTAAAATCGTCGCCACCGGGCGGTAAATGAAGAGGGCGAAAAACTTCACTTATGCCTCCTCTTCACGTTTCGGAAAGCGGCTTTTGGTCCACAGCGCCAGGCGGTCAAACAGCAGGTAGATCACCGGCGTAGTGAAGAGCGTGAGCACCTGGCTCACCAGCAGACCGCCGACCATGCCGATACCCAGCGGACGGCGCAGCTCCGCGCCGACACCGGTGCTGAGCATCAGCGGCAGCGCGCCCAGCAGGGCGGCCAGCGTGGTCATCAGGATCGGACGGAAACGCAGCAGACAGGCCTGGAAGATGGCATCGCGCGGCGACATGCCCTGCTCGCGCTCGGCGGCCAGAGCGAAGTCGATCATCATGATGGCGTTTTTCTTCACGATCCCGATAAGCAGGATAATGCCGATGATGGCAATGACGTCCAGCTCGCTGCCCGCCAGCATCAATGCCAGCAGCGCCCCCACGCCCGCCGTCGGCAGGGTAGAGAGGATGGTGATCGGGTGAATAAAGCTTTCGTACAGGACCCCGAGCACGATGTACATCGCCACGACCGCCGCGACGATCAGCCAGATGGTGTTACCCAACGCGGCCTGAAACGCCAGCGTGCTGCCCTGGAACTGGGTCTGAATATCGGACGGGAAGCTGAGCTCTTTTTCCGCAGCCTGAATGGCCTCCACCGCTTCGCCGAGAGAATAATTGTCCGGCACGTTGAAGGAGATGGTGGTGGACGGGAACTGATCCAGATGGTTGATCGACAGCGGGGTATAGCGTTCTTCCACCGTGGCGATAGCGCTCAGCGGCACAATACCGCCGTCTTTACCGGTCAGGCGCACCGAGTCCAGCCCCGCCAGGCCGGGCGTATTCTCCGTATTGTGCTCCAGCACCACGCGATACTGGTTGGCCTGGGTGTAGATGGTGGAGATCAGGCGCTGGCCGAAGGCGTTGTACAGGGCGTTGTCCACATCCGACATGGTGATGCCCAGACGGCTGGCGGTATCGCGGTTGACGTTCACATACGCCGCCAGCCCTTTGTCCTGCCAGTCGCTGCTGACGTCGGCGAGCTGCGGCAGGGTGTTAAGCTTATTCACCAGCTGCGGCACCCAGGTGCTGAGCGCGTCCAGCGAGGTGGCCTGCAGCGTGAACTGGTACTGCGTGCGGCTGACCTGGGTATCAATGGTCAAATCCTGAATCGGCTGCAGGTAAAGCTCAACGCCCGGCACGCGCGCGACGGCGTTTTGCAGACGCTCAATGACGGCGTTGACGCGATCGTCGCGTTCATCCAGCGGCTTGAGGTTGATCTGCAGACGCGCGCTGTTGAGCGACGGGTTGGTGCCGTCGACGCCCACGTAGGAGGTCAGGCTCTCCACCGCCGGATCTTTCATGACGATCTCAGACACCTGCTGCTGGCGCTGGGCCATATTGGCGAAGGAGACCGACTGCGGGGCCTGAAGCGTGCCCTGAATAATGCCGTTGTCCTGGATGGGGAAGAAACCTTTCGGAATGAAAATCCACAGCATCACGCTGAGCGCCAGCGTTCCCAGCGCCACGCCGAGCGTGGCCCACGGATGGTTAAGGACTTTCGCCAGCACGCGACCGTAGGCGGCAATAATCCGCTCGAACATGCGCTCGGAGGCGCGCGAGAAGCGGTTTTGCCTGCGCAGGGACTCGTGGCTCAGCATGCGGGCGCACATCATCGGCGTCAGGGTCAGCGACACCACGGCGGAGATCAAAATGGCGACCGCCAGCGTCACGGCAAACTCGCGGAACAGCCGCCCGACGATATCGCCCATAAACAGCAGCGGGATCAGCACCGCAATCAGCGAGAAGGTCAGCGAGATAATGGTAAAGCCGATTTCGCCCGCGCCCTTCAGCGCGGCCGCCAGCGGTTTTTCACCTTTCTCGATATAGCGCGAAATGTTCTCGATAACGACGATGGCGTCATCCACCACGAATCCGGTGGCGATGGTGAGCGCCATCAGCGTCAGGTTGTTAATCGAAAAATCGAGGAACACCATCACCGCAAAGGTCCCGACCAGCGAGAGCGGCACGGCGACGGCGGGAATAATGGTCGCCGGAACGTTACGCAGGAACAGATAGATGATCATAACGACCAGCGCAATGGCCAGCATCAGCTCAAACTGGGTGTCGGTAACCGACGCGCGAATGTTCGTGGTGCGGTCGGAAAGCACCTTCACGCTGACCGACTTCGGCAGGCTTTCGATCAGCTGCGGCAGCATGGTGCGGATGCTGTCGGCGGTTTCGATGATGTTAGCGCCCGGCTGGCGCTGCACGTTCATCACGATTGCCTGCTGCCTGTTGGCCCAGGCGCCGAGCCAGCTGTTTTCCGCACCTTGCTCCACGGTCGCCACGTCGCCCAGACGCACCGGAGCGCCGTTCTGGTAAGCAATAATCAGCTGGCGGTATTCATCGGCGGACTGCATCTGATCGTTGGCAGAGAGCGTCACGGCGCGGGTGGGGCCGTCCAGCGAGCCTTTTGCCGAGTTAACGTTGGCACTGCTGATGGCGGTGCGGATGGTTTCGCTGGTCAGACCCAGCGCGGCAATCGCCTGCGCGTTCAGCTTCACGCGCACGGCGGGGCGCTGGCCGCCCGCCAGCGTAACGAGGCCGACGCCGGAGACCTGTGAAATTTTCTGCGCCACGCGCGTTTCGACCATATCCTCGACCTGGGTCATCGGCATGGCGGAGGAGGTAACGGCAAGCGTCATGATCGGCGGATCCGCCGGGTTCACCTTGCTGTAGACCGGCGGGTTAGGCAGGTCCGAAGGCAGCAGGTTGGTGGCGGCGTTAATCGCGGCCTGCACCTCCTGCTCGGCGACGTCCAGCGACAGCGTCAGCTGGAACTGCAGCGTCACGACGGATGCCCCGCCGGAACTCTGGGAGGACATCTGTTTTAGCCCCGACATCTGGCCGAACTGGCGCTCCAGCGGGGCGGTAATGGCGGACGTCACCACGTCCGGGCTGGCCCCTGGATAGAGAGTGACAACCTGAATCGTTGGGTAATCCACCTCCGGCAGTGCCGACACGGGCAGGAAGCGGTAGCCGATAATCCCGGCGAGCAGGATCGCCACCATCAGCAGCGTGGTGGCGACAGGACGGAGGATAAACAGGCGTGACGGCCCACCTGTAGAGCCTGGGGGCATAACCTGCATCAGGATTTCTCTCCCTGTTTCGCAGGTTCAACCACTTCCACTTTGGCCCCTTCGGTCAGACGGTCAATGCCGTCGGTGACCACGCGGTCGCCTGCGGAAAGGCCTGCGGCGATGACCACCGTCTGGCTGTCCTGGATACCGGTTTTCACCAGGTGCTTGCTGACCTTATTGTCGCTGTTAAGTACCCAGACGAAGTTACCTTCGTTACCCATCTGCAGGGCAGCCGTTGGGATCACCACCGCGTTCTCTTCGGTGGCGACCAGCATGCGCGCGTTGACGAACTGGTTCGGGAAAAGGGCATCGTCCTGGTTGTTAAAGCGCGCCTTCAGCTTGATGGTGCCGGTGGTGGTATCGATCTGGTTATCCAGGCTGAGCAGAGAGCCTTCGCTCAGCTTCTGCTTGTTGCTGCGGTCCCAGGCTTCCACCACCAGACCTTTACCGGCTTTTTGCGCCTGCACCACCGTCGCAATGTCGCTTTCCGGCAGGGTAAAGACTAAATCAATCGGGTGAGTCTGGGTGATCACCACGATGCCCGTGGTGTCGCCGCTGGAGATCTGGTTGCCGATATCGACCTGCTTCAGGCCCACGCGCCCGTCAATCGGCGCGGTGATGCGGCTCCAGTCGAGCTGCAGCTGTGCGCTGGCCACGGCGGCCTCGTCGGCTTTGATGGTGCCCTGCGTTTCGCTGACCAGCGACTGCTGGGTATCCAGCTCCTGACGAGACACGAGGTTGGTTTTCACCAGCTGCTGGTAGCGGGCCAGATCGCGACGGGCGTTGGCGAGGGTGGCTTTGTCTTTCGCGAGCTGCCCCTGCGCCTGGGCGAGGGCGACCTTAAACTGGCTCGGGTCGATTTCCGCCAGCAGATCGCCCGCTTTGACCTGCTGACCTTCCTGGAAGTGAATGGCCTGAAGCTGGCCGTCGACGCGGCTGCGCACCGTCACGGTGTTGGCGGCGGTAATGGTTCCGAGACCGGTAAGGTAGCGAGGAACGGCTTTATTGACCGCCGTCGCCGCCTGGACCGGCGCCAGCGCGCCGCCGCGCATGCCGTGACGCCCTCCGCCTGTCGGGCGCAGTGCCTGACTGCTGGCACCGGCGGGAGCGGCGGAGTTCGCGGATTGACTGTGCCAGTACCAGGCGGCGGCAAGGACCACCACAATGATGCCAGCGGCGATTGCCCAGCGGGATTTGTTACTGCCTTTCATCGTTATACGTTCTCATCCTGAATACTTCGGGGAATGATACTAGTTTAGTCAGCTAACACAGCGGAAAAATGGAGGAAATATGGAAGACTGTCAGGAATGGTCTGAATGGAGGTAAAAGCAAAACGGCAACATCCGTTGCCGTTTTTGGTGTTTTCTCCCTCTCCCTGTGGGAGAGGGCCGGGGTGAGGGCACCAGACCGCACCGCAACCGCACTAGCTAAACATCACCTGCGCCCAGCGCGCCAGCCCTGCGGTAACGGAGCCAAAGTCATCCCCACCGGCAATCGGAATGCCCGGCAGCTGTTCCGCCAGCGCCTTCTTGATCAGCGGGGAACGGGCGCTACCCCCGGTCAGATAGATAACGTCCGGCTTCTCTTTACCGTTCTCCAGCGCCAGCTGCACCTGCTCCAGAATACGCTGCAGCGGCTGCGCGAGCGCCGTCTCCAGCCCGTCCTGCGAAATCGCGGTGGCCAGATCGTCGCTGATAAACGGCAAGGAGACCGCATGCTCAGTACGATCGGAAAGGGCAATTTTGCTCTCTTCGGCAGTACGCACCACGCGGTAGCTCAGGCGCTGACGCCATACTTTATACAGCAGGGCAACTTTTTCGGCGTCCTGCGCGTCGCGCACCAGATCGTTCAGGAAGCGGCCGTTCGCGGTGCTGTAAAAATCACTCTGCGCAGGCACGTCGTTAATGGCAATCGCGTTCCACCACGGCAGGATCGGCAGGGCGATGCCTTTTTCGGTTTGCCCGCCCATGCCGAGCAGCGGCATCAGGCTCTTGAACGCCAGGGCGATATCGAGATCGTTACCGCCTACGCGGCAGCCGCTGTGCCCGAGCAGGCTGTTTTCGCGGTCGCGACGGTTATGCCACTGCGGTCCCATCAGCAGCAGCGAGCAGTCCGTTGTGCCCCCGCCGATATCCACGACTAACACGCGCTTCTCTTCCGTCAGCGTGGCTTCAAAATCCAGCCCCGCCGCAACCGGCTCGTACTGGAACACCACGTCGCGGAAGCCTGCCCGGTGCGCCGCGCGTTCAAGGATCCCCTGCGCCTGCTGGTTGGCCTCGTCGCCGCCCAGCCCCTGGAAGTTGATCGGGCGGCCAATGACCGCCTGGGTAATCGTATCGGAGACCTGCGTCTGCGCCTGATTGCGTATGTGCAGCATCATCGCGCACACCAGGTCTTCGAACATCGCCACCTGCTGCGGCTTCAGGCCGCTGGCGCCAAGGAAGGATTTTGGCGACTTAACGAAGTAGACCTCTTCCGGGTCTTCAATGTAGTGCCCGAGCGAAGAGAGGCCGAACTGCACGCTGGACGGCGATACGTCGATGTCTTCCTCGCGGTTAAAGCTGACCGCACGGCGCAGCAGCGCCTGGGTCTCCGCCGCCGTGGCCGGAACCTGATGGTGGCGGAACAGCCATTCGCTCACCGCTTCACGCGTCGGCGCGCAGAGCATTGAGGGCAGCAGCGTGCTCTCTTTTTCCATTTTCAGAAGCTGTGGCTGCCCTTTTTGCATAATCGCAACCGAGCAGTTTGCCGTACCGTAGTCGAATCCAATAAACACGATAAATCCCCATGCCAGTGAGAAGGGGCGAGACTTTAACGAAATGTCTTCATGGCGACAACAGGAATATGAAAGCAAGGCAATACAAGGTCTTTCCGTTTATGCTGATAAGAACAAAAAAGGAGCAACGATGTACACCCTGAACTGGCTTCCCCCTTACGACTGGCAGTGGATGTTTGGCTTTCTCGGCGCGCGTGCGGTGACGGGCATTGAAACCGTCACAAACGACTACTACGAGCGCAGTTTTGCCTGCGAAGGGCATCAGGGGATATTTCGCGTCACGCCGGATATCGCCACCCATACGCTGAACGTCACGCTCGGTCCGGGGTTAATCCCGGTGGCGCAGACGTGCCTTGAACGCATCGAACGCCTGTTCGATCTCGCCTGCAACCCGCAGCACGTCGCGGATACGCTGGGCGATCTCGGCGCTGCCCGGCCAGGCTTGCGTTTGCCGGGGGCGATGGATGCGTACGAGCAGGGCGTCCGGGCGATCCTCGGGCAGCTGGTGAGCGTGGCGATGGCGGCGAAACTGACGTCGCGCGTGGTGGCGCTGTGCGGCGAACCGGTGGCGGATTGTCCGGGCTATCTCTGCTTCCCCACCCCGGACGCGCTGGCGGCAGCGGACCCGCTGGCGCTGAAAGCGTTAGGGATGCCGGTAAAGCGGGCGGAATCGTTAATTCATCTGGCACAGTCGGTCATCGACGGGACGTTTCCGCTTTTCCCGCCCGCGAATATTGAGGCGGGGATGAAAGCGCTACAGCAGCGGCCGGGGATAGGGCGCTGGACGGCAAACTACCTGGCCCTGCGCGGCTGGCAGGCGAAAGATGTCTTTCTGCCGGATGATTATCTGATTAAGCAACGCTTTGCCGGGATGACGCCCGCGCAAATTCGTCGTTATGCCGAGCGCTGGCAGCCGTGGCGCTCTTACGCGCTGCTGCACATCTGGTATACCGACGGCTGGACGCCGTCAGTTGATGGCGAAATAGCTGGTATTGAGCAGTAGATCCAGCGGCTGCGGCTCGGCGATGGTATCACCAAAGATAAAATCAATGCCGATGCCGGAGAGCGTATCCATCATGATGGGCTGGTTGCAGGGGCCTGCGATGGTTTTCATTCCCAGACGCTGGGCGTGGCCCTGCACAATGGTCACCATCATCTCATCCATCAGGTTGCCATACACGTTGCTTACCACCTCTGCGTCCAGCATCAGATAGTCGGCCATATTGGCGGTCAGATGGGTAAAGACATTCATGTCGCGGCCTACCTGGCTGAAGATCACGCGGCAGCCCGCCTGGCGAAGCTTTTGCAGACTCCGCTGCAGGTTTTTATCCGGGCTGCACACCACGTCGGCAGAGATAACCAGATGCAGGAGGCGGCCCGGCATGGGGCTTTTATCCAGCAGGTCGAGGAGTTCATCAACCAGCGTTACGCTGGCTAAACCGGCCTCAGAAAGCGGCAGAGCCACCCCCATGCCTTTACTGGCGACCTGTGCGGCAGAGGCGCGGAAAAACTCATTAAAAATACGTCTGTCGAGGGCGTGCAAAAGCTCAGGCTCCGCCAGGCCCGAGCGGAACGCATGCTCCTCCTGGACTTCTCCCTGGCTGGTCCACAGGCGTAACGACAGCAGCCAGAAGTTACTGCTTTCCGGGATGCGCGGAGAGGCGACGCTGCGGGCAATCATCAGCAGATGATTGTCTTTAATCATGTGCCACTGTTCATCAAGCGACATCATGCTGCGCGTGTTGTGATCCCGCTCCTGCTGGGGTTCGTAAACCGTCACCATGCCGCGCCCGCTGTTTTTTGAGGCATAACAGGCAATATCCGCCTGGGACATCACTTCCGATGCCTGATGGTTATTTTCATCAATCAGCGTGATACCTGCGCTGGCGCCGATCCGGTGCAGGCGGCCTTCCCACATAAAGTGATAGTCATTGATCGTGTGGATCAGGCGCCCGGCGATATAGCGCGCGCTTTCAATATTGCAGTCCGGTAACAGTAACCCGAACTCATCCCCGCCCAGACGCGCCAGCACGTCGCTGGAGCGGAGCATGGTCAACATCAGGGAAGAGAGTTCCCGCAGCAGGGCATCGCCCGCCGCGTGGCCTGCAGAATCGTTGACGGCCTTGAAGCGATCGAGATCGATAAAGACCAGAGCGTGACGCTGGCGCGTTTCGCGAACGGTCTGCAGGAGTCGTTTGAGATGATTTTCGAAGCTCACCCGGTTTGCCAGGTGGGTCAGGGCATCGTGGGAGGCGCTATAGCTCAGCTGTCGCAGCATTTTGCGCGACTCGGTCACGTCCTGAATCACGATAACCGAGCCAATATTCTGCCCATCCAGCGTGCTGAGCGGCGTAATGCTGTAGTGAATATCAAAATTCCCGCCGGTCCGGCAGTTCAGCACCACGTCCTGATCGATATCGGAACGGGACATATCGCCGCTGTGAATATTCTCCATCAGCGGCCCTTTTTCACCAAAGGTGATGTGCAACACCTTCAGGATCGGCTGGCCGATAGCCTCGGTCTGCAGCCAGCCGCTCATTTTCTCGGCCACCGGGTTCATAAAGGTGACGTTCATGTTGATATCGGTACACAGCACCGCTTCACCGATGGAATCGAGGGTGATGTGCAGACGCTCTTTTTCCTGGAAGAGGGCCTCGTTGAGCTGCTTAACCTCGGTCATGTCCATGTTGATCCCGAGCAGCCGTTCGACTTCACCCTGCTTATTGAGCACCCGGTTCGCCAGGGAGCGAATGTGGCGCACGCCTTCCTTCACGCGGATGCGGAATTCCAGCTTAAACGGCAGACGGGAAATCAGCGAGTCCCGCAGCACCTTCTCGGCGTGGGCACGATCTTCCGGCAGCATCGTGTCATGCCAGAGCTGCCAGGTGGGCTTGATGTGCGGCGGAATTTCATACAGCTCAAACATCCGCTTGTCCCAGCTGATAATGTCTGGCTCCAGATCCCACTCCCAGATGCCGATGCCGCCCGCTTCGTTAGCAAGCGTAATGCGCTCCATCAGGCGCTTATTGACCCACTCGGTCTGCTTCAGGTCGTTAATGTCTTCAATCTGGGCGATAAAATAGAGCGGCGAGCCGTCGGCATGACGCACGACGGAGACGGCAAGCAGCGCCCAGACCACTTCTCCGTCGCGGGTGTAGTAGCGTTTCTCGAGGGTGTAGGTATTGATGTCGCCGTTTACCAGCTGTTCGAGCTGTTCCAGGTCGGTGTGCAGATCTTCCGGCCAGGTGAGTTGCTGGAAGGTCAGCGACTGGAGCTCGGTCTGGCTGTAACCCAGAAAATTGCACAGCGCCTTGTTAGCCTGAAGCCATTTGCCCTCAATGCTGACCAGCGCCATACCGATAGCGGAATACTCCATCGCATTACGGAAGCGCTCCTCGCTTTCGGTGATGTGCTTGCGCTCGGCGCGGAAGGCGTACATCACCATGGTCATCACGTTGGCAGGCAGGAGCAGCATCAGGAACGGCAGCCAGGGGGCGTTCAGCATCGGCCCGACGTGCTGGGTTGTCAGCGCCACCGGGTTTTGGGCAATCATCAGCGACACAACCATCACGGTGACCAGAAACACCAGGAACGCTTCCATTCGCGGCAGGCGCACGGCGCTCCACATAAGCAAAACGATAACGCAGGTGAAAGGCCACGGCAGCCAGGTGATAGCCGCCCAGCTGAGGGCCAGCGTCACGGCCAGCGTGGTCAGCGTTTCCAGCAGCAGTCTCGGGTCACGGTGGCGCAGCAGATAGTGCGGTTTAAACAACAGTCCCAACGGTACTACCGCCAGCGCGCCAATGGCTTCTGACAACACCCAGACGAAGAAATTACGCAGGGGTTCAGGGCCGGGAGCCAGCAGAGACACCAGGACGCCGCCCACCAGCGGCGGTATCACGGCGCTGCCGATGGCCACGCGGACCCAGTCATTCAGATTCTGCAGCGGGTTGTACCACGGGAGCAATTTGCGCAGCAATAGCGCGCCGGTAAAGGCCTCAACCACGTTAATTGAGGTGTAGGTGAGGCTTATCGAACCCCACGAAAACAGCATCCAGGTGGCCAGAATATTGCCGAACGAACAGGCCAGGGCAATTCCGGGCCACATTTTTCCTGCATGACGGTAAAACGCCACCATCATAATCGCGGTGGGGAACCAGAGCGGGGCAAGCAGGGTGCCGAACCGGGTGAGCTCCAGCGAAAATAAGGTAAAGATAAAGGTGACCAGGCCCAGACAGACAAGTCGTATTAAAGGATGTGGGGTGGTAACCAAAACCCGCTGGTATTGTTTATTCATTACCGCTTTATCCAGAGACGCCATGCCGTCAGGGAAGATGTCCGAACGCGTGAATTTGATAATTTGGTTTATGCTAGTACAAACAATTTACAATTCATATGGTGACCGCTCAGAATTTGACACCACAGACTTATTAAATAGAGACTCCGTGAGAAAAAAACGGTTAAACGCTGAAAAAACGTTCATTTAAATTTCACTCAGGGAATAAATCGCCACTTTTCGGCCAGTCTCGCAGAACCTGTGCATTCGACTGGTATCACGCCCGCGAAATCCCTATAATTGCCGCGTTTGACGCTCCGGCGTCGTCCTTCCTTAACATCCAGGTTAATCAGGTCGCTAAATTTATGACTGATAAGTCTCATCAGTGCGTCATTATAGGCATCGCCGGCGCATCGGCTTCAGGTAAAAGTCTAATTGCCAGTACGCTTTATCGCGAACTGCGTGAACAAGTAGGTGATGAGCATATCGGCGTCATTCCCGAAGACAGCTATTACAAAGATCAATCCCATCTGTCGATGGAAGAGCGCGTCAAAACCAACTATGACCACCCCAATGCGATGGATCACAGCTTGCTGTTCCAGCATTTAGAAGCGCTTAAGAGCGGCCAGGCGATTGAGCTGCCCGTTTACAGTTACGTAGAACACACCCGCACCCAGGAAACCATCCGCATCGAGCCGAAAAAGGTCATTATCCTTGAAGGCATCCTGCTGCTGACCGACGCCCGCCTGCGTGAATCCATGAACTTCTCGATTTTCGTTGATACCCCGCTGGATATCTGCCTGATGCGCCGCATCAAGCGCGACGTAAACGAACGTGGCCGTTCGATGGACTCCGTCATGGCGCAATACCAGAAAACGGTCCGCCCGATGTTCCTGCAGTTTATTGAGCCATCCAAACAATACGCCGATATCATCGTGCCGCGCGGGGGTAAAAACCGCATTGCTATTGATATCTTAAAAGCGAAAATCAGCCAGTTTTTTGAATAAGCCGCGCGAATTGTGTACCGTTCAGAGATAACCTGGTTTTACCCTGAGCGCTTACCGCCTCAGGGTATGATGCATGAAAGGAGAAAGTGCCGTGCGTCTTTGCGATCGCGATATAGAAGCCTGGCTGGATGAAGGCCGTTTGTCTATTACCCCACGTCCGCCCGTTGAGCGTATCAATGGCGTGACCGTTGATGTACGGTTAGGGAATAAATTCCGCACCTTTAGCGGCCATACCGCACCGTTCATTGACCTTAGCGGGCCGAAGGATGAAGTCAGCGCCGCGCTCGATCGCGTGATGAGTGACGAAATCGTTATCGACGAGGGCGAAGCCTTTTATCTGCACCCAGGTGAACTGGCCCTGGCGGTGACGTTTGAATCCGTCACCCTGCCTCCGGACCTGGTCGGCTGGCTTGATGGCCGTTCTTCGCTGGCGCGACTGGGGCTGATGGTTCACGTGACCGCGCACCGTATCGATCCAGGCTGGTCGGGACGTATCGTGCTGGAGTTCTTCAACGCCGGTAAATTGCCGCTGGCGCTGCGCCCGGGGATGATGATCGGCGCGTTAAGCTTTGAACCGCTGTCAGGCCCGGCAGATCGTCCTTATAACCGTCGGCAGGACGCAAAATATCGCGACCAGCAGGGCGCGGTTGCCAGCCGTATTGATAAAGACTGATCGTTAGCCCATTGAGGATGCCATGAGAAGAGTTCTGACAACGCTGATGATTTTGCTGGTGGTGCTGGTGGCCGGCCTTTCGGCGTTGGTTCTGCTGGTTAACCCCAACGATTTCCGCGCTTACATGGTGCGGCAGGTCGAGGCACGCAGTGGTTATCAACTGAAGCTTGACGGGCCGCTGCGCTGGCACGTCTGGCCGCAGCTCAGCATTCTCTCTGGCCGCATGTCGCTCACGGCGCCGGGGGCGTCCCAGCCGCTGGTGTCCGCTGACAACATGCGCCTTGATGTGGCGCTGATCCCGCTCATTTCCCATCAGCTGCAGGTTAAACAGGTGATGCTGAAAGGCGCGGTGATCCAGCTCACCCCGCAATCCGAAGCCGTGCGTGATGCCAATGCGCCGGTTGCGCCGCGCGAAAATACTCTGCCTGATGAACCGTCTGATACCGGCTGGTCCTTTGATATCGGCAAGCTGAAAGTTGCCGATAGCGTGTTGGTTTTCCAGCATGAGCACCAGGAGCAGGTAACCGTTCGCAACATCAACCTGCAGATGGAACAGGACGATCACCACCTGGCGTCGGTGGAGTTTAGCGGGCGCATCAATCGCGATCAGCGCGATTTGACCCTGTCGCTGAATGCCAGCGTCAACGCCTCAGACTATCCGCATCAGCTTACGGCCGACATTCAGCAGCTGGACTGGCAGCTGACGGGGGCCGATCTTCCCACCCAGGGTATCACCGGGCAGGGAACGCTGCAGGCCGTGTGGCGCGAAGAACAGAAGCAGCTGGAGCTGGATAACCTCAACCTGCAGGCAAATGACAGTAGCCTGAAGGGGCAGGCGAGCGTCACGCTGGAAGAGAAGCCGAAGTGGGTGCTGAATCTGCAGTTTGACAAGCTCAACCTGGAAAACCTGCTGCCACCGCTGCCAGCCAGCGCCACCGACAGCGAAGCCACGCAGACCGGGCAAAGCCAGGCACCGGTATCGCGTCCGGTTATCTCGTCGAATCTTGATCAGCCTGACTATAACGCCCTGCGCGGATTCACGGCGGATATTCTGCTGAAGGCCAATAGCCTGCGCTGGCGCGGTATTGATTTTACCGACGTGAGCAGCCAGATGTTTAACCATAACGGTTTGCTGGTGATCTCCGAACTGAGCGGTAAGATGGGCGCAGGGAACCTCTCGCTGCCCGGCACGCTGGATGTCCGTAAAGACGTTGCCAGCGCCGAATTCCAGCCGCGTCTCGACAACGTTGAGATAGGCACCATCCTGAAAGCGTTTAACTACCCGATATCCCTGACGGGGCAGCTGACGCTTGCGGGTGACTTCTCAGGCACGAAAATTGATGCCGATGCTTTCCGCCGCGAATGGCAGGGGCAGGCGCATCTTGATCTGAAAAACTCCCGTATGGAAGGGCTTAACTTCCAGCAGCTGGTGCAGCAGGCGGTTGAGCGCAGCAGCGATGTGAAAGCCCAGGAAAACTACGACAGCGCCACGCGCCTCGACAGCTTCACCGCGGACCTGACGCTGGACAATGGACAACTCTCTCTCGACGGTATGCAGGGCACCTCTTCACTGTTATCAATGACCGGTGACGGTAAGCTGGATCTGGTGAAAGAGACGGCGGACACGCGCTTTAACGTGCGGGTGCTTTCCGGCTGGCAGGGTGAAAGCAAGCTCATCGACTTCCTGAAAGAGACGCCGGTCCCGCTGACCGTATATGGCAAATGGCAGGCTCTGAATTACAGCCTCCAGGTGGATCAGATCCTGCGTAAGCATCTGCAGGATGAAGCGAAACGTCGGCTTAGCGGCTGGGCGGAACGTAATAAGGATTCACAGGACGGCAAGGATGTGAAGAAGCTGCTGGACAAGCTTTGATGCCCGTTGTGCCGGGTGGCGGCTTCGCCTGACCCGGCTGCCAGTGCGGCTGATGCCCTCACCCCAGCCCTCTCCCACGGGAGAGGGAGTAAACCCTTAAACGGCAACCTGGTTGCCGTTTTGTTTTATCTACACCTCAAAATCCAGTTCTTCCTCATCCCGCAGCGGAATAAGCTGAACCTTCTGCACGCGATGGTTTTCAATTTGCAGGGTTTTGAGCAGATAGTCGCCCACCTGAACCTCTTCTCCCGGCTGCGGGATACGCTGCAAATACTCCATCAGCAGGCCGGCAATAGTGTGATATTCCCGTTTTTCATCCAGCGGCAGCGGCACGTATTGCACCAGATCTTCCAGCGGCATATGGCCGTTAGCCGTCCACGAACCGTCTGCGTTTTTCTGAATGTCATGGCGGGCATCAATCTCATCCACCTCGTTAGGCAAATTACCGGCGATGGTTTCCATTACGTCGCTGAGCGTGACCAGCCCTTCCACCGATCCAAACTCATCTACCACAAAGGCAAAGTGCGTGCGCGCGTTACGGAATTGCTCAAGGGCGGAGAGCAGCGGTAGCCCCTCCGGGAAAACCAGCGGCTGGCGGACCAGGACGCGCAGATTGAGCGCCTCGCCGTGCAGCTGCTGCTGGAGCAGGTCAATAACGTGCACCACGCCCAGCAGCTCCTCTTCCTCTTCACCGCCGGTCACCACCACGCGGGTGTGCTGGTTTTTATCCAGCAGGGCGCGAATGTGCTCTTCCGGTGCCGTCAGGTCAATATGTTCAATGTCATGCCGCGAGGTCATGATGCTGCTGACCGTCCGCTGGTTCAGATTGAGCACCCGCTCGATCATCCGTCGTTCCTGCGGGTCAAAGATCAGCCCGTCGCTGTGATCGGCCAGCATGGCGGAGGATTCGGCGTCCAGCTCTGCATCCTCTTTCTTACCGCTTAACAGGCGCATAACCGTGTCGGCCGTGCGCTGACGCAGGGTCTGATTCGCGGACAGAAAGCGGCGGCGGTTAAATATCGCCAGCTGGTTAAGCGCTTCAATCATGACGGAGAATCCGATGGCGGCATACAGGTAGCCTTTCGGAATATGGAAGCCAAAACCGTCGGCCACCAGGCTAAAGCCAATCATCAGCAGGAAGCTCAGACAGAGGATCACGATGGTCGGGTGACTGTTCACAAAGCGGGTCAGCGCCTTGCTGGCCATGACCATCAGCGTGATGGCAACAATCACCGCGGCCATCATCACCGCAAGGTGGTCCACCATCCCGACGGCGGTGATCACCGAGTCCAGGGAGAAGACCGCATCCAGCACCACGATTTGCGCCACTACCGGCCAGAATTTCGCCCCGCGGCGCTGGGTGGGGTTCTCGCTGTCTTTGCCCTCCAGCCGCTCGTTGAGTTCTACCGTGGCTTTGAACAGCAGGAACAACCCGCCGAAGAGCATGATGAGATCGCGGGCGCTAAAACTCAGACCGTGAATGGAGAACAGAGGCTGAGTGAGCGTGACCAGCCAGGAGATAGAGGCCAGCAGCAGTAACCGCATCACCATCGCCAGCAGCAGACCCGTCACGCGCGCGCGGTCGCGCTGGGAAGGGGGCAGTTTTTCAGCGAGGATGGCGATAAAGACCAGATTATCAATCCCGAGCACGAGCTCGATGACGACCAGCGTAACCAGCCCGGCCCAGATTGAGGGATCGGCAATCCATTCCATAGTAATAGCAATACCTTCTGTTATATGACGAATGTCACACTTCGATCATGGATAAAGCTGGGGGAAATTGCAATGCCGGGCTGAGATTTCTCTTAATAGGAGGGATAAAAAAGAGAGCATTCTCAAGAGGGTGTAAATAAGCGAAATACGTATATTTAATTACAAAGAAAGCATTTTAGGATATATCGCAGTTACTGGTTTTTAGTCTCTTTTTGTCAATATAAAGAAATTCCTAAAAGGTCAAAAATTTGCTCTTAATATTAATCTTAAAAACTGATATTAGGACAGTTGTCTCCTTGCCTGCTATTAGGTTAGCTGCAACAATTCTCCCAGCATCAAATGTTAAATCTCGGTGTTGCTATTAATGTTCGGTCTTCAGGGATGGTTATTCATTATCCGTCGGGTTTTTCAAGCGACTGATATATTTCCAGAAGACCTTGCTCAAGAGGGTGTCTATCCATAACACATTGTTTAGTCAGTGGATTGGTAACTGAAAGCCAAGGGCGGTAGCGTGCCTGAAAGCGTGTGAATCAGCCTCGATTATTCTGTCAATAGCCAATGGATGAATAAGCTTTTTTTAGGACTGATGCCAGTTATATTTCTATTTGATTAACTGCATGCTGAAACCCAATACGACCCGAGCTTATTTAAATTGCACAGGATAATTACTCTGCCAAAGTGATAAATAATCAATGATGAAATCCAAAATGAAATTGATGCCATTATTGGTGTCTGTGACCTTGATGAGTGGTTGCACGGTCTTTCCCGGCAGCAATATGTCAACAATGGGTAAGGATGTGATCAAGCAACAGGATGCCGATTTTGATCTCGACAAAATGGTGAATGTTTATCCACTTACGCCTCGTCTGGTCGAACAATTACGTCCACGTCCGAATGTTGCCCAGCCGAATATGTCGTTGGACCAGGAAATTGCCTCCTACCAGTACCGCGTGGGGCCGGGTGACGTGATCAACGTGACCGTCTGGGACCACCCCGAACTGACCACGCCAGCGGGCCAGTACCGCAGCTCAAGCGACACCGGTAACTGGGTGCAGTCAGATGGCACCATGTTCTATCCCTACATTGGTAAAGTCCATGTTGTGGGGAAAACGCTTGCCGAGATCCGTAGTGATATTACCGGCCGCTTAGCGCAGTACATCGCCGATCCGCAGGTGGACGTTAATATCGCCGCATTCCGCTCGCAAAAAGCCTATATCTCCGGCCAGGTGAACAAATCTGGCCAGCAGGCCATCACCAACGTTCCTCTGACCGTACTGGATGCCATTAACGCCGCGGGCGGGTTAACCGACGGCGCCGACTGGCGCAACGTCGTACTGACCCACAACGGGAAGGAGCAGCGCATTTCGCTGCAGGCGCTGATGCAAAACGGCGATCTGACCCAGAACCGTCTGCTCTATCCGGGCGACATTCTCTACGTGCCGCGCAATGACGATCTGAAAGTCTTCGTGATGGGTGAAGTGAAGAAACAGAGCACCCTCAAAATGGACTTCAGCGGTATGACGCTGACCGAAGCGCTGGGCAATGCTGAGGGTATCGATCTGACGACCTCTAACGCGACCGGTATCTTCGTCATTCGTCCGCTGAAAGGTGAGGGCAGTGCGAAAGGCAAGATCGCCAACATCTACCAGCTGGATATGTCCGATGCGACCTCTCTGGTGATGGCAACGGAGTTCCGTCTCCAGCCATACGATGTGGTGTACGTCACCACCGCGCCGGTTGCCCGCTGGAACCGTCTGATCAACCAGTTGCTGCCAACCATCAGTGGCGTTCGCTACATGACGGATACGGCGCGCGACATTCATACCTGGTAATCCGCGATGTTTAACAAAATTCTGGTGGTATGCGTGGGGAACATCTGCCGTTCCCCCACGGCTGAACGGTTGTTGAAACACTACCAGCCCGAACTGACCGTTGATTCGGCAGGGCTGGGTGCACTGGTCGGTAAAGGTGCCGATGAGCGCGCTACGAGCGTGGCGCGGGATCATCACCTCTCTCTCGACGGCCACGTGGCCCGCCAGGTCACTGGCCGCATGTGCCGGGAGTATGACCTGATCCTGACGATGGAAAAACGCCATATTCATGCGCTGTGCGATATCGCTCCGGAGATGCGCGGCAAGGTGATGCTGTTTGGTCACTGGGACAATGAACGTGAAATCCCCGATCCGTATCGCAAAAGCCATGAGGCCTTTGAGGCGGTTTACACCTTACTTGACCAGTCTGCCCAACAGTGGGCGCAGGCACTGAAAGTTCAGCAGGGATAACAATGACAGAAAAAACAAGACCTTCTGCCGCCCCGATTTCGGGCAGTGATGAAATTGATATTGGGCGCCTGGTCGGCACTGTTGTAGAGGCAAAGTGGTGGGTGCTTGGCATTACCGCCGTGTTTGCCGCGGCGGCCGTCGTCTACACGCTGTTCGCCACCCCTATCTACAGCGCCGACGCGCTGGTGCAGATCGAGCAGAATACCGGCAACTCGCTGGTGCAGGACATCGGTTCCGCGCTGGCGAACAAACCGCCGGCATCCGACGCCGAAATTCAGCTCATCCAGTCACGTCTGGTGCTGGGTAAAACGGTTCACGACCTCGGGCTCGATATCTCCGTCACCAAGAATACCTTCCCAGTCTTTGGTGCCGGCTGGGATCGTCTGATGGGGCGAAACAACGACACGGTGAAAGTCACTGACTTCGTGCTGCCGAAAGGGGCTGCCGATCAGACGTTTACCCTGACGGTGCTTGGTCCGAAACAGTACCAGCTAACCAGCGACGCAGGTTTTAGCGCGCGCGGTGAAGTGGGGCAGATGCTGACCAAAGACGGCGTCAGCATGATGGTCAGCGCGATTAACGCCCAGGAGGGCGGTGAGTTTACCGTCACCAAATTCTCCACGCTGGGGATGATCAACAATCTGCAAAACAACCTGACCGTCACCGAAAACGGTAAGGACACCGGCGTGCTGAGCATGACCTTTACCGGTGAAGATAAGGATCAAATCCGCGACATCCTGAACAGCATTACCCGCAACTATCTTGAGCAGAACGTCGAGCGTAAGTCGGCGGAAGCGGCGAAAAGCCTGGCCTTCCTCGCCAAACAGCTCCCGGAAGTGCGCGCCCATCTGGATGATGCCGAGAACAAGCTGAACGCCTATCGTCAGGATAAAGACTCCGTTGACCTGCCGCTGGAGGCGAAATCGGTCCTTGATTCGATGGTCAACATTGATGCGCAGCTCAACGAGCTGACCTTCAAAGAGGCGGAGATTTCCAAGCTTTATACCAAACGTCACCCGGCCTACCGCACGCTGCTGGAGAAACGCCGTACCCTTGAAGAGGAGAAGGCGAAGCTTAATGACCGCGTGACCGCGATGCCGAAAACGCAGCAGGAGATCGTGCGTCTGACCCGCGACGTGGAGTCCGGACAGCAGGTTTACATGCAGCTGCTGAACAAGCAGCAGGAGCTGAAAATCACCGAAGCCAGTACCGTCGGTGACGTGCGCATCGTCGACCCGGCCATTACCCAGCCTGGCGTGCTGAAGCCGAAGAAAGCGCTGATTATTCTCGGCAGCATTATTCTCGGCCTGATGCTCTCCATCGTGGGCGTGCTGCTGCGTTCGCTGTTCAACCGCGGCATCGAAAGCCCGCAGGTGCTGGAAGAGAGCGGTATCAACGTCTATGCCAGCATTCCGCTGTCTGAGTGGCAAAAATCCCGCGACAGCGTCAAAACCATCAAGGGCGTCAAGCGTTACAAGCAGAGCCAGCTTCTGGCGGTGGGTAACCCGACCGACCTCGCTATCGAAGCGATCCGTAGCCTGCGTACCAGTCTTCACTTCGCCATGATGCAGGCCAAAAACAACGTCCTGATGTTAACCGGTGTTAGCCCGTCGATCGGTAAAACCTTCGTCTGCGCCAACCTGGCGGCGGTGGTCAGCCAGACTAACAAGCGCGTGCTGCTGATCGACTGTGATATGCGTAAGGGCTATACCCACGAACTGCTGGGTACCAACAACGTTAACGGTCTGTCGGAAATCCTGCTCGGCAAAGGTGAAATCAGCCAGAGCGCGAAACCTACAACGGTGCCGAAATTTGACCTGATCCCACGCGGTCAGGTACCGCCTAACCCGTCCGAGCTGCTGATGAGCGAACGCTTCACCGAGCTGGTGGAGTGGGCGAGCAAAAACTACGACCTGGTGCTGATCGATACGCCGCCAATTCTGGCCGTGACCGACGCGGCCGTTGTTGGCCGCCATGCGGGCACCACGCTGATGGTAGCGCGTTACGCGGTGAACACCCTGAAAGAGGTGGAAACCAGCCTGAGCCGCTTCGAGCAGAACGGCATTGAGGTGAAAGGGGTGATCCTGAACTCCATCTTCCGCCGCGCGACCGGGTACCAGGATTACGGGTATTACGAGTACGAATATAAATCTGACAGTAAATAAAAATCCCCCTCACCCTAACCCTCTCCTCTGAGGGGAGAGCAGCTTTTCTCCCTCTCCCTCCGGGAGAGGGGCGGGGTGAGGGATAAGGGGAAGACCATGACCACACAACGCCCTTTAGTTTCAATCTATATGCCGACATGGAATCGTCAGCAGCTGGCGATCCGCGCAATCAAATCCGTCCTGCGACAGGACTACGATAACTGGGAGCTGATCATCGTTGATGACTGCTCTTCCTCGTATGAACAGCTGCAAAAGTTTGTGACTGACCTCAACGACCCGCGGGTGGTCTATACGCATAACGCCATTAACTCCGGCGCATGTGCGGTGCGTAATCAGGCGATTATGCAGGCCAAGGGGCAGTATCTGACCGGGATCGACGACGATGACGAATGGACGCCGAACCGCCTGTCTATCTTCCTGTCGCATAAAGAACAGCTGGTTACGCACGCTTTCCTGTATGCCAACGACTATGTCTGCCAGGGCGAGGTTTACTCGCAGCCCGCGAGCCTGCCGCTGTATCCGAAATCACCGTACTCTCGCCGCCTGTTCTACAAGCGCAACATTATTGGTAACCAGGTCTTCACCTGGGCGTGGCGTTTCAAAGAGTGCCTGTTCGATACCGAACTCAAGGCCGCGCAGGATTACGATATCTTCCTGCGCATGGTGGTGGAATACGGCGAGCCGTGGAAGGTGGAAGAGGCCACGCAGATCCTGCACATCAACCACGGGGAGATGCAAATCACCTCCTCGCCGAAGAAGTTCTCCGGCTATTTCCATTTTTACCGCAAGCACAAGGACAAGTTTGACCGTGCCAGCCGTAAATATCAGCTCTTTACCCTCTATCAGATCCGCAATAAGCGCATGAACTGGCGCACGCTGCTGACGCTGCTTTCCGTGCGTAACGGCAAGCGCCTGGCTGACGGGCTTCGGGGGAAATAATGTTTCTGGAAGATTGCCGCGCTAACAGCTGGAGCCTGCGTCCGTGCTGCATGGTTCTGGCGTACCGCATCGCGCACTTTTGCTCGGTGTGGCGTAAGAAAAACGTGCTGAACAATATCTGGGCGGCACCCGTGCTGGTGCTGTACCGCATCATCACCGAATGCTTTTTTGGCTATGAAATCCAGGCCGCTGCCACCATTGGCCGCCGCTTTACCATCCATCACGGCTATGCGGTGGTGATCAACAAGTTCGTGGTCGCCGGGGATGATTTCACCATTCGTCATGCGGTCACCATTGGCAACCGTGGGCCTGACAGCCTGGCCTGCCCGGTCATCGGCAATAACGTCGAGCTGGGGGCGAACGTGGTGATCGTCGGTGACATCACTATTGGGAATAACGTCACGATTGGTGCTGGCAGCGTGGTGCTGGACAGCATTCCGGATAACGCGCTGGTTGTGGGAGAAAAAGCCCGCGTGAAGGTGATTAAATGAACATTCTGCAATTTAACGTACGCCTCGCAGAAGGCGGAGCGGCAGGCGTGGCCCTGGATCTGCACCAGCGCGCGCTGCAAAAAGGACTTCAGTCCCGGTTTATTTACGGCTACGGCAAAGGCGGCAAGAAAAGCGTCAGCCACGATAACTTCCCGCAGGTGCACAAGCACACGCCGCGCCTGACCTCGATTGCCAACATTGCGCTGTTCCGCCTGTTTAACCGCGATCTGTTTGGCAACCTGAACACGCTTTACCGTACGGTTACCCGCTCCGCGGGTCCGGTTGTGCTGCATTTTCACGTGCTGCACAGCTACTGGCTGAATCTGGAAGAGGTGGTGGCGTTTTGTCAGAAGGTGCAGGCCCACAAGCCCGATACCCGCTTTGTCTGGACGCTGCACGACCACTGGAGCGTGACGGGCCGCTGCGCGTTTACCGACGGCTGCGAAGGCTGGAAAGATAACTGCCAGAAGTGCCCGACCTTAAGCAACTACCCGCCGGTGAAGGTGGATCGCGCGCATCAGCTGGTCGCCGGAAAGCGTCAGCTGTTCCGCGAGATGCTCTCGCTAGGCTGTACCTTTATCTCCCCGAGCCAGCACGTGGCCGATGCCTTCAACAGCCTGTACGGGGCAGGGCGCTGTCAGATTATCAACAACGGCATCGACGTGGCGACGGAAGCCATTCTTGCCGAGCTGACCCCGGTGGCGGAAACCGCGGGCAAACCGAAAATCGCTATCGTTGCGCATGACCTGCGTTACGACGGCAAAACCAACCAGCAGCTGGTGCGCGACATGATGGCGCTGGGGGACAAGATAGAGCTTCACACCTTCGGCAAGTTTTCACCGTTTGAAGGGGCCAACGTGGTGAACCACGGGTTTGAGACCGACAAGCGCAAGTTGATGAGCGCGCTGAATGAAATGGACGCGCTGGTGTTCAGCTCCCGCGTGGATAACTATCCGCTGATCCTCTGCGAAGCGCTCTCAATCGGCGTGCCGGTGATTGCCACGCACAGCGATGCGGCGCGTGAAGTGCTGGAAAAGTCCGGCGGGAAAACCTTCTCGGAGCAGGAGGTCCTGCCCCTGGTACAGCTGCCGAAGGCGCAGATTGCTGAGATCGTTTTTGGCACTGACCTGGAATCGTTCCGCAACCGCAGCCGCAAGGCCTACAGTGGACAACAGATGCTGGAGGAGTATGTCTCGTTCTATCAGAATCTGTAGTTATCTGCTGCTGCCGCTGATCTACCTGCTGGTCAACGTCAAAATTGCCCAGCTCGGCGAAAGCTTCCCGATAACCATTGTGACCTTCTTGCCCGTTCTGCTTCTGCTGTATGTCGATAAAATCAACCTGAAGAAGCTGATGATTGCCCTAGGGTTGGGCACGGGCCTGACGCTGTTTAACTACATCTTTGGCCAGTCGCTGGATGCCAGTAAATACGTCACGTCGACCATGCTGTTTGTTTATATTGTTATTATTATCGGAATGGTCTGGAGTATTCGGTTTAAAACTATTTCTCCACACAATTATCGGAAAATCCTTAGGTTCTTTTATATTGCCGTTGCGTTAATTGTTATGCTTGCCGCACTGGAGATGGCGCAAATTATTCTGACCGGTGGCAGCAGCCTGATGGAGATAATTTCGAAATATCTCATTTACAGTAACAGCTATGTATTGAACTTCATCAAGTTTGGCGGAAAGCGTACTACGGCCCTCTATTTTGAACCGGCGTTTTTCGCTCTGGCGTTAATCTCAATTTGGCTCAGCATCAAACAGTTTGGTATCAAAACGCCTAAGACCGATGCTATGATTCTTGCAGGAATTGTTCTGTCTGGATCGTTCTCAGGGGTAATGACATTTATCCTGTTTTACCTGCTGGAGTGGGCGTTCCAGTACCTGAACAAAGATGCGATTAAGAAAAAACTGCCGCTGGCGATTATCTCCCTGACGGTATTTATGGTAGGCGTGATATTTGCTTTCCCGTACATCTCAGAACGTCTGGGTGATTTGGGAACGGAAGGGTCTTCGTCCTATTATCGCATCATTGGGCCACTGGTGATGGTGGGTTATTCCTTAACCCATATTGATGGGGTAGTAAGATTCGGCTCACTTTACGAATATGTTGCATCATTCGGAATCTTTAACGGTGCGGATGTCGGTAAAACCATAGACAATGGTCTGTATCTGTTAATTATTTATTTTTCGTGGTTCGCCGTACTGTTGACCCTGTGGTATCTGTTTAAAGTTTTCAAAATGATGATTAACGCCTTTGGTGATAACCAGAATTTTCGCGTTCAGCTTTATCTGTTTACTCCGGTGTCGCTGTTTTTTACCGGGTCAATATTTAGCCCGGAATATGCTTTCTTGATTGTCTGTCCGTTTATTCTGCGCAAAGCGCTTAATATTACGAACGCATGACGAAATGAGGTGATTTATGTTTCTTAGCGTCATTACTGTCGCTTTTCGTAATTACGAAGGGGTGGTAAAAACCTGGCGCTCGCTGCGTAACCTGGCGCGCGATCCAAGCCTCACCTTTGAGTGGATTGTGGTCGACGGCGGCTCGAACGATGGCACGGCGGAGTTTCTGGAAAAACTCAACGGTGAGTTCAACTTACGCTACATCAGCGAGAAAGATAAAGGCATCTACGATGCGATGAATAAAGGCATCAACATGGCGCAAGGCCGCTATGCCATCTTTCTGAACTCGGGCGACATTTTCCATGATGACGTGGCGCTGTTTGCCCGCCAGCTGGCTCGTCAGAAAGAGGACGCCATGTATATTGGCGATGCGCTGCTCGATTTTGGCGACGGACATAAAGTGTGCCGCAGCGCGAAGCCAGGCTGGTATATCTATCACAGCTTGCCGGCCAGCCATCAGGCCATTTTCTTCCCGGTAAAAGGTCTGAAAAAACAGCCTTACGATTTGCAGTATAAAGTGTCTTCGGATTATGCACTGGCGGCCAGCCTGTATAAGTCAGGTTACCCGTTCCGCCGAATTAAAGGCCTGGTATCTGAATTCTCAATGGGCGGCGTGTCAACGTCGAATAATCTGGAATTGTGCCAGGATGCCAAAAACGTACAGCGCAAAATATTACGCGTGCCGGGGTTCTGGGCGGAATTGTCTTATTTATTGCGCCTGCGTACCACAGGCAAAACGAAAACCTTATATAACAAAGCCTGAATATAAGGAAACGCAATGCAGGATCTGAAAGGTTTCTCCGTGCCGAAAGGCTTTCGGGGCGGGAACGGTATTAAGGTACAGCTGTGGTGGGCCGTTCAGGCAACCTTATTTGCCTGGTCGCCGCAAATACTGTACCGCTGGCGTGCCTTCTTATTGCGCCTGTTTGGCGCAAAAATAGGAAAAAACGTAGTCATCCGACCTTCTGTGAAAATTACCTATCCGTGGAAATTAACGCTTGGGGATTACGCATGGGTTGGGGATGACGCGGTGTTATATACCCTGGGCGAAATTACGATTGGCGCAAATTCGGTGGTTTCACAGAAATGTTATTTGTGCACCGGCAGCCACGATTTTATGAGTCAGCATTTTGATATTACCGCTTCGCCTATTGCGATCGGTGAAAAATGCTGGCTGGCAACGGATGTTTTTGTTGCACCGGGTGTTTCTGTTGGCGATGGCACGGTAGTCGGTGCCCGCAGCAGCGTTTTTAAATCGCTACCGGCAAATAAAGTTTGCCGTGGCAACCCCGCAGTGGTGATACGCGAACGCGTTGAAACTGATTAAATTCATAAGTAGAGGAATATAAACATGTCTAAAGTCGCTCTCATCACCGGCGTTACCGGGCAGGATGGTTCTTACCTGGCAGAATTACTGCTGGAAAAAGGTTATGAAGTGCACGGTATTAAGCGTCGTGCGTCTTCTTTCAACACCGAGCGCGTGGATCATATCTATCAGGATCCTCACGCGGCGAACCCGAAATTCCACCTGCACTACGGCGACCTGACCGATACCTCCAACCTGACCCGTATCCTGCAGGAAGTACAGCCGGATGAAGTGTACAACCTGGGCGCGATGAGCCACGTAGCGGTCTCCTTCGAGTCCCCGGAATACACCGCTGACGTTGATGCCATGGGTACCCTGCGTCTGCTGGAAGCCATTCGTTTCCTCGGCCTTGAGAAGAAAACTCGCTTCTACCAGGCGTCTACCTCCGAGCTGTACGGCCTGGTGCAGGAAATCCCTCAGAAAGAGACCACGCCGTTCTACCCGCGCTCTCCGTATGCGGTCGCCAAACTGTACGCCTACTGGATCACCGTGAACTACCGTGAATCCTACGGCATGTACGCCTGTAACGGCATTCTGTTCAACCACGAATCCCCACGCCGCGGCGAAACCTTCGTGACCCGCAAAATCACCCGCGCGATCGCCAACATCGCACAGGGTCTGGAATCTTGCCTGCACCTCGGCAACATGGATTCCCTGCGTGACTGGGGCCATGCCAAAGACTACGTGAAAATGCAGTGGATGATGCTGCAGCAGGAACAGCCAGAAGACTTCGTGATTGCGACCGGCGTGCAGTACTCCGTACGTCAGTTCGTTGAAATGGCCGCGGCACAGCTGGGCATCAAACTGCGCTTCGAAGGTACCGGCGTGGAAGAGAAAGGTATCGTTGTTTCCGTGACCGGCCACGACGCACCGGGCGTGAAGCCAGGCGACGTGATTGTTCAGGTTGACCCGCGCTACTTCCGTCCTGCTGAAGTGGAAACCCTGCTGGGCGACCCAACCAAAGCGCACGAGAAGCTGGGCTGGAAACCAGAAATCACTCTGCAGGAGATGGTTTCCGAGATGGTAGCCAAAGATCTTGAAGCAGCGAAAAAACACTCTCTGCTTAAGTCTCATGGCTACGAGGTTGCCATCGCGCTGGAGTCCTGAGAATGACAAAACAACGTATTTTTGTCGCCGGTCATCGCGGAATGGTGGGTTCCGCGATTGTTCGCCAGCTGGAACAGCGCGGTGACGTAGAGGTGATTGTCCGCACCCGCGACGAGCTGAACCTGCTCGACAGCCGCGCGGTACAGGACTTCTTTGCTAACGAACGCATTGACCAGGTGTATCTGGCGGCGGCGAAGGTGGGCGGCATTGTTGCTAACAACACCTACCCGGCGGATTTCATCTACGAAAACATGATGATCGAGAGCAACATCATTCACGCGGCGCATCTGCACAACGTGAATAAGCTGCTGTTCCTCGGGTCGTCCTGTATTTACCCGAAAATGGCGAAGCAGCCGATTGCCGAGAGCGAACTGCTGCTGGGCACGCTGGAGGCCACCAACGAGCCGTACGCGATTGCCAAGATTGCCGGGATCAAGCTGTGCGAGTCCTACAACCGTCAGTACAACCGCGACTATCGCTCGGTGATGCCGACGAACCTGTACGGACCGCACGATAACTTCCACCCGAGCAACTCGCACGTGATCCCGGCGCTGCTGCGCCGCTTCCACGAGGCGACCGCCGAGAACGCGGCGGATGTGGTGGTGTGGGGCAGCGGTACGCCGATGCGCGAGTTCCTGCACGTGGACGACATGGCTGCGGCCAGCATTCACGTGATGGAGCTGGATCGCGAAGTGTGGCAGGAGAACACCGAGCCGATGCTGTCGCACATCAACGTCGGTACCGGCGTGGACTGCACCATTCGCGAGCTGGCGCAAACCATCGCGCAGGTAGTGGGCTACAAAGGCCGCGTGGTGTTTGACGCCACGAAACCGGACGGCACGCCGCGCAAGCTGCTGGACGTGACCCGTCTGCATCAGCTGGGCTGGTATCACGAGGTGTCACTGGAGCAGGGTCTGGCCAGTACCTACCAGTGGTTCCTGGAAAACCAGCACCGCTTCCGGGGGTAACGATGTTTTTAAGTCAGGAAGATTTTGCCACGGTAGTGCGTTCCACTCCGCTCATCTCAATTGATTTGATCGTGGAGAACGAACGCGGCGAGTTCTTGCTGGGGAAACGAACCAACCGTCCTGCACAGGGCTTCTGGTTCGTGCCCGGCGGGCGCGTGCAGAAGGATGAGACGCTGAGCGATGCGTTTGAGCGTCTTACTCTGGCGGAACTGGGCCTGCAGCTGCCGATGGCAGCGGGCCAGTTTTACGGGGTCTGGCAGCACTTCTATGACGATAACTTTTCAGGCACCGGGTTCACCACGCACTACATCGTGCTGGGATTCCGCCTGAAGGTGAGTGAGGCAGACCTGCGTCTGCCTGATTCTCAGCATGACGACTACCGCTGGCAGACGCCAGAGGCGCTGCTGGCCAGCGACAATGTGCATGACAACAGTCGTGCCTATTTCCTGGCCGATCGTCAGTCCGGAGTGCCGGGCTTATGAAAATTTTAGTGTACGGAATCAACTACTCGCCGGAGCTAACCGGCATCGGGAAATACACCGGCGAGATGGTCGAGTGGATGGCGAGCCAGGGACATGACGTGCGGGTCATTACCGCGCCGCCGTACTACCCGGAGTGGAAAGTGGGGGAGCGCTACTCAAGCTGGCGCTACCGTCGCGAAGAGGGCGCAGCGACCGTCTGGCGCTGCCCGCTCTACGTTCCGAAGCAGCCCTCGACGCTGAAGCGGTTACTTCATCTGGGCAGCTTTGCCCTGAGCAGTTTTTTCCCGCTGATGGCGCAGCGTCGCTGGAAGCCGGATCGCATCATCGGCGTGGTGCCGACGCTTTTTTGCACGCCGGGCATGCGTCTGCTGGGCAAACTCTCCGGCGCGCGCACCCTGCTGCACATTCAGGATTACGAAGTTGACGCCATGCTGGGCCTGGGGATGGCAGGCAAAAGCAAGGGCGGCAAGGTGGCGAAGCTCGCCAGCGCGTTTGAGCGCAGCGGCCTGCACAACGTGGATTACGTCTCGACGATCTCGCGCTCGATGATGAACAAGGCGCAGGAGAAGGGCGTCCCGGCGGAGAAAGTCATTTTCTTCCCGAACTGGTCCGAAGTGGCGCGTTTTCGCGATGTGACAGAACAGGATGCTCATGCCCTGCGCGCGCAGCTCGGTTTGCCTGAAGATCAAAAAATCATTCTTTACTCAGGCAACATCGGCGAAAAGCAGGGGCTGGAGAGCGTGATTGAAGCGGCCCAGCAGCTTAGCAAACATCCGTGGACGTTTGTGGTTGTCGGGCAGGGCGGTGGAAAAGCGCGGCTGGAAAAAATGGCCGGCGAACGTGGCCTGAGCAACGTGAAATTTTTCCCGCTTCAGTCTTACGAGGCATTGCCTGCGCTGCTGAAGATGGGCGACTGCCATCTGGTGGTGCAAAAACGCGGCGCCGCGGATGCGGTGCTGCCGTCCAAGCTGACCAACATTCTGGCAGTGGGCGGCAACGCGGTGATTACGGCAGAAGCCGAAACAGAATTAGGCCAGCTGTGCGACAGCTATCCGGGAATTGCCGTGTGCGTGGAGCCGGAATCGGTCCCGGCGCTGGTGACCGGAATTGAGCAGGCACTTGCCATGCCAAAAGTGAACACGGTGGCATGTGAATATGCCGAACGCACGCTCGAGAAAGAGAACGTGCTGAGCCAATTTATTGCAGATATACGGGGATAAATCATGAGTCAAACCACTTTGTATCCGGTTGTGATGGCTGGTGGCTCTGGTAGCCGGTTGTGGCCGCTGTCCCGCGTGCTCTATCCAAAACAGTTCCTCTGCCTGAAAGGGGATCTCACCATGCTGCAGACGACGGTAAACCGTCTGCACGGCGTGGAGTGTGAAAGCCCGGTGGTGATTTGTAACGAACAGCACCGCTTTATTGTTGCCGAGCAGCTGCGCCAGCTGAACAAACTCACCGAAAACATCATCCTGGAGCCTGCCGGTCGTAACACCGCGCCTGCGATCGCCCTGGCGGCGCTGGCGGCAAAACGCAGCAGTCCAGACTGTGACCCGCTGATGCTGGTCCTCGCGGCAGACCACGTTATCCAGCAGGAAGACGCGTTCCGCGACGCGGTGCGTGCGGCCATTCCTTACGCCGAGAGCGGCAAGCTGGTGACCTTCGGCATCGTGCCGGATCTGCCGGAAACCGGCTATGGCTACATCCGCCGCGGCAGCGTGACGCCGGGTGAAGGCGACAGCGTGGCGTTTGACGTGGCGCAGTTTGTTGAAAAACCGAATCTGGAAACCGCGCAGGCGTATGTCGGCAGCGGTGAGTATTACTGGAACAGCGGGATGTTCCTGTTCCGTGCCGGACGCTATCTGGAAGAGCTGCGCAAATACCGCCCGGATATTCTGAACGCCTGCGAGAAAGCGATGGCGGTGGTGGACCCGGATCTCGACTTCATCCGCGTGGATGAAGAGGCGTTCCTCGCCTGCCCGGAAGAGTCCATTGACTACGCGGTGATGGAACGTACGGCAGACGCCGTCGTGGTACCGATGGATGCGGGCTGGAGCGATGTGGGCTCCTGGTCCTCCCTGTGGGAGATCAGCGCCCATACCCCGGAGGGTAACGTCCACCACGGCGATGTTATTAGCCACAAAACGGAAAACAGCTACGTCTACGCCGAGTCCGGTCTGGTCACCACGGTTGGGGTGAAAGATCTGGTGGTAGTCCAGACCAAAGACGCCGTGCTGATTGCCGACCGTAACGCCGTGCAGGACGTTAAAAAAGTGGTGGAGAAGATCAAGGCGGATGGTCGCCACGAGCACCATATTCACCGCGAAGTCTATCGTCCGTGGGGGAAATATGACTCCATTGACTCCGGTGACCGCTATCAGGTGAAACGCATCACCGTGAAGCCGGGCGAGGGGCTGTCGGTGCAGATGCACCATCACCGCGCCGAGCACTGGGTGGTGGTTGCGGGTACCGCTAAAGTCACTATCGACGGTGAAGTCAAACTGCTGGGTGAAAACGAGTCCATTTATATTCCGCTGGGGGCGACGCACTGTCTGGAGAACCCGGGGAAAATTCCTCTCGACTTAATTGAGGTGCGCTCCGGCTCGTATCTGGAAGAGGACGATATCGTGCGCTTCCAGGACCGCTACGGGCGGGTGTAGCACTCTGCATTATGCCCGGTGGCGCTGCGCTTGCCGGGCCTACGAATGACAAAAAAATCAATTTGGCCATTTAGTGGTCAGGGCCGACTGTTGCCTGAAAAAGGGGTCATCATGGAAAAATTAACCTGTTTTAAAGCCTACGATATTCGCGGCAAGCTGGGCGAAGAGCTGAATGAAGACATCGCGTGGCGCATTGGCCGCGCGTACGGCGAATATTTAAAACCGCAGACCATCGTGCTGGGCGGCGACGTGCGCCTGACCAGCGAGTCCCTGAAGCTGGCTCTGGCGAAAGGGCTGCAGGACGCGGGCGTGGACGTGCTGGATATCGGCCTTTCCGGGACCGAAGAGATTTACTTTGCCACCTTCCACCTGGGCGTGGACGGCGGTATCGAAGTGACGGCCAGCCACAACCCGATGGACTACAACGGCATGAAGCTGGTGCGCAAGGGCGCCCGTCCTATCAGCGGCGATACCGGCCTGCGCGACGTGCAGCGCCTGGCGGAAGCCAACGATTTCCCGCCGGTGAACGACGCGAAGCGCGGCAGCTACAAAAAAATTAACCTGCAGAAAGACTACATCGACCACCTGCTGGGCTACATCAACGTGGCGAACCTCAAGCCGCTGAAGCTGGTGATTAACTCCGGTAACGGCGCGGCCGGCCCGGTGGTGGATGCCCTCGAAGCGCGCTTTAAGGCGCTGAACGTGCCGGTCACCTTCATCAAGGTGCACAACACCCCGGACGGCAACTTCCCGAACGGTATCCCTAACCCGCTGCTGCCGGAGTGCCGCGACGACACCCGCAACGCGGTGATTGAGCACGGTGCCGATATGGGTATCGCCTTTGACGGCGATTTCGACCGCTGCTTCCTGTTCGACGAGAAAGGGCAGTTCATCGAGGGCTACTACATTGTCGGCCTGCTGGCGGAAGCGTTCCTCGAGAAAAACCCGGGCGCGAAAATCATTCATGACCCGCGCCTTTCCTGGAACACCGTTGACGTGGTGTCAGCGGCAGGCGGCACGCCGGTGATGTCCAAAACCGGCCACGCCTTCATCAAAGAGCGCATGCGCGAAGAAGACGCCATCTACGGCGGCGAGATGAGCGCCCACCACTACTTCCGTGATTTTGCCTACTGCGACAGCGGGATGATCCCGTGGCTGCTGGTGACCGAGCTGCTGTGCCTGAAGGGGCAGACGCTGGGCGAGCTGGTGCGCGACCGCATGGCGGCGTTCCCGGCGAGCGGGGAGATCAACAGCAAGCTGGCGGAGCCAGCCGAGGCCATTGCCCGCGTGGAGCAGCACTTTGCGATTCACGCGCTGGAAATTGACCGTACGGACGGCATCAGCATGGCGTTCCCGCAGTGGCGCTTTAACCTGCGCTCGTCCAACACCGAGCCGGTGGTGCGCCTGAACGTGGAATCCCGTGCTGATACGGCGCTGATGGAAGCCCGAACGAAGGACATTCTGGCGCTGTTGAATCAGTAACAATTGCCCCTCCCGGTGGGAGGGGGAACCGAATACAGGAACAACGATGACGAATCTAAAAAAACGCGAACGAGCGAGAACGAATGCATCGTTAATCTCTATGGTGCAGCGTTTTTCTGATATCACCATCATGGTCGGTGGATTGTGGGCGGTGTGTCGGATCGGCGGGCTGCCGTTCTTATACATGCATCTGCTGATGGCACTGATCGCGCTGGTTGTGTTTCAGATGATCGGCGGGATGACCGATTTCTACCGCTCGTGGCGCGGCGTCAAAATGACCACCGAACTGATGCTGTTGCTGCAGAACTGGACCCTGAGCCTGATCTTCAGCGCTGGCCTGGTGGCGTTCAGCCATGATTTTGATAATCGCCTCGTCACCTATCTCTGCTGGTATCTGCTGACCAGCGTCGGCATGGTGGTGTGCCGTTCACTGATCCGCTTTGGCGCGGGCTGGCTGCGTAACCGGGGCTATAACCGTCGCTTCGTTGCCGTGGCGGGCGATCTGCCGGTCGGGAAGGTGCTGCTCGACAGCTTCCGCAAAGAGCCGTGGTTAGGGTTTGAAGTGGTCGGGATTTATCACGACGCGAAGCCGGGCGGCGTGCCTGCGGACTGGGCGGGTAATTACGAACAGCTTATTGAAGACGCGAAAGCCGGCAAAATTCACAACGTCTACATCGCCATGCAGATGAGAGACGAGTCCCGCATTAAGCATCTGATGCGCGAGCTGGCGGACACCACCTGTTCGGTGATCCTGATCCCGGACGTGTTTACCTTCAACATTCTTCACTCCCGTATTGAAGAGGTGAACGGCGTGCCGGTGGTACCGCTGTACGACACGCCGCTGTCGGGCATTAACCGCGTGCTGAAGCGCGTGGAAGATATCGTGCTCTCTTCACTGATCCTGCTGCTGATTTCGCCTGTTCTGTGCTGCATTGCCCTGGCGGTGAAGCTGAGCTCTCCCGGCCCGGTTATCTTCCGCCAGACCCGCTACGGTATGGACGGTAAGCCGATTATGGTGTGGAAATTCCGCTCCATGAAGGTGATGGAAAACGACAAGGTGGTGACTCAGGCAACGCAGAACGATCCGCGCGTCACCCGCGTGGGGAACTTCCTGCGCCGCACCTCGCTGGACGAACTGCCGCAGTTTATCAACGTCTTCACCGGCGGCATGTCGATTGTTGGACCGCGTCCACACGCGGTGGCGCACAACGAGCAGTACCGCTCGCTGATTGAAGGCTACATGCTGCGCCATAAGGTGAAGCCGGGCATCACCGGTTGGGCGCAGATCAACGGCTGGCGCGGCGAAACCGACACGCTGGAAAAAATGGAAAAACGTATCGAATTCGATCTGGAGTACATCCGTGAATGGAGTATCTGGTTCGATATCAAGATTGTTTTTCTGACCATCTTCAAAGGTTTCGTGAACAAAGCGGCGTACTAAGATGAGCTTACGTGAAAAAACCATCAGCGGGGCGAAGTGGTCAGCGATGGCGACCATCGTCATCATTGGCCTCGGTCTGGTGCAGATGACCGTGCTGGCGCGCATTATTGATAATCACCAGTTCGGTCTGCTGACCGTCTCGCTGGTGATTATCGCGCTGGCCGATACGCTGTCTGATTTTGGTATTGCCAACTCGATTATCCAGCGCAAAGAGATCAGCCATCTTGAGTTGACCACCCTCTACTGGCTGAACGTGGGGCTGGGGATTTTCGTGTTCGTGCTGGTATTCCTGCTGAGCGACACCATCGCCAGCGTGCTGCATAACCCGGATCTGGCTCCGCTGATGCGCACGCTGTCGTTTGCTTTCGTGGTGATCCCGCACGGGCAGCAGTTCCGCGCGCTGATGCAGAAAGAGCTGGAGTTCAACAAGATCGGCATGATCGAGACCAGCGCGGTGCTGGCGGGCTTTACCTTCACCGTGGTGAGCGCCCATTTCTGGCCGCTGGCGATGACGGCCATTCTGGGATACCTGGTTAACTCTTCCGTGCGCACGCTGCTGTTCGGCTACTTTGGCCGCAAGATCTACCGTCCGGGGCTGCATTTCTCTCTCGCGTCCGTCTCGTCCAACCTGCGCTTTGGCGCGTGGCTGACGGCGGACAGCATCATCAACTATGTGAATACTAACCTGTCGACGCTGGTGCTGGCGCGTATTCTTGGCGCGAGCGTGGCGGGGGGCTACAACCTGGCCTACAACGTCGCGGTGGTGCCGCCAATGAAGCTGAACCCGATAATCACCCGCGTCCTGTTCCCGGCGTTTGCCAAGATTCAGGACGACACCGAGAAGCTGCGCGTCAACTTCTACAAGCTGCTTTCCGTGGTGGGGATCATTAACTTCCCGGTGCTGCTGGGGCTGATGGTGGTTTCCAGCAACTTCGTGCCGCTGGTGTTTGGTGAGAAGTGGAACGGCATCATCCCAATCCTGCAGCTGCTGTGCGTGGTGGGGCTGCTGCGCTCCGTGGGGAATCCGATTGGTTCCCTGCTGATGGCAAAAGCGCGCGTGGACATCAGCTTTAAGTTCAACGTGTTCAAAACCTTCCTGTTTATTCCGGCGATTATCGTCGGCGGGCATATGGCGGGCGCCATCGGCGTTACGCTGGGCTTCCTGCTGGTGCAGGTAGTCAATACCGTTCTGAGCTACTTCATCATGATCAAGCCGGTGCTGGGCTCCAGCTACCGTCAGTACATCCTGAGCCTGTGGCTGCCGTTCTATCTCTCATTGCCGACCCTGGCGGTGAGCTACGGCCTGGGCATCATCCTCAGCGGCCACCTGCCGCTGGCCGCGCTGCTGGCGGTACAGGTTGCCGCGGGCGCGCTGGCATTCGTCGTGATGATTGTGCTGTCACGCAATGCGTTGGTGGTAGAGATGAAGCGCCAGTTTTGCCGTAACGAAAAAATGAAAACGCTGCTTCGCGCAGGCTAGTTATTTAAGAGGCCATTATGAAATTATTAATTCTTGGCAACCATACCTGCGGCAACCGTGGCGACAGCGCCATCCTGCGCGGTTTACTGGATGCAATTAACACCCTTAAGCCTGAGACCGAAGTGGACGTGATGAGCCGTTATCCGGTCAGCTCATCCTGGTTACTGAACCGCCCTGTGATGGGCGACCCGCTCTACAGCCAGATGAAACAGCATAACAACGCCGCGGGCGTGATGGGCCGCGTGAAGAAGGTGCTGCGCCGTCGCTACCAGCACCAGGTGCTGCTTTCCCGTGTGACCGATACCGGCAAGCTGCGCAACATCGCTATCGCGCAGGGCTTCACCGATTTTGTTCGTCTGCTGTCCGGCTATGACGCCATTATCCAGGTTGGCGGATCGTTCTTCGTCGATCTCTACGGCGTGCCGCAGTTTGAGCATGCGCTTTGTACGTTCATGGCGAAAAAACCGCTGTTTATGATTGGCCACAGCGTCGGGCCATTCCAGGATCCGCAGTTTAACCAGCTCGCAAACTACGTTTTCGGCCACTGCGACGCGCTGATCCTGCGCGAGTCGGTCAGCCTCGACATGATGAAGCGCAGCGAAATTGACACCTCAAAAGTTGAGCACGGCGTGGATACCGCCTGGCTGGTGGATCACCAGGACGATAGCTTCCAGCCGAGCTACGCGGTGCAGCACTGGCTCGATGTGGCGGCGAAACAGAAAACCGTCGCCATAACCCTGCGCGAGCTGGCGCCCTTTGATAAACGTTTAGGCACAACGCAGGCGGCGTATGAGAAAGCCTTCGCCGACGTGGTGAACCGCGTGCTTGACAGCGGTTACCAGGTGCTGGCGCTCTCAACCTGTACCGGTATCGACAGCTACAACAAAGATGACCGCATGGTGGCGCTGAACCTTCGCAGCCTTGTGAACGATCCGTCCCGCTATCATGTGGTGATGGACGAACTGAACGATCTGGAGATGGGCAAGCTGCTCTCCGCCTGCGACCTGACCGTGGGCACGCGCCTGCACTCCGCCATTATCTCCATGAACTTTGGCACGCCGGCCATTGCCATCAACTATGAGCACAAATCAGCAGGCATCATGCAGCAGCTTGGTATGCCGGAAATGGCCGTGGATATCCGTCATCTTCTGGATGGTTCGCTGGGTGCGATGGTGGGGGACACCCTGGGTCAACTGCCTGCCATCAATGAACGCCTGGCCGTGGCGGTGAAAGCCGAGCGCGAGAAGGGCATTGGGATGGTGAAATCGGTACTTGACCGCGTACGGGAGGGGAAATGAAGGTTGGTTTCTTCTTACTGAAATTTCCGCTGTCGTCTGAAACGTTTGTCCTGAACCAAATCACCGCGTTTATCGATATGGGATATGACGTGGAGATTATCGCCCTGCAAAAGGGCGATACCCAAAACACCCATGCGGCGTATACCCAGTATGGCCTGGAGGCGAAAACCCGCTGGCTGCAGGATGAGCCGTCCGGGAAGCTGAGCAAGCTGCGCCACCGGGCCAGCCAGACCTTACGCGGGATCCACCGCGCGTCGACGTGGCGGGCCCTGAATGTTTCCCGCTATGGGTCTGAATCTCGCAATCTCATCCTGTCGGCCATCTGCGGGCAAACGGCGCAGCCGTATCGTGCCGACGTGTTTATCGCCCACTTTGGCCCGGCGGGCGTCACCGCCGCGAAGCTGCGCGAGCTGGGCGTGATTGACGGTAAAATTGCGACCATCTTCCACGGTATCGACATCTCCAGCCGCGAAGTCCTGAACCACTACACGCCGGAGTATCAGCAGCTTTTCCGCCGCGGCGACATGATGCTGCCGATCAGCGACCTGTGGGCCGGACGCCTGAAAAACATGGGATGCCCGGGAGAAAAAATTGCCGTTTCGCGTATGGGCGTGGACTTAACGCGCTTCACTCGGCGTCCTGTAAAGGTGCCGGGAAAGCCGCTGCAGATCATCTCCGTTGCTCGTCTGACCGAGAAGAAAGGCCTCCATGTGGCCATTGAAGCCTGCCGCCAGCTGAAAGCGCGCGGGGTGGATTTCCACTATCGCATTCTCGGCATTGGGCCGTGGGAGCGTCGTCTGCGCACGCTTATCGAACAGTATCAGCTGGAAGATGTCGTAGAGATGCCGGGCTTCAAGCCGAGCCACGAGGTCAAGGCCATGCTCGATGAGGCGGATGTGTTTCTGCTGCCCTCGGTGACGGGCGCCGATGGCGATATGGAAGGCATTCCGGTGGCGCTGATGGAGGCGATGGCCGTAGGTATTCCTGTGGTATCAACCCTGCACAGCGGGATCCCGGAGCTGATTAAGTCTGACCACTCCGGCTGGCTGGTGCCGGAGAATAACGCGATGGCCCTTGCGGACCGATTAGCTGCCTTCAGCGACATCGACCAGCAGGCGCTTGAGCCCGTGCTCCATAATGCCCGACAAAAAGTGGAAGCCGATTTTAACCAGCAGGTGATTAACCGCCAGTTAGCGAGCCTGCTGCAAACGCTGTAACGCCGAGGATGTATGCTGAAAAAGATTACCCGACGCACCTTTGTCTCTTCTCTGTCCGTTCTGGCGGCCACGCCGCTGCTGTCGTCACGCATTGCGCGGGCGGCAGCCGGAAGAACGGTCTCTGTTAATCAGTACAATAACAACGACTGGATCGCCGCCTTTAAGCAGGCGTTTAATGACGGCGACACCGTCGTGGTCCCTGCCGGGCTCACCTGCGAAAACATCAATACGGGCATTTTCATTCCCGACGGTAAAACGCTGCTGATCCGCGGGGCGTTAACCGGCAACGGGCGCGGCCGCTTTGTTCTGCAGGAAGGCAGCAAAGTGATAGGCGAAGGCGCTGGTCGCACGGAGAACATTACGCTCGACGTTCGCGGCTCTGACTGCGTCATCAAAGGGCTGGCCATGAGCGGTTTTGGCCCGGTGACGCAGATCTACATCGGCGGCAAGAAACCGAGCGTGATGCGTAATTTGCTGATTGATAACATCAGCGTAAGCCAGGCCAACTACGCCATCCTGCGCCAGGGTTTCCACAACCAGGTGGATGGCGCCCGCATCACCAACAGCAAATTTAGCCATCTGCAGGGGGATGCGATCGAGTGGAACGTCGCCATCAACGATCGCAATATCCTGATCTCCGATCATGTCATCGACAACATCAACTGCACCAACGGCAAGATCAACTGGGGCATCGGCATTGGCCTCGCCGGCAGCACCTACGATAACGACTATCCGGAGAAGCAAACCGTCAAGAACTTCGTGGTGGCCAACATCACCGGCAGCAACTGTCGCCAGCTGGTGCACGTTGAAAACGGCAAGCATTTTGTTATCCGCAATATCAAAGCCAAAAATATTACTCCCGACTTCAGTAAAAAGGCGGGAATAGACAACGCCACGGTGGCCATTTATGGCTGTGATAATTTCATTATTGATAATGTCGATATGGTGAACAGCGCCGGAATGTTAATCGGCTATGGGGTGATAAAAGGCGATTATTTATCCATCCCGCAGAACTTCAAGCTCAACAATATTCACCTCGATAATCGACAGCTTGCGTATAAATTGCGCGGAATACAGATTTCGTCCGGTAACGCCACCTCGTTTGTGGCGATAACTAACGTGGAGATGCAACGTGCTACGCTGGAATTACACAATAAGCCGCAGCATCTTTTTTTACGAAATATCAATGTGATGCAGGAATCTGCTGTGGGTCCCGCCCTGAAGATCAACTTCGACCTGCGCAAGGATGTGCGGGGTAAATTCATGGCGAAAGACGAGACCCTGCTGTCGCTGGCGAACATAAAAGCTGTGAATGAGAAGGGGCAGAGTTCGGTGGATATTGACAGGGTCGACCAGCAGGTGGTGAATGCGGAAAGGCTGAACTTTGCGCTTCCGCACAGATAATCGACAATCGTCTGTTTTGAGACTATTCCTGGCATAAAAGCGCGATCGAATCAGATTACAACTACAGAAATTTGTGATGCGAAGGCGTAACATTGCCCAAGGATTACGGCAAATCATGCTGGCGAAAACAGGTTAAAGAGCTATAATTCGTCAACCATTTTAAGGTGGAAGAAATAATGATTAATTTGAAAGCAGTCATTCCGGTAGCAGGCCTGGGCATGCATATGCTGCCAGCCACAAAAGCCATTCCTAAAGAGATGCTGCCGATCGTCGACAAGCCAATGATTCAGTACATTGTCGACGAGATTGTTGCTGCAGGGATCAAAGAAATCGTCCTGGTTACCCACTCGTCCAAGAATGCGGTAGAAAACCACTTCGACACCTCTTACGAACTCGAAGCGCTGCTTGAGCTGCGCGTTAAGCGCCAGCTGCTGGCGGAAGTACAGTCAATCTGTCCGCCGGGCGTGACCATCATGAACGTGCGCCAGGCGCAGCCGCTGGGCTTGGGCCACTCTATTCTGTGTGCTCGTCCGGTTGTGGGTGACAATCCGTTTATCGTTGTTCTTCCGGACATTATTATCGATACGGCTTCTGCCGATCCGCTGCGTTACAACCTGGCGGCAATGGTGGCACGTTTCAATGAAACCGGCCGTAGCCAGGTGCTGGCAAAACGCATGAAGGGCGATCTCTCCGAGTACTCCGTTATTCAGACTAAAGAACCGCTGGAGACGGAAGGGCAGGTGAGCCGCATCGTTGAGTTCATCGAAAAACCGGATCAGCCACAGACGCTGGATTCGGACCTGATGGCAGTGGGTCGCTATGTTCTGAACGCAGATATCTGGGCGGAACTGGAAAAAACCGAGCCAGGCGCCTGGGATCGTATCCAACTGACCGACGCGATTGCAGAACTGGCGAAGAAGCAGTCTGTGGATGCCATGCTGATGACCGGCGACAGCTATGACTGCGGTAAGAAAATGGGGTATATGCAGGCGTTCGTGAACTATGGGCTGCGTAACCTGAAAGAAGGGGCGAAGTTCCGTAAGAAAATTGAAAAACTTCTGGAAGAGTAAATTTTCGAACCTGTGTTTGTCTAAGTTGATGAGAAAACGACAGATGATACTTGGAGCACATTTTAATGTGTCCCTCGTCTCCTCTGTCGTTTTGTTTTTAGCACGTAACTCGATGTGTAGGACGTCTTACGGTTTTGAATACCAAACGGTTGGTTTTTCTTGTTTTGACCTGTAATTAATACCACAATACTGGATTCGCTGTGGCTGCTATGGACGCTGCAGTCTGAGTAACAAAATATAAAATTCAACGTCTCATGCAGACTTAGTGCACTGGTAGCTATTGAGCCAGGGGCGGTAGCGTGTTCAAACATGAACCTCCAGCGTTGAGATGTATATATGCGACTTGAAGAGGTATGCATGATCGGTTTACTCAATCGTTTGCTATTAAAGTTGAAGTTAGCAACAAAATTCCGAAATAAAATTCAAGTGGGTGATAATGTATTCATTCACAAGAACCCCACTTTCATTGTGAGATCGAATGAAGATCGCAACGGTATCTTTATCCATGATGGGGTTTATATCGGCAGAGATGTAAACATTCATACTGCCTCTAAGATTGTGATATCAAAAAATTGCGTTATCAGTGACTATGTTTATATAAGCACGCTAGCTCATGGTATAGATCCTGAACTGGGGCCTATCCTCACCCAGAAAGATATTGACAAAGGGCAGATAATTCTAGGTGAGAACGTTTTTCTTGGGTTCAATACTAAAATCTTGCCGGGGGTAACGCTCGGTGATTGGACCATCGTAGGGACGGGGGCTGTTGTCACGAAATCCTTCCCAGGCTTTTGCGTAGTAGCAGGTAACCCAGCCCGCATCATCAAGACGTACAATCATAGTTCACATGAATGGGAAGCAGTGAATGTTGCTAAATAAAATAGTGAATGCCTTCCATTTATTTGTTTCACAGGTTAAGTATAAAACCTGTATGAAATCTTTTGGGCGTCGTAGTAGGATTATCTCGCCCATGCTCATCGCAAATCCGCAATATATTGAGGTTGGGCAGCGAGTTTTAATAAGAAACGGTTTAAGGCTAGAAGTGGTTGACCCTCAAAATGAGGTTGTCATCAGTATTGGTGATAATGTCAATATTGAACAGAATTGTCATATTATTGGCCGCGTAAAAGTTGCTATTGGTAACAATGTAACTATTACCGGGAATTGTTCCATTGTTGATGTTAGCCATCCTTTCGAAAATATTCATGATACGAAAAAAATTGGTGACCGAATTTCAAGTATTCAACAGCCAGTTACTATAGGTGATGGTTCTTTTATTGGTTTTGGATCGCATATTTCTCCCGGTGTTACGATTGGAAAAAATTGCGTCGTTGGTGCTGGTTCAGTAGTGACTAAATCAATACCTGATTATTCGGTTGTCGCAGGTGTTCCAGCCAAAGTTATAAAGTATTATTCATTTGAAGAGAATAAATGGGTCAGTGCAAGAAGTTGATATCAGTACTTTAAAACCCTTGGCTTCAATTATATAAAAGAGATCGTGATGAAAATATTAGTTACTGGTGGTGCCGGATTCATCGGTTCGGCATTAGCGCGTTACATTATTAACTCGACAACTGATTATGTGGTGAATGTTGATAAGTTAACCTATGCAGGTAACCTTCAGTCTTTAAAAGACATTGAAAATAGCGATCGTTATGCTTTTGTTCATGCTGATATTTGCGATGCACAGGCGTTAGACGAAATCTTTTCAACTCATAAACCTGATGCAGTAATGCATCTGGCAGCAGAAAGTCACGTTGACCGTTCAATAACCGGCCCTGCTGCGTTTATTGAAACGAATATAGTTGGAACCTACGTCTTGCTTGAAGCAGCCAGAAAATACTGGCAAACCCTGGAAGGTGAAAAGAAACAGAGATTCCGTTTCCATCATATTTCAACCGATGAAGTGTATGGAGATCTTCCTCATCCTGATGAATGGGATAATAAAAAAAGTCTTCCATTATTTACTGAGCAAACCGCCTATGCTCCAAGCAGTCCTTACTCTGCCTCTAAAGCATCAAGCGATCATTTAGTTCGCGCGTGGCATCGTACTTATAATTTCCCAACTATTGTGACTAACTGTTCAAACAATTATGGACCTTACCATTTCCCAGAAAAATTAATCCCGCTGGTAATTCTCAATGCATTACAAGGAAAACCGTTGCCTATTTATGGTAAAGGCGATCAAATCCGTGACTGGTTATACGTTGAGGATCATGCCCGCGCACTCTATACCGTTATCACGGAAGGGATCGTAGGTGAAACCTACAATATCGGCGGTTATAATGAGAAAAAGAATATTGAAGTAGTACAGACTATCTGCGATATCCTTGACGAAATAAAGCCGAAGAATACCTCGTATAACGAACAAATCACTTATGTTGCCGATCGCCCAGGCCACGATCGACGCTATGCAATTGATGCCAGTAAAATCACTCAAGAACTCGGCTGGAAACCTCAAGAGACCTTTGAATCTGGTATTAAGAAAACGATTCATTGGTATCTTGATAACCAGGATTGGGTCCAAAATGTTATGAGCGGTGCCTATCAGGACTGGATCAACAAAAATTACGAGCAACGTTAATCTTTTCAACCCCGTCATAAGAAGCATTGAACATGTCAAAAAGAAAAGGAATTATTTTAGCCGGTGGTTCAGGTACCCGCCTTTACCCTGTGACGATGGCGGTTAGTAAACAGCTGCTGCCAATCTATGATAAGCCGATGATTTATTATCCATTAAGCACGCTGATGCTTGCTGGCATTCGGGATATTCTCATCATAAGCACACCTCAGGATACCCCTCGCTTTGAGCAATTACTTGGTAACGGTAAAAAATGGGGACTGAACATCGAATATAAGGTCCAGGAAAGTCCTGATGGCCTTGCTCAGGCATTTATAATTGGTGAAGAATTTATCGGTAACGATTCTTGTGCTTTAGTCCTTGGCGACAATGTTTTCTATGGTCACGATTTGCCAAAAGAACTTGAAATGGCAATGAATCAGGAAAAAGGAGCTACGGTCTTTGCCTATCATGTAAAAGACCCTGAACGCTATGGCGTGGTAGATTTCGATGAGAACGGCAAAGCGCTTTCTTTAGAAGAAAAACCACTGAAGCCAAAAAGTAATTACGCTGTGACTGGTCTCTATTTTTATGATAATGACGTCATTGAGATGGCTAAACAGCTGAAACCGTCAGCGCGTGGTGAATTAGAGATCACTGATATTAACCGCCTCTACCTGGAAAAAAATTCGCTCTCAGTTGCTATTATGGGACGTGGATATGCCTGGCTTGATACAGGAACGCATGAGAGTCTAATTGAGGCAGGTAACTTTATTCAGACAATCGAATCACGTCAGGGGCTCAAAGTTTCTTGTCCGGAAGAGATTGCTTATCGTAAAGGTTTCATTGATAAGAAACAGTTAGCAAAATTAGCCAAAGAGCTCAATAAAAATGACTATGGCAAATATTTGCAGCATTTAGCTAAAGATTGAAATCCAACATTAAGTACTAAAAACGTATGAAAATTATTGAAACGCCCTTAAAAGATGCTGTGATTATTGAACCTAAAGTTTTTGGTGACGAACGTGGCTATTTCTTCGAAGTATATCAGAAAAAACGTTACCAGGAATTAGGATTTGGTCTGGACTTTGTTCAGGATAACCGTTCTAAATCGACGAAAAATGTCCTGCGCGGGCTTCATTTTCAGAAAACAAAGCCTCAGGGTAAGCTAGTCTCAGTAACCCAGGGTTCTGTTTTTGATGTGGCTGTTGATCTCCGCCCAGAGTCACCAACATTTGGTCAGCATCATTCAGTCATTCTATCCGAAGATAATTTTCTTCAGTTTTATATTCCTCCTGGTTTCGCTCATGGTTTCTGTGTATTAAGTGATACTGCTAGTTTCCAATACAAATGCACAGATTATTATGATCCAACCGATGAAGGTGGTCTTATCTGGAACGATCCAGAACTGGGTATTGAATGGCCAGTTTCGAATCCTGTGGTTTCTGCTAAAGATTGTATTTTACCTTCACTTGAAAGTATCAAAGAACAGATTCTTAAAGGCTGGACAAATGGCTAAGTATACAATTATTGGTGGTAACGGTTTTATTGGTTCACATATCGTTACCTTGCTTAAAGAGCAAGGGCATGATGTCGTTGTCCCTGATCGTAATAGCTGCAATTCCCTCAATGGTGAGTTGGGCAAAGTCATTTATTGTGCTGGCAATGGTGATTGTGCAAAAAGCTATTTTTCTGTGCTGGAAGCAAATACGGTCTTGTTGGCAAAGTTACTGCAGGATGCACAGTTTGAAAAGCTGGTATATATATCCTCAACTCGAGTTTATATGAACCATTATAGCGCGAATGAAACTGACGATCTGGTAGTAACAGCGGATGATAACAGGAAGCTTTTTAATCTGACCAAACTGGTAGCTGAGGAGCTGTGCCTTAAGAGCGAACGTGATGTTACTGTGGTTCGACCAAGCAATGTCTATGGTTTAGCGCTCAATAGTACATTATTCTTGCCGTCAATTATCCGTCATGCCATTAATAATGGTGAAATCAACATGTTTGTTGCACCTGAATATGCTAAGGACTATGTTTCGGTCAATGATGTCGCTAAAGCATGTGTGTGGTTGGCTGAAAACAAAAATGCCAATAAAAAAATATACAATGTCGCATCTGGATTTAACGTCACAGCTAAACAAATCGCTGATGTCATTGAAAAAGAGACAGCTTGTAAAGTTAACTGGCATGACGGTAATTTTCCTCGTGAAGAGTTTCCTGTTACCAGCATAAGTAAATTAACTAATGAAATTCCGGATTATAAACCACAACATGTGCTTGATGATTTGAAAATTATGATAGCTAGTTATAAAGAAGAACTGGCGAGATAAATATGAGTGGGTTTAAGCGGTTACTTAAAAACTCTTTATCTAATATAATAAATGGCTTCTCAAATGTAATTCTTGGAATAGTTATATCTCCAGTTTTACTACATAATCTTTCAAAGGTAGATTTTTCGATTTGGTCCCTTACTCTTCAGGTTGGGGTTTTGATTGGCATTTTTGGAATTGGTCTTCAGGTTACGGTAGGGCGTTTTGTCGCCCTTCATTTAAGTAATCCACAGAAACTTCAAATGGCAATGCATCAGTCATTGCTTTTTTCGTTACTGCTCAGTGTGGTATGTTTGAGCGGGATCTTCGTTTTAGCAAAGTTCTTTTTTTCATTTTTCCCTGAAGTTTCAGAAACTAGTGCTAATGCTAGACAAATTCTTATATTAATTGGCAGTTCGTTCGTCATTAATAATGTATTCTCACCCTTCGTCGGTTATTTCACTGGTATAGAACGCAATGATATTACCGCTGGCATAAATATATTTTTTAAAGTGATTTTGGGTACGTCGATTCTGTTGCTTGTTCACCATGGTCTCGATGTTATTGCATGGGTTTATTTTGCAATAAACAGTTTTAATCAAATTACTTTTTATATTTTATATAAATTTAAAAATACATCTCAAAGAACAAAGTTATCGCTGGATAAAAATTTATTTCGAACCATAGTTGTCTTTTTCAGCGGACTCTTAGTATGGAATATCGCCCAGTTCTTAATTTCCGGTATAGGCACCTTTACCGTCGGTAAATACTCATTTCAGGAACTCGCTGGGTTTGCCGTATTAATGACACTTGTTAATGCTGGGGTGGGAATTTTGGGAGCCATGATTAATCCTATAATTCAACCCATGATAAGGATGCATAATCACGGGAATAATCAGCATGTTGAACTTCTGGTCAACAAACTTATCTTCCTTTTCTCGATGATTGTCTTTATTGGCGTCTTTATTGCCTGGTTTGCCTCTGTACATATCCTTGGCGTCTGGCTGGGATATCAGCAAGCGACAAACTTGCACGTTATGTTTTCTTTGCTGCTTGCGGCTTATCTTATTCGAATGATTGCAGCGCCCTACGGGCTTATGTTAGTCGCCTACGGCAAACAATTGTCAATTGCCTGGCTACCGGTGCTCGAAGGAATATTGAACTTTGCGTTGTCGATTTACTTTGTTCGTATATTTGGCGCCATTGGAATTGCCTACTCGACGTTTATTTCAGGCGTATTAATCATGGCTGTTTACGCATGTAAGTATCAGGCTGAAGCTGAATATAAATCAAAATTAATATTTGTCTCGTTTCTGATAATACCTGTGATGATAGCCTTCTGCCTGGTCAGTCTGGTGATGACTAAGTCGGTAACTATCCATTATGTTGTTTATGGCATCCAGGTTGCTTTTATATCTGTATTTACTGTCTTCATAATAAAACAAATAAAAAGCATCAAGAATCTGTTAAATCAATACTAATATTTCTATGGTGAAAGTGTGAAAAAAGTTGGACTCGTTACTGTTTTGTTCAATTCTCCAGGTGTGCTGCCTGACTTTTATTCGAGTGTTGAAAAACAAAATTATCAGAACAAGCATCTTTATATTGTAGATAACAGTACAAATCAGGATTCTTTTAACTTAACGCGAGAAATTCTTTTAGAGAAAGATATAAATTACACCTATATTAATAATGAAGGAAATAATGTTGGGGTTGCGCAGGCCAATAACCAAGGTATTGAACAAGCTTTAAAAGATGGGTGTGAGTATATATTGCTCACAAATAACGACTTGCTTTTTGAACAGGAAGATACTCTCAGCAAAATGATGAGTGTTGCTGAGGAAGGACAATACAAACTTGTTTCACCAGTAATATTCAGTTATCCAGAAAAAAAAGTCTGGTACGCAGGTTCATTTTTTAATAAGAAAAAAGCTATCGCCCCTCATCTTTTTGAGGGAGCCGACTACGATGATGTTTGTGCTAATATTCCAAAAGAGTGCGATTACGCACCAACATGTTTTTTGCTTGTGCATGCTTCGGTGTTTGCCACTATAGGTATGATGGATGCTCGTTACTTTGCTTATTACGATGATACTGATTTTCTCTATCGTGCAAACATAGCGGGCACCCGGGTTAGAATTATTAATGAGCCTCTAGTGTTTCATAAGGTTAGTACTTCTACTGGGGGGGGGTTAAGTCTATTCGGCGCATATTATTTGACAAGGAACCGAATATTTTTTGCCAGAAAAAATATTGAGGCTCCTTATTATATTATTAGCGTTTTCTTTACCATTGTAACCCGGTTGGTTTATCCACTTTGTCGCAGAACGCCATATAATGTCTATAAGGCTTTTGTTAGAGGGATTATCGACGGACTAATGTTAAAAAAATAAATAACTAAGAGGTTAAGGTGAGCGAAATTTCCAGTAGCACACTTGTAAATAACTATAATTTATCGACAACTTTTATTGTCAAATCACTTGTTGGACTATTATTAATTAATTCACTTTTTAGTGGTGTCGACTTTTCTCAGATTGGTTTAATGAAAGGCCTTTCAAGTATTGCTGATTTTGGCCTAAAGATCATCCTTGTAATCGTATTGCTCGTACTTTTCAGGATTCGCAGTCTTAACCTTGCAAAGATACTCTTTTTTGCCTTTATCCTTCTCATTGGTGCTGCGCTAGGTGCATTCTATCATGGTGCTGAATATGATAAAACCTTCGCGCTTTTACTAAATATGCTCTTATGGTTTGTTATATTCAGTTATGCTAAAGAACTTGAACGTAACTTTGAGATATATAGTTTTAGTGTCAAGATATCGAGTTTATTTCTTGGTGTCGCGCTGATACTTTACATCATGGCAAAGTTTGGTTTTCATGTTAAAATATTAGGTGGGGCTTGGTTATATGATGAAAATTTTCGCTTTGCAGGTACTTTTGCAGAGCCGAGTTTAAATGGCTATTTTTATGGCTTAATGTTCTTGATGGTGATGTTGTCTAATCAAAAGTACAGACTAATTCTGGCGTGTATGTTTGCCATTACCACCTATATTTCAGGTGCTAAATTTTCATTCCTGATAATTCCAGTACTCCTTGGGCTAGTTTATTTCTTCAAGGTTAAGGGCTTTTATAATTATACATACCAGCTCATTCCGTTATCTTTTATTGTTCTTTTTGTCAGTCTTGCGTTCATCTATTATGACCTTTTTGCACTCATTGCAGCTCATTTGTCAAATTCTGCAACGATGACGTATGTCACTCGTCTGGGGTTCCCAATTGTCAGCATATGGCATCTTAGTGATTATCCACTTGGCAGTGGAGTATATGGTTTCAAGAGCACGCTATCACCTTTTATACATGACTATTGTCAGGCTCTTTCTGGTTTGGACGTAAACTGTAATGAAATGAGATCTTATTTATCTTCGTTGGATCCCAATGCCTATGAAAGTTTCGCCCCTAAAGATGTCTTAAGTTTTATTATTTTAACTTTCGGCCTACCGGGCTTACTCATATTTGTCCTAAGTATATGTTTATTGTCAGCCAGACTTAAAGCAAATAAGAATCACTTTATCATTCTAATGTATATTGTTGCTTCGATGCTCTTTACATTACCTTTTAGATTTATCCTTTTTTATTCCTTCTTTATGTTTCAGTGTTACATCTACAGAATGCCGAGTAATAAATGATCTATATTAATGCGAGATTTTTGACTCAACGTAAAACTGGTGTACAGCAATATGCATTGGTACTATGTCGGGAACTCGTTAAACACGTTCCTGATATCTGTTTTTTAACACCGAAAACTGACCTCATTGATGACAAATGGAGGAAGGAATTTAATATCCTTCAAATAGGAAATCGTAACGGCCACTTCTGGGAACAAATCGAGTTACCTCGTTATCTAAGAAGCGTCGGTAGTCCGTTACTGCTCTGCTTCACTGGGTTATCGCCTGCGTTTTACAAGAACTGTTACTTTACTATCCATGATATGTCATTATACGCATATCCAAAGTGGTTCCGTTTTTTATATCGTGCTGTATACAAAGTTAACTATGCCATTCAGTCGAGAATCGCGAGAGGTATTTTTACGGTTAGTGACTTTTCAAAATCAGAGATAGAGAAGTATCTGGCGGTAGATCCAGATAAGATCACTGTATTGCCAAATTCCGTGGATACATCTATTAACCTCAAGAATTATATTGAAAATGAAAAGGTTAAGCATAAAGAGATTTTATTGGTTGGTACCTTAGAACCGAGAAAAAATATCGAATTTGTTATTAATGCTTTTTTGAATTCAAAAATCGAAGATTATAAACTCATCGTGGTGGGAGGGTTAGGGGCTGCTTTCTCAAAAGTGACTTTTTCACAGCATGAGAACATTGTATTCTGTGGCTATCTATCAGATGACGATTTAGAGTTAAAATATAGAGACGCTTCAATTTTTGTCTATCCGTCACTATATGAAGGTTTCGGACTTCCTCCTCTGGAAGCAATGCAACGCGGTTGTCCTGTAATGGCTTCTGACCGCGCAAGTATCCCTGAAGTTTGTGGTGATGCGGCATATTATTTTAATCCAGAGGACTCAGCAGATTTTAGTGCTAAGTTACGTGAATTGATTGAAAATTATGATGAGCTCAGTCCTGTATTGATTCGTAATGGATATCGTAGGCTGGAACAATTTGACGTACGTGATGTTGCATCGAAACTTATGGATGTGATCTCTCAAAGGAATATTTGAATGAAGGTTTTACAGTTTAGTAAATTTTACCCTCCAGTACATGGTGGAATCGAACAGGTAGCATTCGATATAAGTGAAGGTATCGCAAAAAGTAATGACCAACCTGTTGATGTACTCTGTGTTGATCCGATTGGAGAAAGAAAAAATGACGATAAACTCCGTTATAAAGTTTACCGTCAGAAATTGTTTGCACAGCTTTTTTCGACACCGTTATCATTTTCCTTAATATCCCGCTGGAGAATGATAAGAAATAATTATGATGTTATCCATGTTCATCTTCCAAATCCACTGGCTGTGTTGGCACTCTTTTTATTCCCTCCCAAAGGGAAGATCGTTCTCCATTGGCACAGCGATATTGTTAAGCAAAAAAAACTATTGATGCTTTTTGCCCCGTTACAAAAATGGATTTTAGATAAGTGTACCAGTATTATTGTTACTAGCCCTGTTTATGGGCAGTCCTCTCCAACTTTGCAGCCTTATCAGGATAAAATTGTTTGTATTCCAATTGGGGTTGATACCCGTGTTATGCCACTGAATGAGGACCTTGAAAAAAGTATCAAGCAGCGTTATCAAAATAAAAAAATAATTTTTTCTTTGGGACGTCTTGTTTACTATAAAGGTATGGAATATCTGATTGATGCTGCGAAGGAACTTCCTGAAGATTACATTGTTCTTATTGGTGGTACTGGTCCATTAATTGATACATTAAAGCAAAAAATTGCTAATGATGGATTGTCAGACAAAGTAATTCTTCTTGGTAGTATCAATTATTCGGATTTGGCTTCTTATTACAAAGCATGTGATGTTTTTTGTCTGCCATCTATTCATGAATCTGAAGCTTTTGGTGTAGTTCAATTGGAAGCTATGAGTTTTTCCAGACCGCTTGTGTCGACTAATATTCCTCGAAGTGGTGTGGCTTGGGTTAATCAGCACAACGAGACTGGCATCGTTGTTGAGCCTAATGATGCCAAAGCGCTTGCAAAAGGAATAGTTACAGTTATTCAAAGCAGTGAGACGTATAGTACAGGCGCGAAGGCCAGATTTGATACTATGTTTACTAAAGAGTTGATGGTTAAGAATATAATGAATTTATATTCATCATTAAAGTGAGTGCAATCATGTCATTATTTCCTGTTGTTATGGCCGGAGGCTCCGGTAGTCGTTTATGGCCGCTTTCTCGTGTTCTCTATCCAAAGCAATTTCTCTGTCTGGAAGGTGAACTGACAATGTTACAAGCGACGATTAACCGATTACAGGGCATTGAATGCGAAAGCCCCGTCGTTATTTGTAACGAACAGCACCGCTTTATCGTTGCCGAGCAACTGCGCCAGATGAGTAAACTCACTGAGAATATCATTCTCGAACCGGTTGGTCGTAATACTGCTCCGGCGATTGCGTTGGCTGCACTTGCTGCTGTTCGTGCCCAGCACGAGGGCAATGCGCTTATGCTGGTTCTGGCCGCCGATCACGTAATACAGGATGAAGAAGCGTTTCGTAATTCAGTTCGGAAGGCGCTACCTTATGCTGAAAATGGACAGCTTGTGACGTTTGGCATAGTCCCACATAAACCAGAGACTGGCTATGGTTACATTCGTCGAGGTGTTCCATGCGATGATGTTGAGCATGCCGATGCATTCGAGGTCGCGCAATTCGTTGAGAAACCTAATCTTGAAACGGCAGAAGCCTATGTTGCCTGCGGTGAATACTACTGGAACAGTGGGATGTTCCTCTTCCGCGCAGATCGCTATCTCGAGGAACTGAAAAAATATCGTCCGGATATTCTTGAGGCGTGCGAAAAGGCAATGAGCGCTGTTGATCCTGACCTGAACTTTATTCGCGTTGACGAGGAAGCTTTCAGGGCTTGTCCTGATGAGTCGATTGATTATGCTGTGATGGAACAGACTTCAGATGCTGTTGTTGTGCCAATGGATGCAGGCTGGAGTGATGTCGGCTCCTGGTCTTCGCTTTGGGACATTAGTCATAAGACGGCAGAGGGTAACGTCGTTACAGGTGATGTATTGTCCTGCAATACCGAAAATAGCTTCCTGTATTCTGAATCCGGGCTATTGACTACTGTTGGAGTGAAAGATTTGGTCGTTGTTCAGACCAAGGATGCTGTATTGATTGCCGATCGTAACGCCGTACAGGATGTGAAGAAAATTGTCGAATCGATCAAAGCAGACGGCCGTCACGAACATCATACTCACCGTGAAGTTTATCGTCCTTGGGGTAAATATGACTCGATTGATACGGGAAGCCGCTATCAGGTTAAGCGATTGACCGTAAAGCCGGGCGAAGGTATCTCTCTTCAGATGCATCACCATCGTGCGGAGCATTGGATTGTCGTCGCGGGAACTGCACAAGTGACTATTAACGAGCAAACAAAACTTCTCGGTGAAAATGAGTCTATTTATATTCCTGTTGGGGCGACACACTGTCTGGAAAACCCTGGAAAGATCCCTTTAGAATTGATTGAGGTTCGCTCAGGTTCTTATCTTGGGGAGGATGATATTGTACGTTTTGCTGACAGGTATGGTCGTGTTTGAGATTACGGTAAAATTATCATGGAAAAATTAACCTGTTTTAAAGCCTACGATATTCGCGGCAGGCTGGGCGAAGAGCTGAATGAAGACATCGCGTGGCGCATTGGCCGCGCGTACGGCGAATATTTAAAACCGCAGACCATCGTGCTGGGCGGCGACGTGCGTCTGACCAGCGAGTCGCTGAAGCTGGCTCTGGCGAAAGGGCTGCAGGACGCGGGCGTGGACGTGCTGGATATCGGCCTTTCCGGGACCGAAGAGATTTATTTTGCCACCTTCCACCTGGGCGTGGACGGCGGTATCGAAGTGACGGCCAGCCACAACCCGATGGACTACAACGGCATGAAGCTGGTGCGCAAGGGCGCCCGTCCTATCAGCGGCGATACCGGCCTGCGCGACGTGCAGCGCCTGGCAGAAGCCAACGATTTCCCGCCGGTGAACGACGCGAAGCGCGGCAGCTACAAAAAAATCAACCTGCAGACAGACTACATCGACCACCTGCTGGGCTACATCAACGTGGCGAACCTCAAGCCGCTGAAGCTGGTGATTAACTCCGGTAACGGCGCGGCCGGCCCGGTGGTGGATGCCCTCGAAGCGCGCTTTAAGGCGCTGAACGTGCCGGTCACTTTCATTAAAGTGCACAACACCCCGGACGGCAACTTCCCGAACGGTATCCCTAACCCGCTGCTGCCGGAGTGCCGCGACGACACCCGCAACGCGGTGATTGAGCACGGCGCGGACATGGGTATCGCCTTTGACGGCGATTTCGACCGCTGCTTCCTGTTCGACGAGAAAGGGCAGTTCATCGAGGGCTACTACATTGTCGGCCTGCTGGCGGAAGCGTTCCTCGAGAAAAACCCGGGCGCGAAAATCATTCATGACCCGCGGCTTTCCTGGAACACCGTCGACGTGGTGTCAGCGGCAGGCGGCACGCCGGTGATGTCCAAAACCGGCCACGCCTTCATCAAAGAGCGCATGCGCGAAGAAGACGCCATCTACGGCGGCGAGATGAGCGCCCACCACTACTTCCGTGATTTTGCCTACTGCGACAGCGGGATGATCCCGTGGCTGCTGGTGACCGAGCTGCTGTGCCTGAAGGGGCAGACGCTGGGCGAGCTGGTGCGCGACCGTATGGCGGCGTTCCCGGCGAGCGGGGAGATCAACAGCAAGCTGGCGGAGCCAGCCGAGGCCATTGCCCGCGTGGAACAGCACTTTGCGATTCACGCGCTGGAAATTGACCGTACGGACGGCATCAGCATGGCGTTCCCGCAGTGGCGCTTCAACCTGCGCTCGTCCAACACCGAGCCGGTGGTGCGCCTGAACGTGGAATCCCGTGCTGATACGGCGCTGATGGAAGAGAAGACACAAGAAATTCTGGCTTTGCTCAGGAAGTGAGGGTCGGCCGCCAGCGTATTTCTGGCGGCTTGACTGTACCTGGATTGTGCAATCAGTGTGACATAGATCAGCAAAAGCTATTCATGTCACCTAATACTGAGTTAACATCTCAACCACATTTCAAGCCGCGCATAAGCCGTGGTGACCACACCTGACAGGAGTATGTAATGTCCAAGCAACAGATCGGCGTTGTCGGTATGGCAGTGATGGGGCGCAACCTGGCGCTCAACATCGAAAGCCGTGGTTATACCGTCTCCGTTTTCAACCGCTCCCGTGATAAGACCGAAGAAGTTATTGCCGAGAACCCAGGCAAGAAACTGGTTCCTTTCTATACGGTGAAAGAGTTCGTTGAGTCTCTGGAAACGCCTCGTCGTATCCTGTTAATGGTGAAAGCGGGCGCAGGTACCGATGCAGCTATCGACTCCCTGAAGCCTTACCTCGAAAAAGGTGACATCATCATTGATGGCGGTAACACCTTCTTCCAGGACACCATTCGTCGTAACCGTGAGCTGTCTGCAGAAGGCTTCAACTTCATCGGTACCGGTGTTTCCGGTGGTGAAGAGGGCGCTCTGAAAGGCCCATCTATCATGCCTGGCGGCCAGAAAGATGCGTACGAACTGGTTGCGCCTATCCTGACCAAAATCGCAGCCGTGGCTGAAGATGGTGAGCCTTGCGTAACCTATATCGGTGCGGACGGTGCAGGTCACTATGTGAAAATGGTGCACAACGGTATCGAATACGGCGACATGCAGCTGATTGCTGAAGCTTATTCCCTGCTGAAAGGTGGGCTGAACCTCTCTAATGAAGAGCTGGCTGAAACCTTTACCGAGTGGAACAAAGGCGAGCTGAACAGCTACCTGATCGACATCACCAAAGATATCTTCACGAAAAAAGATGAAGAGGGTAAATACCTGGTTGATGTGATTCTGGATGAAGCAGCGAACAAAGGTACCGGTAAATGGACCAGCCAGAGCTCTCTGGATCTGGGCGAACCGCTGTCTCTGATCACCGAATCCGTGTTTGCGCGTTACATCTCTTCCCTGAAAGAGCAGCGCGTCGCGGCATCTAAAGTGCTGTCTGGCCCACAGGCCAAACCAGCTGGTGATAAAACCGAATTCGTTGAAAAAGTGCGTCGTGCACTGTACCTAGGTAAAATCGTTTCTTACGCGCAGGGCTTCTCTCAGCTGCGTGCGGCGTCAGACGAGAACAACTGGGACCTGAACTACGGTGAAATCGCGAAGATCTTCCGTGCGGGTTGCATCATTCGTGCGCAGTTCCTGCAGAAAATCACCGATGCCTATGCTGAAAATGCCGGTATCGCTAACCTGCTGCTGGCACCGTACTTCAAGAAAATTGCGGATGAATATCAGCAGGCGCTGCGTGACGTGGTTGCCTACGCTGTCCAGAACGGTATCCCGGTTCCGACCTTCTCGGCTGCAGTCGCCTACTACGACAGCTACCGTGCGGCTGTTCTGCCTGCTAACCTGATTCAGGCACAGCGTGACTACTTTGGTGCGCATACTTACAAACGTACCGATAAAGAAGGCGTGTTCCATACCGAATGGATGGAATAAGTTAGCTTACTCGCTGTAATCAAAACCCGGAGCCTGTCTCCGGGTTTTTTTATGCAAAAAATGTCGCCCGTTATTCGAAGTAGTCTGAATCTCGGCCCGCTCGTAGTGATTACTCCTGGTTTGCCTTGACAGTTCAGTTTGCCAGGAGGTACAAAGCCCAACAGTTATGTTTATCGCGATGGTCTGGCGGCCATCAGTACAGTTAACTCACAGAAGTCATTAGCGAATGAAAATAACAATCTCCGGAACAGGGTATGTCGGTCTTTCTAACGGCATTCTGATTGCTCAGAATCATGAAGTGGTTGCGCTGGATATCGTGCAGGCCAAAGTGGATATGCTCAATCAGAAAAAATCGCCGATTGTGGATAAAGAAATCCAGGACTATCTCAGCAATAAAACGCTGAATTTCCGCGCCACGACAGATAAAGAAGATGCATACCGCAATGCGGATTACGTCATCATTGCGACGCCTACTGACTACGATCCTAAAACCAACTACTTCAACACCTCAACTGTAGAAGCGGTGATCAAAGACGTTATCGCGATCAACCCTGATGCGGTGATGGTCATTAAGTCAACGATTCCCGTCGGTTTTACCAAATCCATTAAAGAAAAGTTTGGTATTGATAATATCTTCTTCTCGCCGGAATTCCTGCGTGAGGGCAGAGCGCTTTACGATAACCTCCATCCTTCGCGAATCGTCATTGGCGAACGTTCTGAGCGCGCTGAACGTTTTGCTGCGCTGCTTCAGGAAGGCGCAGTGAAGAAAGATATTCAGGTGCTGTTTACCGACTCCACTGAAGCTGAGGCGATTAAGCTCTTCGCGAATACCTACCTGGCAATGCGAGTGGCTTATTTCAATGAGCTGGACAGCTACGCAGAAAGTCTTGGACTGAATACCCGCCAGATTATTGAAGGAGTGTGTCTCGATCCGCGCATTGGCAACCACTACAACAACCCTTCATTTGGCTACGGTGGCTATTGCCTGCCAAAAGACACGAAGCAACTGCTGGCAAACTATCAGGCTGTGCCGAATAACCTCATTTCTGCGATTGTTGATGCTAACCGTACACGTAAAGACTTCATCTCCGATTCCATCCTTGCGCGTCAACCGAAAGTGGTCGGCGTGTACCGTCTGATTATGAAGAGTGGCTCCGATAACTTCCGCGCCTCATCCATTCAGGGGATCATGAAGCGCATTAAGGCGAAAGGGGTTGAGGTTGTCATCTATGAGCCAGCTATGCCGGACGATCAGTTCTTCAATTCCCGGGTGATCCGCGATCTGGATGCCTTTAAGAAAGAAGCTGATGTCATCATTTCAAACCGCATGGCGGAAGAGCTGGCTGACGTGGCGGATAAGGTTTATACCCGCGATCTGTTTGGTAGCGACTGATTCTCTGCTTTATCCTGTAAAAAACCCGGCTTAATTGCCGGGTTTTTTATTTTCAGACCTTGTAGAAATCGCGGTACCAGTCAACGAAGTTCTTCACCCCGTCTTTAACCGAGGTTTGCGGTTTAAATCCGATTACTTCATAAAGCGCCTGGGTATCGGCACTCGTCTCCAGAACATCGCCTGGCTGAAGAGGCAGCATGTTTTTCTCTGCTTTTTTACCCAGCGCGTCTTCCAGCGCGGTGATGTAATCCATCAGTTCTACTGGCGAACTGTTACCGATGTTGTAAACACGGTAAGGCGCTGAGCTGGCAGCCGGGGAGCCGGTCTCAACGGTCCAGTTTGTGTCAGATTGGGGAATAACATCCTGCAGACGAATAATGGCTTCAGCGATATCATCAATGTACGTAAAGTCGCGCTTCATCTTACCGTAGTTATAGACATCAATGCTTTTGCCCTCAATCATCGCCTTAGTAAACTTAAACAGGGCCATGTCCGGGCGTCCCCACGGACCGTATACGGTAAAGAAGCGCAGGCCGGTGGTCGGCAAGTTGTACAGATGCGAATAGGTGTGCGACATCAGCTCATTGGCTTTTTTGGTCGCGGCGTAGAGTGAGACCGGGTGATCCACGGAATCATCGGTGGAGAAGGGCATCTTGCGGTTGAGGCCATAAACGGAGCTGGATGAGGCATACAGCAGGTGCTGAACGTTATTATGGCGGCAGCCTTCCAGCACGTTGAGATGGCCGATAAGGTTGGCATCCGCATACGCGTGAGGGTTTTCCAGGGAGTAGCGTACGCCGGCCTGCGCGGCCAGATGAATCACACGATCAAACTTCTCACCAGCGAAAAGTGCGGCCATACCTTCGCGGTCGGCTAATTCTAGCTTGTGGAAGGTGAAACTCTCAGATTTTAACAGTTCCAGGCGTGCCAGCTTCAGATTGACATCGTAGTATTCATTGAGGTTATCGATACCAACAACCTGATGACCGGCCTCAAGAAGGCGTTTACTGACGTTCGCACCGATAAAACCTGCGGCACCCGTGACTAAAAATTTCATAGCTTCCCTCATAAAACCTATTCTGACAGATGCCATAGCGCATCACATAGCGTCTATGATAGCGCGAAGGATGTAAGTTACATAACCCATCTTTCCGATATTACTCATCGGATTCTTATAGAAAAATCGCCAGTAATAGATAAACTATACAAACAAAATTATGTTTGCCCTTTTTCATCTGTTAGGGATTGTATGACGCAAAACAACAATAGCCAGGTCAGCCGAAGCAATGACCCTGAGCAAATTGATTTACTTGATTTAGTGCTGCAGCTGTGGCGTGGGAAGTGGGTGATAGCAGCCTTTGTTGTTGTTTCTATCGCCCTGGCAATTGGATATTTATCGGTCGCAAAGGAAAAATGGACCTCAAGTGCGATTATTGCGCAACCTGATGCGGCTCAGATTGCCAGCTATTCCAATGCATTGAATATCCTTTATGGTAGCGCAGCACCTTCTATGCTTGACAACCAAACGCGCGCTATTGGTCGTTTTAGCTCCTCATTCTCGGCATTATCGCAGGCACTTGAAAATCAGGCTGAGCCTGAAAAACTGACCATTGAGCCCTCGGTTAATGAGCAGCCGCTCCCGTTGATTGTATCCTATACCAGTACATCTGCAGAAGCCGCGCAAAAGCAGTTGGCGCAGTTCATCCAGCAGGTTGATGAGCAAACGGCGAAAGAACTTGCTGCTGACCTTAATGACAACATTAAAGAGCAGATAAAGACCCTGAATGATTCTCTGCAAAACCAGGAGAAGGTCGCTCAGGAGCAAAAAGATCTGCGTATCAAACAGATTGCTGAGGCACTGAAGAACGCTGAAGCAGCAAAAATTACCTCGCCGCAGGTCCAGCAGACCCAGGAGGTGACTCAGGAAACGATGTTTCTGCTGGGCAGCGAGGGGCTGAAATCGATGATTGACAATGAAGCTTCTCGTCCGTTGGTCTTCCCAACAGCCTATTACCAGACCAAGCGAAACCTGCTGGACATCCAGAATCTCAATGTGAACCCGGATACAATCCACGTTTACCGTTATGTCATGAAGCCGGAACTCCCTGTTCGTCGTGACAGCCCGAAAAAAGCGATTACTCTTATTCTTGCCGTACTGCTGGGCGTGATGCTTGGTTCCAGTGTGGTTCTGGTGCGCAACGCATTACGCAACTACAAACCAAAAGCCTGATTTTAGATTTAAAAATACCGGGGATAATCCCCGGTTTTTTTATTTGTGACGTTTGCGAAGATTTTCAATCACCGCCGTCAAATCCAGCTCCTGATCCTGCAGCAGCACCAGCAGGTGATACATTAAATCGGACGCTTCATTCGTCAGCTCCTCCCGGTCATGCACCGTCGCTGCCAGCGCTGTCTCAACGCCTTCTTCACCTACCTTCTGTGCGATACGCTTGGTTCCGCTGGCGTACAGCTTCGCGGTGTAGGAACTCTCAGGATCCGCCGTTTTACGCTCTGCCAGCAGCTGTTCCAGTTGATACAGGAACAACCACTGGTGGCTCGTCTCGCCGAAGCAGCTGCTGGTCCCTTTGTGGCACGTCGGCCCAATCGGGTTTGCCAGCACCAGCAGGGTGTCGTTATCGCAGTCGGGCGCCATGCTGACCACATTGAGGAAATGGCCCGAGGTTTCCCCTTTGGTCCACAGGCGCTGTTTCGTGCGGGAGAAAAATGTGACTTTGCCGCTGTCGATCGTTTTCGCCAGCGCGTCCTGGTTCATATACCCCAGCATCAGCACTTCACCTGAGACGGCATGCTGGACAACCACCGGCAGTAATCCGTCCGTTTTTTCCCAGTCCAGCTGCGCCTGTTGTTGCTCTGTTAACATACCCTGATCTCCACGCCCTGGTCGGCCAGGTACGTTTTTAACTCACCAATATTAATAATCTGTTTGTGGAACACGGACGCGGCCAGCGCGCCGTCCACGTTGGCATCGCGGAAGGCTTCGAGGAAGTGTTCCATGGTGCCCGCGCCGCCGGAGGCAATCAGCGGAACGTGGCAGACCGCACGGACTTTTTTCAGCTGCTCCAGGTCATACCCGTTACGCACGCCGTCCTGGTTCATCATGTTGAGGACAATCTCGCCCGCGCCACGTTTCTGCACTTCCTGCACCCAGTCGAGCGTTTCCCACTGCGTCACGCGCGTGCGGCTTTCATCTCCTGTGTACTGGTTGACGTGGTACTTGCCCGTTGCGGCGTCATACCAGGTGTCGATCCCAACCACAATACACTGTACGCCAAAACGATCGGCAAGGCGGGTGATCAGCTCCGGGTCGGCCAGGGCAGGGGAGTTGATAGAAATCTTGTCGGCACCAAAAGAGAGAATTTTGGCGGCGTCGTCAGCGGACTTAATCCCGCCCGCCACGCAGAACGGAATGTCGATCACTTCCGCCACGCGCGCTACCCAGCTTTTGTCGACCACGCGGCCATCGCTGGAAGCGGTGATATCATAAAAGACCAGCTCGTCTGCGCCTTCATCAGCATAGCGTTTTGCCAGCGGGACGATGTCGCCAATGATCTCGTGGTTGCGGAACTGCACGCCTTTCACGACCTGACCATTGCGTACGTCAAGACAAGGAATTATCCGTTTTGCCAGCATTGAATCGCCTCCGTCACAGTAAATTTACCTTCCAGCAGGGCCCGGCCCACAATCACACCCTGTACACCGGTACCGCGCAGCGCGGCCACGTCGGCAATATCACCGATACCACCAGAAGACTGGAACGCTACCTGCGGATAACGCGCACAGACCTCTTCATACAGAGAAACGTTGGAGCCCGCCAGCGTTCCGTCCCGGGAGATGTCCGTGCATAACACGTGCTTCAGGCCGACGGGCAGATAGATATCGACCAGCTCTTCCAGCGTCACGCCGGAATTTTCCTGCCAGCCGCTGACGGCAACCTGCTTGTTACCCTGTTCGTCAATACGCACGTCCAGCGCCAGTACAAGGGCGTCAGCGCCAAAGCGGCGGAACCAGCCCTTCACCGTCTCAGGAGCTTTCACCGCGGTTGAACCTACCACCACGCGGGCCACGCCAGCGTCCAGCAGCGCCGCAACGTCATCTTCCGTGCGTACGCCGCCGCCGACCTGTACGGGCACATCAACACCGGCGACCAGATTTTTGAGCAGGGGGATCTGGCGCTTTGCCGGGTCTTTCGCGCCGGTCAAATCCACCAGATGCAGCACCTGGGCACCCTGGGCGGCATAATCCTGCAGACGCGGCAGCGGATCGTTTCCGTAGTCTCGCTGCTGGCCGTAATCGCCCTGGTGGAGACGGACAACCGTGCCGTCAATTAAATCTAAAGCGGGAATAATCATCACATCTCCAGGAAGTTTTTCAGCAGTTGCGCGCCTGCGGCGCCAGAGCGCTCCGGGTGAAACTGCACGCCGAAGAAATTATCTTTCTGTACAGCTGCCGTAAACGCCTCGCCGTAGGTGCACTGGGCGATCGTGTTCACGTTCACCGGCATGGCGTAGCTGTGCACGAAGTAAAAATACGCGCCGTCTTCGATGCCGCGAAACAGCCGGTCGCCCGCTTTGGCGTAAACGCGGTTCCAGCCCATATGCGGCAGAGGCAGGCCGTGGTCGGTCATTTTCGGCACGTCTTGGTCAATAATGCCCAGCAGATCAACGCCGTTGCTCTCTTCGCTGCGGCGGCCCAGGATCTGCATGCCCAGGCAAATGCCCAGCACCGGCTGGGTACAGGCTTTGATCAGATCGACCAGCTCGCGTTCGCGAATCTGATCCATCGCGGCCTGCGCGGTTCCCACGCCCGGTAAAAAGAGTTTGTCGGCGCGCAGCACCACGTCCGGGTCACGGCTCACCGCCGGCTCATAGCCGTGGCGCGCAATCGCCGATTTCACGGAGTTCAGGTTGGCGCATCCGGTATCCAGAATCACCACGTTCATTACAGCACTCCTTTCGACGAGGGCAGGGCGTCGCCTTCCACGCGAATCGCCTGGCGAAGGGTACGGCCAAAGGCTTTGAAGAGACTCTCCACGCGGTGGTGGTCGTTCTTGCCCTTGGTCTTCAGGTGCAGCGTCAGGCCCATGGTGTAGGACAATGAGCGGAAGAAGTGCTCCACCATTTCAGTGCTCAGATCGCCCACGCGCTGATAGGTGAAATCGGCTTTATATTCCAGGTGCGGACGACCGGAGATGTCCATCGCGCAGCGCGCCAGACACTCGTCCATCGGCAGGACAAAGCCGAAACGGTTAATGCCGCGCTTATCGCCAAGCGCCAGCTTCAGGGCTTCGCCCAGCGCCAGGCCGGTATCTTCCACGGTGTGGTGATCGTCAATATAGAGGTCGCCTTTTACTGCGATCTCCATGCGGAAGCCGCCGTGGGTGGCAATCTGGTCCAGCATGTGGTCGAAGAAGCCGACGCCGGTGTGGATCTTGCTGCCGCCTTCACGGTCCAGCCAGACCTTCACGTCAATCTGCGTCTCTTTGGTGTTGCGCTCAACGTGGGAATAGCGGTCGCGCTTTGTCAGCTGCTCGCCAATCTTCGCCCAGTTAAGGTTGTTGCGGTCGTAGCGCAGCCCCGCGATGCCCATGTTTTCCGCCAGCGTGATATCGGTGATGCGATCGCCGATGACATAGCTGTTGGTTTTATCCAGCAGATCTTCAGCCAGGTAGCGCTCTACCAGCTTCACCTTTGGCTTACGGCAGTCACACTCGTCGGCCGGCATGTGCGGGCAAATCAGCACGTCATCAAACACCACGCCCTGAGAGGTCAGCACCTGCATCATCAGATTATGCGGGCCGTCAAAGTCTGCCTGCGGGAAGCTGTCGGTACCCAGACCGTCCTGGTTGGTGATCATTACCAGCTTAAAGCCTGCTTTTTGCAGATTAAGCAGCACCGGGATCACGTCCGGTTCAAAAGCCAGCTTGTCGAATCGATCGACCTGAAAATCGGCAGGTGGCTCCGAAATAAGGGTGCCGTCACGATCGATGAAAAGGATCTTCTGGGTCATACTTTCTCCGCTTTCAGGGCGTCAATCACGCGCTGGCTCTCTGCACGGGTGCCTACGGTAATGCGCAGGCATCCGCTCAGAGAAGGTTGTTTATTCTGGTCTCGTAAGATAATGCCCTGATCCCACAAAGATTTAAATACGGCGCTGGAGGCGGTGAAGCGCACCAGGATGTAGTTGGTTTCCGAGTCGAACACCTGCTCCACGCAGGGAATATCCTTCAGGGTACTCACCAGATACTGACGTTCCTCCAGGATTTGCGCCACGCGCTCGCGCATCGCGTTGATTCCCTGAGGCGTCAGCGCCTGTGCCGCAATATCGGCAACCGGCGTCGAGAGCGGGTACGGGGCGATCACTTTCAGCAGCAGGTCGATGACCTCCTTATTCGCCAGCGTGAATCCGCAGCGCAGACCCGCGAGGGCAAAGGCTTTCGACAGCGTACGCAGCACCACCAGGTGCGGATACTCTTCCAGCCAGCCTGCCAGCGTCGCCTGCGGGCAGAACTCGATGTAGGCTTCGTCGGCCACCACCAGGGCTTTACCGCGCGTCATCTCCAGCAGGGTGCGGATATCCTGCGGGTTGATAATCTGTCCGGTCGGGTTGTTCGGGCTACAGACAAAGACGACTTTTACGCCATCGAGATTGTCGGCAATGCCCTGCAAATCCAGCTGCCAGTTCTCGAGCGCCTGCACGTTGCGGCACGCCACGCCGAACGTTTCCGCGCTGACGCTGTACATGCCGTAGGTCGGCTGGCAGTACATCACCGCGTCTTTGCCCGGCTCGCAGAAGGCGCGGATCAGCAGTTCGATACCCTCGTCCGCGCCGCGGCTGACCAGCACCTGCTCCGGCTTCACGCCCGCGTACTGGGCGTAGTTTTCAATCACCGCTTTCGGCTGACACTCCGGATAGCGGTTCAGCGTTTGCTGCGACAGCTCAAACTGCACCGCCGTCGGGAATTCGTTGGCGTTCAGCCAGACATCCCCTTTGCCGCCGAGACGACGCGCGGACTGATAAGGCGTCAGGCGACGGACATTTTCGCGGGCTAATTCTTCAATGTTCATGCTTGCTCCTTCAGGGCTGCAACGCGCAGCGTAACGGCATTTTTGTGGGCGATCAGCCGCTCGGCGGCTGCGAGGGTTTCAATAGTAGAAGCCAGTGACGCAAACCCTTCGCGGGAGAGTTCCTGCACGGTCATGCGTTTCTGGAAATCCGCCAGGCCCAGGCTGGAGCAGGTAGAGGTGTAGCCATACGTGGGCAGCACGTGGTTGGTGCCGGAGGCGTAATCCCCCGCGGACTCCGGTGACCAGTCGCCGAGGAACACCGAGCCCGCGCTGGTAATGTTGTCGACCAGATCGCGCGCGCTGCGGGTCTGAATAATCAGGTGCTCCGGACCGTACTGGTTGGAGATGGCAATGCACTGCGCCAGATCGCGCGCTACAATCAGGCGGCTGGCCGCTAGCGCCTGGCGTGCCGTGTCGGCGCGGGGCAGGTCGGCAAGCTGACGCTCAACGGCTTCGCCCACGCGTTTCGCCATATCGGCATCCGGCGTCAGCAGGATGACCTGCGAGTCCGGGCCGTGTTCCGCCTGAGAAAGCAGGTCGGAGGCAACGAAGTCCGGCGTTGCGCCGCTGTCGGCAATCACCAGCACTTCAGACGGACCGGCAGGCATATCGATGGCCGCGCCGTCCAGACGCTGGCTGACCTGACGCTTGGCTTCGGTCACGTACGCATTGCCCGGGCCAAAGATTTTGTCGACCTTCGGAATGGATTCCGTACCGAACGCCAGGGCTGAAATCGCCTGCGCACCGCCCACTTTATATACCGCCTGCACGCCGCACAGCTTCGCCGCATAGAGGATCTCGTCGGCAATCGGTGGCGGTGAGCAAAGCACCACTTTCTGACACCCGGCAATGCGCGCGGGAGTCGCCAGCATCAGTACGGTGGAGAAAAGCGGAGCAGAGCCGCCAGGAATATAGAGGCCGACGGATGCAACCGGGCGCGTGACCTGCTGGCAACGCACGCCGGGCAGGGTTTCGACATCCACGGTCTGCAGCTTTTGCGCGGTGTGGAAGGTATCAATGTTTTTCACCGCGACGGCCATCGCCTGTTTGATGTTGTCACCCAGACGATTGCTGGCATCAATGATTTCCTGCTCGGTTACCCGTAATGCGCCGACTTCCGTCTTATCAAATTTTGCGCTGTATTCACGCAGCGCGTCATCGCCACGGGCTTTGACGTTGTCCAGGATCTCCGCCACGGTGCGTGAGATGCTTTCGGAGGCGGAAATCGCCGGGCGCATCAGCAGCTCGCGCTGCTGTGCGTCGCTACAGTTATTCCAGTCGATGATTGTGTTAAAGCTCATGGCGATTACTCCATCATCTTCTCAATAGGCAGCACCAGGATGGAGCTTGCGCCCAGCGCCTTCAGTTTTTCCATGGTTTCCCAGAACAGGGTTTCGCTGCTCACCATGTGCATCGCCACGCGCTGCTGATCGCCCGCCAGCGGCAGGATGGTTGGACGCTCAGCGCCCGGCAGCAGGGCAATCACTTCATCCAGACGCTCGGTTGGGGCGTGCATCATGATGTATTTGGACTCACGCGCCTGAATCACGCCCTGAATACGGGTCAGCAGCTTGTCGATCAGCTGCTGCTTGGCGTCGGCCATGTCGCCGTCGCGCTGAATCAGGCACGCTTTAGAGCGGTAGATGACTTCCACTTCGCGCAGACCGTTTGCTTCCAGCGTCGCGCCGGTAGAGACGAGATCGCAGATGGCGTCCGCCAGACCCGCACGCGGTGCGACTTCAACAGAGCCGTTCAGCAGGCAGGATTTAAACTGCACGCCTTTCTGGTCGAGATAACGCTTTAACAGGTGAGGGTAAGAGGTGGCGATACGTTTGCCGTTCAGCGCGGCCGGGCCGTCCCACGCTTCATCAACCGGCGTAGCCAGCGACAGGCGGCAGCCGCCGAAGTCCAGACGACGCAGGGTGAAGTAACGCGGATCTTCGCCCTGCGCGCGGCGGGTCAGCAGCTCTTCTTCCAGCACGTTTTCACCGATGATGCCGAGGTCAACGACGCCGTCCATGACCAGGCCGGGAATATCGTCATCACGCACGCGCAGAATGTCGATGGGCATGTTTTCAGCCAGAGCAATCAGGCGCTGGGTGTGCAGGTTAATTTTAATCCCGCAGCGGGCCAGCAGTTCGCGTGAGTCGTCGCTCAAACGGCCTGATTTTTGAATAGCTATGCGTAAGCGTGAGTTATCTAACATTCTTTATTCCTCGTTAACCTGTTTTAACCTGTCTGAATTCGGTCCAAAAAAAAGCCCCCGGAAGAAGATCTTCCGGGGGCTTTCTCATGCGTTCATGCACCACTGGAAGATCCAAACGTCTTCCAGCACACATCGCCTGAAAGACTAGTCAGGATGATGGTGATGATGGTGGTGTTTAAATTGAACGCGTGTCATATAAATTCTCGATGAATGCTTATTCATTTGATGTCTTTTAACCTAAACCAGTTGTACGACATATTGCAAGGGCTTTTTTTGATCATTAATTCATTTCATATTGATGCTATGAATTGTGTGTTCTGCCAGGCTGGCGTAGCCTTATAAAAGACGAGTAAGAGTCAGGAGAATTCGCATGAAAAAGGTCGCGATTGTCGGTTTAGGATGGCTGGGAATGCCGCTGGCGATGTCATTAGCCGCGAAAGGCTGGCAGGTGACCGGGAGCAAAACCACGGCGGATGGGGTAGAGGCAGCGCGCATGTGCGGTATTGATGGCGTTGAACTGCGTCTTGAACCGGAGCTGGTGTGTGATGCTGACGATCTGGACACGCTGATGAACGTCGATGCGCTGGTGATCACGCTACCCGCGCGGCGCAGCGGGCCGGGCGAGTCGTTTTATCTGCAGGCGATGCAGGAGATCGTCGACAGCGCGCTGGCGCACCATGTTCCGCGCATCATTTTTACCAGCTCGACGTCGGTCTATGGCGAGGTTGAGGGCGTGGTGAAAGAGAGTTCCGAGCGCCGTCCCGTGACGACGAGCGGTCAGGTTCTGAAAGAGCTGGAAGACTGGCTGCATCATCTTCCCGGCACGCAGGTCGATATTGTACGTCTGGCGGGGCTGGTGGGCCCTGGCCGCCATCCGGGACGCTTTTTTGCCGGAAAATCTGCGCCAGACGGCCAGCATGTCGTCAATCTTGTACATCTTGACGATGTTGTTGGCGCAATTGAGCTACTCCTACAGGCTCCGAAAGGTGGACACATCTATAATATATGTGCACCGTCTCATCCGGCGCGCAGCACGTTTTACCCGCTGATGGCACGTCAGCTGGGCCTGGCGGCGCCGGTTTTCGGTGAGGCAAAGGATGACAGTAAAGGCAAAATTGTTGATGGCAATCGCATTTGTCATGAGCTGGGGTTTGAGTATCAGTATCCCGATCCGCTGGTGATGCCCATGGAATAAGTCCCGCAGCGGAGACGATCGCACACCAGAAGGGGGCGAACATGAAACCGCTGCTGGATGTTCTTATTATTCTGGATGCACTGGAAAAAGAGGGGAGCTTTGCCGCTGCGTCGGCAAAGCTCTACAAAACCCCATCTGCGTTGAGCTATACCGTTCAAAAACTGGAAAGCGATCTCAATATCCAGATCCTCGATCGCTCCGGGCACCGCGCCCGTTTTACCCGTACCGGTCAGATGCTGCTGGAAAAAGGCCGCGAAGTCCTTCATACCGTCCGTGAACTCGAAAAACAGGCCGTTAAACTCCATCAGGGGTGGGAAAACGAGCTGGTCATTGGCGTGGATGATACCTTTCCGTTTTCTCTCCTGACGCCGCTGATTGAAGCCTTTTATCAACACCACAGCGTCACCCGGCTTATCTTTATCAACGGCGTGCTGGGGGGCTCCTGGGATGCCTTAACGCAGGGCAGGGCGGATATTTTTGTCGGTGCACTCCATGAGCCTCCTCAACTGAGTGATTTTGGTTTTGCCCGGCTGGGCGTGCTCGAGCAGGTGTTTGCCGTAGCGCCCCATCATCCCCTGGCTCAGGAACCCGAGCCTATTAACCGTCGCGTGATTAAAGGCTATCGCGCCATCGTGGTCGGGGACAGCTCTCGTCCGGAATGTTCAGTCTCCTCGCAGCTGCTTGATGAGCAGGAGGCCATTACCGTTTTCGACTATAAAACCAAGCTGGAACTGCAAATAAGCGGCCTGGGCTGCGGCTATTTACCCCGCTATCTGGCGCAGCGGTTTATTGACAGCGGTGCGCTTGTTGAAAAACAGGTGCTTGCTCAAAGCAGTAATGACTCGGTGTGGGTAGGCTGGAATGAACAAACAGCCGGGCTGGCCAGCGCCTGGTGGCGGGACGAGATTTTAGCAAATAGTGCTATCGCCGCCGTTTACTCTCAGCCCGGCGTCCAGAAATCAGCCAGTTAGCAAAAAGAAAATTGTCCCGTGCTTTGCAAAGTATTGCCTTTTGTATCCGATGTGGGGCAAAATGCCGCCGCTGCAACCAAATGAATAATCGACGATATAAAAGGCGTCGGTTATTTTTTTTTGCATGTACGAAACGAAACTAAAAACCAAGAGGCCGGGCTTCGTACCGGATAGATATTTACTAAAATCCGACAGTTGTTGTCGCTGAGGAAGAAAGAAATGGGGCAATTTTTCGCTTACGTGGCGGTTATCACCGTAAAGGAGAATAACTATGTCGCATAACGCAACTCCAAACACCTCTCGCGTGGAATTACGTAAAACGCTTACGTTGATTCCGGTTGTTATGATGGGCCTCGCCTATATGCAACCGATGACGCTGTTCGATACATTCGGTATCGTATCGGGCCTCACAGACGGTCACGTGGCAACGGCTTACGCCTTTGCGCTGGTCGCTATTCTCTTTACTGCGCTGAGCTACGGTAAACTGGTTCGCCGTTTCCCGTCTGCAGGCTCTGCCTACACCTATGCCCAAAAATCCATCAGCCCGGCGGTTGGCTTTATGGTGGGCTGGTCATCTCTGCTGGACTATCTGTTCATGCCGATGATCAACATTCTGCTGGCAAAAATTTACTTCGAAGCGCTGGTGCCTTCTGTTCCATCGTGGATCTTCGTTGTCGCGCTGGTGGCCTTTATGACCATCTCTAACCTGCGCAGCATCAAGACCGTGGCGAACTTCAACACCCTGATTGTTATTCTGCAGATGGGCATTGTGGCGGTTATCGTTGGCCTGATCATCTACGGTGTTTCTCACGGTGAAGGTGCAGGTACGCTGACCAGCACGCGTCCATTCTGGTCTGAAGGTGCGCACGTTGTGCCGATGATTACCGGTGCGACGATTCTGTGCTTCTCGTTCCTGGGCTTTGACGGTATCTCTTCTCTGTCCGAAGAGACCAAAGATGCTGAGCGCGTGATCCCGAAAGCGATTTTCCTGACAGCGCTGATTGGCGGCCTAATCTTTATCGGAGCTTCCTACTTCCTGCAGCTGTACTTCCCGGATATTTCTCGCTTTAAAGATCCGGATGCGTCACAGCCTGAAATCATGCTGTATGTTGCGGGTAAAACCTTCCAGTGGGGCGTGCTGATCTTCTCCAGCGTGACCGTACTGGCGTCCGGCATGGCGGCACACGCAGGCGTTTCTCGTCTGATGTACGTGATGGGCCGTGACGGCGTATTCCCGACCCGTTTCTTCGGCTACGTTCATCCGAAATGGCGTACTCCGGCGTGGAATGTGCTGCTGGTTGGCGCTATTGCCCTGCTGGCGATTAAATTCGACCTGGTGACGGCGACCGCGCTGATTAACTTCGGTGCGCTGGTGGCGTTTACCTTCGTTAACCTCTCCGTGATTTCCCAGTTCTGGATCCGTGAGAAGCGCAACAAAACGCTGAAAGACCACTTCAACTATCTGGTGCTGCCAGTGTGTGGTGCCCTGACCGTGGGCGCGCTGTGGATTAACCTGGAAGAGAGCTCTATGGTTCTGGGTCTGATCTGGGGTGCTATCGGTTTGGTTTACCTGGCCTGCGTCACGAAGAGCTTCCGTAACCCGGTTCCTCAGTACGAAGACGTCGCGTAATACCGTGTCGGGTGGCGCTAGCGCTTACCCGGCCTACAAAAAAACACACCCGTAGGCCCGCGTAAGCGCAGCGCCACCGGGCAAAAAAAACCGGAGACTATCGTCTCCGGTTTTTTTATCTGTGAATTTCAGACTATCTCTTGCGCGTACTGGAACAGGGATTTCAACAGTGCCTGTTTTTCAGCATTCCCTTCATACTGCCCATAAAGCATTTCCAGCTCCTGGGCATAGCTATTAAGGAACTCCGGGGTAAAGACATTGCGACGATGCTGCAGCCAGCGATCCTGTTCCGCTTCATCCAGGGTTCCCGGGTAGTTACGCGCGCGGTAATTAAACATCAGCCTTTCGATGCGTTTATCGGCGAAGGTAATATCCAGCGCAGGCAAGTTACGCGGCTCGGTTTGCAGAACGATATTCATCGCCGCGCGATCGGCATCGCTAAAGAAACCGTTATAGAGCTGGGCATCGACGTTTTCTGACGGAACGAAAGGCTCCGCCTCGGCAAAGATGGCGACCACTTTCTCGCGCACCTGAGGATTATCGCGCAGCACTTTCAGATTATCGAGGCAGTGCTGCCGGTTTATGCCCAGTCTGTCGGCATCTTCCGGGCGTAGCGTATTGGCCTGCGCCAGGACCGGACATTTATTGATATGCACCAGTTTGACCGGCACCGCAGGCAGATCCCCGAGTTCATTTTTCGGGGTATAAAGCCGTTCACGCAGGGTATCGCTGTCAAGCTCCAGCAGCGGTGAAATATCGCCGGCCAAATCCACCATGATGACCGCATTACGGTTATCCGGATGCCAGGCCAGCGGGGCGACCCAGCTGGTATTTCCGCGCCAGGCGCCAAACATGCCGGAAATATGCACCAGCGGCTTCATCTGCGGCACATCAATCAGCGTGGTCAACTTCTGTTTACTGCGGTGGCTCAGCAGATACTCAAACAGCCGGGGCTGCGCGCTTTTCACCAGCTTCGCCATGGCAATGGTGGCATAGACGTCCGCCATCGCGTCGTGGGCATTGCTGTGCTCGATACCGTTAGCGCGCGTCAGGTGTTCCAGCCGGAAGCTGGTCAGCCCTTCCTCATTTTCCGGCCAGTTAATGCCTTCAGGACGCAGGGCATAACAGGCGCGCATGATGTCGAGTAAATCCCAGCGTGAGTTGCGGTTCTGCCAGCTCCAGGCATAGGGATCGTAAAAGTTACGATAGAAGATGTTGCGCGTCACTTCGTCATCGAAGCGGATGTTGTTGTAACCGACCACGCAGGTATTGGGGACGGTAAACAGGTCGTGGATGCGTCGGGCGAATTCTGCCTCGTTAACGCCTTTCTCCCGCGCTTCCTGAGGGGTGATCCCGGTGACCATGACCGCCCCGGGCTGCGGCAGGTAGTCATCAGCCGGTTTGCAGTAAAAGACCTCAGGCTCGCCAATGATGTTGAATTCGTCGTCGGTACGGATGGCGGCAAACTGCGCCGGTCGGTCCAGCGCCGGGTGCGTGCCAAAGGTTTCGTAGTCGTGGAACAAAAAAGTCGGGCGAGCGGCAGAGTCAGACACCAGTAATACCATCCTGTTAAAAAATGACGTCACTATGGTAAACGATCGCGCGGTCCAGACCGAATAAAAAGCACCGCCGTGGCGCAAATTTGCGCGCCAGCTTCAGAGAAAAATCTGCGTTCTGTCACATTTTTTTGCAATTAAGCCAGGTAACGACATCAGAACTCCCGTAAAAAGGTCATCGATTTTTAATGACCTGAGGATATACCGTTGAAACGCCGTCTGTTTATTGCTGTTTCTTTACTCGCTTCGAGTATCTCATCTGCTTTTGCGGCCGAACCACTGGATTTTTCGCCGCAGCCTCCGGCCATTCAGGCTGGCTCCTGGGTGCTGATGGACTACACGACTGGTCAGATCTTAACGGCGGGCAACGAACATCAACAACGTAATCCGGCGAGCCTGACCAAGCTGATGACGGGGTATGTGGTTGATCGGGCCATTGATAGCCACCGCATTACGCCGGACGACATTGTCACCGTAGGGCGTGACGCGTGGGCTAAAGGCAACCCGGTTTTTGACGGCTCGTCGCTCATGTTTCTGAAAGAGGGCGATCGCGTCTCCGTGCGTGACTTAAGCCGCGGCCTGATTGTCGACTCCGGAAACGACGCCTGCGTGGCGCTGGCCGATCACGTGGCGGGCGGTCAGCCGCAGTTTGTGAAGATGATGAACGACTACGTGCAAAAGCTGAACCTGCGCGATACGCATTTTGAAACCGTCCACGGGCTGGACGCGCCGGGCCAGCACAGCTCGGCCTATGACCTGGCCGTACTCTCCCGCGCCATCATCCACGGCGAGCCTGAGTTTTATCATATGTACAGCGAAAAGAGCCTGACCTGGAACGGGATCACCCAGCAGAACCGTAACGGCCTGCTGTGGGATAAAACCATGAACGTGGACGGGCTTAAAACGGGACATACCTCGGGGGCGGGCTTTAACCTGATTGCTTCCGCCGTTGACGGGCAGCGCCGTTTAATCGCGGTAGTCATGGGAGCGGATAGCCCGAAAGGGCGCGAGGACCAGGCCCGAAAACTGCTGCACTGGGGGCAGCAGAATTTCGATACGGTGCAGATCCTGCACAGCGGTAAAAAAGTGGGGACAGAGCGTATCTGGTACGGCGATAAGGAGCAGGTGAAACTGGGTACCGACCAGGACTTCTGGCTGGCCCTGCCGAAAGCGGAAGTGCCGAACATCAAAGCCAAATACGTGCTGGATAAAAAAGAGCTGGAAGCGCCGATTGCCGCGCATCAGCGGGTGGGTGAGATCCAGCTCTATGACCGCGACAAAGTGGTGGCGCACTGGCCGCTGGTGACGCTGGAAGCCGTTGATAAAGGCGGCCTGTTCTCTCGCATGAGCGATTATCTGCATCACACGCTCTGACGGCAGATGAGCAGACTGGCAGGGTTGCGAGTCTGCTCACATAATAAACACTTCACGTTTGCTGATCGCTCAGAACTCGCTTTATAGTGTATGTATATACAGTAATAAATGGAGGCAGCATGGACTACAGCATTAAGCAGCAACAGAAACGTAAAATTGCCGGTTTTCATTTGGTCGGACCGTGGGAGCAAACGGTAAAACAGGGCTTTGAACAGCTGGTGATGTGGGTGGACGGGCGTCACATTGAGCCGCTGGAGTGGGTTGCGGTCTACTACGATAACCCCGACGAGGTCCCGGCAGAAAAACTGCGCTGCGATACGGCCGTTACGGTACCGGATGATTTCGTTATCCCTGAAAACAGCGAAGGCGTCATGATGACGGAAATCGCGGCCGGGGATTATGCCGTGGCGACGGCCCGCGTGGAAAACTACGACTTCGCCACGCCGTGGTATCAGTTCTTTAATTCCCTGCTGCAGGACAATAAGTACCAGATGGCGCTCAAACCCTGCTTCGAACGCTATCTCAATGACGGGAATGCAGACGGCTACTGGGATATCGAAATGTATATCGCGGTAGAGCATAAAACGGTTTAAGCCTGTTAAATGAAGGGTTTTTCAGCCGGGAGCGATCCGCCCGGCTGAAAACACAGTACAATTGTGATTTGCCGTGTAGCTGGAGAGCGGGTGTGCGTCCCGACAAATCATTAACCCCTTTTGAAATTCGCTTGTACAAACATTACCGCGTGGTGCACGGGTGTCGCATCGCGCTGGCTTTCGTGTTGACATTTGTACTGGTCCGTTTGCTGGACGTTCCGGAAGGAACATGGCCGCTGATCACGCTGGTGGTGGTGATGGGGCCCATCTCGTTTTGGGGGAACGTTGTTCCGCGCGCCTTCGAGCGAATTGGCGGGACGGTTTTAGGCTCGGCCCTTGGGCTTATCGCCCTGAAGCTGGAGCTCATCTCATTTCCCGTGATGCTGGCATGGTGCGGTGCCGCCATGTTTCTGTGCGGCTGGCTGGCGTTGGGTAAGAGGCCATATCAGGCGCTGCTGATTGGTATTACGCTCGCGGTGGTTGTCGGTGCACCCGCCGGGGATATGACTACGGCGCTGTGGCGAAGCGGGGACGTCATCCTGGGGTCACTGCTGGCCATGCTTTTCACCGGTATCTGGCCACAGCGTGCTTTTCTGCACTGGCGTATTCAGATGGCTAACTACGTCACAGCCTTTAACCGCGTCTATCAGGCCGGTTTTTCCCCAAATCTGGTTGAGCGTCCCCGGCTGGAAAAGCATCTGCAAACGATCCTCAACGACGTGGTTAAAATGCGCGGCCTGATCACGCCCGCCAGCAAAGAAACCCATATTCAGAAATCGATTTTTGAAGCCATCCAGACGGTAAGCCGCAATCTGGTCTGCATGCTTGAACTGCAAATCAACGCCCACTGGGCCTCGCGTCCCAGCCATCTGTTGATGCTTAACGCGCAGACCCTTAAAGAGACCCAGCAGATGACGCAGCAAACGCTGTTGACCATCGCTCATGCGCTCTATGAAGGGAACCCGCAGCCGATACTGGCCAACAGCGAGCGGCTGAATGAGATCGTCGCGGAGCTGAAGCAGCTCATCAATGAACGCCAGAGCGATAACGTGGCAGAAACGCCAATTCATGGCTACGTCTGGCTGAGCATGGAACTGGCGCGGCAGCTTGAGCTGTTATCGCACCTTATTTGTCGGGCGCTGCGCAAATAAAAGGCGTATGTGACGGCTGCTGCTTCGATTCAGCAGCAATTGGGGTTATGATAGCTTTAAACGATATACTCATTGTCATTCGCAGCCGCTGTCAGTAAGGTTATTGTTACAACGGTTGCCTTAACGAATCCGAATCTCACATTATCAGGGGTGTAAAAATGGAAACTACCAAGCCTTCGTTCCAGGATGTTCTGGAATTCGTCCGCCTGTTCCGCCGCAAAAACAAACTGCAGCGTGAAATCCAGGACGTTGAGAAGAAGATCCGTGACAACCAGAAACGTGTCCTGCTGCTCGACAACCTGAGCGACTACATCAAGCCAGGTATGAGCGTTGAAGCTATTCAGGGCATCATCGCCAGCATGAAGAGCGACTATGAAGACCGCGTTGATGACTACATCATCAAAAACGCTGAGCTGTCCAAAGAGCGTCGCGACATCTCCAAGAAGCTGAAAGTGATGGGCGAAATCAAAAACGGCGAAGCAAAAAGCGAGTAATCGCAGCGAATAGTAAAAAAGGCTCTCTGGTGACAGAGAGCCTTTTTTTATGATGCAGAACGCGGCTGTAGCTGATAAATCCAGGCCTTAACCTGCTTGCCTTCAAGGGTGGTCACCGTGACCTCAACCCGATCGTAGCCATCTTCAAATTCATCCAGCATTTGCCAGTGTGCGGCAAGGTTATCAGAGATAAACAGATAGCCTTCGACGCGGGGTCCGTCCGGATGGAGCACAATCCCCGGGAAATCTGCCGCAGCGCCCCAGCCGCGTTCGTAAAACGTACCGGATACGGAGCCGGCCAGCCATTCGCCGCCAATGTTTTCAAGAATATGCGCATTTGAGTGGCCCGGGCGCAGCGTGCCGTAGACAAACAGAGCGTTCATTTTCCCTCATCCGCAAAGCAAAAAGCCTGCTTTAAAAGCAGGCTTTTTAAATTTGGCTCCTCTGACTGGACTCGAACCAGTGACATACGGATTAACAGTCCGCCGTTCTACCGACTGAACTACAGAGGAATCGTTGTGGAGGCTTATCTTAGCGGCGAAAAAACTTTTGTCAAACCTGATCTTAGGGAAAATCGACCGATTGCTGATTCTGTCGTCAGTTTGTTGTAAATCCACACATCTTTTTCTGGAAAATACTTTGCAGGATTAGCATTTGTCCCCCATCATTTGAAATGGAGTTTCAACTTTTCTCTCTAAGGTCCATTTTGAACGTCACTGCCTCCTTACGCCAGGCGATAGAGCGCACGCCATGGTATGCAAAACGTAAAAGCTATCGTGTCCTGTTCTGGCGTGAAATCACCCCTCTCGCTGTGCCTATCTTCCTGGAAAATACCTGCGTTTTGCTGATGGGGGTCCTGAGCACCTTCCTGGTGAGCTGGCTGGGAAAAGAGGCGATGGCAGGGGTTGGGCTGGCGGACAGCTTTAACATGGTGGTGATCTCGTTCTTTGCCGCCATAGATCTCGGGACGACGGTGGTGGTGGCTTTTAGCCTCGGCAAGCTTGACCCCAAACGTGCACGCGAGGCGGCCCGCCAGTCGCTGATGATCATGACCATTTTTTCGATCGTTCTGGCGGCGGTGATCCACTATTTCGGTAAAGAGATTATCGATTTTGTCGCCGGGGAGGCCACGAACGAGGTTAAAGACCTGGCGCTGACCTACCTGGAAATGACCGTCTTAAGCTATCCGGCGGCGGCCATTGCGCTAATTGGCAGCGGTGCGCTGCGCGGGGCAGGCAACACCAAAATTCCGCTGCTGATTAACGGCGGGATGAATATCCTGAATATCATTATCAGCAGCGTGCTGATCTACGGCGTGTTCTCGTGGGAGGGGCTGGGGTTCGTCGGTGCGGGACTGGGCTTAACCATTTCACGCTATATCGGCGCGGTAGCCATTATTGGGGTACTGATGGCGGGGATCACCCCCTCGCTGCGTCTGACGCTAAAAAGCTATTTCCGTCCCTTTAATTTCGCCATTATCTGGGAAGTGATGGGGATCGGCATTCCCGCGAGCATTGAATCGGTCTTGTTCAACGGCGGGAAGCTGCTCACGCAGATGTTTGTTGCCGGGATGGGGACCGACGTTATCGCCGGTAACTTTATCGCCTTTTCTATTGCCTCGCTGATTAACCTGCCGGGTAACGCGCTGGGTTCGGCATCGACCATCATTACGGGTAAACGGCTCGGGAAAGGGCAGATAGGCCAGGCGGAGCGGCAGCTGCGGCACGTCTTCTGGCTGTCGACCATTGGACTGACGCTGATCGCCTGGGGAACCGCGCCGTTTGCCGGGCTGATGGCTTCGTTCTATACCCACGAAGACGACGTTAAAGAGGTCGTTAAGATCCTCATCTGGCTCAACGCGGCCTTTATGCCCATCTGGGCGGCCTCATGGGTATTGCCCGCCGGGCTGAAAGGGGCGCGCGATGCCCGCTTTGCAATGTGGGTATCGATGCTCGGCATGTGGGGATGTCGCGTTGTCGCGGGGTATACGCTCGGGGTGATGCTCGGATGGGGTGTGGTCGGCGTCTGGCTGGGGATGTTCCTCGACTGGGCCGTGCGGGGCGCGCTGTTCTACTGGCGCATGGTCAGCGGGCGCTGGCTGTGGAAATATCCGCGAAAGAATGCCTGACAATTGCGCGAAGTGGAGAATAATTCGGCAAACGATCGGAAATATGCATTCTGCCTTTGACATCATGGGGGAGCATCGATAATATGCGCCCCGTTCACACGATTCCTCTGTAGTTCAGTCGGTAGAACGGCGGACTGTTAATCCGTATGTCACTGGTTCGAGTCCAGTCAGAGGAGCCAAATTTAAAAAGCCTGCTTTTAAAGCAGGCTTTTTGCTTTTCAGCGAAAGGTAAATGCAAAACGGCAACAAGGTTGCCGTTTTTAGTGTTTGCACCCTCTCCCGTGGGAGAGGGTTGGGGTGAGGGCACCAGATCGCACGAAATTACACACCAATCGGCGCCGTCGCCTCAACCAGCCACGGACGCGCATCGCTATTCACCAGAGGTGAGAGCGCCTCGCGTACCTGCTGATGATATTCATCCAGCCACTGCTTTTCCTGCTCGCTCAGCAGATGCAGCTCAACCTGACTTAAGTCGATCGGGATCAGCGTCAGCGAGGCAAATCTGCAGAACCCCGGACGGCTCTCCACAATCTCCACCTGGTTTTCAATGCGAATACCGTGGCTATCGCCCAGATAGTAGCCCGGCTCGATAGTCATGATATTGCCTGCCACCAGCGGCCACGGGTTGACCTTTTTGGCGATGCGATGCGGGTTCTCATGGATCAGCAGCTGGTGCCCCACGCCGTGCCCCGTGCCGTGATCGTAATCCAGCCCCATCTCCCACAGCGGGCGACGCGCAAACGCATCCAGCTGATGCCCCTGAGTCCCGGAAGGAAACTGCAGGGTAATGAGCGACAGGAAGCCTCTCAGCACGGCTGTGTAGTGAAGGCGCTGCTGCGGATCGACTTTACCCCATGCCAGCGTGCGGGTGGCGTCGGTGGTGCCGTTAGCATACTGACCGCCGGAATCGTTCAGGTAAAAATGGTCATGGCCGATGGGCTTATTGCTGGCCTCGCTCGAATGATAGTGGCACATCGCCGCATTGCTCGAAGAGGCGGAGATGGTTTCAAAACTCTGCTCGATGAACCCTGGCTGCTGTTGACGGAACGCAAGCTGCTGCGCCTGCGCGTCCAGCTCGGTGAGCGGTTGTCCTGCCGCCTCGCGCAGCGGCACTTCACGGCTCAGCCAGGCGAGGAAGTTGACCCACGCGGCCCCGTCCTGGTGATGGCACTCGCGATAGCCTGTCAGCTCGACCGGGTTTTTAGCCGCTTTCATCAGGGTGATGGGGTCGGTCCGCCAGACAATTTCTCCCCGTGGCTCAATGGCGAAACGCAGGGCCACCGGCGCGGAATCGGCATCAATCATCACCCGTTTGCCTTCAGCAATCTGCTGGCAGCGTTCAATAAAGGTATCCTGCGGCGCAATGGTGAACGCATTGCGCACATCGTCAGGCAGGGCGCTGAGCTTATTATCGTTAACAAACCACTCAACGTGACCGTCACGACCAAGAAGGGCAAAGGAGAGCGGTACCGGGCTGTAAGGGATATCCGCGCCGCGTACGTTTAACAGCCAGGCGATGTTATCCGGCAGGGTGACGGCGAGATAGTCAGCACTGTTTGCGGCCAGCACGGCGGCGACGCGCTGACGTTTGTCCGCGCTGCGTTCGCCGCTGTGTTCAACCGCCATTTCACGGATAAGCCCCGCCGGCGCGGCAGGGCGGTTAGTCCATAAGGTGTCAAACGGCGAGGCATTCAGAGGCACCAGCTCGCACGGCGTGGCAGACAGTTGCTCAAACTCCGTGTTGGTCATCAGCAGCGCGTCAAAACCGATGCGTGTCCCGGCCTCAATGTTTTCTGCAAGCCATTCTGCCAGCGGCTCGTTGTGCAGATGGTGGATCTCAACCTCATCCGTATTGACCTGAACGCGAGCCTGAACCTGATAGCGCCCGTCGACGAACAGCAGCGCTTTGTTTTTGAGTACCAGCGCCACGCCGGCCGAACCGTCAAAGCCCGTCAGCCAGGCCAGCTTTTCTTCGTAGGGCGCGCAGTATTCGCTCTGCCAGGCATCCGCCCGCGGGACGATCATCCCGTCGAGATGGCTGGCCTCAAGCCAGTGGCGCAGGGCAGAGAGCGGTGATGTGCTGGACATTGTTTTTCCTTATCGTTATTAGCGGAACGGCGGCTCGTTGAAGGTGCGCAGCTTGCGGGAATGTAGCTTGTCGCCTTCTGCCCGCAGTAAATCAATGGCGCGAATACCAATCTGCAGATGCTCTGAGATAGCCCCTTCATAGAAACGGTTGGCCTGGCCCGGCAGCTTAATTTCACCGTGCAGCGGCTTATCGGAGACGCACAGCAGCGTGCCGTAAGGGACGCGGAAGCGATACCCCTGCGCGGCGATGGTGGCGCTCTCCATATCAATCGCCACCGCGCGGCTCAGGTTGAACCGCAGCGCGGAGGCGGAGTAGCGCAGCTCCCAGTTGCGGTCATCCGTTGTGACGACCGTACCGGTGCGCAGGCGCTGCTTAACCTCTTCACCCGGCATGCCGCTCACCTCTTTGGTAGCGTCGTACAGCGCGCGCTGTACTTCGGCGATGCTCGGGATTGGGATGTCCGGCGGCAGCACCGCATCAAGCACGTGGTCATCACGCAGATAGGCGTGGGCCAGCACGTAGTCGCCAATCAGCTGGCTTTCACGCAGGCCGCCGCAGTGGCCAATCATCAGCCACACGTCCGGGCGCAGTACCGCCAGATGGTCGCAGATGGTCTTGGCATTTGACGGGCCAACGCCGATGTTGATCAGGGTGATGCCCTGACCGTCGGCGGTGATCAGGTGCCAGGCGGGCATCTGGTGCTTTTTCCACGCCAGGTCGGAAATGGCCTGCTCGGGCGCTTCGGTCTCCGCGGTGATCCAGATCCCGCCCGCGCAGGACAGCGCGATATACGGGCTTTCTGGGTCGAGGATCTGGCTGCAGCCCCAGCGGACAAACTCGTCAACGTAGCGGGTGTAGTTGGTAAAGAGCACGAACGGCTGGAAATGTTCGACTGGCGTACCGGTGTAGTGGCGCAGGCGCGCCAGGGAGAAATCGACCCGGCGGGCATCAAAGTGCGACAGGGGTGAAAATTCTGCCGGGTGATAAATCCCGTCAGCCGTCTCATCGCCAATCTGTGAAAGTTCCGTCGTCGGGAAGTGGCGGGTCAGCCCCGCGCTCATGGAGCGGTCAAGCGTTAACGCCGAACCGTCAATCACGTAGGGATACGGGATCTCATGCCGCGAGGGCTCAACGTGAATGTGCGCGCCGTAATCCTGGTACAACAGCGTGAGTTGTTCCTCAAGATACGGGCGGAACAGTGCAGGGCGGGTGACGGTGGTGCTGTAGCAGCCTGAGTGGGTAAAACGGGCGTAGGCGCGGGTCTTCGGGGTCGTGCTGGCGCTGCCGTCCCAGGTTACAGAGAGCGATGGATAAACAAAAAGGCCCTCGGTTCTGGCCTTTTCATCGGGAAGTTTCCCCGTTTCGATATATTCGCTGATGGCGCCGCGCAGCGCGTTGACGGACTGTTCATACAGCGCGTCGAGTTTTTCCAGCGCCTGAGCCGGGGTCAGGCTGGAGCCCTTATTATTCATCTCTGTCTCCTTGTTCCACAGGTGTGCGACTCTACCCGATAGTATGTCACACGCCTGTGAAACAAAAGGGAGATCAGCTGTGGCTCGTCTCTTTCATCAGCAGCGCCGTCGCCGCCGACAGCAGGCAGCCGGCCAGCAGATAAATCGCCACGCTGTGCCAGTTGCCGCCGGAGAAGGTCACCAGCGCGGCGGCAATAAACGGCGTAAATCCGCCGCCGACCACGCTTGCGACCTGGTAGCCTACGCCCGCGCCGCTGTAGCGGTAGCTTGCCCCGAACAGCTCGGTGAACATCGGCTGCTGTACGCACACCACCATATCGTGAGCGATGTTGGCGAGCATGATGGCGAAGAAGACAATCCAGAAGATCGACTGCGCCTCGAGCGCCATAAAGAACGGCCAGGCGCTGAGGGTGCCAATCAGCGCCCCGGTGATGTAAACGCGACGGCGACCAAACCGGTCCGCCAGCCACGCGAAGCAGGGGATTGTCAGGCAGCTGATCCCGCCGACCAGCAGGCCAATATTCAGGAACAGCTCGCGCGGCAGACCGAGGTTCTGCGTCGAGTAGTTCAGGGCAAACGCGGTGACGATATACATCGTCAGCAGTTCACAGAGGCGCAGGGCGATAATTTTCAGAAAAGCGCCAGGGTGCCGGACGAGGGCTTCCATGACCGGAAGACGCTTGTTCGTGGCCGGTTTTTCCTGCTGCTTTTCGAACTCTGCCGACTCCTCCATCCCGTTACGGATCCACAGCGCGGCGATGACCAGCACGATGCTGAAGATGAACGGAATGCGCCAGCCCCAGCTCAGGAACTGTTCGTCGGTGGTGAGCTGGCTGATTAGCGATACCAGCCCGGTGGAAAGCAGCAGGCCTACGCCGTACCCGACCTGTACGCCGCTGCTGTAAAACGCTTTCCTGTTCTTCGGCGCGCTCTCAACGGACAGCAGCGCCGCGCCGCCCCATTCGCCGCCGACGGCGAAACCCTGGATGGCGCGCAGGGTGACCAGCAGTACCGGCGCCCACCAGCCGATAGAGGCAAACGAGGGGAGGATACCGATAAGCGCGGTGGCGATCCCCATCATCCAGACGGTGAGCATCAGCATGCGCTTGCGGCCAAGACGGTCGCCGAAGTGGCCGAAGATCACCCCACCCAGCGGGCGAAACAGAAAGCCGACGCCGAAGGTGGCAAACGCGGCGAGCGTGCCCATCGCGGGGCTGACCTGAGGGAAAAACTCGCGGTTAAACACCAGGGCGGCAGTGATGCCGTAAAGCAGAAAATCATACCAGTCGACGACGGCACCCGCGAAGCTGCCTAAGGCTGCGCGGCGGGCACGATTGAGCGAAGGTGTCTCCTCGTTGGGACGATCGGAGATGAGGGTGGAGTCCATAGTTGTCCTGTCCATACTGATTTTTTAATTATTGGTATAAGAAAAGGTCACTCACAAAGCAGCCGTCGTATCAACGGAACCTATGAGACTACCGCGACAAAACGCCTGAGAAAACGTTTTTATCTTTCCGGAAGGCGCTGAATAAATAAATTTCATCTTCCCCTGCCTCGAGATAAATCAGTCTGTTTGGCTCCGGTTAGTGCTGAATGGATTACAGTTATAGATACCGCTGCGTGGCCTAAGCTGAGGGAATAACGATGCAACGCACCTTTTCGGCATTCTGGATGGTCCTGTTTTTATACGTCGCACCGCTTAACGCGGAGCCCAACGTCTATGGTGAGCAACGCATCAGCGGCTGGTGGAATGCGCTGACGGATGATATCTCCCGGACCTGGGAAGAGCCTCAACGTTACGACCTGTACCTGCCGTTCCTGAGCTGGCACGCTCGCTTTATGTACGACAAAGAAAAAACGGACAATTATAATGAAATGCCGTGGGGCGGCGGGCTGGGCGTTTCCCGCTATAACGAAGAGGGCAACTGGAGCGCGCTGTTTGCGATGATGTTCAAGGACTCGCACAACGAATGGCAGCCCGCGATGGGCTATGGCTGGGAGAAGGGCTGGTATCTGGATGATGCCAAAGATTTCCGCCTTGGGCTCGGTGCCGCAGCGGGCATCACGGCGCGAGATGATTTTGCAAACTATGTCCCGCTACCGTTCATCTTCCCGCTGTTTTCGGCCGGGTATAAGCGCGTTACCGTCCAGTTCACCTATATTCCAGGAACCTATAACAACGGCAACGTGCTCTTTGCCTGGCTGCGCTTAGGCTTTTAAAGGGTGATCACCTTTTTTGCCACGGCGTTAGACAATACCAGCATGGAGAAGAGAACAGAGGTGACGAACGTGAGCACAATCAGCGCCAGCTTCATACCGAGAGAGGTCACCGGTATCAGCGCCGTCAGCAGATGAAACACCGAGTAGTGCACAATGTACACGCCGGTCATCGTTTTGCTGATGGCGGCCAGAATGGACTCCTTAAATTCAGCGTTGCGGCGAAAGCGCACGCCGTTCGCCGCAATCACCAGGGCAATAATCAGGATGTAGATCTGCGAGCCGGTAAGAATAAAGGCGTTTCTGTCCGCCTTGAACAGCGCGAAGAAGAAGTGGCGCTCGTAAAACCAGGTGAAGAGGTAGATAAACGGGATGGCGACAACCGCCGCCCGGACCACATTTTTGCGGCTAATCCACTCGGCGACTTTCGGGTCGCAGAAGAGTTGCCCCGTCAGATAAAACAGCAGCCACGTCCACAGCCGATACTGCGGTGAAAGCGAAAGGGCGTGCGTTTCAGGATAAAGCGCCGATAGCAGATCGTATCCGTAGGAAAAGAGCAGCAGGGCGGCAATCGCGCCGCAGAACAGCGCTCGCCGCTGGCTCAGCCACTCCACCGCAGGGTGGAAGGTGTAAATCACCACAAACGCAAACACGAACCAGGGCTGGATTAAATACCCGCGCTGATAGGGCTCCCACAGGTAGTAGATCGTTATCCAGAACAGAAAAACAATCACCAGACTTTTAATTTTACCCAGCTGCCAGCGGGTGCCGTGCCGTGATTGTCCGTCGAGATAGCCCGCGACAACGAAAAACAGCGGCGTGGCGATGGTCGAAATAAAGGTTAAAAACCCCAGGATCCAGTGATAGTCGTAATCATAATGATCCCAGGTGTTGTAGATGGTAAAGAAAGTCACCGCCGTCATACAGCCCAGCGTCTTGATAATGTTCAGCCCTGTCGCATTCATTGTTGTTTGGCTTCGTCCTTACGATGGAAACACGCATAGATAACGGGGAGTACCAGCAGCGTCAGGATTGTAGCAAACCCCAGTCCAAACATAATCACAACGGCCATGCTCTGGAAGAAAACGTCCAGCAGCAGCGGAGCCAGGCCAAGTACGGTCGTAAACGCGGTGAGCAGAATGGGGCGCAGGCGCGAGGTGGCGGCATAAACGATCGCACTGTGCTGATCCTTTTGCGTTTTCTGCTGTTCGATCTCTTCCACCAGCACGATGCCGTTGCGGATCAGCATGCCGCTCAGGCTCAGCAGACCAATCAGCGCCATAAAGCCAAAGGGAATGCCGGTAAGTAAAAATCCCGGCGTCACGCCAATCAGCGCCAGCGGTACGGTCAGCCAGATGGCGACCGCATTTTTTACCGAGCTGAACATCAGCACCGTAATAACAAACATCACCAGATACCCGAGAGGTAGCGTAGTGAATAGACCCTGCTGCGCTTCACTGGAATTTTCCGCATCGCCCCCCCATTCAATGCTGTAGCCGTGTGGCAGGCTAAGGGCATCAATCTGCGGCTTCACGCGGGCGAGAATGTCCCCGGAGGTTTGCTGGCTCAGCGGATCGGGATCGGTCTGCACCGTCAGCACCCGCGAGCGGTCGCGTCGAAGGATGAGCGGATCTTCCCACTCCAGCGAGAAGCGGCTGACGACGTTACTCAGCGGGATATACTGCTGCCGCGTCTGGCTCCACACCAGCACGTTGTTCAGGTGATTGGCGTCCAGCCGTTCACTCTCAGGCGGGCGCACCACCACGGGCAGCAGGTCGCTGCCTTCCCGGTACAGCCCCGCCCGACTGCCGGAGAAATTCATCTCCAGCGCGTTATCAACGTCCTGCTTATCTACGCCAAGCTCGCGGCCCAGGGCGGCAACGTACTGTGGGCGGATCACCTTGCTGCGATTTTGCCAGTCGTTCCTGACGCTGCCCGTGGCCGGGTCGCGCGTGATAATGTCGTCCACCTGGCTGGCAATCAGACGCAGCCTGTCAGGATCCGGGCCTTTAATGCGCACCTCAATGGCGCTGTCGCCGGAGGGGCCAAACATAACGCGTTTGGTGCTGGCGTTGACCTGCGGATAGTTTCGCGCGATGTACTCGTCCACGTGGCGCGTCAGGGCGGAGATGTTGCGCTGGTCGTCCATGCGCACCATGATCTGCGCATAGTTGCCGTACTGCCGCTGCCCGCTGTAGGTCAGAATAAAGCGCATACTTCCCTGACCGATGGTTGAGACGGTGGTCTCCACGCCTGGCTGGCCATTGATCGTTTTTTCAATATCGCTGGTCATTTTCTCAGTCCACTTGATATCGGTACCGTAGGGTAACCAGAGGTCGACAAAGAAAATCGGCGTATTAGACGACGGGAAAAAATTTTGCCGCACGGCGCCGAAGCCCCAGACAGACGCTGCCAGCAGCGCAGCCATCACAATGAGCGTCGGCGCCTTATGGTGCAGCAGCGTGTTTAGCAGGCGCTGGTAGGCGCGGTAGAGTCGTTTATCGTAAGGATCTGACTCATCGGTTTTATCGGGCGCGCTGTCGTTTTTAAACAACCACCACTTAATCAGCACCGGGGTGAGGGTGAGTGCCGAGAACCAGCTCAGCATCAGGGAAATCAGCAGCACCTGGAACAGGGATTTACAGTATTCCCCGGTGGAGTCCTGCGACAGCCCGATAGGGGCAAACGCCAGGATGGCGATCACCGTCGCCCCCAGCAGCGGCAGGGCGGAGCGGCGGATGATGTAGTTCACGGCGGTTAGCAGCGGGGAGCCCTGCTGTCGGGCAATCAACACCCCTTCGACAATCACGATGGCGTTATCCACCAGCATGCTGAGGGCGATAATCAGCGCCCCGAGCGAGATGCGCTGCAGCTCAATGCCCCACAGATACATAATCAGCAGCGTGCCCAGCACGTTAAGCGCGAGGGAGAACGCGATGATGATCCCGCTGCGTACGCCCATAAAGATCAGCAGCACGCCGATGACAATCGCCAGCGCCATCAGGAAGTTAATAATAAAACCGTTAACGGAGTGGCCCACTTCGGCAGCCTGATCGTAAAACAGATCTATCTGTATGCCCGCCGGTTTTTCCGCCGACATCTGGTTTAGCTTCGCCTCCAGCGCGTGGCCCACGTCGATAACGTTCACGCCGGGAATAAACGAGACGCCCATGGTAACGGCTTTTTTGCCGTTGGCATGGTAGATACTGGCTGGCGATTCGTTCAGCCCGCGCGACAGCGTGGCGATATCCCGCAGACGCGTCGCCGCCCCGGTGCCGGAAGGCGTGATGATGATATCCGCCAGTTCATCAAGATTCTCGAACTCACCGGTCGGGTGCAGGCGAATGGATTCGGTGCCGGAGGTAATTTCTCCGGCGCTGGAAACGACGTTAAGTCTGCTGAGCAGGGCGGAAAGCTGGTTCAGCGTAATGCCGCGCGCGGCCATTTTTGTCAGGGAGATATCAATGTTGACCTGCTGGCTAATGGCCCCGCCGATGGCGACCTTCGCGACGCCGGGGATCAGAATCAACTCCCGGCGCAGCTGCTCCGCATATCTCACCAGTTCAGGATTACTGAATTCATCTCCGGAAATGGCGAAGAAGAAGCCGAACACGTCGCCGAAATCGTCATTCACGAAGGGCGTGACGACGCCGGGCGGGAACTGACGCGAAGCATCGCCCACCCGGCGGCGCAGTTCATCCCAAATCTGCGGCAGCTCGTTCGAGTGATAGCGAGAAGCGATGTTAACGGTGATTTGCGACAGGCCGTTTGAAGAGATGGAGCTCACGTTGTCCAGATAAGGCAGCTGCTGCAGGGCATTCTCCAGCGGAAGCGTCACCTCCTCTTCAACCTGCTGAGCGGATGCGCCGGGGTAGTGGGTGACCACCACTGCGGTTTTGATGGTAAAGGCGGGATCTTCCAGCCTGCCGATATTCAACAGGGCGAAAATACCCCCAATGCCCAGCAGCAGGATCGTTAGCCAGACGCGAACAGGGTTATTAATAAATTGACGAGAGATATCCATTACAGTCCCCGTTCACGCGTCCAGATACGCACCGGCTGGTTAGCATGGAGCTCCCCAACGCCTGCGGCCACCACGCGCTCGCCCGCCTTAAGCCCGCTGGTAATCACCACGCCTTCGGTACTCACTTGCCCCACGCTGACCTTGCGGTCTTCCAGATGCAGCGCATCGCCTTCGCCCGTTACGACCCAGACGTGCGGCTCGTTGCGCGGGCTGTTGTTCGGGTTAAAGACTGCCTCAACCGGGACGACCAGCGCCTGAGCGTCCGCGCCAGCCGGGAGGTTGGTTAAATTGATGGTCACCGTACCGCTTACGCCGCCGACGGCGGGAAAATCATCTGGCCGCGGCATGGTAAGTATCACCTGCCAGGTCAGGGTATTGCTGTCGCTGCTGCCCGAGTGCTCTTTGTAGACGGCGGTAAATTCCCGATCCGGCATGGCGTTAATTCTCACCACGGGGCGATACTGCGCGTTGCGGATATCAAAGGTCTTAAACAGGTTTTCAGGGATGCTGAACACCACGTCCAGCAGGTCGGTGCGGGTTAACGTCGCGATTGGCTGGCCGGGGGACACCACCTGATGGTTCCGTACGTGCACGCTTGCCGCCGTCCCGCTGAAGGGGGCGACGAGCGTCATCTGGTTTAGCTCTTCTCGGGCAATTTGCAGCGCCGCATTCGCCGAATCGCGGTTTGCGCGCTGCACGTCCATTTCTGCTTTCGAAATCGCCTGGCGGCCCGCCAGCGTCTGGAAGCGGTCAAACTGCCTCTGGGCCAGCGTCGCCGCCGTTTGTCTGTCGTTAACCCGCTGCTGGGCTTCACTGGCGTTCAGTCTGGCAAGCTGTTGCCCCTGTTTGATGGCTGCGCCCTGACGCACATCGAGCGCTTCAATTTGACCTGCGCGCTTGAAGGAAAGGTCTGTGGCATCGCCCGATTCAATGCGTGCGGGAAAAATGCGCTGCTGGTCGTGACCTGGAACCGTCACCTCCGCCACTTTTACCATCCTGGGCAGGGGGGCGGCTTGCTTGGGTTTCGGGTCGCACGCCGTGAGCGTTAACAAAACGAACGGTAAAAGAGAGAGGTAGCGGTTCACTGTATTCCCCTAATAAATAACTGTTTTATTTATTCCATAACCTGGACAGGGGTGACACTATTCTGCCAGAACAGTGACGACCATATAGGTAAATAAACCAATCGCCGTGCTGGCGATAATGGCAAGCGCAATAAACATACCCAGACGAATCAGGCTTAAACCATACATACATTCCTCCATGAGCAGGAAGCGGTAGCTGACTATGAGCATAGTCGGCGAAAAGATAAATGTTAAATAACCATTATCAGTGGGTAAGCGCTAAACCTGATATTCCTGTGCTACGTTTAATGTTATCCATCTTTTTTTACCGTAACTGGCATTAAGGGCAACCCCCTGCATTTAATGCGTTTTTTTGCTTCATTCACTCTCGTGTTGGTTATAAAAAGGATGCTCGATATGTATAAAAACATTCTCGTTCCGGTGGATGTCTACGAGACAAGCCTGGCGGATAAAGCGTTGCAGCATGCACAGTTTCTGGCGCAAAGCGCATCGGGTGACATTCATTTGCTGCACGTCATGCCCAAATTTTCAGCCGAGCTGACGCGTGGTTTTATTTCAGATGCGCGCAAAATGGATGAATATATGATTAATAATTCGAAAGAAAAGCTGTCTGACCTGGTCAAAAAATTGAATCTGCCAGAAGAGCGTGTTCATCTCCACGTCCGTAGCGGGAATGTTCGTGATGAGGTTATTAAGCTGGCGGATGAACTTGCTGCTGGCGCGATTATTGTCGGCTCGCGAAATCCAAATATTCAAACCCATTTGTTAGGATCGGAGGCGGCAAGTATTGTTCGTTACGCACATGTTCCTGTTTTCGTTATTCGTTAATTACAGAGAAGCAAGGTGATTTCTGAATAGAACCTGAGGAAGGAACGATGAAAACAGGAAAACCTGAACGTCCGTATTATCAACAAACCGTTGACGAAACCCTGTCGAATATCCACTCCACCCTGGAAGGCCTTAGCGGCACTGAGGCATCAGCCCGACTTCAGCAGCACGGTGAGAATGCGTTACCGCAAAAAAAGGGCAAACCCGCCTGGCTGCGCTTCCTGGCGCATTTTAACGACGTATTGATTTACGTTCTGCTGGTGGCCGCGTTGCTTAAGCTCTTTATGGGCCACTGGGTAGACATGTTTGTGATCCTTGGGGTTGCCATCATTAACGCGCTGATTGGCCATATCCAGGAGAGCAATGCTGAAAAATCGTTGCAGAGTATTCGCAATATGCTCTCCAGCGAAGCCGTGGTGGTACGACAGGGGAATCATGAAACGATCCCCACGACGGCGCTGGTCCCGGGAGATATCGTGGTGATCCGCGCCGGGGATCGTATCCCTGCGGACCTGCGCGTGATTGAAGCGCATAACCTGCGCGTGGAGGAGGCCATTCTGACCGGCGAATCCACCGTTGTTGAGAAAAACAGCGATGCGTTAAGCGGGGAACTGCCCTTAGGTGACCGGTATAATCTGCTCTACTCAGGCACCACCGTCAGCTCCGGCGGCGGTAAAGGCGTGGTGGTGGCAACCGGGGGCGAGACAGAGCTGGGCCACATCAATCAGATGATGTCCGACATTGAAAAGCACCGCACGCCGCTGATGGTGCAGATGGACAAGCTCGGTAAGACCATCTTCATCACTATCCTGGTGATGATGGTGGCGCTGTTTGTCTTTAGCCTCCTGTTCCGGGATATGCCGGTTTCTGAACTGGTGCTGTCGCTTATCAGCCTCGCCGTTGCCGCGGTGCCGGAAGGCCTGCCGGCCATCATTTCTATCATCCTTTCGCTTGGCGTACAGGCCATGGCGCGTCGCAAGGCCATTATTCGCAAGCTGCCTACGGTGGAAACGCTGGGCGCAATGACGGTCATCTGCTCGGATAAAACCGGCACCCTGACGATGAATGAAATGACGGTCAAAGCGGTGATTACCGCTGACACGACCTATCGCGTAGAGGGCGACAGCTACGAACCGGTGGGGAATATTCACCCTGTAGATGACCCGACGCCCGCCAGCGTGACGCAGGGTTCCCTGCTGGAACGCTACCTGCGCACCATTGACCTCTGTAATGACAGCCAGCTGATCAAAGACGAGCAGGGGCTGTGGAAAATCACCGGGGGCCCGACCGAGGGGGCGCTGAAGGTCCTGGCGGCGAAAATCCCGCTCCCACCGCTCGATACCGAAATGCGCAGTAAAATCCCGTTTGATTCACAGTATAAATACATGTCCACGCTGTACCGGCTGGGTGATGAAGAGGTGATTTTAATCACCGGCGCGCCGGACGTCCTGTTCCGCCTCTGCCAGTACCAGCAGACGAATGACGGACTGCAGCCGTTCGATCAGCCCTACTGGGAAGGGAAGATTGAAGAGTATGCCCGGGAAGGGTTGCGCATGGTGGCCGCGGCCTGGAAACCTGCCCGCGAGGGGCAACGCGAGCTGGATCACCCGGACCTGCATGATGGCGTGATCCTGCTGGGTATTGCTGGAATGATGGATCCGCCGCGTCCGGAGGCCATTACCGCCATTGCCGACTGTCTGCAGGCCGGGATCCGCGTGAAAATGATCACCGGCGACCACCCGCAAACGGCCATGAGCATTGGGCAAATGTTGGGGATTGGTAACGCCGCAAGCGCTATCACCGGACGTGAGCTGGAGGCGATGGACGATCGTCAGCTGAGCGACGCCGCGCAGCAGTACGATATTTTCGCCCGAACCAGCCCGGAGGATAAATTCCGCCTTGTGCAGGCCCTGCAAAGTAAGCAGGAAGTCGTGGGCATGACCGGGGATGGCGTAAATGACGCCCCAGCGCTCAAGCGGGCGGATGTGGGCATCGCCATGGGGATTAAGGGGACGGAAGTGACCAAGGAAGCCGCCGACATGGTGTTAACGGATGACAACTTTGCCACCATTGCCAGCGCGGTGCACGAGGGACGTCGGGTTTACGATAACCTGAAAAAGACCATTCTGTTCGTTATCCCCAGCAACATCGCGCAGGCCCTGCTGATCATCATCGCGCTGCTGGCGGGGAACCTGATCCCGTTGACGCCGGTCCTGATCCTGTGGATGAACATGGCGACGTCGGCAACGCTGTCGTTTGGCCTGGCGTTTGAAGCGGGTGAGAAGGACATCATGAACCGGCCACCGCGCAAGGCAAATCTCCATGTGATGGACGGCTATGCCATCTGGCGCGTGGTGTTTGTCGGTCTGATGATTGCCATCAGCGCCTTCGTGCTGGAGGCCTGGCTACAGCCGCGCGGCTACTCGGCGGAATTTATCCGCACCGTGCTGCTGCAAACCCTGGTCACTGCGCAGTGGTTCTACATGCTCAACTGCCGCGTTAATGACGGCTTCTCGTTGAGCAAAGGCCTGCTGGCGAACAAAGGGATTTGGATCGTGAGCGGCGTACTGCTGGCGCTACAGCTTCTTATCATTTACGCACCCTTCATGCAGATGCTGTTTGGCACCGAAGCGCTGCCGTTCCGCTACTGGGTCATCACCTTGCTGATTGGTTTTGTGATGTTCCTTATTGTCGAGGCGGAGAAAGTACTGACGCGCCGGTGGCGCAAAACCGAGGCGTAATAGCGTAAACTGAGAAAGCCTGCCTGAGACCAGGCTTTCTCTTTTTTTGAGCACAGGAAACTATGATTCGACTTACCTGGTTCGTCCTTACGCTGTGTGCTGCTGTACCCGGTGCGTTTGCCGTAACCTATACGCTTCCGCCGGAAGGCAGTCATCTGGTAGGAAACCCGATTGTCATCACCGTTCCCGAAGGCAACACGCTGCCTCTGGAAGCCTTTGCCGCGCGGTACGGACAGGGGCTGAGCAACCTGCTGGAAGCAAACCCGGGCGTGGATCCTTTTTTGCCTAAATCCGGCACCCGGCTGGTGATACCTCAGCAGCTGATTTTACCTGACACCGTCCGCGAGGGCATTATCGTGAATGCGGCAGAAATGCGCCTCTACTACTACCCGCCGGGTGGCAATACCGTTGAAGTGCTGCCCATCGGCATCGGTCAGGCCGGGCGTGAAACCCCGCGTAACTGGGTGACGGCCGTTGAGCGTAAGCAGGAGGGGCCAACCTGGTCTCCGACGCCTAATACGCGGCGTGCCTATGCGGCAGAAGGGAAAACGCTTCCGGCATTCGTGCCCGCCGGGCCGGATAACCCGATGGGACTCTATGCGATTTATATCGGCAGGCTGTATGCCATTCATGGCACAAACTCGAATTTCGGCATCGGGCTGCGGGTGAGTCAGGGCTGTATTCGTCTGCGAAATAACGACATCAAATACCTTTTCGATAACGTTCCCGTAGGAACCCGCGTGCAGCTTATCGATCGGCCGGTAAAGGTGACCACGGAGCCGGACGGCAGCCGCTGGGTGGAAGTTCACGAGCCATTATCACGTAACCGCGCGGAATTTGAGTCAACCCGGAAAGTGCCTCTGCCCATTTCAGCCGCGCAGCGAACGCAGTTGATAAACGAGGGTGCGGGTGCTGAACTGGAGCGGCGGTCGGGGATGCCGGTTAAGATCGGCATTTGAGGGTATTGTGCGGGCTGGTGCCCTCACCCCGGCCCTCTCCCACGGGAGAGGGTGCAAACACTAAAAACGGCAACCTTGTTGCCGTTTTGCATTTACCTTTCGCTGAAAAGCAAAAAGCCTGCTTTAAAAGCAGGCTTTTTAAATTTGGCTCCTCTGACTGGACTCGAACCAGTGACATACGGATTAACAGTCCGCCGTTCTACCGACTGAACTACAGAGGAATCGTGTGAACGGGGCGCATATTATCGACCTGCGTTCGCCTTGTCAAAGGGTGGATCAACGCCTTTTGATCGTTTGCTGACAAAATCGGCAAAGTGATGTTTTTGACAGCGGAATGCACCGTCATGGTGCGGGTATACCCCTAATGGGGCAGATCATAAACTGCTGTTTCGGTAATAAAACCCCCCTCCATGATTAGGTTTCCTTATTTTCAGGCGCTTAGCGAACAATTTAGACCGCCTGGTAAAAGTGGCATTCATATTGCAAAACCTGTTCAACAACGACAGCCGGTTCCGGCACAGCATTTCGAACAGGGGGCAAAATGAACTTAAGACGACTGAAATACTTCGTAAAAATCGTCGATATCGGCAGCCTGACTCAAGCGGCAGAAGTGCTGCATATCGCGCAGCCCGCGCTGAGCCAGCAGGTGGCTACTCTGGAAGGCGAGATGGATCAGCAGCTGTTGATCCGCACCAAACGCGGCGTCACGCCAACGGAAGCAGGCAAAATCCTGTATACCCATGCGCGCACCATCCTCCGCCAGTGTGAACAGGCTCAGCTGGCGGTGAATAACGTGGGCCAGACCCTGAGCGGGCACGTGTCTATCGGCCTGGCGCCGGGAACGGCCGCGTCCTCTATTACCATGCCGCTGCTGCAGGCCGTCCGCGCCGAGCTGCCTGAAGTGCTGGTGTACCTGCACGAAAACAGCGGTTCCGTACTGAATGACAAACTGCTCAACGGCCAGCTGGACATGGCGGTTCTTTACGATCGCTCCCCGGTCGCTGGTATCACCAGCCAGCCGCTGCTGAAAGAAGATCTCTACCTCGTGGGGACCCGCGACTGTCCGGGCCAGAGCGTCGACCTTACCGCCGTGGCAGAGATGAACCTCTATCTGCCGCGCGACTACAGCGCCGTACGCGTACGCGTGGACGAAGCGTTCTCCCTGCGCCGCCTGACGGCCAAAATCATCGGTGAAATTGACTCAATCTCCACGCTCACCGCGGCCATTGCCAGCGGAATGGGGGTGACGGTTCTGCCGGAATCCGCAGCACGCTCGCTGTGCAGTGCGGCAAACGGCTGGATGGCGCGGATCACCACGCCTTCGATGAGCCTGCCGCTGTCGCTGAACATGTCTGCACGCGGTTCGCTGTCGCCGCAGGCGCAGGCGGTAAAAGAGATTTTGATGTCGCTGGTCAGCAAGCCATCGCTTGAAAACCGCGAACTCCAGCTCGTGAGCTGATATTCCAAAAAAGCATAAGATGCTGGTTTTTATTATTTGTTCTGCAGCTCGGCTGACTCTAACAATAGAGCTATGTCAGATGCGCCGGAGTGAATCGTGAATTTCCAGCAACTTAAAATTATCCGTGAGGCGGCCAGGCGGGACTACAACCTGACCGAGGTCGCCAATATGCTTTATACCTCTCAGTCCGGCGTCAGCCGCCATATCCGCGAGCTGGAAGAGGAACTGGGTATAGAGATCTTTATCCGTCGCGGCAAGCGGCTGCTCGGCATGACGGAGCCGGGTAAGGCTTTGCTCACCATCGCGGAGCGGATCCTCAACGAGGCCAGCAACGTGCGTCGTCTGGCGGATCTCTTCACCAATGACGCCTCGGGCGTGCTCACCATCGCCACCACCCACACCCAGGCGCGCTACAGCCTGCCGCCGGTGATAAAAGCCTTCCGCGAACTTTTCCCTGACGTCCGTCTGGAGCTCATCCAGGGCACGCCGCAGGAAATTGAAGTGCTGCTGCAAAACGGTGGGGCGGATATCGGCATCGCCAGCGAGCGCCTGAGCAACGACCCGCTGCTGGTGGCGTTCCCCTGGTTCCGCTGGTACCACAGCTTATTACTCCCGGTCGATCATCCGCTGAATCAGGTCTCTCCCCTGACGCTGGAAGACGTTGCGAAATGGCCGCTGATCACATACCGCCAGGGGATCACCGGACGTTCGCGCATTGATGAAGCCTTCAACCGCAAAGGGCTAACGCCGGACGTGGTGCTGAGCGCGCAGGATTCTGATGTGATCAAAACCTACGTCGAGCTGGGTCTGGGCATTGGTCTGGTGGCGGAACAGTCCAGCGGAGAACGCGAGGACGGGAATCTGGTGCGTCTTGATACGCGTCACCTGTTTGACGCCAATACCGTATGGCTTGGCCTGAAGCGCGGGCAGCTGCAGCGCAACTATGTGTGGCGCTTTATCGAGCTCTGCAACGCCGGGCTGTCGGTGGATGAGATTAAACGCCAGGTGATGGAGCCGGAAGAAGTGGCGATTGATTATCAGATTTAGCTGCTGGCTTGCCCGGTAGCGCTGCGCTGACCGGGATCGTTGCTTAGCTGAACGGATATTTTTTAAAGACCGACTGCGATTCGAATGATGCGGCAAAAGCCTGAATCTCTCTAAAATCCGCTGCGTTAACGACGTGCGGGATCATCGACTGCATAAACGTCCAGACAACCGTGCTCGTGACGGCAACCTGATCGGGAACGGTGGTGGCGGGGCGCCCCTCCAGTAAGGTATTCCATTCCCTGCAGGCCGCCAGCAGCTGGGTTGTAATGCGCTTGACCCATGCAGCATGCTGCTTCTCCACCGGCCGCTGGTGGTGTTCATACACATTTTGCACGGCTTTCTCAGCGGCGGCGAGAATAAAGCCCAGCGTCTGAAGATCCTTTGCCTGCGCATCCGGCGCGACGGGCAGAAGTCTCCGCTCGGGGGCGGCCTGATCCTCAAAATAGTTCAGTATCAGCGACGAGTCCATCAGCCGTATTCCGTTATCCAGAATCAGCGTTGGCGCTTTTACCGCCGGGTTGATCCGGGAGAACGCTTCGAAGGTGCTAAAGACTGATAGCGGCTGGCTTTCAAACTCAACGCCATAAAGCTCAAGAGAGATCGCCACGCGCCGTACATAAGGCGAATCCATCATGCCAATAAGCTTAATCATAATTCCCGTTTTCCTGTCTCTGTGAAATAACGCTTCATTGAAGAGGATGAACTGACATTACAATACAAACTTCCCGGCGAATATCTTCAGTATCTAACCGTAAAGGTTAGTATTACTGACATGTGGGCAAGCTGTCGTTATAGATCCATCGCAGATAAGGGAATGTTTTTATGTCCGATTTTCCACCCATCGCCAGTTTGCGAAGCTTTGAAGCCGTCGCCCGTCTTGGCAGCGTGACGCTGGCGGCGAAAGAACTCCACGTTACCCATTCCGCTATCAGCCAGCAGATCAAAGTGCTGGAGGAGATGGTGGGCGTGAAGCTCTTCATCCGGAACGGGCGAGGGGTGCAGCTCAACGAAGAAGGGCGGCTCTATGCCTTACAGGTACGCGAGGCGCTAAACCATATCGCAGATGCCACCCGGCTCGTGCAGGTGAAGCCGAGAAAACAGGAGCTGACGCTGGCAATGGTTCCGTCTTTTGGATGCCACTGGCTGTTGCCGCGTCTGGAACGCTTTCGGGCTAAATATCCACTTATCACCTTGCGGATCCAGGCCAGCCTGACGGTCACCAGCCTGCAGCAGGAGGGGATAGACATCGCCATACGGATGGGGAAGGGAAACTGGGAAGGAAGTGAAAGCCATTACCTTTTTTCCGATGAGCTCATTGTGGTGGCCGCGCCTGGCTATAACGACGGTGTGCTGCCCGCTACGTCGGCTGAGATTGCAAAGAGTCATATTATTTTTTCCATGGAGTCCTGGAAAACGTGGTGCGTGAATGCGGGGCTGGAGAAAGAGATCGTGCCTGGCGGTTTATGTATTAACGACTCCAATATCATTATCGAAGCCGTTCGGCTCGGGAAAGGGATCGCGCTGGAGCGTCGCTCTCTGGTTCAGGATGCCATCACCCGAGGTGAACTGGTCCAGCTAACCTCCATCACCGCGCCGTATCCCTGGCCTTACTGGCTGGTGACGGCGCAATCAACGGCGGCGAAGCCGGAAGTGGCTCTTTTTGTCGCGTGGCTGAACGAGGAAGTGGCGGTCTGGCGACAGTTGACGGGCTCCTGAACTTTTTTCGATGCTGCTCGTAACAAAATGAATATCCGACAAGGGATACATAGAATTTCTCCGGCACGCATTCAGTATTCCCGTAACCCCACAAGAATCTTCTTTCCATCTCTGCATAATCATTGCTATAGCTTTGCATGTATATAGTTTTTGATCTATATTTGATGGGAGGCCTTGTGTGGGCAATTAACACGACGGACAGGTTTGATCGCTGGTTCACATCGCTTGACGATACCGATCGCGCCAGCGTACTTGCAGCACTGCTTGTTTTGCGAGAGAAGGGGCCGGGTTTATCGAGACCTTACGCTGATACGCTTAAAGGCTCTCGTCATAGCAACATGAAAGAGCTACGTATTCAGAGTAAGGGTGATCCATTGCGGGCGTTTTTCGCCGTTGACCCAAACCGTACTGGCATCATGCTTTGTGCTGGCAATAAGGTCGGCAGTGAAAGGCGATTCTACGATGAGATGCTTCTCGTTGCTGACCGGGAATTCACTCACTGGCTGAATACATTAAAAGAGAGGGAATAGCGCGATGGAAAGAACCCTTGAGCAGCTTATAGCGGATGAAAAGCCGGAGGTTGTCGCCAGCGCTCAGGCGATAGCAGCGGATATTTTGCTCAACATTCATCTGGCTGAGTTACGTGAGAAAGTACAAAAAACGCAAGTAGAGATGGCACAGGCTCTGGGGATCAGGCAGCCTACCGTTGCGGTAATGGAAAAGCCCGGGCGCGATTTGAAACTCTCTTCACTTAAGCGTTACGTTGAGGCTGCGGGTGGAAAGCTGCGGCTTGATGTTGAGCTGCCAGATGGCTCGCACTATGAGTTCGTGCTGTAGGGCTGAAAAGCCTGATTCAAAGCCGCCAGAATGACCGCCAATCGACGGTGATGAGCGAATCAGGGGCTAAGAGGTTGTTACTTATTGGTGGAAGTAGGGGCATGCTGCTGCATCAATTCAACGATCCAATCAATAAAAACGCGCAGCCTGGCGTTGACGTGGCGGTTCGGCGGAAATGCCAGGTACAGGGGCATTGGGTTAATACGCCATTGTTCAAATAGCGGGATCAAGGAGCCACAAGCCTGATGCGCTGCCGCCATATAGACGGGTAGCGCAATCACGCCTAATCCCGCTAGCCCTGCTTCGAGGTAAGCGTTGCCATCATCCACTGCAAGCACATAGCTGGCCTTGATTTCAATATGTTCACTCTCACCATGCAGTACCAGAGGATCAATCTTACCGGTGCGTGAGGACAAGAATCCCACTATGCGATGGTCCGTGTTTTCCAGCTCTCGCGGATGCGCAGGGGCGCCGAGGCGTGCCACATAACTCGGTGCGACGTAAACACCAATTTGCAAATCGCCGACATGGCGTGCGATCAGGGACTGGTCATTGATTTCGCCACCGCGCAGGACGCAATCCACGTTGTCGCCGATCAGATCCACTACCCGGTCACTCACGCCCATATCGAACTGGATATCAGGGTAGCGTGCGTGAAAAGCCGGTAGCGCGGGCACCAGCACCAGGCGGGCGAGAGGAGTGGGCACATCTACCCGTAGCCGTCCCCTGGGCGTCATCGCCGAACTGGACAGGCTGTTTTCAGCATCTTCCATGTCCGCCAGCAGGCGGATGACGCGCTCGTAGTAGACCGCGCCATCGGGGGTGACACCGAGCCTGCGGGTGGTGCGATGGAGCAGCCTGACGCGCAGGCGCGCTTCCAGCTGCTGAATAAGCTGCGTCACCGTGGTTTTGCTCATATGAAGCGTTTGGGCAGCTTTTGTGAAGCTACCTGCTTCCACCACGCGAGCAAAGGCGCGCATCGCATCGAAACGATCCATCCCCTGTCCTCTCTTTTCACCGATTGTTTGGATATTACAAACAATGATGGACAAAGTCGCTTGTTTATCCGCCGGATCCTGCGCCTGTAAAGTGTCTTTATGTTCACCGGGCAGATTTCGCCCCATTACAAAGGTACTAACATGACAACACGCGAAGCAGTTTTTCCCTTCGGACGGCAGGCGCTCTATGAGCGCAATCGGTATTCACCCGCCATCAAATCTAACGGCTTCCTGTTTGTTTCGGGGCAGGTTGGTAGCCGGGAGGATGGTTCGCCTGAAGAGGATCTCAACGCGCAGGTCCGGCTGGCATTCGATAACCTTAACGCTGTTCTTACGGCTGCGGGCTGCACGTTCGCTGACGTGGTTGACGTTACCCTCTTTGTCGTCGATCCCGAGTCAAACCTCGACGCTATCTGGAGTATTCTGCCAGAATATTGGGGGGAAGCGCCTTACCCTACGTTGACCGGGATCGGCGTGACGTGGCTGTACGGATTCCAGTTTGAGATTAAGGTGATTGCCAGGCTGCCCTAAGCGTTACGGATTTTTCGGCCAGTCGACAGACCAGACAGAGGAAAATTGATGAAAGCAGCGGTTTATGACATGGAAGGCGCTCCCGGCGTCCTGCAGTATGTCGACGTCCCGGATCCGGTCGCAGGGCCTGACGACGTCCTGATTTCTGTTGAGGCTATCTCGATTGAAGGGGGCGATCTGATCAACCGACGCTCAACTCCGCCGCCTCTTCCTTCATGGATCGTCGGCTACGCGGCCGCGGGCACGGTTGTTGCCGTCGGGGCGAAAGTCCATAGCCGCAGGGTTGGGGACAGAGTGACTGCTTTTAGCATGCAGGGATCGCATGCGGAACGTTGGGCTGTGCCTGCGGAACGCACCTGGCTTATACCGGATGGAGTGGATGCAGCAGAAGCGGCGGTGGTACCGATCTCTTTTGGAACCGCGCATCACTGCCTTTTCACACGAGGGATGCTTCGGCGCGGAGAAACCGTCCTGATTCAGGCAGCAGCGGGGGGCGTGGGGCTCGCGGCGGTTCAGCTTGCCTCACAATCCGGCGCGAGGGTCATCGCCGTGGCAAGCGGAACGCAGCGAATAAACCGGTTGCTGGAACTTGGTGCCGATCATGTCGTGGATCGTGTAGAGAATAACGTCGTGGGCAGTGTCCGAGAGTACACCCATGGTACCGGTGTTGACCTCGTCATCGATCCGGTAGGGACGACGTTGCCAGCTTCGCTTTCTGCACTCGCTCCGGAAGGGCGTCTCGTTTTCGTCGGTAATGCGGGCGGTGGCAGCCTGACTGTCGACCTGTGGCCGCCAATGCAGTCTAACCAGACGCTCATGGGGGTATTCATGGGGCCCCTTTTTGAAAGGCCCGGCGTTCGGACAAGTGTGGACGATATGTTGCTGGCTGTGGCAGCAGGGCGCATCAGGGTTGTCATTGACCGCATTTTCCCCCTGGCTAACGCCGCCGGGGCCCATGAATACGCTGAGACAGCGAAACCGCTTGGCCGCATCGTTATGAAGCCTTGAGAGAGGGGGGCCTCAACCTGGCCCCGACACAGCTCCTATCTGGAAACCGCCTCGCATTTCGTTTATTCGATTCGCCATAATCCTTTGAACCGCAAAAACAGTTTTCTATTATCTGCCTTCTTAGTGACGCACTTCGTTCACACCTGCATTGCCCTTCGATGGATAACGACATTCTGCCCACTTAATTACGAAAAGGAAATCACCCTGAATCTGATGAATAATTGCGCACTCCCTGCCATGAATGTTATATTAAAATATAATATTCGGAGGTGTGCTATGTATACAACCCGCCTTAAAAAGGTTGGCGGATCCATCATGCTGGCGGTTCCTCCCGCCGTACTGAAAACGCTGGAGCTGTCGACGGACAGCGAAGTCGGCATGACCATTAATAATGGCTGCCTGATTATCGAACCCCAGAAACGGCCTCATTATTCGCTTGAGGAGCTGCTGGCGCAGTGCGATCCGCACGCTGAAATGAGCGAAGAGGATCGGGAATGGATTGATGCGCCTGCGGTGGGCAAGGAGATCCTGTAAATGGAAAGAGGGGAAATTTGGCTTGTTTCACTGGATCCGATTGCTGGCCACGAGCAAAGTGGAAAACGTCCGGTACTCATCGTATCGAAGGCATCGTTTAACAAGCTGACCCGGCTACCGGTGGTGGTACCCGTCACCAGCGGCGGAAACTTTGCACGTACAGCGGGTTTCACCGTTTCACTGGAAGGGGCGGGGACAAAAACAATGGGCGTTATTCGCTGCGACCAGCCCAGAACTATTGATATGGCTGCCAGGAACGGCATGCGGCTGGAACGTATACCTGACGCAGTTGTAAATGAGGTACTTGCCAGGCTGGATGCGATTCTGAGTTAACATCAGAGACGCAGAAAAGCAAAAAGCCCGCTTCAAAAGCAGGCTTTTCAAATTTGGCTCCTCTGACTGGGATCGCCTTTGCCAGTAACTGGCTAATAATTAAGCTAATCCTGAATTTCCTTTTTGTCAAGACCACCAGAATGACCACCAATCGAAGCTGGTGATCATTTTTGTACATTTGGTTATCGCTATTTAATTTATGAAACTTGGGTTGTTGTACGGCCTGAACCTACCTCGTTTGGATTCTAAGATCTGCAGGTGATTTTTATCTGCAGATCCTATATCAGTAAGTTTTTTATTCTATGCTTAGATCTTCTGCATAAATTAAAACTTTTTCAGGAGAGCCTATTTGCACATAGTTCAGGCATTCAGCAAACAAGAAATGATTATTAAGTTCATCACTAATTTGATTTTTAGATAGGTCTGTTAAATTTTCAAAGAAATAATAAACTCCATCTAAAAAATCGTGAGGGTGATTTTCTAATGCAATATTTATATAATTCCGTAACTCTATTAATATGGACTTATCATTAATTTTATATTTTCTGAAAATGTACATTAAAAAATAATCGAAATAAACTCGGCGGTTAAGTCCCGTAATGAACTCTGACCATCTTAAACTTGTTTTAGCGAATAAAATTCTTTCAGGTAGATAGTATCTTAGGCGTTTATATAATCGGCCTATATAGATAGCCGCATCTCTACTTAATATGGGGTATGTACTAGCCAGTACCGTTTTTGCTCCTGCACATAGAAAAGCATTTGCTGCATTAAAATGATTTCTATCGGCTGGGCTTGTATCACAAGCACTTAATACGACTATTGGTGGGATATTAGCTAAACCCATTAACTCATAAGGATACAAAATTTCACCTGATAGCTCAAGGAATCCATGCCCATCATAATCATGACCACCGTGCATATCAAATATTACAAGAGCGAATTTAAATGAATTCAAAGAATCCACTAGCTCATTTTTATTTGTGACATCTTTAAATATTACTTCCATTTCAAAGTTCGGGATGTAAGACCCTTTTTTAGAAACTTTTTCATTTACTACTGAATTAATACTAGGGTCGTTGCATTCTTTTATTACCCGATGCAATTCATTTTTTATATCATTACTTATACGTTCCCCAGCTTTAAAGGAACTGATGACTAATATTTTTTTAAAACTATCTAGGCTTATTGAAACTTCGTTATTATTGAGAAGAATGTTTTGTTTTATAAATCCCGGGGTGTTGAATATACGACTTGTGTTATGCCTTATCATCAACGGTAGGCCATTTACATTAGTCCATTCCAAAGGGAAGTTTGATATTATTTTTATTTGCTTATTTGATGTTTTAGAAAAATAATCAAACATAGTGTCAGATTTATCAATTACTTTAGATGAGAAAGTCTTCATCATTTTTTGTATTTTTGATATATTACTATTTCTAATGTTTTTACCTATGTCTGAAACCAGGCTAAAAAGATCATTATTACATATTCTTATTTTTATTTCAGGAGTTAAAGTCGATGAAGCATAAATGGATGATATTAGACTGTTGAAATATAACTCATTCCGATATTCAGCAATATGATTGTTATAATGTGAACTATCAATGTCTGTTGATGTTTTAGCATATGAGATTGAGTCGGAAATCAGCTCGTAATCTATGGTTTGGTTTCTCATTAATGTATGCTTTGAGTATTCCTTTGCATTTATAGAATACTCTAGATCAATGGTAAAGTCAGTGATTAAATAGTCTACACTTGGTATCGATAATTCTATGTGCATGTTGCTTGTTATTTTATTCTTAATTTTATTTATAAGATTGATTGATGTTTCAATATTTTCATTTTTGTCTTTATTACAAATGGCTTTAGGGTTAAAAAAGAGATTGATTGATTCTAATGTTTTTATATTGCAAAAGGTAGAAATATTCTCGTCTATGTTAATATCGGTTTCTATGTGTTCTCGTTTATAAGTATCAGGTAGGTCGGTATAAACAGAATCTTGTTCTTTAATTTTGGAGAAGAAAAAGTTTCTCAGTACATCAATATTAATTTCTTCATGTGAAAGGGTGTTCTCAATTGCAATATCTTTATTTATTGAGATATATAGTATAGTACCACATTTTTTCACTGCCTTGATGAACCTTTCATCTATGAAAACAACTTTAAAAACATAAGGTAAGTTTTCAATTTCATTATAATCTTCAATGAAATGTATTATTCTTCCGGGATATATGCCGCTAATTCTTATTTTTATCTTCTCTTCTTTCTCGCAAAGTAATTCTGGTATGCTTATTGGTAAGTTATTGATCTTTTCTAATAAGGGTGATAATTTAAGTAGATAATTAGAAGATCTTAGAAAAAAAGACTCTCCCTCATTTTTATCTATTATAATATAACAAATGCTAAATTTGTTTTTCATTTAAGGACTCTTTCTGCTAGATTTTCCGCAAAAAATTTTTTGGGTTGAATATTTCATTGTATGTTAACAGACTGAAACTTTTAATTATTATGACATTTTGAAATGTATAAGTATAGGTTTTGTATTAAAAAAATGAAATGTAGCCATGCAAGTGTCAAGACTCTATCCTGTGTGGGACAGTTTTTAAGTATAAGAAGTGGGCATCTTTGCACATATCTTGTTATTTGAAATCCTGATTTCCACTAGTGGTAATCTTTCGAGTACCATAAGTTACTGTCCCTTTACCCTGTGGCATTGATAAACCGCATCTTGCAGTTTTCCACTAAAAATATCATCATAGTTGGTATCTAACTGTTGATATTGAAGGCTGTTTTTGTATGGTCGAATAATATTTAGTGGACAAAGAAGGCGTATATCCCCAAGAGAATAATTTTTTTACGATATTAAGTAAGTAATATTTTCATTAGAAGAAAGTCACTCCCCGCCAAGCTGAGTCCCTAAAATATTCAGCAGTATAGGAGGCAGTATGCACGCTATAGACATGAGGGTTTAGAATCATTATACCTAATGCCCTGAGAAAAATTGATCTGCTTCCAGTTGATATTGTGCCGTATCGCCAGGGTATGACCTGTCGTGCCAGCTCATTGTTCTCCAAATCCCAGGATGGCCCGTCCAATGTGAGCAATGCGTAGCTCAGGCTCATTAGGCCGGATACAAGTGTGCCGCGGGCAGTGACAGTGAATAGAGTCTGATAGCCGCTTCGCCTTAGCGCGCCTTGCAGACCGTCACCAACGGTAGCGCGGGAGTTTTCCGGCAATGCCACGCCGATTACCTGCAATATCAGGTCGTGCTGTGCTACATCAGGTGCTAGCTTTAAAGAGGGTAGCGCCCGGAATAAAACCGGGCTCAGCATTTTCAGGAACCGGAGAAATCTCTTTAATGGGCGAAGGCAAGAGAGGCGAGGAGGTTGTCGCGCAGCCACTGAGCAAGGCAGTGACGACAAAAAGCCACTTTGTGAGATGGATCATAGGCATGGTTTAGCTCTCTGTTACGATGAACTGTTACCTTCGTCGGACAAATAGATTTGATTAGCAAAAAATGTGCAATGACCAAAAACCGTTTTGATCGCAACTGCACCCCTCAGCAGATTTGGTCGTGCTAGGCAGTCTCTTGCGGTTTGAGGGCTACTCTTATTTTGGGAGATAATCAAAAAGATAGGGAGGCAGTAATGCGGATTTCCCGAATCCGGTTAATTAATTTCGCCAACTTCTCCGACGTTGATGTTGAAACGGGTGAGAGTATTGTTATTGTTGGTGAAAACAAGGTTGGCAAGAGCAATTTTATTCGCGGCCTGCAACTGATTCTTGACCCAGCGTTGTCTGAGCGTGACCGTCAACTGGGTTTTGAACATTTTTGGGATGGATTGGGCGAAGACAAATTGGGGGAGACCATTGAAATTTCAGTAGATTTCACTGATTTCACTGACGATCCCCGATTGATGGCTCATCTGAATGACTGTGTCCTTAATCCGGGGCCTCCGATGGTGGCCCGCCTTACCTATCGCTTTCAGCCCAAAACCGAGTTAAATCGAGCTCCAGAATCGTTAAAAGATTATGAGTATGTGATCTTCGGTGGTGCTGATCCTGACATGCATATTGGTGGTGCGTTTCGTCGTATGTTGCCCATCGATGTTCAAGGCGCGTTGCGTGATGCTGAGAAGGATCTTTCAAGTTGGCGCAATTCACCCTTGAGGCCGCTTATTGAAGAACTTTCCGCATCTCTGGACGAGGAGGATCGTGAGGAGATTCAAACCCTGGTCGATGAGGCTCAGCGGGAACTGGCTGGGCATGATGAGGTGGTGGCGACAGCAGAACGAATTAGCGAACGGTTGATTGCTATAGCAGGTGAGCAATATGCCGTTCCGGTATCGCTCGGACTTGCACCGACTCGCGTTGATGCGCTGCTACGTAGCCTGCGTTTGCTGCTCGACAGTGGCATTCGGGGCATTGGCGATGCCAGCTTGGGGACAGCTAATCTGATTTTTCTGGCTCTGAAAAGCCTCGAACTTGATCGTCTTGTTGATGACGGAGAGCGAGACCATACGTTTTTCGTCGTCGAGGAGCCTGAGGCACATTTGCATCCGCACGTACAGCGCCTAGTCTACCGTTATTTCCTGGGTACTGACGGGGAGAATGGTGATGAAAGGGCGCCGCTGACAACGATCCTGACCACCCATTCCCCACATATTGCCAGCGTCACGCCTGTCAGATCTATCGTTCTGCTGCGTCATGACGCAGAGGACGAGAAGACTATTGCTGTTTCAACGGCGAACGCACCGTTTACGCAGCGGGACGAAGATGATCTGCAGCGCTATATCGACGTCACACGCGGTGAAATATTCTTTTCACGTGGTGTAATCCTGGTGGAAGGAGATGCCGAACGTTTTCTCGTCCCTGCATTCGCCGATGCTCTTGATATTCCTCTCGATATGCTTGGGATCACGGTGTGCTCGATCGGTGGAACAAATTTCACTCCGTATGTGAAGCTCTTGGGGCCACGGGGGCTCAATATTCCGCATGTGATTCTGACAGACCGCGATCCTATGGAGGGTGGAGTGCCGCTGGTTCGTAAGAGACTTATCAATATTTTAAGCGTGCTTGAGAACGATGTTGACCATGATGATATGGATACCGATGAGGTGATTGAATATGCCGGGGAGTATGGATGCTTCGTCAATGAGATCACCCTGGAGCCTGAGCTGTTTACCGGTGGACTGGGCGAAGCCATGAAGTCGGTTATCGAGCAGGAATTGTCTCTTAGACGAGCTACTCTGAACGAGATACAGGCATGGGTGGATGACACGGACCAGCTTGATAAAGCCCGGTTGTTGAAACTGATTGAGCGAATAGGCAAAGGGCGGTTCGCCCAGGCGCTGGCACCTTCGGTGTCGGAGGATGTTTGTCCGGATTACATTCGCGAAGCACTGGAGCATATCCGCGATGCCGTCGCGTAATGTCAGTGCAGCCTATTTGGCTCAGGCTGCCGAGCTGGCCGAGAATCCGGGCCAGTTAGCCGCGTATCACTCCCGAGGGCACTGCGTGGTTCTCGCCGGGCCAGGTAGTGGTAAGACCAAGACGCTCGTGCTGAAGCTGGCCCGAATCCTGGCCGAGGATGTTGAGGCTCCACGTGGCGCGGCATGTATCACATATAGCCAAGAATGCGCACGCGAGCTGACCCGTCGTCTCGAAGCGCTGGGGCTCAGAGAGGCACCGAATCTCTTTATCGGAACCGTTCATGGGTTCTGTTTGCGCCATCTGTTGATGCCCTATGGACGACTGGCCGATCTGCCAATTCCATTTCCGCTGTCAGTAGCGTCTCAGCGTGCGAGCGAACGATTACTTCGACAATCTGGTGACCGTCTCTTTGGCCCAAACCACCCCTATAAGGCTATTGATCTCGGACGGCATCGCCGTTCGGTACTTAACCGCAACAGTGTTGCCTGGCGTGCAGAAGAGGAACTCGCTGCCTGGGCCGAGGCTTACGAAGCGGCATTGCGGCAGGAAGGGCTAATCGACTACGACGATATGGTGGTATTCGGCCAGCGTCTGATCGTTGAGCATGACTGGGTTCTGCCCTTGGTACAGGCGAAATTTCCGATCCTTGCGGTTGATGAATATCAGGATTTGGGCGTGGCGCTCCACCGTATGGTCAAACGCCTGGCTTTCGAGGGGGGCGTACGCTTATTTGCTGTGGGTGATGCAGACCAATCGATTTACGGTTTCACTGGTGCCGATGGCGCGTTACTCATGGAACTGGCAGGCAGGAGAGACGTTGAAACAGTCAGGCTTCAGTTGAACTATAGATCAGGAGCGGGCATCGTCAATGCATCTGAGATGGTGTTGGGTGAGGTTCGTGGTTATCGAGCAAGCGACCTGAACCGCCAGACAACCATTGCGTTCCAGCTGTGTCCGGATGGCCTAGAGGAGCAGGCTGTCCATGCTGTCGCGCAGATAATTCCAACTGCGTTGGCTGCTAAGCCGGGTCGAACGCTGGGTGATATCGCTATTCTGTACAAGGACTACCGTGCCGGTGATGTGGTGGCCGATGCGGTGACAGCTGGCGGTTTTGATTACATTCGGGTGGACACCGCAGCGCCTTATCGCAAGGTTGCTTTGACGAGCTGGGTGGAGGATTGCGCGGCATGGTGTGCTGGCGGTTGGCGTATCGGGCACCCTCAACTGCGCGGATTGATAGACCGTTATCTGGCATTTCATCGGGCAAGGCTGGATGATGCATGCGCCCGGCATAAGGGACAGGAATTAACCAAGCTGCTTTGGGCACTTCGTGCCGACCAACATCCAGCATGCGATTTTGTCGCGTCGTTGCGCAACGGTCTCGTTGATTCCCTGCTGGCAACTGAACCGGCACTTTCTGATCAGGCAGAGCAGCTAGATCGCATGACTGTAGCACTTGCCGAAGGTGGTGCGTTGGCGATGCTGGACATTACGAGCCTGGGTGGTCGTGACGGTTCACCTGAGCACCTCAATTTGCTGACGCTTCACTCAGCCAAAGGTTGCGAATATGACGTGGTCATCATGGTTGGCCTGGATCTGGGGAATTTGCCGTGGCGTAATGAGACGCCAGAAAAGCTGCGCGAAAGCCGTCGTCTTTTCTATGTGGGGCTGACCCGCGCACGAGACGAGGTGCATATGCTGTATTCCGGTTTTGTTGATGGTCGCTACGGCCCTATGCGTCTAGGGCGTTCCCCATTTCTGGATGAACTGGAGGTGCGAATGCGAGGGGCTGGTTTACAGTAGTCGGGAATAAATGCGTGATCGAATGAAAGCCAGTAAAAGACAATGCCGGTGATCGCGCCACCTTCCAACACTCAACCTAAGGAACAATGCATCTTCCATATTTTAGTCCACCGAGCAGGCAAATCATCACCTGCGACTGAAACTGGATCGAAAATGAATCGTAATTTGATGGACAAAATTAGATTCTGTTAACGATTCACCAATCAAAAAATCAAATCAAAAAGCCTGCACAGCTTTACCTGAGTGGGCTCTTCAAATTGACTGGGCTCGTACTTCATTTGTATCTCCTGCTACAAGGGATGATAATATTTTAATAAAACCACCCCTAATTCATAATGGGTGGTTTTATTTTGAATTAACCTGTAATAAATAATTTTGACTTGTTGCTAGGTGCTTTAAAATTACTCAATCCTTTCTTTTGTCCTGCATCATGACAAACTAAATATATAGGATATCGTTTATTGCCCCCAATTGTTTCCATATCTATTATCTTGTTTTTCCCTTCAGCATGGTATTCACCGAACAGATCAGGCTTTGGTTTCTTATTTGTTTTTTTGAAAGTGGGATCAAAAGTCAATAAAATATTGGTTCTTTCTATTGTCTTTTTTTTTACATTGCAATAGTGGAAGTGATATCCAAAATTATGGTTTTCAACCTCAACTCCTTCTTTTGTGTCTGGGATTTTAAGGAGATGACATATATTGGGTATTGCTTCTTGAGGCACAAGAGGTTTATGGTCTTCAAGTAAGATAGCATCTTTATAAATAGGAATGATGTCAATAATATCATGATAAAATGGTAACGAAGTTTTAAACTTTGTTTTTGTGTGGTTGACATTTATTGAAGGTTGCTTTTCGTGTGATTGTAAGAGTGTTTCCAAATTGAATTCGACCATGGTTTCAAGTTCAAATATTATTTCAAGATAAGATTCTATATTCTTTTCGTCAGAGGCTTCTCTTGAAAATAACCAATTAAATCTTCTGTCCCAAACACCTCTTATTTCTAACTCATGGATGATTTTTCTAATAAACTCTATTGTTGAATTATCTACTACTTCCATAGAACGAACCTTTTTTGGTAGCTGAGTTTATATTTTATCATAACAATAAGTGAATTAAGTAAATATATTTTAATTGTTTTGTTACCTTTAACTGCTTACCCATTAAAGTGGTCTAATTGTTATCGGTTAATCGAAACAATCATTTGCTTGTAGCGTTGGGTTGTGCCTCGCTTCAAATAAAAAGAGTTAATTGATCGGTGAAGCGCCAAACGGCCCGAGGGCCGTTTGTTGTGGGGAGATCATGCTGTTGTCAGCTACCAGGGTCGAAATGGATTGCTTTTCATTCCACTTGAAACCCTAAAATAGATAAAATCAGCCACTGATGCTTGACTAGTCGCGTTGTTGAGGATGTATGGCCTGCTCCCAGTTGATTAACACACCGCGATGTTAGTAATGTCTTCATAAGCCACATGAGGGAAAACTATATTGTTTCTTATTTATTTGAATTTTGTTTATTGCTTTGTTTTTTTTAATTTTTAATTTTTCATAGAACAACCTCGTTTTATCTAATTCTGCTTGTGCTATTAATATAAGTTCTTAAATCACTTTTATTAAATATTGGATAATAAATAATGGTTTTGTGCATCTGAGGGAGTATGTCTAATAGAGTTTTTAGCTCACAGTCTCCTGATTTTATCTGTGATTTTTTATCATAACCATGCTCATTTTGTGACTTATTAAAGTAACCTACCATGTTCTTCCATACGGATTGGATACCTTGATATTGTGAGGTTGCATTATTGCAAGCTCTCCATGAGGGATTGCGGGGGATTCCTGGGTGAAAAATAGGACCTTGTAAAGAGTTATCATCTACAATTGTTACAGGCACAGGTCCTTTTACGTGGATTTTTTATCTAGGGGTAACATTATGAATTGTTCTCCCCTTTTTAATAAATGAATTAATAAATTAATAATTCATTTTGATTAGCTGCATGAATTAAAGAATCATCCAGATTATATTATTTCCCGCAAGGTAGCTTCTCTTGTTCTTCCTGCGACCAGCATAAGTTGAGATAGTGACATGTCTGACAGCAGACTCTTTCATCAATTTGTAAAATATGACATTTGCGGTTTCTACGATCGTACACAACTTGATGAGCGCAATGATGTATTTCCTTGTCGGTAAATATAACTTTAGGATCTGTAGAGCGAATACTAATAGCGGAAATCCCAATGGCACAATTCTCAGAATGGCATTGTTCCCATGAATGAAAACGGCATGAATCTATCAATGGGCTATTACGAAGATAATGATTTTCGGTTCCTGTAACTACCAACCATTCAGTATGATAGTTTTTTATGTTTTTGACCATCAAAGGGAAATTATTTGTAGTCGAAGATGCTGATGGAAAACCCGGAAAATCTTCAACAGAGGAAACCGTTAGCCTGCGGCCTAACTCATGTTCGCAGGTAGTATGAAGTTCCTGAAAGCAAGTTGTAATAGAATCTAAATGCGTCGTGAGACCGCCTGCATCTGTAGCGCTATTTTGGGTGTATTCGAGCGTGTAATGCTCCCCTTTGTTTGCTACAACAGCTAAAACGCCATCATGGCGTTGCAGAATGAGTACCGGATAAATCAATACTTGTGGTTTTACTCTAAAAAGTCGGCTGCCTGTTTCTTCGTAATGAACGTGTAGGCCATAAAATGCAGAGTTCAATGAATTAATATCAACATATTCTTTTATTTGCGTAGGGCGCAAAGGAAACGGAATTTCTTGTGCCAATACTGAACAGTGTAAAAGATTAAACAAAGCATCGACATCGCTTTTGTATGTTTCCAGCTTGAAAACTTTAATATTGCTTGTACTTACTCTGCCATCAACAAACGTTAGACAAGGGTTTGCAAATACTACCGTCCATTGCCCACTGGAGAGAACAGCACAAGGGGTTTTATGCTCATATTCCTTTTTCATGGTACACACGTAACCCATGATCTGTTTCAGATAGTCATGCCATTGTTTTGTAACAGGTGATTCATCTTCAGACTTATCATCCAGAATATGGCGGATTGCGGCGGCAATAAGATCGTCGTCCGTGGCTCTCGTTTCGGGATTACGGGCGGAAACAAAAGGTTTATCCCAGGCTTTTGCTTCAAAAATCATTAAAGGTGTTTTTGTTTCTTCCTTTAAGCCAAGGTAATCCATAAAGCGCGTCGTTTCGGCCTTTATTCTGGCTTCTTCTGCCACATTACCTTTTGTACCCAGACGCCAACCCAGAATTGTCAATAGACGATCGAAGAACAGGATGCGCGTATGATGTTCAAGCAGCGTTTTCTTGCTCTCTTTCGAATAGGGATCAAGATCCTCATTTTCAAGAGACTGTGTCATATCCTCAATTAATGTGGATAGATCTCCACGAAACTGATTACGCAATTGATGTTCGTTCACTGAATCAATTCCGGCAGCCGGTAAAGCAGGCGTCTGGCTGCGGGCCAACCGGTTGCCAGAAAAATATCCAGACTCTCTATCAAACGAGCTCGTCTGTTCTCATCTTCAAAGATGGTTTTATGATCGGCAAGAAACACGCCCATCATTTTTACCAATTGTTCCATTCCCAGCGTTTCGTTCTGGAAACCGGATTTTTTTGCATGACTTAACGCATGAGCCATCAGATCGAAACATTTGGCAGGATCGACAGGAACAAGCGTTTCAAGCAACTCCAGAAGATAATAAACAGTATGTGGCGAGCTGCAATCACCAATACGGCGCATGTGTAATTCAGTTTCGTTCAGAAATTGCTTAAGTTCTTCATATTCTAATGATGTCTTGTCAGAATTATGCTTCCCTTCACAAGCGAAACGAAGTTGTAGACATGCCCTGTCTATAATCGCAAAGCAGTGTGTTACGTTTTCCCTTTCGGCCTCTGTCAGGTCAGTATGGGGGGAGTATTGTTCCAGTTTTTTACCAGCAGCATCAATAATGCTATAGGCCATATCCAGCGCCCGATGCCTGACTTCTGTATCCTTCAGTTTACTTTGTCCGGAAAGGCCAAAAACAAATCCTTCTCTTAATGTAAACAGGACTTGATTAAGCTCATCATGATAAAAGGTGGGTTCGCTAATCCAGCCCTGGAGAATATGGTGCGATTCTCTGACTTCATGGACTCCCCAGAGAATTGCCAAATCGCCGCTGACCAGAGTACGAATACGTTTCTGGCGTTCGGGATGGCCATTAAAACGCCCCAATAGCTTCTGAATTAGGTAGAAAGAACGGGTTGGCTCGGTATGTAACAGATTTCTTATTCCATCCCCAACCGTATGCTCTATTACACCGGTATTGGTTTCCTGCTCCAGCCGTTCACTCAGGTAACGCCATACGCTATCCCGATCGACATCCCACAGCCGTAGCAGCCGTACTGATGCCTGTAATCGAACGGCCGGATGAGGATCAATCAACATTCTTTCAATATCTGGTTTCAGTCGCTCATAAAGGTCGGGACGTAATGGAATAACATCGAGAATAATCTGTGCAGCATCAATCCTCGGTGCAGGTGAGCCCCAGCTAACACTATTTTCAAAGTTTTCTTCTGTATCTTCATTCAGGATTGGATCAGTTGCACAGGAAGCGAGATGTACTAAATCTAAAAAATGAGATGTCAGTTCATCAGCCCGATCGTCGTCTAGCGGAGGCAGCAATTTCTGTTCAACAGCAGCAGCGCAGGCCCGGACAATGACATCCTCAGCTGTTGTACGCACATAGGTATGAGTGTGTGCCAGATTGAGCTGTTCATGAAGAGGTTCGAGAATGCTAAAAACATCCTCCAGCGATAATTCGGATGAAAGCGTGTTATTCGTTGTTAAACCCAACGCAGTTTTAGCGGCTTTGACCGCGTTGATAAGAGTGATGTTGTCCGGTTCGTTCCGATCCAAACCATCGATAAAATCGTAAGGTATATCGGTGCTGACTGTAACGGGGGAAATGTTGAAAAGCCTCTTATTACCAGATGCTTCACCATCCCTTGGGGCGTTCTTCAGGAAATTTCTGGCTTGTACAGTCTGAAGATTCTTTGAACCAATTGTACTGAAAAGACGGTACAACAAACTGGTTTTTGCTTTCTCAGGGTAAACATAATCAGAGAGGTCATACTGAAAGGCGGAATTTTCCAGTTCTCGCCGCTCATGCTCTGAACGATGCGTAATTCCCATAGCGACCAGATCAATAGCGTCTTTACGGGTATCTTCATTTTGGATAAATGCTTCTTGTGCAGCAACAGGCCAGAGAAAATCAATCAGGCCATCATTGCGTCTATTTGCAGCCAGAAAGATTCTGGCCCAGAAAATTGCCAGCGAAGCTTTTTCACAGATAAGTCTTGCCAGAACGAGCGCGTCGGGTTCGGGCTTGCTTTGCAAGCGCTGAAATAATTTTTTAACCAGTACTTCTCCGTCATGAGCATGTTTACCATCAGGATCGTGCGCCCAGATGTAGCTGCAATCTGCCTTAAGGTAAATATCATGCCCAGGAACGGGCACATGCATCACAGGTGTATCTAAGGGATGACGTCGAGCAACATACCCGCTTATTGCGCGCACTGCGGCATCCACAGCCAGACTAGGATATTGTTCGAGAAAACGGGAGAAATATTCTCCAAGTGAATAACGAGCCGATTCATAATCTTGTCGGGCATTTGACCTCAGAGGCAGAATTAGGCTTTTTCCCAGCGTTGTTTCCCGTTCTTCTGTTACATCATGGGTATAGACAAACTCGAATACGTTAACTACAAACTCAGGCGCACAATCTCCGATTTTCTTAATGTTGTAACAGAGCACAGGGATCTCTTCTGAACCAAAGCGTTGGAGACGTTCAGAAGAAATAAGCTGCTCCAGTAAATGGCAGGATGCCTGCACATCGGTATTGATAGTATCTGTAACGAGAAGAATAGCGCTTCTGACAAAATAATCTGGTTCACTCAGCGCAAGGGCGTAGGAAAGTACAGCGCGACTGGCTGTCCCCAGCATATTGCATAAGGGTTTATCGGTAACTCGCTTGATAAGCGGGTACAACAGAAAGCGTAATGTTTCTGCGACCTTATGTACCTGGGGCGTCAGCGCTGCTACCAGATATACCCATGGAAGAGCTATAACCTCTTTTTCATCTTCAAAACGTATTGCCAGCGCTCCGCAGATATGACTGAGCGTGGTTATCATCTTCTCATCATCGGCAGCCACGCGTTCAGCAAGCCAGAGCAGGTCATGTTGAGCAGTGGGATAATCTGCCGCAATCCGACCCGCCGAACTACGAATGATAGGATCGCCATCTTTGTCGTTGACAAGATAACTCACTGCCTGCCAGAAACGGCAATGGTTATTGTCATAACTCCAGATTTCCTGAAGTACAAAACCGAGCGCCGGGGATAGCATTAGCCCCAGTGCCTGTTGTTTGTGGAAACGTAATGTCCCCGCAATTAGCGTTTCTGGATCAAATGATGTCTGGGCCGCAGCGTAGTCAAATAAAAGGTGATGGCGAAACTGTATCCGACGGTCATTTTGTTCCCGAATCAACACCCCTTCGCGGCAGAGTGTATCGATCATGTCGGCATCCGTGTCTGCAAGCAGGGATGAAACACTGAGTGAACGCACATTAATCATAGCATCCACTAATGTTTTTATATTTCGTGTGGCCTTAAGCCCATGAGCCTCAACGCGACGTTGCCAGTACAGTTTTAAGAGTTCTGACTGAGACGAAATATCCGCCAACCTGACACCCGTCTCTTGGGAAACCAGTTCTGCCAGTAGTCTGGTATTAAACGGGACTTTCGCTAGGTCTCGCAGTTTTTTAGAAGCGCCCTCAAGGGCCGTAGCCAGAGATGGAGATTTTTCCAGTAGTTGGCGAAATTCATCATCTGACCAACGTGGGATAACGATGTGGCGAACTGAAGAGAACAGAGTATCAGCACGTTTAGCAACAGGAGGGGTACCTTTAAACAAATCACGAAGTTTTACCCCCATGCGCAGATCAAAGCTGCGTATTGAAGCAACCACTCGCCATCTGCCACCCCAAGCTAACACTTGCTCAATGAGGGGGCGAAAAACGGCCTCTCCCTTGCCCCCTCTGGTGGCATCCAGCGCATCTATAATCAGCCAGCCCTGAGATGAACCATCCCACGCCTGAAGCACGTCGGTCAAACTATGTTCAAGCCTGAGTTCATGGGTTAGGTGCCCGAGTGACTCAACAGAATAGCGATCAACTGCCAGTTCCAGTACATCATCTCCCCGTTCGCGCAGGCTGCGGGCCAGTGCATTCAGCACTCCGCTTTTACCCGCTCCGGGTTCACCAATAATTAATAGCGAACCTGACTGTACGGCTTGCTCAACTTCATTCTGACACTCCCTGCGGAGGGTAACGGGCTGGCCTGACTGACTTTCAATGGCCTCATATTGATTAAGGGAAGCAGCAATCTCCTGAGAATGCTGTTGAAGTCGGGCAATATCATCCTTGTAGCGAGGAGGTGCTGCGAGTTCGATCCCTTTCCCTGCTAGCTCGTTGCGAAAAGTTGACAGATCGCCGCCATCACGGCTGGACATCATTTTTCCGCAAATTTCGGTAAGAACACTCAATGCTGCCGTTGCCTGTGTGCCTTTAGCAAGGATCTGAGTAAGCCGTGAACAGGCGAGTAAAGCCATGTTTTCAACATCAACCACCAAAACAACAACCAGGCGGCAAAGTTCAGATACAAGGTGAGGCGGTAGGGGCGCGGAGGTTATGCTATTCCAGGCTGTGGAAATACAGCGTTCAAAAATGTTATACACCTGTACCTGCTTTTGATTCATCGCTCCGCTGCCGTGCTGAGAAAAAAGAGACAAGGCAGCAGGAAGAACGTCGCGAATTGAAGCCGAAGCTTTGGTACTGACAGCTAAAACCAGACGGTCTTTATCTGAATCGAGAGGTCGATTCCACTCCAGAGAACTATTGCCATCGCGGCATGTAAGCCAGTGTCGGACAAACTGTTCTATGATCCGGTAAAAGGGGGTTCTTTCATCATCTGAAAGCGAAACGGTTGTTTTCGCCTGGATGGCGATGAAGCCACCGACGGATGTTGCAACCAATATATCGTCAACGGGGGCTTCTGTTTCAAAGCGCAACCAAACAGGAGATGCGTTGCCCAGCCTTAAACGTGTATCCAGTCTGCTATCGGAAAGGATCTGAGCAGCAAAGTGAGCGCCCAACTGTTGCTGGAACAAAATACCGCTACTGGTTGCTGCTCCACCGCCGTTAGCGGGACCGTTCAGATTTATATCAGACAAATTCCACCTTCATATATTGAATGCTGTGCTGACGCACTATCCTTACTGTTCTTGAAACCTATTTTACGGGTAGTTTGCCAATAAAACAGAGAAATAGTATCCAGAAAATTATCTTGTTGCTGAATGTGGAGCCGCTCAGGCAGAGTGGCTGATGCCAAATCAGTATTGGCAACCTCCACTCACAACCGCCTCTGACAGCGCCGCAAAAAACGCCCCTCTGACACCTTATCCGCAAAGGGGCGCACCAGCATTGCAACCTTCAGCGCTTCCATTTCATTGATATGGCAGTCGCCATCGCGAAAGAGCGCCATCATGCCGCGAAGCAGATAATCATACAGGGACGAATTTTTTTCATGAACCGGACTTTCCGTCCTATATTTTTGCAATGCTGTTACCACGGACTCATGGTCTTCCTGCGAAGCGCCGACGCTACTGCGGATATAACCCCAGTAATTGACAGTAGTCTTGTTTAACAAATAGAGAAAAGCGTCGCAAAGTTGCTCAAACTCATTTGCCTTAAAGTACACCCGGCGATTGTAGATATTAAAAAAATCTTGTAGTTCAGTCAGCAACGCCAGCAGACTCTGTTTGCTGTCTACTTGTTCAACAGAGATATTACTTTCCGGTTGGTAGTTAGAATAAATATCCTCGGATGTACAGGAGATATGGCGAGGTGCGCAAAATGGCAGTCGTCGCCAGCCCCTGCGTTCTGGAAAGTAATTGGCACAGTACCAGCTATCTGCATGAGGGATTAATTTCTCTATAAGCCAGCGATATGTCGTCAACGCATCCCAGTAATTACGAGGCCCGATGGCGCCATCTTCCATATTATAGATATCATACCGACTGGGAGGTTGCCAGATTAGCACCACGCGATGATTAGTAAGGCTATTAAAATTAGGGTCGCGGTTGGCTAGTAGTGTGACATGATGCCCTTCGTTCATTACTTCATCTTTATGACGGGTAAAGACCATAATGCGCTCACGGGCAGGATTAAATATCGACCACTCGCCTTCGGTATTCAGATAATCATGATGTTGACAAAAGATGCTGATGCGACCCCATAGCCAGTAAGGAATGGAAATGAGATGAATATTATCACCGAGTGGTGTACTGTTCGAGAAATCAACGGTGCGACAAATCCGGTCAATTTCTTCCATGCGCAGTTTATAGCACATCCAGAACTTATCAAAAGCTTCACAGAGAGATTGAGTTTCATTTAGGGTAAGTACAAGGCGGCAATTACCGATATCACAATAATAATTTTCGCCATGAAGTTCTTTTAAAACCCACGATCTGACTCCCGCCTCCGGTGGGCTACCGACTCCTTCGAAGGCAGAATTTAGCAGGCTAGTCTGACTCATCGTCAGCAAAACATGGCTATAGCGGCCATTACGAAAATCAATGAAACAGGAGAGGGGATTCCCCTTCAGGTTAGGTAAAAACGCCTGAATAAACACGTGATCATTCTGTAGTGTATAGGTATCACCAGTAATGTGTTCATATGGATGCGTGTAATTTCGCCAGGCAGAAGATTCGTTATAGTCCCACAAGCCATAGTTTTTGATATTTAACAGTGCTCGCTCACCATAAAAAAGAGATACCCAGCTCTCGTGACAAAAACGATACAACAGATCTGGGCAATGCAGATTTTTCAGCCAGTCGTGGATCAGTTCCGAATCAAGAAGACGATGTACTATATCCATTTCCTTAAAAAGAACCTCTTGTTTTTTGTATTCCGTGATTAATTTTGCTGACGCTTTCTCACTGAGGAAAATGTGAAACTCATTGATTTTAACATGCCATTTCTCCCTGTGTTCATTAAAGCGATTGATAGTGGATAGATATTGGTTCGTTGTGAATTTTTCACAACGTTTCACTTCGTATAACGAATAAATGTCCTGATTGCCGTGCTGACGATGTGTAAAAATATCCGCCCCAAATTGTGATTGGCCGGAAATGCCAATCGTCATGGCATCAACTATTTCTCCGTTTTTTAGCCGTTTTTTTATGAGCTCACAACAAAATAGTTCAAACGTTTTCGGCTCCATAAGCTCCAGAGGTATATAAGCATCTGCTTTTCCTACTGGTGGCCCCAGCTTAACAATCTGTTGTTCAATAGTATTCAACTGACTCCCTCCGTAAAATTGGTGAAGATGACAGATTAGCGACCAATGCTTATATTTATAACAATCTGCGAACTGTATTACACCACTTCCTGTTGCTGTTTTTGCCCGAAAGTGAAATCTTAAGCCCATGCCTGCAAATTCAGGGGCCGGTATTGGAACCACGAGAAATGTTGGTTACTGCGGAAAAGAAAACCCCGCGCTGGCTAATACGCTTACCCACCGCTGGCCCAAAAGCGGAAGATTGTTTGCTTAAGCGTACGGCTTCGAGCCTGGATAAATCTGACCTTCACGCTACCGCTGATGCTCCTCCGACACATCTCCGATCCCGAAGCCGCCTCGCATTTCGTTTATCCAATCCGCCATAATCCTTTGAACTGCAAAATCTATGGATGTTATATTAAAATATAATATTTGGAGGTGCGCTATGTATACAACTCGCCTGAAAAAGGTTGGCGGATCCATCATGCTGGCGGTTCCTCCCGCCGTACTGAAAACGCTGGAGCTGTCGACGGACAGCGAAGTCGGCATGACCATTAATAATGGCTGCCTGATTATCGAACCCCAGAAACGGCCTCATTATTCGCTTGAGGAGCTGCTGGCGCAGTGCGATCCGCACGCTGAAATGAGCGAAGAGGATCGGGAATGGATTGATGCGCCTGCGGTGGGCAAGGAGATCCTGTAAATGGAAAGAGGGGAAATTTGGCTTGTTTCACTGGATCCGATTGCTGGCTACGAGCAAAGTGGAAAACGTCCGGTACTCATCGTATCGAAGGCATCGTTTAACAAGCTGACCCGGCTACCGGTGGTGGTACCCGTCACCAGCGGCGGAAACTTTGCACGTACAGCGGGTTTCACCGTTTCACTGGAAGGGGCGGGGACAAAAACAATGGGCGTTATTCGCTGCGACCAGCCCAGAACTATTGATATGGCTGCCCGGAACGGCATGCGGCTGGAACGCATACCTGACGCTGTGGTAAATGAGGTGCTTGCCAGGCTGGATGCGATTCTGAGTTAACATCCGAGACGCAGAAAAGCAAAAAGCCTGCTTCAAAAGCAGGCTTTTCAAATTTGGCTCCTCTGACTGGACTCGAACCAGTGACATACGGATTAACAGTCCGCCGTTCTACCGACTGAACTACAGAGGAATTGTGTGAACGAGGCGCATAGTAGCGACCTCGGTACGCCTTGTCAAAGGGTGAAAACGCACTTTTCGTTCGTTTGCCGACAATTTCAGCAAATCGCTGATTTTTGGCAAATTTGCGTTGAAATTACACAGCAAAAAGCGCCGCCCGCAGGCGGCGCGCAGGATCAGAACAGTACGGAGTAGTTCAGACCAAAGGTACGTCCGCGGCCTTTATAGGTATACAGGCCCGGTGCACCGTAGGTTGGGCTATACAGCCCCGGCGCGCGCTGGCCCCAGGCGGTGGTGTAGTCTTTGTCCAGCAGGTTTTCCACGCTGAAGCTGACCTTACCCACCGGCAGAGCGTAGCTGCCCAGGAAGTCGACCGTGTTATAGCCATCAATCTTCTTGCCGTCGGAGTCTGACACGTCAAAGGTCTGCGTGCTCTGTACGCGCAGGGTCCAGTCGCCCGGTGCCCAGTTGACCCATGCGCTGGCTTTCGACGGGCTGGCGCTGTCGACCGTCAGCTTCTCCCATTTGCCGTTTTCGCGGGTTTCAGACTTGATGGCGTTAAAGTTCGCACCGGTGCTCCAGTCGCTGTCGGTGAAGAAATAGTCCACCTGACCTTCCACCCCGTAGATACGACGCTTGTCGTCTTCCAGGTTGATGGTCATATCCGTCTTGTTGATGGTGATGGTTTTATCCGAGAGCGAGTAATACGCCGCGACCTGCGTGCGCAGGTTATCGCCGGTGTAGCGCCAGCCCAGCTCATAAGCGTTGACCTTGATACCGTCCAGCGTCGAGTCGTTCACGTTGACACTGTTCAGCAGGCGATAGTGACCGTTGCTGAGCTGATAGGTGCCCGAGCCGTAGTACTTCGCCAGGTCCGGAATTTCGAAGCCCTGGGAGAAGTTAAACCACACCTGCTGCTGTTCGGTCAGGCGACCGAGGATCCCGGCGTTAAACAGGAAGTTGTTGTAATCGGTTTTCCCGCCCGGCACCGCGTCGGCGGAGGTGGCTTTCCCGGTGGCGATGGCCTGCTGCTGGGTGTAACCGACAAAGTCGTCCACCTTGTTTTCGGTGTACTGATAACGCACGCCGCCGCTCAGGGTGATGGCGTCAATGTCGTAGCTGGCCTGCAGGAACGGGGCGAGGTTGGTGATGCTGTAGCCCGGGTAACGGCCCACGTTGTAGGCGTTATCCAGCTCCATGCCGCCGCTCGCCGCGGCCTTGCTCAGGTTAAAGAACTGCTGGTTGGCATCAAAGGTTTCGTGGTCGGCATCCACACCCCAGGTCAGCGTTAAATCGTCCACCGGCTTGCTGTTCAGCGTCAGCTTGCCGCCGTAAAAATCGGTTTTCTGCTGGGACGCGCCGATGCTGCTCACCACGCCTTTGGTCAGGGTCGGGAACGGATAATAGGTCAGGCTCTCGTCGCGATAGTAAATCTGCGCGACCAGATCCTGGCCCCAGAAGTCGGTATTGGAGTACTGCAGGTTAATCAGATGGCGCTCGGTACCCGGTACGCGGTCAGAATCGAGATTACCTTTGTTGTAGGCGGTCGCATCCCCCGTTACCGCCGAGAAGTTCTTCCCGAGATACAGCCCATGTTTGCCGTCGGACTCGCTCTTGTAGTACTGCGTCGTCAGCTGCAGCTGCTGGTGATCGTCAATGTTGATGGTGCCTGTTCCCATCACATCAATACGGTCGGAATACTGGAGGCCGGTCTGGGTGTTATCGATAATGACCTCGTCGCCGTTGCCGTCATACCAGCCGCCGTAGCGCTGATACGACACCGACAGACGACCGGAGGCCTTGTCATTGCCGCCGCTTACGGCTGCCGACACGTTCTCATCGTGATCGTTGTGGCTGTTAAATCCGCTCTTTGTCCCGGTCTGGAACTCAACTTCGGTTTCCGGCTGGCCTTTTTTGGTGACGATGTTCACCAGGCCGCCGGTGCTGCCGCCGCCGTAGAGTGAGGTGGCGCCGGAGATCACTTCGATACGGTCAATGTTAAACGGATCGATAGAGTCCAGCTGGCGGCTGTCGCTGCGGGACGAGTTCAGGCGAACGCCGTCCACCATCACCATCATGGAGCGGCCGCGCAGGTTCATGCCGTAGTTGGTACGCCCCTGGCTGCTGACGTCCATGCCCGGGATCAGCTGCGCCAGCACTTCTTTAATCTCTTTCCCGCCCTGAACCTGCTGCTCAATTTCAGCCCGCTCAATGACCCAGGTGGTCTGCGCCATCTCCGCCACGCTGCGGTGCGCGCGGCTGGCGGAGACAACGATATTTTCTTCCTTTTGTTCTTCCGCCCACGCAGAGGTAGAAAGCATTGCAAGCAAGCAAGGATTTAAAACCCAAAGATGAGAACGTTTCATTGTTATGTTGATCCTGATTGTGTGTGTCAGTACTCGGTGGTTTTTGCTAACGATTTAAAAACCGGGTTGCTGTCCGGGCTGGCGGTGGTGCGCCAGTGGATAACGCCGGGGGTGGTGGCCAGCTCAAACGGCTCATCGGCATGCGCGCGATTCAAGATCCGCGCAGCGCGCCAGGCCATCAGGCTGAGCTGGGGTTCGGCAATGCCGAGACGGTGCATCCCGGCATTCACGGCGAACAGGCGGTTGCTCTGCGGGCCGTCCCATTCGAGGGTGAAATCGTTGTTGATGCAGAAGGCTTCGTCCGTATCCAGATGCAGGCGATGAGACAGCGGCGCGAGGAACGCGGGCTGAACGGCGCGGTAGCCGGTGGCGAAGATCGTCACGTCGCTCTCCAGCTGCTCGCGGCCGCCGTCGAGGTGATGCTGAATGTTCAGACGATGTCCGTTTTCCTGGCGCGTCAGGGACGTCACCGAGCGGGACGGCAGGAGATGCGCCCAGGGTTTTTCACGCAGCACTTCGAAGCGGTGGTACATGGCGCGGTAAATCGCCAGCAGGGACTCGGCGGTGATACCGTCGGACGTCATCTTCTGCTCGTGCAGCATCTGACGACGGGCCTCTTCGCCGAGGGTGGAGAAGCTGTCCACGTACTCTGGCGTGAAATACTCGTTGGCAAAGGCGGCTTCATCCAGCGCGTTGTAGTTGTTGCGGCGCGATACCCAGTTCAGGCTCAGCGGCTGGCCCCATTCGCCGCGGAAGATATTCAAAAACAGGTCGGCCCCGCTCTGGCCGCCGCCGACGACGGTGACGCGCTTGCCCGAAAGATCCGGCGTGCGCAGCATCATCTCGCTGGCGTGGAAGCAGGTATCGTCCTGAACGGTGACGCAGTCAGGCAGGTTGATCTGTTTGCCAATCCCCACGCAGACGTGGCGCGCCAGGAAGCGGTCGCGCTGGGTCACCACTTCAAACAGGCCGCTTTTCTCATCAAAGCTCACCTGCTGTACCTGCTGGCTGAAGGCGAGGTTGGTGAGGTTTTCCGCCGCCCAGCACAGGTAGTCCGCAAACTCCTCGCGGGAGACGGTGCGCTGCTCGGTGGTCAGGAAGCGGTAGAACTTTTTGCGCTGCACCAGGTAGTTCAGGAAGCTGTGGCGGTTGGTTGGCTCCACGGCGCTGACCAGATCCTTCAGGAAGCTGGTCTGCATGTGGCAGTCCGGCACCATCATTCCCGGGTGCCAGGAGAAGTGCGGTTTACGCTCAAGGAACAGCGAGCTAAAGCCGTCCAGCCCTTCGGCCAGAGCGGCGATGCTGAGGTTAAACGGGCCAATACCAATGCCGATGAAATCATAGGTTTTCATTGCGCTGACTCCCGGGAGGCGAGAAAAAGAGGGTTATCAAGGTCGGTAACGTAGTTCGGCAGCATGCGGCTGCCGCCGTCGTGTTCGGAGAAGGTCAGTTTGACCGGGTTGAGGATCACGCGAATAATTTGCGGCTTGAACAGGTCGAACGTCGCAAAGCGCTCCGCAAGCTCCGGGTGCGCGGCCATATAGCGGTGTAAAACCTGCGCCAGGATCTGATAGAAACGGGGTTCGCTCACGCCGCATTGCAGGGTGAGGCGCGAGATAAAGCGCAGCACCGTCACAAAGTTGCCGGTTTGCAGGTCGTGAATGATGTAATCCGCGCTGAGGCGCGCCGTGACGGCCTTCACCTGCTCCGGCAGGCTCTGCGCCTGCGGGAAATCCTCATCCACCAGGCGCATATCGCCCTGGAAATCCTTCAGCAGGATGCGCTGCGGGACGTAATCCTTCATCACCAGCGTCACGTTCTGGCCGTGGGCGATCAGCGCCACGCCGTAGCGGCAGAGCAGGTGATAGAACGGGATCACCGTTGCCTCAAACAGCTTTTCCAGCCACGCGTCGGCGCTTAGCCCCGAGCGTTTAATCCACGCGTCGATCAGCGGGCGCCCGGCGTTATCGGTTTCCATCAGCGCCGCCATCAGCACCGCCTGTTCACCGTCGTCTAAATAACAGGACGGGTTCTCGCGCCAGATCACCCCCAGCATCTCCTGATAGCGGTAGGGCGCTTTTGGCAACGCGGCGTAACCCGGATGCGACAGATAGCCGGCGGCGGGTTCGCCAAGCACCTGCGCGCCAGAGCGGGCAAGCGTAGCGTCGGTGGCAAACTGCTGCTGAAGCCAGCGCGAGGCCAGCGGCCCGGCGGCAATGTACTTGCCCGGAATGCCGCGATAGCAGGAAGTGTTATAGATAGTCAGCGGAAGCTTGATGTCGTAAGGCGCGCGACGGCTGGCGTTGGTGAGCGTGCGCAGGGACTGCTGCGCCAGATACTCATCGCCAAACTCGCCCAGCTCAACCATCTCTCCGCGCGCCAGCTGCGCCAGGAAATGAATGGCAATTTTCTGCTGCCACTGCCACGGGTGCAGCGGCACCGGCAGCCAGCCGTCGTCAAGACCCAGCGCCTGCCAGCGGGCGTCAAAGCGGACGCGCTCGGCGTTGTCCATGGCGCTTGCCAGCAGCGCGTTGATATCGCAATCGACGTCGCTGCTCCAGACCAGATGATCCCTCTGAACGGCAACCCAGTGCAGACGAAAACGCCCGCGGTATTCCGGCGCGTACTGACGCAGCGCGTCCAGCCCCCAGCCGCGGCGGCCTTTGTTGAAAATAAACTTCGGATGACCGCTCATCAGACACTGTAACTCGTCCGGGTCCAGGTGGATCAGCGCGTCCGCGTCCAGCGCTTCACGCGCCTGCAGCAGCTGCATGTCTCCGCGCAGCGTGGCGTAGAGATCTTCCATGTGCTCTGCCGTTTGCGCGTCGCTCATCTCCAGCACCGTCGCCAGCTGTAGCAGCGCGCTTTCCGCTTCGACGGCGTCTCCGCTGGCGGCGATCAGGCTGTCCGGGTCGATGTGCAGCCAGCCCCAGATCCCGCGCGCGGCGCGAAACTGCCAGGACTCGTTGCCCATGGTGATGCGCCAGCCGTCCGACGAAACCGGCTCAGCGCGCAGGGTGCGTTCGTATTCCAGCTCGGCGAGGATCTTTGCCACCATCTCGCGGTTCACTTTCTGCCAGAGCGCGTTCACAGTTCCACCTCGCTGAAGAAGCGGTGACGCTGGCTCACGATCAGGCGCGAGCGCTTGTGCGGGAAGTCGAACTCTTTCATCATCTCGAAACCGGCGGAGGCCAGATGGCGGAACAGGCGCTGGTTGTCGAAGCGCGGCTCGGCGACAATGCGCGCGGTGCGCGGTTCATCGAGATACAGATAGTGGCTCAGGCCGCGCAGCCAGCTGCGGATGTACTGCGCGCCGCGCCAGTTCTCTTCGCCCACCAGCATGTGCAGGCCGCGGTCAAACGGCTGCCAGCGGTAGTGGCGGCCAATGCGGTCTTCCGCCGCCCAGTAGAGCTCAAAGTAGCCGAACGGCTGGTCGTCGAAGCAGCCGATAACCGGGTAGCAGTAGGTCGAGTCAAGCTGGCGGCGCAGGTAGCTTTCCTGTTCGGCCTGCGGGCCCGCCATCTCCCAGAAGGCGTTCACGCGCGGGTTGTTCATCCATTGGGTAAAGCGCTCGCCGTCCAGCGCCACGTCGGCCACGCGGAAGCTGAGTGTGCGCTTAATTTGCGGATCGTAACGACGGTACACTTCGCCCTGCGGGCGGTGAGGACGCAGCGGGAAATACAGCTGACGGCTCTCATCAAACTGCATCCCGCCGCTGGCCCGTGATTGTTCGCCTTTCAGCCACAGCGGCAGCTGCCAGAAGGTTTCGCGTGCCAGATAGTCCCCGTGGGCCAGGCTAAACAGCGCCTGCGCCTGGGGTTCATCCTGCCAGGTCGCCCAGGGCAGGGTAATGCCGGTTAGCGCGGGTGCGGCAATAAACAGCTGATCCAGGGCTTCGACCAGCCAGCCGTCCGGGATCCCACTCAGACGCTCCAGCACCGCGCTGCCGTCAAGACCCAACGTCAGCGGCAGCGCGCGATCCGTGGCGGTGCAGCGAAAGCCGTAGCCGGAATGGACGATATTCGCGATGGCCATTACGCCTTCTCCTTGTAAAACGGGTTGCTAAAGTCGAAATAGATCACCGCCGGATCGGCGATGGTGTTTTCATTGCGATCGTGCAGGTAGCAGAAGAAGTTGCCTTTGCAGTTCCAGGTCGGGCTGTCGAGCACGTAGTCGAGGCAGCGGGTCTGCTTTGCCGTGCGGCGCAGTTCGGCCAGCGCGTCGCGCACCCGGGACATCAGGCTCTCCTCGCTGTCGAAACCTGCGGCGGCGAGGGCGGCGGTGACGGCAAGGGTAGAGTTCAGCAGCAGGTAATAAGGGAAGTAGCGCAGCAGCTGGCTCTCACCGAAGCGGTTTTCCACCTCCGTTTCGCCCGCCTCTTTCAGCCACGCGTCGGCTCCTTCGGTCCACGCGCTGCCCTGGCAGTCGCGGTAGATCAGCCCGACGGGGAAATCCTGCTGCATCTCAACGAGGATATTTTGCTGGTGCGCCAGCAGGACCAGACCGTAGTCCGCCTCGGCGCTGAACAGCGGAAGTAATACGCGGTCGCAATAGGCGTCCAGCCAGCAGCGGGCGGCCTGGGCGAGCGGTAATTCCAGACGCTGGCTCAGACGGCGCACCGCGGAGGCCAGCAGGCTATCACCGCCGTCCGGCGCGGCCTGGGTCAGGCTCACCAGCACGTTGGTCTGGGTCTCTGGCGTATCGAACAGCAGGTTGACGCGCAGGGCCATCAGGCTCTCTTCCTGAATACCGCCGCTTTCGTCACGCAGCCCCGCCCAGCCGTCTTCCTGCATCACGCGCATGGTCGGGTAGCGAGCCTGCAAATCTTGCCAGCGTTCCGTTTTCGCCAGGCGCGCCAGGCGCATTCCGCGCTTAACCTCTTTGACCGACAGCGTGCGCACGGAGTTGGTCAGGCGCACGCTGAGGGAGAACTTAATCATGTCGCCGTTGGTTTCGCTGTACAGCGAGCGGGACGAGCTGGTGGGCAGCCACTGCGCGCCCGCTTCACCCAGGTCCTGCAATGAACCGTTTGCCGCCAGACGCTGGCACCACTCTTGCTCCAGCAGATAGTCGGCCTGCCACGGATGCATCGGCAGCAGCCAGCGGGTGTCGGTGAAGTGGCCGAGCAGCTCAGGCGCGCTCTGGGCCGCGAAGCGCAGCAGACGCTCGCGCAGGGAGACGTTCAGGCTGTCGCCAGCAACGAGCGTGCTCTCAACGGCAAACCAGCGCAGCGGGAAGCGGGAGGCAAAATCGGGCAGATAGCGACGCGCCTCGGTTTCGTTGAACGGCTCGTGCGACTTCGGTGCTGGGTGGAACGCGTGGCCGACCAGCAGCGCCTGTTCCGCCTCGGCAAACGTCAGCGGCTTATCGCGCAGGGTTGCCCAGCTGTGGCGCAGATCGATCGCCTGCCAGGTGTGCGCATGGCTTTCGAGAACGCGCTGCTTAAAACGCGCCAGCGTATCGGCATCCAGCGAGCCTTTTACTGACGGTTTTTCAAGAATTAAATCAACCAGTTGATCAAATGTGACGGCGTCACCGTCATCACTGTTGCTTTGAATAAGCGTTGCCGGGAAACGGTACTGATGATGCTGGGTGGGAGAGAAATAGCGTACCGGAACCCGAAGAGCCTGGGTTTGTGACAGCGGGATATGAATGTCCGGTAACGCATCCGCAGCGGTAGCGGGGAGATAGCGCCAGTCCTTCGTTTCGCGCAACAGGGCGTTTAAAAAACACTGGGCTGCAACGTCTGTACCGGCAGAGCGGGGCAGAGCACGCATAGATGTACCTCATTCCATGATTGATAATAATTCTCGTTATGATATTCATTCTGTTTACAGTCGCAACCATTTTTGCAATATTTGTTTTCATAAACTTCATGATTTCCACACATTTATTGACACTATGTTCACATTCTCATGCGCACTGACTCTGAAATATTGACCGAAAACGTCACCTCTAAAGCCAACTGGCCCCTGGCGCTCTGTGCGGGTTTATTAGGTATCGGGCAAAACGGCCTGCTGGTGATGCTCCCGCAGCTGGTGACCCTGACCGGGCTGTCGCTCTCGGTCTGGGCCGGGCTGCTGATGTTCGGATCCATGCTCTTTTTACCGGCATCGCCCTGGTGGGGACGCCAGAGCGAGCGGCGGGGGTGTAAGGCCGTGATGGTGGCCTCGCTGAGCGGCTATCTGGCCAGTTTCGTCGTCATGGCGCTGGTGGTCTGGGCGATGGCGGCCGGCAGGCTGGATACTTACTGGGGACTGGCGGGGCTGATCCTCTCGCGCCTGCTCTACGGACTGACGGTCTCGGGGCTGGTGCCTGCGGCCCAGACGTGGGCTATTCAGCGCGCGGGGCTGGAGAAGAGAATGGCGGCGCTGGCGACGATAAGCTCCGGCCTCAGCCTCGGACGTTTGCTCGGCCCGCCGCTGGCGGCGCTGATGCTCAGCGTCAGCCCGGTGGCGCCGCTCTGGCTGATGGCGATCGCGCCGTTAATCGCCCTGCTGCTGGTGCTTCGCGAAGTCGCGGACCCGCCGCTGCCGCCGGTGGCGCACCAGGCGACCCGCCTGCAGGCCTCCATGCTGCCGTTCCTGCTGCTGGCACTGCTGCTGGCGGCGCTGGTCAGCCTGATGCAGCTTGGGCTGTCACCGCATCTTAGCCCCCTGCTGGAGGGCAATGCCCGGGACATCAGCCATCACGTTGCGCTTCTGCTGAGCCTGGCCGCGCTGGCCACGCTCGCGGCGCAGTTTCTGGTGGTCCGCCCGCAGCATTTCTCCCCGGTGACGTTACTCTGCATCGCGGCGGTGCTGATGGTGGCAGGGCTTGGGCTGATGACCGTCGCGGGTTTAACGCTGTTCTACGTGGGGATTGTTATCACTTCACTCGGGGCGGCGATGGCCACGCCGGGCTATCAGCTGCTGCTGAACGACAGGCTGACCACCGGGAAAGGGGCGGGCGTCATCGCCACCAGCCACACGTTAGGCTACGGCGTCAGCGCGCTGCTGGTGCCCGTGGTGACGCGTTTTTACGGCGAGCAGTCTTTAACGGTGGCCGCATGGGGAATGGCATTGCTGTTTTTAGCGTTGAGCATAGGGGTACGGTCAACCGAGCGTACCCCTGCTGAAAAACCTTAATGGATCTGGCGGGAGGAATGGCCGCCAGACTCCTCATTTTGCCGCAGACGCTGCAGGGGATCCTGCTGATAAAACTGGCAGAAACGCTGCCACAGCGCCGGGAAACGGGGCGCGAAGAGCTCGGGGGCGCTGAAGAAATACTCCGAGAGCACCGCAAAACACTCGGCCGGGTCGGTTGCCGCATAGGCGTCAATGCTGGCCGCGCTTTCGCCGACCAGGTCTATCTCATCCTGGATGTTATCCATCGCCGCGTGCAGATCGTGCTCCCAGCCCGCCACCTCGCGAAGCGGGATCAGCGGTACTCCGCTGGCGCGATCGCCGTTGCGGGTATCCAGCTTGTGCGCCACTTCATGAATAATCAGATTAAAACCGGACGCATCGAACGAGTCCTGAATGTCGAGCCAGTTCAGGATGATCGGCCCCTGCTGCCAGCTTTGTCCGGACTGCACCACGCGCTGGTTGTGCACCAGCCCGATATCGTCCTGCCATTCGTCATCCACCACGAACGGCGCGGGATAGATAAGCACTTCGTGGAAACCGTCCAGCCACTCAATGCCGAGCTCAAGCACCGGCAGACAGAATAGCAGGGCGATGCGCGCGTTTTTCAGGGGATCGAGTTCGAAACCCTGCAGTGGAACCAGGCGTTTTTGCTGTAAAAAACGATCCGCCAGCTGAACCAGTTTCGCTTGTTCATCCGGCTTAAGATTTGCCAGAACAGGGATCGTCAGCGCGTCATCCCATGGCAGCGCCATATCCCGGCCAGCCTCATTCGTTTTCCAGGGCCACTTTATCATCGCTTTGCTCGCAAACTCGTCACATGAACAAAAATGGGAAAGTCAGGTTCGGTTAAGATGCCAGAAAATCGCTCGCTGCGACAATTCCAGCCTGAATAAACTATCATTCGTACGTAGCGGTGGGTAGCGGTTTGCGGGTATCACCTTCATTTTGTGAAGTCTGTCGTAGCCTTAACCCACAGGTTCAGTGAAGAAATCAGTACGGTATTGAAAAATGAGCGATTTCAAAGGTAACAAGCAGGACCTGCCCAGTCGAGCGTGCGCGCACTGCCAGCGGCCCATGACGTGGCGCAAGAAATGGGCGAAATGCTGGGATGAGGTCAAATACTGTTCCGAGCGCTGTCGCAGGAGCCACCGTTGACCGAACTGCGCCTGATCCTGGGCGATCAGCTTAATCCGCACCACGGCTGGTTTGATGACTGCAATCCGAATGTCATTTACGTGATGCTGGAGCTGCGGGCGGAAACCGCGTACGTGCTTCATCACGCCCAGAAAGTGATCGCCATCTTCGCGGCCATGCGCGCGTTTGCCTCTGCGTTAAAGGAAAAGGGGCATCGGGTGAGGTACGTTCGGCTCTCTGACAGCTCAAACCGCGGCGCGCTGGAAGACAATCTAAACGCGCTTGTCGCGCATTACGGCGCGGACAGGGTGCTGTGGCAGGAGCCCGACGAATGGCGTCTTGATGCGCAGCTGCAGGCGTGGGCGAAAACGGCCTCTGTCGAAACGGCCTGCGTTAGCAGCGAGCATTTCTTCACCACCCGTGAACAGGTGAGCGCGTTTTTTGCGACGCGTAAAAGCTGGCGAATGGAGTACTTTTACCGGGAAATGCGTCGTCAACAAGGCATACTGTTGACCTCAGAAGGCGAGCCGGAAGGGGGAAAATGGAATTTTGATGCTGAAAACCGCAGGCGCTGGTCAGGCGAGCCGCCCGCGCCGGGGGACTCGCGTCCGCTCCATGATAATTCAGCCCTATGGGAGGAGATCCAACGCTGCGGCGTAAACACCTTCGGCGAACCGCAGGCCGGGAAGTTTCGCTGGCCGCTCAACCGTTCGGAAGCCAAAGCCGGGCTGGATGAATTTATCACTCACGTGCTCCCGCAGTTTGGCGCCTGGCAGGACGCGATGCACGCGGAGGAGCCTTTTCTTTTCCACTCGTTAATTTCATTCGCGCTGAATACCAAAATGCTTAATCCGCGGGAAGTGGTGGCTGCCGCCCAGCAGGCATGGCGTTCGGGCCATGCGCCGCTGCCTGCCGTTGAAGGGTTTATCCGACAAATTCTCGGCTGGCGGGAGTACGTGCGTGGGATTTACTGGTCGCAGATGCCGGGCTATCGGGAGCTGAATGCCTTAGACCAGCATGCCCATCTGCCGGACTGGTTCTGGACGGGCAAGACGCAGATGCGCTGCCTGGCGCATGCCGTTGGACAGTCGCTCACCGAGGCTTACGCCCACCATATCCAGCGCCTGATGGTCATCGGGAACTTTAGCCTGCTCAGCGGCCTGTCGCCGCAGGCGGTTCATGAATGGTATCTGGGGGTCTACATTGATGCCTTTGAATGGGTGGAGCTGCCCAATACCCTCGGCATGAGCCAGTTTGGCGATGGTGGGTTACTGGCCAGCAAGCCCTACGTCTCGAGCGCGTCATATATTCATAAGATGAGTAATTACTGTCAGGGGTGCCGGTATCAGCACAACCAGCGTACCGGAGAGCTGGCGTGTCCCTTCAATGCCCTTTACTGGGATTTCTTTGCCCGCAATCAGGCGCGTCTGGGTAACAATCCCCGCCTGGGCATCGTCTTTAAACAGCTTGCGGACATGAAGGAAGAGGAGCGGCAGGCCATTGCCGATCGCGCCGGTTATGTTCGCCTGCATCTCAACGACCTCTGACGTATTTCAACACCGCGCCGGTTGCGGTGGGTCAATAAGACGCTATTATTTTTGACTTTGCTGCGTATTCCCTGACAGGACATCCAGACGCTATGCCCGTGAATTTTGACCTTAACGATCTTTATGCTTTCAGAGCGTTAGTGGAATACGGTAACTTCCGTGTCGCTGCTGAATCTATCTGCTTATCCCAGTCGGCGCTGAGCCGCAGGATTGAAAAGCTGGAAGCCGCGCTGGGAAACCGGCTTTTTGACCGTACCACCCGCCGCGTGGCCTTAACCTTATACGGGCAAAACTTTGCTGAACGCTCCGCGCAGCTGCTCGACAACGTTGAGTCAATGCTGGCGGATGTTGATAAAGTCAGTGAAGAGCGGACGGGGCTGATCGCGGTTGCCGCGGTGCCGTCCGCCGCCTGTTACTTTATGCCTGATGTGATCCGTCGTTTTCAGTCTCGCTATCCGCGCGTTCGCATTAAGCTCATCGACAGCAGCGCGGGGAACGTGATTGACGCCGTGGCCCGAAGCCAGGCGGATTTTGGCATCTCCTTCGCAGGAAACTTGCCGTCTGACATCGAATTTTTCCCGCTGGTGGAGGATGTCTATGTTGCGGCGTGCCGAAAGGATCACCCGCTGGCGCAGAAGAGTCACCTGACGTGGCAGGCATTTTACCAGCAGGATTACATCTCCCTCGATAAAACGTCAGGTAACCGTAACCTGCTCGATCGGATGCTGGGGGATATCATTCCCGAACGCCCCAGCGTCTGCGAAACGCGCCACGTTACCACGATGCTCGGCATGGTAGAGGCGGGGATCGGCATCGCTGCCGTTCCCGCCATGTCGATGCCGACGTCAGAGCACACGCTGCTGACGCATCTGCCGCTGGTGGCGCCGGAAGTGAAACGCACCGTGGGGCTTATCCGGCGCCGGGGGCGCATCCAGTCCTACATTGCGGCTGAACTGGAAAAGCAGATTACCGAGCAGTATCGCCGGACGTAACGGGGATCATCCCCGTCCCCTGGATGACGGCCCTTGAGGGCGGTGAGGCGAGATAGGTCAGCAGCGCTTTCCCCTCCGCGGGATGTTCGGCATGGCGGGTGACCGCACCCGCGAAGCGCGTGATGTACTGCAGATTATCCGGGATTTTCCCGATAAAGGTGACGCCCTGAACCGGCAGCAGCTCGCTGACCTGCTGGAAGCCCACGGCGTATTTTCCTTTCGCCACTTCTGAGGCGACCGGAATACGCTCGACCATTGTCGCTTTGCCCGCCACGTCCTTTTCAATCCCCAGCTTTTTGAACAACGCCTGGCTGACATACCTGCCGCTGGCGCTGTCAGAGTAGGCGATGGAGCTGGCCTGCAGCAGCGTGTTACGCAGACTCGCCTCGCTGCTGATATCAGGGACATCCGCACCTTTTTTCACCACCATGCCAACGGGAGAGTCCGCGAGTTCAGTTCGCGACCCCGGCTGGGTCTGGCTGGCTTTTTCGAGCTTCTCCAGCGCATCGCCTACCATAATCACCACGTCGGCTTTTTCGCCGCGCGCCAGTCGGTTTGGGATCGCCTGCGGCGTCGCGCCCATTGAGGGGCCGGGGATGATCACGATTTTATCCCCGGTCTGGCGTTCATATTCCGGGGCCAGCTTTTCAAGGGCGGCTTTGAAGCCGCCTGAGATCATGACCTTCACGTCCTGGGCACAGGCATTGACGCTCAGGAGCGTCAGCACCAGCGCGCTGGCGGTATAGCGATAAGTGCGTTTCATACTGCCCCCTGTGACTTGACGGTGTTTTGCAGCGATACCGCGCGGCGGCGGTAGAGGTAGAGCGTGGCCAGCAGGGCACACACGGCAGCGAAGCTCATCCAGTAGCCAGGCGACGCTTTGTCACCGGTGTATTCAATCAGCGCGGTGGACATTACCGGGGTAAAGCCGCCAAAGACCGCCGTTGCCAGGCTGTAAGCCAGAGAGAACCCCGCCACGCGCACTTCAGCAGGCATAATCTCCGTCAGGGCCGGGATCATCGCGCCGTTATACAGGCCGTAGAGGAAGGAGAGCCACAGCAGCACGCTCAGCATCATGGAGAAGCTGGGGGCGCTCGCCAGCAGCGTCAGGGCAGGGTAGCTGGTCGCCAGCGCCAGCAGGGCCATGGCAATCAGCACCGGCTTGCGCCCGAAGCGATCCGACAGCGCGCCGCCCACCGGCAGCCAGATAAAGTTAGAAATCGCCACCAGCAGCGTGACCAGCAGGCTGTCCGAGGCGCTGAGCATCAGCACCTTTTTGCCAAAGGTGGGTGCGTAAACGGTGATCAGGTAGAACGCGGTGGTGGTCATCGCCACCATCAGCATGCCTGCGACCACCACCTGCCAGTTGCCGAGCAGCGTTTTAAATACCTGACGCATCTCCAGATGATGGCGGCGCGCGCTGAACTCTTCTGTTTCCTCCAGCTTGCGGCGCAGGAAGAAGATAAACGGCACGATTAAACAGCCGAACAGGAACGGGATGCGCCAGCCCCATTCGCGAATGGCGCTCTCCTCCATCAGGGCATTCAGGGCAAAGCCCATCGCCGCGGCGACCATAATGGCGACCTGCTGGCTCCCGGACTGCCAGCTGGTGTAAAACCCCTTGCGGCCCGGCGTGGCGATTTCAGCCAGATAGACCGAGACGCCTCCAAGCTCTGCACCGGCGGAAAAGCCCTGCAACAGACGGCCCGTCAGCACCAGCAGCGGCGCCCACAGACCGATGCTTTGATAAGAGGGGATAAGCACAATCAGGAACGTCCCCGCCGCCATGATGGAAAGCGTGACGATCAGACCCTTTCTGCGCCCAACCTTGTCAATATACGCGCCAAGCACAATGGCCCCGATCGGCCGCATCAAAAAGCCCGCGCCGAAGACGGCGAAGGTCATCATTAGCGACGCGAATTCACTGCTCGCCGGAAAGAACGTGTGGGCGATGTAGGTGGCATAGAAGCCGAAAAGAAAGAAATCGAACTGTTCGAGAAAGTTGCCGGACGTCACGCGAAGTATCGCGCCCGCCTTAGATCGTACGGTTGCAGGTGAGGTTGAGGAAAACATGGTTATCTCCAGTTTATTGTTGACGTTTTACGCGTCTGTTTCTGAAAACTGGATCAGGACGAGGAAATAGATAAGCGCAAATGCCGCATCGGCTGATGCATTTTTTGCATGAATACCATTCACCGTGTAAATACAATTAATGGCAACAATAACTTAACAAATTGTTGGCTTTTTATTCACCAATATTCTGTAAGTCTCTGATATTGCGATTTTGTGATGTGGCGCAGAGGGGTGCTTCAGAAAGCGCCGGGTAACCGCTTCATTACCCGGCGGGTGCAATTTAGCGCAGCGCCCTGGCAATAGCGCTGAACATCAGAGAGGCCTCCAGAGGCTGGGCGCTAAAGGAGGGCTCCGCCTGCGGCCAGGTAGACCACTGGACGATAACCAGCTTTTCCTTCTGGTTCACCACGATCATTTGCCCAAAAATGCCCAGCGCCCAGAGTGAACCTTTCAGCGAATCCTGCGCTGCTGGATCAACGCCGGTGGCGTTGGCGGGCACAGCGTTGTTCCACCACTGATAGCCGTACAGCCCATCTGGATGGGCGTCTGATACCGAGCCTTTTGCCTTTGTCCAGTCTGACGACTGCGGGATCCAGTTATCCGGCAGGATCGTCTTACCGTTCGGCAGCGTACCGTTGTTCAGGATAAATTGCCCGAAGCGACCCCAGTCCTCCAGCGTGGCGTTAAAGCCGTGCGCGCCGACGTCGTGCTGGCCTTTACTGTAGGCATGCCACACGCCGTCGCTGGCCATGCCGTACGGCTGCCAGATGCTTTTCTCCAGATAGGCTGCGAGCGTCATGCCGGTGGCGCGCTCCAGCACGTCACCCAGCAGCCAGGCGCCGCCCGATGAGTAAGACCAGCTCTCTCCGGCCGGGTGAACCCTGCGTAGTCCCTTCACCAGCTTGCGCACGCAGTCGTAGGTACCCGGCTTCGCCTCGCACTCGGTGAGCTGCGCGAAATCGGAGTTCGGGTTGGTGTAGTCCTCGTTCCACGCCACGCCCGAGGTGTGGGTGATAAGCTGTTTGAGCGTCACGCCGTCCCACGCGGTGCCTTTCAGATCGGGTTCATACTGCGTGACCAGGTCGTTGAGCGAGTGAAGTTTTCCCTCTTTGAGGGCAACGCCCACCAGCGCCGAAACGACTGATTTACCTACCGAGCGCGAGGTCCAGAGCGTGGAGTCGGTATTACCATTTGCGAGATACTTCCAGGCGATTTTGCCGTCTTTCAGCACCAGCATACCGCTGACGTTCTGGCGTTTAAGGTACTCCTCCAGGCCGTAGCGCCTGCCGTTGACCTGATAGTAGGCGTCCTTGAGCGGCTTGTCCGACACCCGCAGCGGCACGGCGTTACCGTGGCGGAAAATATCCCCGGCGTAGTTGCGGTAGTCATTGCGAAAGCCCACCACGCGGTCAGCCTGGCTCCAGGTGAGCATCTTATGGGTGTCCGGCAGCGCGGCGTCAAAGGGGGCAGGGCAGGCGCTGAGGTCGGTGCCTTCGCAGGCGGCAAATGCCGCAGGGGACAGCAGGCTACTGAAGACAAGACCCGCCAGCAGAGCCTGGTTTACTTTTTTGTTTTTCATATCCGTCTCGTATGGGTTAAGAACGGCTTCAGTTTAAAAAGCCCGGCGCTATAATAAAAAACGCATAATGGGGGAAAATCCCCCCCAAATAACGGAGGAAACGTGGCGGGTCTACTCTATTCATTTGCACAGCTTGAGGCATTCACCGCCGTGGCTGAGAACGGCAGCCTGAGTAAAGCGGCGGTGGTGCTGAAAAAAGACCGAACGACGCTTCGCGATCTGATTGATTTTCTTGAGGACGGGTTGGGCTATGCGCTGTTTATTCGCGACGGGCGTACCCTGCGCCTCACGGCGGAAGGAGAGCAGCTTCAGCGCCAGGCGCATCTGCTGATGCGGCAGGTAAAAGCCTTTGAGGCCTTTGCCAGAGAAGTGCCCCACGGTGCCACGCAGGATCTGACGCTGGTCTACGATCCTTTTACGCCCAGAGCCTTTCTGCACGAGGTCATCGCTGAAATGGTAGCGCGAAAAGTCCGGCTGAGCCTCATCTGCGCCTCGCGCGATGAATCTGAACGCCTGCTGACGAGCGGCCGCGCGGATCTGGCCATCTGCCAGGCGCGCAACCGCAGCGTGGGCAACGACATGGAGTGGCGGGCCCTGGGGGCAATCGATATGGATTTTTACGCCTCAAGCACGCTGTTTGCGGATATTTCATCCCCCCTGTCGCTGCTTGACCTCTCCCTGGTTCCCCAGGTCGTTATGCACCCTGCCTCGGACGAGCCGGTCGCGCGTCGCCTGCAGATTTCCGGGCATACCCTTTTTACTAACGAGCCGGAAATGCTGCGCGGCCTGCTGGAGCGCGGATGCGGGTGGGGATTCTTACCGACCCATTTTCATGCCGCGCGGTGGCAAAACGTAAAAAGGCTGCGCACCGAAGTGGGCAGCCAGGGGATTAGTCAGACGATGGTCACCATCTGGAAGCCGGGGAGCGACAAGCGCGCCATCATTGCTGACGCGCTGGCGCTACTGCCGGACGTGTGGAAGCACTCAGCGCTGTGAACAGCCTTTGCACTGCTGGTTCTGGATCTGCTGGAAGAAATCGTTGCCTTTGTCATCCACCAGGATAAACGCCGGGAAGTTCTCGACTTCGATTTTCCAGATGGCTTCCATTCCCAGCTCCGGATACGCGACGCATTCCAGGCTCTTAATGCTGTTTTGCGCCAGCACTGCCGCAGGGCCGCCAATGCTGCCCAGGTAGAAGCCGCCGTGTTTATGGCAGGCGTCGGTTACCTGCTGGCTGCGGTTGCCTTTTGCCAGCATGATCATGCTCGCGCCGTGGGATTGCAGTAAGTCCACATACGAGTCCATACGTCCCGCCGTGGTCGGGCCGAGTGAGCCAGACGCGTAGCCTTCCGGCGTTTTGGCCGGGCCCGCGTAGTAAATCGGGTGATCTTTGACGTACTGCGGCAGTTCTTCACCGTTGTCGAGCAGCTCTTTCAGCTTCGCGTGGGCGATATCGCGTGCCACAATGATGGTACCGTTCAGCGACAGGCGGGTAGAGACCGGGTGCGCGGAAAGCTGCGCCAGGATCTCATTCATCGGCTTGTCCAGATTGATGCTCACCACGTCGCCTTCGCCCTGCTGGCGCAGTGACTCCGGAATGTACTGACCCGGGTTGTGCTCCAGTTTCTCAATCCAGATGCCGTCGCGGTTGATTTTCGCTTTGATGTTGCGGTCCGCGGAGCAGGAGACGCCCATGCCGATCGGGCAGGACGCGCCGTGGCGCGGCAGACGGATCACGCGGATATCGTGGGCGAAGTATTTACCGCCGAACTGCGCGCCGAGGCCGAGGTTCTGCGCTTCCTGGAGCAGTTCCTGTTCGAGCTGAACGTCGCGGAACGCCTGGCCGTGTTCGTTGCCTTCGGTTGGCAGCGCGTCGTAGTAGCGCGTGGAGGCCAGCTTCACGGTTTTCAGCGTGCTTTCGGCAGAGGTACCGCCAATCACAAACGCGATATGGTAAGGCGGGCAGGCCGCAGTGCCCAGGGTGCGCATCTTCTCAACCAGGTAGTTTTTCAGCTTCGCCGGGGTGATCAGCGCTTTGGTTTCCTGGTAGAGATAGGTTTTGTTGGCAGAACCGCCGCCTTTTGCCATGCACAGGAATTTGTATTCGTCGCCGTCCACGCTGTAGAGGTCAATCTGCGCGGGCAGGTTGGTGCCGGTATTCACCTCTTTATACATGTCCAGCGCCGCATTCTGCGAGTAGCGCAGGTTATCTTCAATGTAGGTGTTATACACGCCCTGGCTCAGAGCCGCTTCGTCACCGCCACCGGTCCAGACGCGCTGGCCTTTTTTACCCATGATGATCGCGGTGCCGGTATCCTGACAGGTTGGCAGCACGCCTTTTGCGGCAATTTCAGAGTTACGCAGGAACTGCAGGGCAACGTACTTGTCGTTCTGGCTGGCTTCCGGGTCGTTGAGAATGGCGGCAACCTGCTTCTGATGGGAAGGACGCAGCATAAACGCGGCATCGTGGAAGGCCTGCTGCGCCAGCAGGGTCAGGGCTTCTGGCTCCACCTTCAGGACTTCCTGACCGTCGAATTCGGCAACGGAAACGTGCTCTTTGGTCAGCAGGTAGTATTCGGTGTCGTCATGGGAAAGAGGGAAAGGGTTCTGATAAAAAAACGGTTTATTCGACATAGTATTGCTCCACAAAAATAAAACCGCCGGAGGAGAAGTCCGGCGGTCAGGAATCAGAACATCATGGACATCCACGGATAACCAATCAGCAGCAGGGCCGCCAGGAAGATGGCACCGAAGATGGTGCCGAGGCGCCAGTAGTCTTTGGTTGGCAGGTAGCCGCTACCGTAGTAAATCGGGCTTGGGCCAGTACCGTACGGGGTGATGATCCCCATCACGCCCAGCGAGGTCACCATCAACAGGACAAACACTTCCATATTCATGCCCGGAATGGTGGAGGCGATGGTCAGCATCGCTGGCAGCAGCGCCGTCGTGTGCGCGGTGGTGCTGGCAAACAGGTAGTGCAGCAGGTAGAACGCCAGCAGCAGGACGATGGTCGCCACCCCCGGGGAGATACCGCTCATTAACAGACCGCCTTCTTTACCTAACCAGCTGATAAAGCCGGTAGAAGAGAGGCCATCCGCCAGTGCCACCAGGGTGGCGAACCAGACGAAGGTGTTCCATGCGGCTTTGTTACCGGTGATATCGTTCCACTCCAGCACGCCGGTCCACAGCATCAGACCAACGATGAGCAGGGCCGCCATGGCAGGCTCAATCCACGCGGCAGCGAAGATCCACATCAGCAGCGCACAGCATACGAACACCAGCAGCAGAATTTCATTGCGGGACAGCTTGCCGAGTTTTTCCAGCTCGCGGGTCGCCCACAGCGGCACTTCGTTATTCACTTTAACTTCGGGTGGGTAGAACCAGTAGGCCAGCAGCGGCATGGCCAGAATCAGCAGGATACCCAGCGGCAGGAAGGCGAGGAACCAGGTGCCCCAGGAGATATCAATCCCAACCGTACTTTTCACCAGCGCCAGGGCCAGCAGGTTTGGCGCGAGGGCGGAGAGGAACATTGAGCTGGTGATACAGGCCGCGGTGATCGCCACCCACATCAGGTATGAACCAATCTTACGCGCGCTTGGGTCGTTGGGTTTTGAACCGTACAGCGGCGGCAGGTTAGCAATGATTGGGTAGATGGTTCCGCCGCTGCGCGCGGTGTTGGACGGGGTGAACGGTGCCAGCAGCAGGTCCGCAAACGTAATGGCGTAACCGAGCGTCAGGCTGCGACGGCCGAGGTACTTCACCAGAATCAGCGCCAGACGGCGGCCGAAGCGGGTTTTGTCATAGCCCGCGGCGAACATAAAGGCACCGAAAATCAGCCAGACGGTGGAGTTACCAAACCCGCTCACCGCCCATTTAAAGGAGGCACCCGCCAGCTTGAATTTCGGATCAGCCAGCTGTTCAGGGCTGAACAGCACCCACTGGCTGCACAGGGCAATGGCGACGACGCCGGTCAGGCCGATCACCGCGCCCGGCAGGGGTTCGAAGATCAGACCGACGATCACGCCGACAAAGATGGCGAAGTAGTGCCATGCGTAAGGCGGCAAGCCTTCAGGAACGGGAACAAACAGCAGCAGTACGGCGACGACGATGGGTAACGCCATCATCAGCAGTCGTTTTGCGTTTCCATTTGATGCCTGGTTCGCCACTGGGGGCGTTACAGCAGTTTTTGTATTCATAGTTTCACGTCTTAAGTTGTCAAAAATTCGGTCGCACTGAAAAACGAAATCACTTTTTTAAGTTTCTTTGCTTTTTTTAGTTATTAAAGGTGCTTTCTTGTGTTTTCAGTAATAGCGATTTAACGCATTTTCGTGTGCGCTAAATTAAAAAATGATGATGTTTTTATATTGCGCTTTTGAATGCCATAACTATTGATCGCGATCAAAAAAATAGAATTGCAGCGTTATTTTTATGCTTTTATTAATAACCACTCTGGCGTATGTGGGTATTGCGTATTTTTTGCGTGTTATTTATCATTTCCTTAACAATATTGATTTCGGTGTAATCATATCTTGTTGTTTTTATAGCGTTTAAAAGTGTAATGGTGAATTGGTTTTACCATTAATCATTTAACGAATTTTAAATTATTGTGAATGGCTGAATTACAATCGCTAACACCAATGTGTTATTTGTGTTATTGCAGGGATTAAATAGTTTTTTAACTAACGTAATAACTTTAGAAACTAAAAAAATCATTATATTAATATCATGACATCGGCAAATAACGACGAAATAAAAAATCAATCCGATAACGAATTCTTAATTTTTAAAAGTTTGGAGTTTCAATTATGAGCACTAACGAACGCATTCTAAGCCCCTTCACATTACCGAATGGTACTGAACTGAAAAACCGTTTGTTAATGGCCCCTATGACAACCTGTACCGGCTATTTTGACGGCACCGTCACCAGCGAGCTGGTGGAGTACTATCGGGCCCGTTCCGGCAGCATTGGTACCATCATCGTGGAGTGTTGCTTCGTCGACGATCTCGGTCTCGCCTTCCCGGGCGCCATCGGTATTGATAATGACGAGAAAATTGCCGGGCTGGCGAAAATCGCAGAGGCCATTAAGTCTAAAGGGTCTAAGGCGCTGCTGCAGATCTACCACGGCGGCCGCATGGTCGACCCAAAACTGATTGGTGGCCGTACCCCGGTTGGCCCGAGCGCCGTAGCCGCGCCGCGTGAAGGCGCCGCAACGCCGGTTGCGCTGACCGCTGAAGAAGTGGAAGGCATGATCGGCAAGTTTGGTGAGGCCGTGCGCCGCGCCATCCAGGCCGGTTTCGACGGCGTGGAGATCCACGGGGCGAACACCTATCTGATTCAGCAGTTCTATTCGCCAAACTCTAACCAGCGCGACGACGAGTGGGGTGGCAGCCGCGATAACCGCGCGAAGTTCCCACTGGCGGTGCTGGACATTACCCACAAAATGGTGCGCCAGTACGCGGACGACGCGTTTATTATTGGCTACCGCTTCTCCCCTGAAGAGATGGAAGTCCCGGGCATTCGCTTTGACGACACCATGTACCTGCTGGAAAAACTGGCGGCGCGCGGCGTGGACTACCTACACTTCTCCGTCGGCGCGACCCTGCGACCTTCCATTGTCGACACCCAGGACCCAACTCCGCTTATCGAAAAATACTGCGCGATGCGTTCTGAAACGCTGGCGCAGGTTCCGGTCATGGGCGTGGGCGGCGTGGTAAATGCTTCAGATGTGAATGAAGCGCTGGACCGCGGTTACGACCTGATTGCCGTTGGCCGCGCCACCATCGCTTATCCGGACTGGACAGACCGCATCGCGGCTGGCGAAAGCCTTGAGCTGTTTATGGACAGCACCCAACGCGAGGCGCTGAGCATTCCTGAACCGCTGTGGCGCTTCTCGCTGGTAGAAGCGATGATCCGCGACATGAGCATGGGCGAATCCAAATTCAAACCGGGTACCTTTGCTGAGAAAGTGCAGGATGACACTAACGAACTGGTGATTAACGTCAGCCTGGAAACCGACCGCATTGCGGACATCGAGCTGGCCTCCGGCCCGAGTGAAGACGTTGAGTTTGTGACCAGCTTTGAAGAGATCCGTACCCGCATTCTGGACGCCAACACCCCGCACGTGGATGCCATCACCGGCGCAACCAGCCAGAGTGAAGCGGTGAAGAAAGCGGTCTCGAAAGCGATGCTGAAGTCCAGCAAGGCGCTGGCCGCGGAAGAGGGCGTTGACCCGAACGAAACCCGCAGCGTGGACGTGGTCGTTGTCGGCAGCGGCGGCGCCGGTCTGGCGGCGGCGATTCAGGCTCACGACGAAGGCGCGAGCGTGCTGATTGTCGAGAAAATGCCAACCATCGGCGGGAACACCATTAAAGCCTCTGCCGGTATGAACGCCGCCGAAACCCGCTTCCAGCGCGTGAAGGGCATTCAGGACAGCAAAGAGCTGTTCTATCAGGAAAGCCTGAAAGGCGGCGGCAACAAGAACAACCCGGAACTGCTGCGTCGCTTTGTCGAGAACGCGCCGCAGGCGATTGAGTGGCTTGCAACGCGCGGCATCATGCTGAACGACATCACCACCACCGGCGGGATGAGCATCGACCGTACTCACCGTCCAAAAGACGGTTCTGCGGTGGGGGGCTACCTGATCAGCGGCCTGGTGCGTAACGTCAACAAACGCAACATCGAGGTGATGCTGGATACCTCCGTCAGCGACATCATCTTCGAGAACGGCGAAGTGACCGGCGTACGTCTGACCACCGAAGAGAACGAAACCGTCACCGTGGCAACCAAAAGCGTGATTGTCGCCACCGGTGGTTTCAGCGCCAACAGCCAGATGGTAGTGAAATACCGTCCGGATCTGGAAGGGTTCGTCACCACCAACCACAAAGGGGCAACCGGCGGCGGTATCGCGCTGCTGGAGCGCATCGGGGCGGGTACCGTGGATATGGGCGAAATCCAAATCCACCCAACCGTTGAGCAGAACACCTCGTACCTGATTTCCGAATCCATTCGCGGCGGCGGGGCGATTCTGGTCAATCAGAAAGGGGAACGCTTCTACAACGAAATGTCGACCCGCGATAAGGTCTCGGCCTCAATCATCGCGCTGCCGGAGAAGTACGCGTACATCGTCTTTGACGAGCACGTGCGTGCCAAAAACAAAGCCGCGGATGAGTACATCGCAAAAGGTTTCGTGACAAGCGCCAGCTCGCCAAAAGCCCTGGCTGAAGCGCTGGGGATGGATTACCACGCATTCCTCGCGACGCTGGAACGTTACAACGGTTTCGTTGAGAAACAGCACGATGACGATTTTGGTCGTACCACCGCGCTGCGTGCGCCTATCAACGAAGGGCCGTTCTACGCCATCCAGATTGCGCCGGGCGTGCACCACACCATGGGCGGCGTGACCATCAACACCGAAACCTGCGTGCTGGACAGCAACCACAACGTGCTGCCAGGCGCGTTTGCGGCCGGTGAAGTGGTCGGCGGGATCCACGGCGGTAACCGTATCGGCGGTAACGCAGTGGCAGATATCATTATTTTTGGTACGCTTGCAGGACATCAGGCGGCTATGCGTTCGAAAAAGCAGTAAGACCCCTGTGTTGTAGGCCGGATACGCGCAGCGTTATCCGGCATTTTCCCCGGAGGCGCGGTGCCTGCCGGGGCTACATCTGAGGACTCTTGCTATGCCTGATAGCCATCGCGTTTACAGCTACTCCGCCGTCCTGATGGGCTCACCCATTCTCCTGAAACTCTTCTCCCACGATGAAGCCCTCGCGTCCCGCGTATTTCGCCTGATCAAACAGTACGAAGATCTGCTCACCGTCAACCGCGCGCACTCGCAGGTGATGGACATCAACCATGCCGCTGGGCAGCATCCGGTTACCGTCAGCCGGCCGGTGTTTGAGCTGATCCGCTGTGCAAAAGCGGCAAGCCTGCTCAAGGACAGCGCTTTTAACCTGGCGATAGGTCCGCTGGTGAAGCGCTGGAAAATTGGTTTCCAGGGGGACAGCATTCCGCCTGCCGATGAAATCGCGTCGCTGCTGGCGATTACCCGTCCTGAAGATGTCCTCCTTGATGAGGCCAGCAGCAGCGTGTTTCTGACCAGAGCGGGGATGGAGATCGATCTGGGGGCCATCGCCAAAGGCTATATCGCCGACAGGGTGCGTGATTACCTTCGTAAAGAGGGCGCTGAGCTGGGGCTGATCAACCTCGGCGGGAACATCCAGACGTTGGGCTCACCGGAAGGGGGCTGGGGCGTGGGGCTGAAAAAACCGTTCGCCGGTGACGCGCTGATCGGCACGATGACCGTAGAGAACCTGTCCGTCGTGACGTCGGGAACCTACGAGCGCTACTTCGAACAAAACGGCAGACGCTATCACCATATTCTCGACCCGCGCACCGGGTATCCGCTGGACAACGAGCTGGACAGCGTGACGATTGTTTCGAAAGACTCCATCGACGGCGATATCTGGACCACGCTGATGTACGGCATGGGTGTCGAAAAGGGCTGCGCTGCGCTGCGTTCTCGTCCTGATATCGAAGCGATTTTTGTGACCAAAACAAAAGAAGTGGTGATCTCCTCGATGCACCACTTCCGCTTTACCCTGCTGGATAACGACTACCGCGTTACTGACAGTATTGCTTGAGCAGGCCGGTCTGCTCCGGCTGGAGACGGTAGCGATACACCGGACGGCCGGTGGCGCCGTAGTGAATGCTGGTGAACAGAATGTTGATTTGCGCGAGCCAAATCAGGTATTTACGGCAGGACACGCGGGAGATATTGACCGCGTTTGCCAGGTCATCGGTAGAAAACTCCGTCTCCGGGTGAGCGTCAATCCACTGGCAAATCGTGCGCAGCGTTTGCGGCGTTAACCCCTTCGGCAGCTTTTTACTGTCCGCCAGTTCCGGCGCCCCGCCGTGGATCAGCCGGTCGACGTCGGCCTGCTCATAGTACTGGTGCGAACCCATCAGGCTGTGCTTTGCCTTCCAGCCGTTCAGCGCCTCTTCAAAGCGCGGGAACTGGAACGGCTTGATTAGATAATCCACCACGCCGTAGTGGATGGAGGTCTGGATCGTGGCGGCGTCGGCAGCCGACGAGATCATAATCACATCGATTGGGCGACCGGATGCGCGAATAACGGGCAGCAGATCCAGCCCGTTATCCTGCTGCATATAGACATCCAGCAGCACCAGATCGACAGGCTGCCCGGGGTTATTAATGATGGCCTCGGCCTGGTTTAGCGTGGAGGCGACGCCGCAGCAGCTAAAACCTTCAACACGGTTGACATACAGACGGTTGAGGTCGGCTACCATGGCGTCATCATCGACAATTAATACATTTATCACGCGATATTCCTCTCGCTATCCCAGGGGATGTGAACAAAAAATTGGGTAAATACGCCTGGCTCAGACTCGACGCTGATATCGCCGCCGAGGTTCTGAATTTGCTGGCGAGCAAGGAACAGCCCAACGCCGCGGTTTTCACCTTTTGTTGAGAAGCCCTTTGTAAAAATAGCCTCCAGCTGGGCGGGATCAATGCCGGGGCCATCGTCGCTGACTTCGCAGCTGAGCCAGCCGTTCTGATAATGCAGCAGCAGGCCAATCTCACCTTCCTGCTGTCCTTCCATCGCGTCGAGCGCGTTTTCAATAAGGTTACCCAGCGCGGTGATCAGCACCGCGACCTGCTCTTCACTCGCGGTATCCGGTATCTGGCATTCATCCGCCAGCGTCAGGGTGACGCCCGCTTCTTTCGCCCGGTTGATTTTACCCAGCAGGAACCCGGCTATAACCGGGGATTTTACCTTGCTCTGTATCGTACCGATATCCGTCTGGTAATTTTGTGCCGTCTGAATGATGTACTCTTCCAGCTTGTCGTAGCGCTTCATGTGCAGCAGGCCCAGGATCACATGCAGTTTATTCATAAACTCGTGGGTATGGCTGCGCAGGGCGTCGACGTAGTTGACCATGCCGTCAATACGCTGCATCAGCTGGCTGATTTCGGTTTTATCACGGAAGGTGGTAATGGCGCCGATCACCCGATCCTGACTTTTAACGGGCACCATATTGCACAGCAACAAACGCCCGTTACAGCTAATCTCCTGATCCTGGCGCGCAACGCCCGTCTTTGAGACTTCACGCAGGCTGGCCAGCAGGGGCGCGCTGGCGTTTTCGGTCTGCTTGCCGGAGGGGAGAAGCAATATTTCTCTGGCGGTCTGGTTGATCATCGTCACGCGCCCGTGAATATCGACGGCCAGCACCCCCTCGCGAAGCGACTGCAGCATCGCCTGACGCTGTTCGAACAAGGCGGAAATTTCATAAGGTTCGAGTCCGAACAGGATGCGTTTCAGGACCCGCACCAGACCCCAAATCGCCATCGAACTCATAAAAATACTGAATAAAATGGTCCAGACGGCGTTTAGCCGCCCGCGGGCAATCTGCTCTTCAACCTTATTCAGGGAGATACCGACGGCCACCACGCCGATCTGTTCGTGCTGGCCGTCGTAGACGGGCGTGAAAACGCGCAGCGCTTCGGCGAGCGCGCCCCGGTTAACCGATACGTTCTCTTTGCCTTCCAGCGCGGGGGTTAAATCATCACCGATAAAATGCAGCCCCAGTAGCGCCTCGTTCGGGTGTGAATAGCGGATCCCGCGCATATCGGTGACCACGGTGAACAGCAGATCGTTTCGTTTCGTCACCTCCTGGGCAATGGGCTGAATAATATTCTCCTGCGGTGCATGCATCAGGCCGCGCTGTATCTCGGGGCTGTCGGCGAGGGTGCGGGCAATGCCGAGCGCGGTGTCTTTCACATCATCGCGGGTCGCCCGGGTGATTTGTACGGAGTAGAGCGCAAAGACCACCAGCAGCACAGAGGCAATAATCGCGCCCACCATCAACGTGACCAGCGTATTCAGTTTCATGGGGCGCTTGCGCGTCGGAAGGAAAGGCTGCAAATCGCTCATCAACACTCCGCGAGGATTAAGAAAGGGGTAATTATCGCCGATGACGGGCTTTTCTTAAAGCCATGTAAAGGCGTGTATTTGGTCCTCTTTTCGTGACCCTCCTCGCAGGTCATCTATATAAAACACTTTATAGTGTGTGGGTACTCATAATAAGGAGGCTGTTTATGAGCATTATGCTTACCGGTTCGGTCAAGGAAAGACGGCACGCCAGCACGATGAATATTGATAGATTGTCCACGCTGGACATGCTGAAAGTCATTCACCAGGATGATGCACTCATTTCTGCTGCGATCGCCCCCTGTTTACCTACTCTCGCCCGCGTGGTGGATAACGCCGCCGCAACGCTCAGCCACGGCGGTCGCTTGGTCATCGTTGGCGCGGGGCCGTCGGGGCGCGTTGCGCAACAGGTTGCCGATGAATATGCGCCGGGCAAAACCCCTGTGGTGGCCGTTACGGCACAAGAAGGGGAAGGGAGCTACGAGCGCGGCGTTGCCGATCTGCAGGCCATCAAGTTTGGTGAACACGATATGATGCTGGCCGTGACCGTCAGCGGAAAAACGCCGTGGGTCTGGGGGGCAATGCGTCACGCGTGGTCGCTGGGTTCACCGGTCGCCATTATTACCGGTGATGCGCAAAGTGAAGCCGCACAGCTGGCGAGCATGGTTATCGCGCCGGAGCTGGGGGCCGACGTCGTCGCAGGCTATATCAACACCAAAGCGGGGATTGCGCAGAAAATGATCCTCTCGATGATCGCCACCGGGCTGGCCGTTCGAACCGGACGGGTTTACAGCAACCTGCGCGTGGATCTTGAGGCAGGCACGACCAAATGGGCTGAACGGCAAATCGCCATTGTGATGGAAGCGGGGGGATGCAGCCGGGCGGAGGCAAAAGCCGCGCTGGAGAGCTGTAACCATAACTGTAAAACGGCGGTATTAATGGTGCTGACAGGGCTGGATGCGTGGAAAGCCCATGAGCTGCTGGCGCAGAATAACGGGTTTATCCGCGTGGCGCTGCAGGAAGCGCCGTAATACACACCGTTAAGACGTAAAAAAGGCCGCAATTGCGGCCTTTGGTATTTTGGGGATTAGAACTGGTAGGTCATGCCGATGCCAACGATGTCATCGGTGGAAATACCGTATGCGTCATACAGCGCTTCGTCCTGATCCAGCATGTTGATTTTGTAATCAACATAGGTGGAGAAGTTTTTGTTGAAGCTGTAGGTCATGCCCAGGTCGATGTAGTTAACCAGGTCCTGATCGAATCCTTTACCGTCCAGGTCTTTACCTTTTGAGTAAACCCATGCCAGGGAAGGACGCAGACCGAAGTCGAACTGGTACTGGGCAACCGCTTCAAAGTTCTGAGTCTGGTTGGCGATACCAAAGTTTCCGATTGGCGTCATGTTGCGGGTTTCCGCATACATCATCGCCAGGTAGACGCTGTGAGCATCGTATTTCGCGCCCACGGTCCAGGCTTCAGCTTTATCACCAGCCGCATAGCCGATGCCTTCCGCGGCTTTGCCATAAGCAACCTGCTCGTTAGTACGGTCGGAAGACGAGTACGCCGCACCCAGGCTCAGGCCGGAGAGATCGCCAGAGAAGTCATAGGTGGTAGACATACCGAAACCGTCGCCGTTCTGGAAACGAACATCGTTATGACCGTTTTTGGTGCCTTCCTGATTTTCATCTGCGTTGGCACCTTCATTCGCGCCCTGATACTGCAGAGCGAAATTCAGACCCTCAACCAGACCAAAGAAATCCTGGTTACGATAAGTTGCCAGACCGTTCGCACGACCGTTCATGAAGTTATCGGTCCAGGTGTAAGAGTCACCGCCAAATACAGGCAGCATATCGGTCCAGGCTTCTACGTCATACACGACGCCGTAATTACGGCCATAATCAAATGAACCGTATTCGCCATATTTCAGGCCAGCGTATGCCAGACGGTTAAACGATTTGTCACCCGCGCCTTCGGTATCGTTAGCGTAGGTTTTGTATTCCCACTGGCCGTAACCGATCAGGTCGTTAGCGATCTGAGTTTCGCCTTTGAAACCAATCTGCACATAGGTTTCGTCGCCGTCATCGCCAGCGTTGTCAGAGAAGGTGTGACGCGCATCGACTTTGCCGTACAGGTCAACCTTGTTGCCGTTTTTGTTGTACATCTCAGCCGCATTTGCTGCGCCTGCCATTAATAACGCGGGTACCAGAATTGCCAGAACTTTTCTTTTCATTATATATTCCCTTGAAAGATAATTTATATGAATATATGTAATCACCCTCCGTAATTACAGGGTCGATACTATTCCAGGAGATGCCATTTAGTTTCAAAAATAAATGTAATTAAATTCGATGAAATATTGCTAAATATTTCTATTAATCTCTTTATTTTTCTAGTGAATTAATTCATTGAATTTATATGTTGTAATTATTATTAAGTATTTCGCAATTCTATTTTTTAATTGGTTTAATTTGGCTGTGTTATAATTCACGCTCTTTTAAACAACAGGATATGACGATGGATCTTGCCCAGTGGCAGCACAGATTTGAGCGCTGGCTCGAGGAAAACCACAGCACCGACGATACCGCTCATGATATTTCGCATTTCCGTCGTGTCTGGATGACGGCGCAAAAAATCATGGTTAATGAAACGGTGGAGCCGCTGGTGATCCTGACCGCATGCTATTTCCACGATATTGTCAGCCTGCCGAAAAACCATCCCGAACGCAGCCGATCATCACAGCTGGCGGCGCGCAAGACGGGGGACATTTTGCACAGCGACTTCCCGGACTTTCCGCCAGAGCACGCTGCCGCCGTTGCGCACGCGATTGAGGCGCACAGCTTCAGCGCCGGTATTGCGCCGCAGAGCATGGAAGCCAAAATTGTGCAGGACGCAGACCGGCTGGAAGCGTTAGGCGCCATCGGCCTGGCGCGCGTCTTTGCCGTCTCGGGCGCGCTGGGCGTGCCGCTTTTTGATGCCGACGATCCCTTTGCCGATGCGCGTACCCTTGACGACCGTGCGTTTGCCCTCGACCATTTTCAGACCAAGCTGCTGCGATTGCCTGATACAATGCAAACGGAAATGGGCCGCGAGCTGGCACGTCACAATGCCGATTTCCTGATCCAGTTTATGGCGAAACTCAGTGCCGAATTACGCGGCGACTGCATTGGGCTGGATAGCCAGGTGTTGAACCGCTTCCGTCGCAGTTTGCGCAACTGAACTGTGGTAATCTGTTTCCAGTCTTTATTCTCCGGTTAAAAGAATGCAGGAAAATCGATCAGTGACAGAGCCCGCGCCTGAGCAGGCTGAGAAATCAACGGCAACGGTGCAGGCGTTACTGCGCCAGCTGTTGGATATCTATGATGCTAAAACGCTGGCCAATCTGCTGGTGGCGCGCGGCGAGAGCCACTGGAGCCCGGCGATCCTTAAACGTCTGCTGACCAGCGAGCGCGCAGGGCGTCGCCTGAGTGAAGGCGAGTTTCGTTATCTGCAAAACCTGCTTCCGCGTCCTTCTGCCGCGCACCCAAACTATGCCTTCCGCTTTATCGATCTGTTTGCCGGTATCGGCGGCATCCGGCACGGTTTTGAAGCTATCGGCGGGCAGTGCGTGTTTACCAGCGAGTGGAACAAACATGCCGTAAGGACCTACAAGGCTAACTGGTACTGCGATCCGCACGAGCATCATTTCAACGCGGATATCCGCGATGTGACCCTGAGCCATAAAAGCGGCGTAACGGATGAACACGCCGCCGAGCACATTCGCCAGACGATCCCGGCGCATGACGTGCTGCTGGCAGGCTTCCCGTGTCAGCCCTTCTCGCTGGCCGGTGTCTCCAAAAAGAATGCCCTCGGACGCGCCCACGGTTTTGCCTGCGATACCCAGGGAACGCTGTTTTTTGACGTGGCGCGCATCATCGATGCCTGCCGACCGGCCATCTTTGTGCTGGAAAACGTCAAAAATCTAAAGAGCCACGACGGTGGAAAAACCTTCCGCATTATCATGCAAACGCTGGATGAGCTGGGTTATGACGTGGCCGATTCACAGGACATGGGCGCGGACGATCCCAAAATCATTGATGGGAAACATTTCCTGCCCCAGCATCGTGAACGTATCGTGCTGGTGGGTTTCCGCCGCGATCTCAATCTCAAGGGGGATTTCACCCTTCGGGATATCCCGTCTCTCTATCCCGAGCGGCGTCCAACCGTGGCCGACCTGCTGGAGCCGGTCGTTGACGCGAAATTTATCCTGACCCCTGTGTTGTGGAAATACCTCTACCGCTATGCCAAGAAACATCAGGCGAAGGGCAACGGCTTCGGTTTTGGGATGGTAAACCCCAACGATCCGCACAGCGTGACCCGCACGCTGTCTGCTCGCTACTACAAAGACGGCGCGGAAATCCTGATCGACAGGGGCTGGGACAAGGCGCTGGGTGAAAAAGATTTCGACGATCCGCATAACCAGCGTCACCGTCCGCGACGCTTAACGCCGCGGGAATGCGCCCGGCTGATGGGATTTGAGACCCCGCAGGGCTACCGCTTCCGCATTCCGGTGTCGGACACCCAGGCGTACCGCCAGTTCGGTAATTCGGTGGTGGTTCCCGCGTTCGCGGCGGTGGCCAAGCTGCTGGCCTCGCGCATCAGACAGGCGGTGGCACTCCGTCAGGGTGAGGCCGTCAATGACGGATGTTCACGATAAGGCGACGCGCAGCAAAAACATGCGTGCCATCGGCACGCGTGACACCGCCATCGAAAAGCGCCTGGCCGGGCTGCTGACGCAGGCGGGCTTTGATTTCCGCGTGCAGGATCCCGCGCTTGCCGGTCGGCCGGATTTCGTCATCGACGCCTGGCAGTGCATCATCTTTACCCACGGCTGTTTCTGGCACCACCACGACTGCTACCTGTTTAAAGTCCCCGCGACGCGCACCGATTTCTGGCTGGATAAAATTGGCAAAAACGTCGAGCGCGACAGCCGGGACCTGATCGCGCTGATTGCGCAGGGCTGGCGGGTGATGATCGTCTGGGAGTGCGCGCTGAGAGGCAGATTAAAACTGAACGATGCCGATCTGACCGAACGGCTGGAAGAGTGGATCTGCGGCGGCGGCCAGACCGCGCAGATCGACACGCAGGGAATTCACCAGCTTAAGGTTTCTCCACCCCGCAAGGCGTGACCACCGGTTTTGCGGGCAGTAAATATTTGCCCAGGGTGACCAGCACGACGGCAAAAACAATCACCCCTAATGCCAGCCATTCAACGGAAGAGAGCGTTTCTCCCCCCAATCCCGTTCCGAGCAGCACGGCCACGACCGGATTGACGTAGGCATAGCTGGTGGCGACAGCCGGGGAGACGTTGCGGATCAGGAACATGTAGGCGTTAATGGCGATGATGGAGCCAAACAGCGCCAGGTAGCCTACCGCCAGAAAGCCCGACAATGGCGGCAGGGTCGTTAGCTTTTCTCCCGTCAGCGTGGAGGCGAGCAGTAGCACGATTCCGGCGGCAAGCATCTCAATCGCCCCCGCCATCATGCCGGCCGGCAGTTCGATACGCGAACCGTAGACGGAACCAAACGCCCAGCTCATCGAGCCAATCAGGATGATGACGGCGCCCCACGGATTCCCGCTCAGGTTACCGCCGCTATTTAGCAGAATGATCCCGGCCAGGCCAATACCAATCCCCAGCCATTCCAGTTTGCGGGTACGGATACCGAAAAGACGGCTAAAGCAGAGGGTAAACAGCGGTACGGTGGCAACGACCACGGCGGCGATCCCGGACGGTACGTTCTGGTGCTCGGCAATCGTGACAAAGCCATTTCCCACCGCCAGCAGCAGCAGGCCGATCAGGGCGGCATTCAGCATCGGGCGCAGCGGGGGAAGCTTGTGCCCGCGCAGCAGCAGGAAGGCCAGCAGCAGCACGCCAGCCGAGAGGAAGCGGATGCCCGCCATCATCAGTGGCGGCCAGCTTTCCACGCCGATGCGAATGACAAAGTAGGTTGAACCCCAGATGATGTACAGCGAAAAGAGTGCCCCAATGAGCGGTAGCAGTTGCCGGAAACGCATAATCCCTCACGACGAAATAAAAAGGTCGCTGATAGTAAACGCGAAAACTATCGTGCTGGCGAGCCCTTTAATTGTGTAGCAGATGTGAATTTTTTGTTGACGTGAGGTGCCTGTTTCCGGGTTTACGCTTTTGCTCCATACTATTCACCTAATTACCAAAAAATGAAGGATTAAGATTTTGGCAGGAAGTAGCTTATTAACATTGCTGGATGATATTGCCACCTTACTGGATGACATTTCAGTGATGGGTAAACTGGCGGCGAAAAAAACCGCAGGCGTGTTGGGAGATGATTTATCGCTTAACGCCCAACAGGTGAGTGGGGTAAGGGCTAACCGTGAATTGCCGGTGGTGTGGGGCGTGGCAAAAGGCTCCTTCCTGAATAAGGTGATTCTGGTACCGCTGGCGCTGCTGATCAGCGCGTTTATTCCCTGGGCCATCACGCCGTTGCTGATGATTGGCGGGGCATTCCTCTGCTTCGAGGGCGTGGAGAAGGTTCTGCACTCCTTCAGCGCGCGTAAGGAGAGCGATACGCCGGAGATGCGCCAGCAGCGTCTTGAAGCGCTGGCCGCGCAGGATCCGAAAACCTTCGAGCGCGATAAGGTCAAAGGCGCCATTCGGACCGACTTTATCCTGTCCGCAGAGATTGTCGCCATTACGCTGGGCATCGTGTCTGACGCGCCGCTCCTGAACCAGGTCCTGATCCTTTCCGGCATCGCCATTCTGGTCACCGTCGGCGTCTACGGCCTGGTGGGACTGATCGTGAAGCTGGATGATATCGGCTACTGGCTGGAGGAAAAATCGAGCGCGGTGGCAAGAGGCATCGGCAAAAGCCTGCTGGTGCTGGCCCCGTGGCTGATGAAGAGTTTGTCGGTGGTGGGCACGCTGGCGATGTTCCTGGTGGGCGGTGGGATCGTGGTTCACGGTATCGCTCCGCTGCACCATGCTATCGAGCATTTCTCCTCGGCGCAGGGTGACGTTGTCGCGGCGATTCTGCCGACGCTGCTGAATCTGGTGCTGGGCTTTATCATTGGCGCTATTGTGGTTGCGGCGGTGAAGCTGGTTGAAAAAGTACGCGGCGCGTCGCACTAATTGTTACCCGCTGCGGGATGCAAAAAGACCATTCCTCGTCTAAATTGAAACAGTTTCACCCTGATACAGGAGGCAGGTATGGTCTTTTTGGTCAGTGATGAAGTTAAGCCTAAGAAGGGCGGCCCACGTATGATTGTCACCGGGTATTCCAGCGGAATGGTGGAATGTCGTTGGCACGATGGCTATAGCATCAAGCGGGAAGCATTTCGTGAAGATGAGCTTCAGCCGGGGGACGGGCAGCACAAGCGGGACAAGGCTTAATCACATAACGCCCGGCTTTGCCGGGCGTTTTTATCTCAAGTACCGGGTGTAAGGCAGTCATCATGGAGTGTGTGTGCAGCGCGATACCTTTGTTGTAAGACAATCATTTTTGCAATGGCTGCATAAGCGTAGCAATCCGGGGTTGATTGTTAATGTCTGTTTTATGGTCGTTCTGGTGTTTTCCACTCTCCTGACCTGGCGTGAGGTGGTGGTCCTCGAAGAGGCGTATATCTCCAGCCAGCGTAACCATCTGGATACGGTGGCCAGTTCGCTGGACAGGCAGTTACAGAACAGCGTGGACAGGATGCTGCTGTTCCGTCAGGGCATGCGTGATGCAATCCAGACGCCGCTGGCATTTGATGTATTACAGAACGCGGTGTCACGCTTTAACACCGTCCGCATGCTCCCCACCTGGCAGCTTGCCGTTGATAAAAAACGCACCCTCCCTATTAACGGCGTTTCGGATGCGTTCGTCGACAAAACCACGGTTCTGAATCGTGACGATGAACGCCTCAGCCACGAAATTTCTGCCACGCTCGAAGTGGGATACCTGCTCAGGCTGGCGTCGTCGAGAGCGCAAACGGAAGCGCGCGTGATCTACGTGTCCCGCGCCGGATTTTTCATTTCCACGGATACGCCTGACCAGGCGGGTGATATTACCTCCCGCTATTATCATCTGGTCACGCAGTCCTGGTTTACCCAGCAGTCAGAACGGAACAATCGCGCTCGCGCGGTGCGCTGGTTTATCTCTACCCCTTCATCCTGGACCAATGATGAACGTACGATCACCGCCAGCGTCCCCATCTATTTCGATCATTACTGGTATGGCGTCGTGGCGATGGATTTTACGTTGAGCACGATGCAGCGTCTGCTGGCTGATGCGACGGAAGACCGAACGGAAGGGGAGTATCAGCTGTACGATACCCGGCTCAATATGATTGCCACCTCGGTCCACGCGGAAAACGCGGTTAACCATTTTGACGAACGCGAAACGGCGCAGATTGCGCAGGCGATTGAGCACGCGACCGGCGGCGGGATCCGCCTCGGAAGCCGTTTTGTTAGCTGGGAGCGGCTCGATCACTTCGATGGCGTTGTCCTGCGGATCCACACCCTGCATGAAGGGGTACAGGACGACTTCGGCAGCATCAGCATCGTGCTGGCGCTGCTGTGGGCGCTCTTTACCGCCATGCTATTGATCTCGTGGCTGGTGATCCGTCGGATGGTGAGTAACATGTACACGCTTCAGCACTCGCTCCAGTGGCAGGCCTGGCATGACCCGCTTACCCGGCTGAATAACCGCGGCGCGCTGTTCGACCGCGCAAAATTGCTGGCGGAAACCTGTCGCCAGCAGTCGCTGCCGTTCTCGGTGATTCAGATCGACCTCGACCATTTTAAAAACATCAACGACCGTTTCGGCCATCAGGCCGGTGATAAAGTCCTCTCCCACACGGCAGGGCTGATTGCCAGCGCGCTACGCAAGAATGACGTGGCAGGGCGCGTAGGCGGGGAAGAGTTTTGCGTTGTCCTGCCGGGGATTGGTCTGGAGGAGGCGAGAAGCGTCGCGGACCGCATTCGCTGCCGGATCGACAGCAAGGAGATCCTGGTGAAGAAGAGCACGACTCTGCGCATCAGCGCGTCGCTGGGGGTCAGCAGCGCGGATGAAGCGGGTAACTACGAGTTTGAACAGCTGCAGTCCGTGGCGGACGCCCGGCTGTACCAGGCCAAACAGTGCGGCCGTAACCGGGTCGTCTGGCGGGATTAGGACAGGAAGTGATCCAGCCCCTCCTGCCAGCCCGCGGGGCCGGGCTGCCGGGTGTGATAAACCCGGGCGGGGTTATCATCCCGTAGCGTGATGCCCTGGCGGTTAATGCCCTTAATCACCACCGCGAAGTCAACGCTGTCGAGCAGCGGCGCATCGTTAGGGCCGTCGCCGAGCCCCAGCGTGGTGGGTTCGATCTCTTCCTGCTCGCGGTACTGCGCAATCAGCCAGTTAACCGCAACGTCCTTGCCACAGCGGGCGTCCAGAATGTGCCAGAAGCGCGCCCCCTGCAGACACTTCAGGCCGCTGTGCGCCAGCTCCTCTTCAAACTGGACCATTTTCTCGTCGGTATCGCGCCAGATGAGCGTGACGGAGGCTTCATGCTTGCGGGCAAGCGCCGAACGATAGCGCGTCAGTCCGGTCCACTCGCTGATGACATGCTCATCCACGTCGTCAAAGGTGGTGAATTTAAAGCCCGTCTGCAGGCGAATTTGCTCGATCCGCGGGCGAATATCCCGGTGCGTCATCCCCCTGATCTGGCGCTGAACCTTCTCCCAACGCACGTCGGGCTGAATCACCGCGCCGTTCTCGGCAATAAAAGGCAAGCCTTCCAGCCCCAGATCCTGCTGGATATCCAGCATCTCTGCCGCGGTCTTGCTGCTGCAGAGAATGACCGGTATCTGGTTATCCAGCAGCCTGTCCAGCCAGGGCATGGCGGGTTGCCACTCATAGGTATGAATATCCAGCAACGAGCCATCCAGGTCCGAAAAAATCAGCAATGTATCCCGCAGTGAAGGCATAGTGACTCCTGGTAACGGCTTCGCCTCAATCTAAGAAAATTCCTAAAAAATAACCGAATTGTTAATAGGAGAAATGAGAGTATTCCCTGGCAAACCCGCATTCGGCGTGTGTTATTGCTCATAACAAAAAGCATTATGTTAAAAATATTATATTCATCATAAGAATATATGCTTGTCAGACAAATTCGTTGGGGATAGTGTGGCGTGTACATCAGATTTCCTGGTGTAACGAATTTTCAAGTGCTTCTTGCATAAGCAAGTTTTGATCCCGGCCATCCCCATGACCGGGATTTTTTTCGCCCTACCGATTGGCTTCAGACACGCTAAAGTCGTGAATATCAAGCTCGAAGGCCTCGGCCAGCTCACGATAGGTGTGATAATCCCTTCCGTTGACAATGACGCGGTCCGAATTGTCGTCCGTCCGGCGGACTTCCGACTCACTGATCTCATTGATGGCGGCCAGCAGGGCATCGACATCCACCTCGACTTCGCGCTTGATGGTGTCGCTGTACTCTTTATCGGTCTTCATTACGGGGTTCCTCATTCAACCGTGTCCAACGGTAAGTATAGACTGTGCATAAAAACGCCATTCACACCGGGCGGCGATGTGCGTTTTTGCGTTTTGTTCTACACTGGCTCAAAACCAGAGGAGGAATGTATGAAGGTCAACGATCGGGTAACGGTTAAAACGGACGGTGGGCCGCGCCGCCCGGGTGTGGTGCTGGCAATTGAAGAGTTTAGCGAAGGCACAATGTATCTGGTATCACTCGAAGACTACCCGCTCGGCATCTGGTTTTTTAACGAACTGGGGCATCCGGACGGCATTTTTGTAGAGAAGGCAGACTAGCACGGCGTCGGGTAGCACAGCGCGTGCCCGACAACCTCACAGAAGCAAAAATCTCTGGCCAGGCCAGAGATCAAAGGTAGGGTGCACAGGGTCTTAAGGGACTAACGCATGTTGACGAAAATCCCGTTCGTCACATTATCGGTCAGGCGTACCACGTGGTAGATCACTTGCTTATTATGCGTTTTAATTTTCCTTTTAATATTTCCTTTGTGAGACGAAACGGTTTTCGCTTTAATATTCATCTGGTCCGAGATCTGAATAGTTCCTTGTCCCGCCATCCACATTCGCAGCATACTTGATTCAGTCCTGCTTAATGATAGGGTGGGTAAGTTAACCGCTCCTACATTCTTAACTTCTTTATTCAAATAATCACCCAGAATGTCATCCAGCGACTCGGGTTTAATCGATTTAGAACTAATCAATAAATTTTTACGGACCAACAAATACTCATCGAAATGGATATTCGCGATCGCCATAAAAACAATAAACAGGGTTTTTGGATGCTGATTAATGATTTGCTTAATGTGCTGACTGTTGGCTGGATCGTGAATGAAACAGTCCTCATTAATAAACACCACGCCTGGTTTTAGTTCGTCACAAGCGGCTGCGAGTTCGTCAACGGTGTGTGCATCGTTGATGTCTCTCTTTCTTACCCCTCTGCTTGCCAGGTACCCGGTTAACCCTAGCCGGGTGTAGCTGCATAAATCCATAATGATCGTTGACATGGCATACCCTCACTCAATGCGTAACGATAATTCACCATCTGCCTGAGAGCTCAAAACAGCCATACGGGATGGAAAAAAATAATAAACCTGTGAGCATGACAAAGACTTTCAGGCGGACTCACTATCCCGTAAAGTTACGTATAATTTGCCAGGAATCTTCTTAAAGTAAAGTAAATATTAAGTATTGTGAGATGGTTAGAAACAATTAAACCGCGTCAGATATATCCTGGAAGATGTTTTTCGCGTTTTATTTTAGGAATATCCTCAGAAAGACAGTAGCAACAGTGCGGGCTATTATTTACGTGGCAGTTCGCTGACAATATCCGCTAACAGGTTGAATATCTCGCCGAATAAATGTTCACAGAAGGGAGCGATAAGTGGCATCAGCAATGACATTAATAAAATTCCCACCGTCAGCGTCAGCGGAAAACCGATGACAAACACCGAAAGCTGCGGTGCCATTCGGTTGAGTAAACCTAATGCCAGGTTGACGGTCAGCAGCAGGGTGATGATCGGCAGCGCCAGCATCAGCCCGTTCAGGAATATCAGCCCCGCAGCGCGCGTGAGCGCCAGAAAGGCGTTGCTGTTCACCGGATTTTCGCCAATCGGCAGCGTATGGAACGTATCCACCAGCATGGAGATAAGCCACAGATGGCCGTTGAGCGACAGGAACAGCAGCATGGCGAGAAGATCGATAATGCGCGCCAGCACGGGCATGTTGAGATGACTGCCGGGATCAACAAACGTGGCGAACGATAGCCCCATCTGCAGGCCGATCAGTTCCCCTGCGGTACGCACCGCGGCAAAGGCGAGCTGCATGGTAAAGCCGACGGCGACGCCAATCATCACCTGCTGCAGAGCCACCCACACCGCGTTCGCCGAGAAGATCGGAATATCCACGGGGGAGAGAGAGGGCGCAACGATAATGGAGATGATAATGCCCAGCCCCACCTTGACGCGCTTGGGTATCGATTTCTCACTGAGAATGGGGGCGGTGGATATCAGCGCCATGATGCGCAGCATCGGCCAGAAGTAGACGCCGAGCCACTGAACCCACTGGTCGCTGGTGAAGTGCAGCATCGTCAGGTCAGCCGATGATGTACGGCAGGTTGGTAAACAGGTTGCGCATATAGTCCAGCAACAGGTTCAGCATCCACGGCCCGGCGACGATAATCGCCACGAACACGGCGATGATTTTCGGGATGAAAGACAGCGTCATTTCGTTAATCTGCGTGGCGGCCTGGAGGATACTGATAATCAGACCGGTAACCAGCGCGACAAGCAGCAGCGGCGCGGCAACGGCAATCGCGATTTTCATCGCTTCCGTGCCCATCATCATGACCGATTCAGGTGTCATTACCGTTCCTTAACTGTAGAAACTCTGCGCCAGCGAACTGACCAGCAGTTGCCAGCCGTCGACCAGAACAAAGAGCATGATCTTAAAGGGCAGGGCAATGGTCGCGGGCGGCACCATCATCATCCCGAGCGCCATCAGGACGCTGGCGATCACCAGGTCAATAATCAGGAACGGAATAAAGATGGTAAAGCCGATCTGGAACGCGGTTTTCAGCTCGCTGGTGACATAGGCAGGCAGAAGAATACGCATTGGCACTGATTCCGGTCCCTGCAGCTCGCCGGTGTTGGACAGGCGGGCAAAGAGGGCCAGGTCGGCTTCGCGCGTCTGGCGCAGCATAAATTCTCGCAGCGGCTGAGCGCCTTTATCCAGCGCCTCCTGCATGGAGATTTTGTCTTCGCTGAACGGCTGGTAGGCGTCGGTATAAATCTTATCGATCACCGGCGACATAATGAAAAAGGTCAAAAACAGCGCCAGCCCAAGCAGAACCTGGTTTGGCGGTGCGGAAGGGGTTCCCAGCGCGTTTCGCAGCAGGCCAAAGACGATGATGATGCGGGTGAAGCTGGTCATCATCAGCAGGATGGCCGGAATAAACGTCAGCGAGGTGATGAAAACCAGCGTCTGGACCGGAAGGGACCAGCTTTGTCCGCCGCCCGCGAGAGGGGTTGAGACCAGACCGGGCAGCTGTGCATAAACCGCGGGAGCAAACAGGCCAACGCCCGCGAGCGTCAGGGATAACAAACGGCGCATCAGGATCTCCCGGAACGCTTAAGCAAACTCTTCATGACGGACTGAAAATCCGCAGGGGCGTCTGCGCGCTCGTCCACCACAGCAGGGGCGGGCGGCAGCTTATGTAATACGCTGATGTTTGAGGCCGTGACGCCCAGGACCAGGCGCGCGTCGTCCACCTCGACGATGACCACGCGTTCGCGTGGCCCCAGCGTGGTGCTGGCGCTGACCTTCAGGCCGCGGGCACCGGCGGTTTTACCCGCCAGGCCAAAGCGCTTCGCCAGCCAGGCGGCGATAAGGATAAAGGCAATAATACCGAACAATGCCCCGCTCACCTGGAGCAGCGGCGAGCCGGGAACGGCAGAAGGCTGTGATATTGTTGCCTGGGTTTTCATGCTTAACGGCTCAGACGACGCATACGTTCAGACGGGGTAATGATGTCGGTGATACGTACGCCGTATTTATCGGCAACCACCACCACTTCACCCTGGGCAATCAGATAGCCGTTGATCAGAATATCCAGCGGCTCGCCGGCCAGACCGTCAAGGGCCACCACGGAACCCTGCGTCAGGCGCAGCAGCTCCTTAATGGTCATACGGGTGCGTCCCAGCTCAACGGTCAGCTTAACCGGGATATCCATAATCAGGTCGATGTCCTGCAGCGTGCCGCTGACGTCACCGCCGCCGAGCTGCTGGAATACGGCATCCGCAGCACTTTTGGCCGGGGGTGCTTTTTGCTCGTTTAACGCGTCAGCCCACAGATCGTCCAGTGCTCCGCTGTTTTCATCGGACGGATTGTTCATGTCACTCATTTGGGCTGTTCCTCATTCAGCGAATTCAAAATCGGGTTGATCAAGTGCTCAACGCGTAACGCATACTGACCGTTAATCGTGCCGTACTGGCTTGTCAGCACGGGGACACCATCCACATGGGCAATAATGCGGTCGGGTTTTTCTATCGGCAAAACATCGCCGGGTTGTAATTTCAGGATCTGAGATAACCGCAGCGGGATATCGGCGAAGCTCGCCACCAGCTCAAGCTGCGAATGCTGGACCTGGCGGACCAGGTTTTCACGCCAGTTCTGGTCTTCGTTGCGGGAGTTCTCCAGCGGCGGGTTAACCAGCAGCTCGCGCAGCGGTTCGATCATGCTGAACGGCAGGCAGATGTTGAACTCGCCGGTCAGGTTACCGATCTCCACGTGGAACGGGGTGTTAACGACGATATCGTTCGGGGAGGTGGTGATATTGGTAAATTTCACCTGCATCTCAGAACGGACGTACTCCACTTCCAGCGGGTTAATCGCTTTCCACGCGTCGCTGTATGACTCCAGCGCCAGCTTCAGCATGCGGTTAATGACGCGCTGTTCGGTATGGGTGAATTCACGACCTTCTACTTTGGTCGGGAAACGCCCGTCGCCGCCGAACAGGTTATCCACCGCGATGAACACCAGGCTTGGCGAAAACACCACCAGACCGGTGCCGCGCAGCGGCTTCAGATGAATCAGGTTAAGGTTGGTTGGCACCGGCAGGTTGCGGGCAAACTCATGATACGGCTGAATGCGGATCGCACCGACCGTGATATCCGGGCTACGACGCAGCAGGTTAAACAGCCCCATACGGAACTGACGTGCAAAACGTTCGTTAATGATCTCCAGCGCCTGCAGACGTTCACGTACCACGCGACGCTGGGTATTCGGGTCATAGGGACGAATATCGCTATCGCCGCCAATACCCGGTTTAGGATCATCATTGTTATCGCTGTCGCCGTTGAGCAGCGCATCGATTTCTGCCTGAGAAAGAATACTGTCGCCCATGTCGTTACCGCAGAATGAATGCTGTATACAGAACGTCAGTGACTTCCTGCTTAGGTTGGCCGTTTACCAGCGGGGTCGCCAGCGTTTGTTTAATAGCGTCGACCAGCTTTTGCTTACCCACATCGGTGGCCAGCGCCGAAGCGTCCTGACGAGAGAACAGCAGCAGAAGTCTGCTGCGCACTTCTGGAAGGTAATCGTTCAGACGTGAACGGGTGGCTTCATCTTTCAGGCGCAGCGTAATGCCAACATAAAGCACGCGATCCGCATCACCCAGGTTGACGGTGAAGGTATCCAGCGGGAAAAACACGGGTGCCGGCGGAGGTGGCGCTTCAGCTTTGGCTGCAGCGGTGGTAGGTTCCTGCTGCATACGCCAGTAACTATAGCCCGCGGTAGCGCAGGCGGCGAGCGTGATCAACACCAGCAGCGGGATCCAGATGGAACGCTTACTTTTTTTGGTGATAGCGGAGTCAGTCATCTGATACGAGCTTCCTGTTTCGGTACAGCTTAATAAGGTGATTATCCCGTGTCCTGCTGTCGTCAAAGCGTGGAAAAGACGGGGATAATCACGCTACCTCTGGCGTTTAGGCGAAGATGTCTACGGCACTGTTACCGCGCGCTGCGGATTGCAGGGCGGCAGGGACAGGCAGTAGTTCATCGCTCTCTTCATTAAAACCGCCGGTGTTGCCGGAACGCGAAGCCTGGTGCTGCTGCTGGGATGAAGACTGCTGCTGCCCGGCGAAGCTCTCGCTGCTGACGCTGCTCTGTGAAAGCTGAATGCCGTTCTCCGCCAGCGAGGTCCGCAGTACCGGCAGCGCGGCTTCCAGTGCCGCGCGGACGTGGCTGTGCGCAGAGACCATCTGCAGCTGCGCCTGGTTATCATCCAGCTTGAGCGAAATTTGCACCTGACCCAGATCTTCCGGGTGCAGACGCAGCTCTGCCGTCTGCTGGCCCTGCTTAGTGAACAGAGTGATGTGCTGGCTCAGGGATTGCTGCCATTCGTGGGTTCCCAGAGGCTGGCTTAACACCGGCGCGGTGGCGACGGTGGCGGCCGTCTGACTGGTCGCATGGCTGGACATAATCGGTGCCAGGGTGGCCGTTGGGGAGGCTGAAGAGGAAGAGCTGGCGAGCTCCTGCTTCTCTGCCGCCGCGGCCACGGCCGGGGTTGCCAGCGCGTTGCCCGACAGGGCCGGGTCGTTATTTTTCACCTGGCTCTGATAAGGCACAGAACTCTGCGCTTTATCATGGCTTCCCGGAAGCGCGTTCAGGGACGGTTGGCCCGCGCCATTGTGCGAAAGCGCCGCGGAATTCAGCGTTGAGGTGGCGGATACGCCGTCACTGCCTGCCGCGCGAGAGGCGGTAGTTTGCTGGTGCGGCAGCATCGCCATCAGCGCGCTTAATCCGGCCAGCTCTTCTTCGCTCAGCTCGCTTTTACCGTCATCCTTGCTGTTTGCCGCATTGAGGGTCTTCAGCGCGTCGCCCTTAGACAGCGGTACCAGCCCGGAAACCAGCGTATCAAGCGGCGTGACGGGGGAGGTTTCATCGCCATTCAGCGCGGTTTGGCGCGAGAGCAGGTCGGCAATTTTGGCCTGAAGGGCGGTATCCCCTTTGGCGTCCTGAGCCACTTTTGACAGCTTACTGCCTGCGGCTTTCAGATCGGCCAGGGTCAGCGGCGCATCTTTGCCCTTGCCCGTTGCGTCCGACAGGGCGCCCGCCAGCAGAGAGAGAAAGTCCTGTGCACCGTCGGTGCCTTTCCCCGTTAGCGTGCCGCCTGACAGGTCGCTGTCGCTCATCAGCAGTTGTTGCAGTGTGATCATTCCGGTTTCCTCATTGATGCGCGCTGGGCAAACTCATCCATTTTCTTCTGATCCAGACGGTTTTCCGCCAGGGTCGTTGCCGCGATCTGTCGGTCCTGTAAAGTCTGCCAGGCCTGCAGCCGCTGCTTCTTCTCACGCCAGAAATTCAGCGCGGTATCGACTTTCTGGGTCCACTGGTTAAGCTGCTGGCGATGCTGATCTATCGCCTTCTCCAGCGTCTGGATAAACTGCTGATAGTTAATCCAGCGCTGGCTTCCAATGCCCTGTGTCATATCGGTATTGAGGTTGGTGCGATATTCATGCTGATAGTCGATCAACATCTTCAACTGTTCTTCAGCCTGCTGGCACCCGCGTCGCATTGCGCCTAGCTGCAATGCGGCATCATCAACTTCTTTTTCAGCCAGATCTTTCAGCGTTGATAACGCGCTGTTTTGCGCCATGACCTTCGCCCTCCACCTGTGTTACACCTGCGGGAAAATCAGCTCCAGTGCCTGAATTGAATCTTCCCAGTCGGCGCGTTCAAAAATGCCTTGTTGCAAAAATGCCTCCAGCTGCGGCCACAGGCTAATCGCTTTGTCGAGCATCGGGTCGCTGCCTTTGGCATACGCCCCCACGCTGACCAGATCGCGGTTGCGCTGGAAGCTGGAGAGGAGTTGTTTGAAGTTACGCACGCGGGCGTAGTGCTTCTCGGTTATCAGCGCCGTCATTGCGCGGCTGATAGAGGCTTCAATATCAATGGCCGGATAGTGCCCGGCTTCGGCCAGACGACGCGACAGAACAATATGACCGTCAAGGATCGCGCGCGCGGAGTCGGCAATCGGGTCCTGCTGGTCATCGCCTTCCGTCAGTACCGTATAGAACGCGGTGATGGAGCCGCCGCCGGTGATGCCGTTCCCCGCGCGCTCAACGAGGGCAGGGAGCTTGGCGAATACCGAAGGCGGGTAGCCTTTGGTCGCCGGTGGCTCACCGATGGCCAGCGCGATTTCACGCTGCGCCATCGCGTAACGGGTCAGGGAATCCATGATCAGCAGCACGTGCTTGCCTCGGTCCCTGAAATCTTCGGCAATACGGGTGGCATAGGCGGCACCCTGCATACGCAGCAGCGGCGACACGTCCGCCGGCGCGGCGATAACCACCGAGCGGGCGCGGCCTTCCGCACCCAGAATGTTTTCAATAAAGTCTTTTACTTCACGACCACGTTCGCCGATCAGCCCCACGACGATCACATCGGCCTGGGTATAGCGCGCCATCATGCCGAGCAGGACGGATTTACCCACGCCTGACCCGGCGAACAGGCCCATACGCTGCCCGCGACCCACGGTCAGCAGGGCGTTAATCGGGCGCACGCCGGTGTCCAGCACATGCTCGATAGGGGTACGCTGCAGGGGGTTGAACGGCTGGGTGATCAGCGCGCCGGTTTCGGTGGTGTCCGGGGAGGGCAGCCCGTCGAGCGGTTTCCCGCTGCCGTCCAGCACGCGGCCCAGCAGGGCAGGGCCAAGCGGCAGCTGCTTCCCGCTTTGCAGCCCGTCGCCAGAAATGTTTTTGGCATACACGCGCGCGCCGGGCAGAATGCCTTCCACCTCTTCAAGCGGCATCAGGAACAGGCGCTGGCCGTTAAACCCGACCACTTCGCTTTCAACTTCACGCGTTTCCAGACCATCCTGACGCTCAATGACGCAGGTCGCGCCCAGCGGAAGCTGGAGGCCGGTGGCCTCCAGAACCAGACCGGTGGCGCGCGTCAGTCGCCCATAACGACGAACGGACGGCAGTTGCGCCATCTTCGTCTCAAAGTTGTCGAGCGTGGTGAGCCAGCGGGTGAGGCGCGCAGTCATCAGACGACTCCCGGTGCCGCCAGGCGGCACAGTTCCTGCCAGCGGGTGGCGACGCTGGCATCCAGGTCACCTTCATCGGCAGAGACTTTACAGCCGCCGTGATGCAACGACGGGTCGCCGCGCAGACGCCAGCCGTGCAGGTTTAGCGTCGCCCCCAGGCTTTCTTCAACGCGCTGCAGATCGTCCGGATGGACGCGCAGCTGAGGCTTCCCGCTGAACAGCGGCTCCTGCTGAAGCAGACCCTGAATTTGTTTTATCAGCGCAGTGTTATCCACCACGGGCGTCTGGCCGATAACCTGACGCGCGGCTTCCAGCGCCATCTGCATCAGTCGCGAGGCAATCACGCTGTCCAGCGCGTCCAGCGTATGCTGGAACTCGCTGACCAGCTGCTGCATGCGGGCATGGATCGGCGCCTGCTGCTGGCGCGCCTGATCGATACCGTGCTCTAGCCCTTTCGCCAGACCTTCCTGATAGCCAAGGTCGTGGCCTTTCTGCCGGCCTTCGTTCAGACCGGCATTATAGCCCTGCTCGTGCGCCTGCATTTGCAGCTGAGCCAGCATCTGTGCCTGCTGCTCCTCTTCGCTCAGCTCGGGCTGCTCGACGTCCGGATCACGCTCCTCGCTCGGTATCACGGCTGGCGTGAACTCGGAGAGGGGAGGGGCCAGATCGTCCGGCGTCCAGCGCTTCCACGGCAGCTCATTAGACATAGGTGTCGTCTCCGCTGCCAATCACCATCTCGCCGGTTTCCGCCAGACGACGAACAATAAGCAGAATGGCTTTCTGTTCGTTTTCCACCTGAGACAGACGAACCGGGCCGCGGTTGGCAAGGTCGTCGCGCAGGATATCGGCCGCACGCTGAGACATGTTGCGCAGGAACTTCTCGCGCAGCGGCTGCTCGGCACCTTTGAGGGCGATAAGCAGCGACTCGGAGTCCACTTCCTGGAGCAGTCGCTGGATGCTGCGGTCGTCCACTTCCACGAGGTTTTCGAACAGGAACATCTCGTCGATGATTTTCTGTGCCAGCTCGCCGTCGAATTCGCGAACCGCCGTAATGACGGCCTCTTCCTGCTGCGTTTTCATCAGGTTGATAATTTCCGCCGCCGTTCTCACGCCGCCCATTTTGCTGCGCTTGAGGTTCTGACCGTCGAGCAGGTTGTTCAGCACTTCGGTCAGCTCCGCCAGCGCGGCCGGCTGGACGCCGCCGAAGGTGGCGATACGCAGCATCACATCGTGGCGCAGGCGCTCTTCGAACAGCGCCAGAATATCGGCCGCCTGGCCACGTTTGAGGTGGACAAGGATGGTGGCGATAATCTGCGGGTGCTCGTCGCGAATAAGGTCGGCGGCACTCTGCGGTTCCATAAAGTTGAGCGTTTCGATACCGCTGGCGGTATCGCGCGTTTCCAGAATATCTTCCAGCAGGCTGGCGGCACGCTCTTCGCCCAGCGCCTTGACCAGCACGGAACGCAGGTAGTCGTTGGCGTTGACGTTCAGCGCGGCAAACTGTTCGGCTTCCTGTTCAAATTCCGACAGCACTTCGGTCAGCTGTTTATTGGAGATTTGACGCACGCTGGCCATCGCCGCACTGAGAATTTGCACTTCACGCTGGGAGAGGTGTTTAAACACCTCTGCCGCGCGATCTTCGCCAATGGTCATCAACAGGATGACGCTTTTATCGGTGCCCGTAAGCGTATTACTCATGTTCGTTACCCATCCACTGGCGGATGACCAGCGCCACGACGCGCGGATCGTTATCTGACATTTCGCGAATGCGCTGGCTCATGACCTCAGCGCCCATGCGCTGGTTAGCACGACGCTGCTGCATCTGTTCATCTTTACTGAGGCGAACTTCAACCGCTTCTTCCGTTTCCTGACGCGTAGACATCTGTTCGCGAGCCGCTTTTTCGGCTTCAGCACGACGCTGAAGCTGCGGACGAACGGCCTTACGCCACAGCAGCCACGCGACAATCAGCACCAGCAGCCAGCGTCCTGCGGACATCAGCTGATCGATAAACGCCTGCTGTTGCCAGAACGGCAGTTCACCGCCGGTCTCTTCAACCGAGTTGAACGGTGAGTTCACCACGTTGAGGGTATCGCCGCGCTTCTCGGAGTAACCCATCGCTTCACGGGTCAGGTTTTCAATCTGCTTCATCTGCTCGGCGGTCAGCGGCAGCGGTTTGCCATCCGCCAGCGTTTTGTAGTTCACCACTACCGCAACGGAAAGACGCTGAATATCGCCCACGTTCAGTTTAGTGTGGCGAATCGTCCGATCCACTTCGTAGTTCGTGGTTTCGTTACGGCTGCTGGTACGCGGACCGGCGTTGCTGGTCGTTGAGGTGGTCTGCTGATTTTGCTGACCGTTCTGCTGATTGGCCGGAGGCGTAGAAATCGGCGCCGCGTTAGCCGGGGCAGGCTGATTAGAGAGTGCGCCCGGCACGCCGCCTGGGTATGCACCGCCGACCTGCTCGTTCGAATTGATCTGGCGTGAACGCATCACCGCCTGAGCCGCATCGCCGTTCGGGCTGTATTGCTCTTCAGTTTGTTCTTTATTCGCGAAGTCGATCTGCGCGGTAACCTGCGCGTGCACGTTGCTGTTACCCACGACCGGGCCGAGGATGGCTTCAATACGGCGCTGGAGGCGGTTTTCGACATCGGAGGCATACTTCAGCTGCGCATCATTCAGATCGCGACCGGCGGTATTGGATTGCGTCAGCAGGTGACCACTTTGGTCTACCAGCGTCACGTTACCCGGCGGCAGACCGGCGACGGCGCTGGAGACGAGATGCGTCACAGCGCTGATTTGCCCTTCGTCCAGCGCGCGGCCAGCCTGGAGGTTCACGGTAACGGAAGCCGAAGGTGATTTCTGTTCACGGACAAATAAAGAAGGTTTAGGCATCGCAAGGTGCACGCGGGCACTCTTCACCGGGCCTAATGTTTCAATGGTGCGGGCCAGTTCACCTTCCAGCGCACGCTGGTAGTTCACCTGCTCGCTGAACTGGCTGATACCGAATTTTTCCTGATCCAGCAGCTCAAAGCCAACGGCACCGCCCTTCGGCAGCCCCTGCTGAGCCAGACGCAGACGCAGTTCGTGCACCTTATCTGCCGGTACCTCAAGCGCACCGCCATTATCGGCAAAGCGATAAGGGATGTTCATCTGGGTAAGCTGGGTGACGATGGCGCCGCCATCCTGATCGGAAAGGTTGCTGTAGAGCGTCCGGTAATCAGGGCTTTTCGCCCACAGGACCATCGCTACAAGGATCGCAATTGCGGCAGCGCCTGCCACGATCAACGGGATTTTAGGATTCGCGCGAAGGCGGTTCATCCACTCGAGTGATTTATTCTGCGGCGCTGTCGATGCTGTTGCACTCATTGCGCACCTCTTAAATCCTGGTGGTTTACGTTATTCGTGTAGAGAAACAAAACTGACTCCCGGGTCGGCAAACACGACAAAAGTTCCATATTGATGGCCCTGCCATTATTTGATGATTCGTGATTTTCTATGCGTCAAATAACCTGGTTTTTTCACGCTATTTACCGCCATTATCTTATTGACAAGCTGTTAGTCTTGACCGCGTAAAAAACCATCCAGGGGAAAGTCATGGCTATACAGGGTATTGAAGGGGTAATCAGTCAGTTGCAGGCAACGGCGATGACGGCCCGTAATCAGAATGTGGCAGATCAGCAGCCGAGCATCAGCTTCGCAGGGCAACTGCATGCCGCTCTTGACCGTATCAGTGATACCCAGACTGCAGCACGCACTCAGGCAGAAAAGTTCACCCTCGGTGAGCCTGGCGTGGCGCTGAATGATGTGATGACCGATTTGCAAAAAGCCTCGGTTTCCCTGCAGATGGGGATCCAGGTGCGTAACAAGCTGGTGTCGGCGTATCAGGAAGTGATGGGGATGCAGGTTTAGGTTAACTAACCTGATGATATTGATAGTTGATTACTGCCCTGACCCACGACGTGGGGCATGAGCGGGGCAAATCCTCTTTCGTTTTGGTTCTGGACTGGTGTCTCGTCTGTTCATTTTCCGCCTTCCAGAACCGAACTCTCTGATTCATATCACGCGATATGTTACGTCTTCATGATGCAGATATATGTTTCACCTGGACTGCCCTGATAAAATGTAACTCCTTTATTTTACAGGGATAGAAAAGTGAAAAGAGCGTTTCTGGTTTCTTCTGCAATTTTACTGGCAGGTTGTTCCGCTAAATACAGCACAAATAATATTCAGGAGCGTACAGAGCACCTGGTAAAAGATGTCCCGGTTGTGATTTCTCAGCCAACTGATGGCGTTTATGAGACACACACTTATTCGGGTTCAGGCAAAGCAACGGCCGACGCTGTAAAAGCGGCATTTTTACGGCATTCCGATAAAGTTACTGTTTTTGCTGACTGTGATGATGTCCCATGTCTGAAAACTGGCCATTCAATCAGCCGGGGATATTATGTGGTCCCGCAGATACTGCATTGGGAAGATCGTGCAACCGAGTGGTCTGGCATTCCGGACAAGATTGAAGTGAAAATTACTGTTTATAATGCTGAATCCAATAATCGGGTTGCATCAACCATTATCAACGGCAAAAGCAAGTGGGCGACCTTCGGTGGCGATCACCCGCAGGATTTGCTGCCGGAGCCGATAAACACGTTCGTCTCAAGCCTGTATTAATTATCTATCAGACTCCTTGCGAAACCCCGTACAACCGGGGTTTTTTGTCTGCACGCGGTAGGCAGGAGCTTCAGGAGAGTGCGTGATAGCTATAGCTTAAGACCTTTCGATCTTCGCTGGCAGCCGCAGCGCTTTAATGCCACAATATTTTTTTCTTCGAATGCAGGAAAGATGATGAAAAAAATAGCAATTGCTGGCGCGCTGCTGGCACTGACCGGGTGCGTTCAGGTCGATAACTATAACGACGTGATCAAGCATCCTGTCCCGGCGAATCTGGCGGGATACTGGCAGTCGAAAGGACCGCAGAGCAAAATGGTCAGCCCGAAGGCGATTGCCACGCTGGTGGTGACGGAGGAGGGCGACACGCTGGACTGCCGTCAGTGGCTGCGCGTGATTGCCGTGCCGGGGAAAATCATGCTGCGTTCAGACAGCTATTACAACGTGACGCGTAAGCTCGATATCTATCCGCTGGAGCGCGATGGCTCGACGCTTGAGTACGACGGGCTGGAGCTGCAGAAGGTCGACCGCCCAACGGTTGAGTGTGCGGATTACCTGAGCAAGCATCCGCTGGAGAGTAAGCTACCCTAAGGGTAAACGCAAAACGGCAACCTCGTTGCCGTTTTTGGTGTTTGCGCCCTCTCCCTGTGGGAGAGGGACGGGGTGAGGGCATCAGGCCGCACGTTTCCCGTTCTACAGCGCATCCTCTATTACCCAAATGCTGACGCTCCCCCCATTACAGGTAAACGTCCCTTCGCCATCCGCCGCCGTAGTGATGGTTTCTTCGCGATTGCCGAGAAAATCCCGCCACGTTTTGTTGCCGTAGTTTTCACCCAGGCAAATCACTTTTTCACCGTCGTCGCCGTTAGAAAGTACCACCACGCAGCCGGGATCGTCTTCCGTGCCGCTGCGGCTGAAGGCGATGCAGTTAGGATGGTCGAAAAACAGCGTCTGCACGCCGTGGGCAAAACGCTGGCGCGCGAGGATCAGCTCGTGAAGCTGCTCAATGACCGGCATATCAATATGGTAGGTTTCACCGTCGCCTCCCGTGTCGTCATAGCTGGCGCCGAAGAGATCCGGATAAAAGACGCTCGGCACGCCGTTTTCCCGCAGCAGGATCAGCGCGTAGGCCAGCGGCTTGAACCAGGCCTCGACCGGCGCTTCGAGCGCCTGCAGGGGTTGGGTGTCATGGTTCGCGACGAGGGTGACCGCATGAAACGGATCGGCTTCCACCAGGGTACCGGTGAAGATTTGGCTCATGTCGTAATCCCGGCCCTGACGTGACGCCTCGTGGAATTTCATCTGCAGGGGGGCATCAAACAGCATGGTTTTGCCTTCGACCTGGTCAATATAGGCCTGAAGTTTATCCACCTCATGGGACCAGTACTCCGCCACGATAAACAGCGGCTGGTCGGCGACTTCCTGGACGTGCTCAATCCACTCTTTGTAAAACCAGGCGGGAATATGCTTGACGGCGTCCAGACGAAAACCGTCGCAGCGCGTCTGTTCCATGACCCAGCGGGCCCAGTATTTTATCTCCTCGGTCACGGCGTGATTGCGAAAGTCGATATTTTCGCCCATCAGGTAATCGAAGTTACCCATCTCATCATCAACCTGATCGTTCCAGCCTTCGCCGGTGTAGTCGTTGACGATTTTAAAGATGCCGTCTTCATCGGGGTTTTCAATATGGTCGACGCCGCTGAAGCATTTGTAATCCCAGATGAACTGCGAATACTGCCCGGCCCGGACGGGGAAGGTGTAGCGAGTCCAGGCTTCGCACTCAATAACCTCGTCATCGATTTGCGTGCGGTCCTGTTCGTTCACGCGCTGAACGCGCACGGACTCCTTCTCATCGGCGCCCATTTTGTGGTTGACCACCACGTCCAGCAGCACGGCTATGTCGTTGCTTTTGAGAGCGTCGATGGCCTCCAGCAGCTGTGCTTTGTCGCCGTATTTCGTGGCAATACTGCCTTTCTGGTCAAACTCGCCGAGATCGAACAGGTCGTAAGAGTCATAGCCAACAGAATACCCGCCGGACGCACCTTTATAGGCGGGCGGTAGCCAGATCATGTTGATGCCGATTTCGTTAAGATTGGGAGCTAACGCCGTGACCTCTCGCCACAATTCACCGCCAGCAGGGTAATACCAGTGAAAACATTGTAACAGGGTGGGGTTTTTCATCATCCTTGCTCCAGAAGCCGGTTGGCAGACTTCTGGAGTATGGATGAAGAAATCATAGTTGTGTGTCGCGGGTAAAACTTTCTGGATAAAGAATATTCCCTGACAGCTTTCCATAGGTAGACGTGATGGATTGCTGTTTACCGGTTTGATCAATCAGATTGCGCAGTTCGTCCATGCGGACCTTCAGCAGTGCCTTTAGCGCATTCTCATTTTCAAGGATCATTTCCAGCAGCGCACGCGCTTGCTCAACCTGAGCCGGAGGGCATGACATGATGGGCGTTTGAGAAATCCTTTCCACCAGTTGTACGTAATGCATTTCCTGCTCGATAAGCGCATCCCATTGACCAGAATGTGCGAGATTTAGCATAGCAATGCTCTGAGCATGTAACGCCTGCCAGTGGCTAAGCGCTGCGCTGGGATTATTCATCAAAAATTATCCTGAAATAGAGGACGCATTGGGGCCGATTTGCTTCCACGCATCCGCAATGTTGTTTAATAAACCCTCGACTTCAACAATTGCGTCTACGTCGTTACTGACATTCGCCAGCAACAAACGTCGAACCATATATTCGTACAAGGAGGCAAGATTATCGGACAAGTCGCTCTCAACCTCCATGTTCAGTCCTGCTTTTAAACCGTTGTCGATGATGTTGATGGCTTTGGATAAGGCTTCGCCTTTCTCACGAATTTGTCCGGCTTCCATGAACAAACGCGCGCGAACAAGGGCGCTATGCGCCCCGTCGAACAACATGACAATCAGCTGGTGTGGACTGGCATTCATGACTGCGCTTTCTACTCCTATCTGCTGATAGGATTGAACACCAGAGGTCTTATACATATCCACTCCTGAAGGCTACGACTACTTTTGTGAGAACTGTTGGGTCAGGTAGTTGGCTGTACTGGTCATTTTGGTGACTAATACGTCCAGACTGGTGAACTGGGTTTTGTAACGCGCCATGGTGGCTTCAATTTGAGCATCCATGGCATCGTAACGTTCGCCCAGGGTTTTCAGCGTTTTGTTGATCCCGTCTTTTGCGTTCTGGATCACGCCGGCGTTACCGGTACTGGTGCTGAGCATGTTGGTCAGCGTGTTGTTCATCTGGGTGGCCAGACCGGTGGTTTTCCCGTCACCAACAAAATACTGCTGTACGGCGCCAGGGTTGTCAGTAAGTACTTTTTTCAGCTTATCGGTATCGACTTTCAGGTTACCGACGGTACCGTCCGCGCCTTTCACCGGGTCCTGGGTAATCCCCAGCTGGGCCATGATCTGAACCGAGCCGGTTTGTGCTTCGGTTAGCAGGCCGCGCAGCTGAGACTGAACTCCGCGCACGTTCGCATCACCGACCAGCGCGCCGTTGCTGGTAGACTGGCCGCCGGCGCCTGCATCGACCGCAACATACTTCGTCAGACTGTTAATGGTGGACTGCAGCGAGTTGTACGCCGTGACCCAGTCTGTGATCGCCTTCTGGTTTGCATCCGTTGCGCGTGAAACCTCAAGGGTTTCATCGGCTTTGCTTTCGGCCTTCACCGAGAAGGTGACTCCAGGCAGCGCATCGGTAATGGTATTCGACTGACGCTCGATGGAGATGTTGTTCACCACCACAATCGCGTTCTGCGCGTCGGTGTTCACCGTCAGCGCGCCCGTTTTGGTGCTTGAATCGTAGCCAATTGCGCTTTGCAGCTTGGCGTCGCCGGTAACGCTTACCGTCATCGCACCATCCGTACCGGTGGTTTTTGATGACAGCATCAGGCGGTAATCACCGTCTTTCGCTTTAATGACGCTGGCGGTGACGTTGCCGTTCGCTTTATTAATGGCGCTCGCGATCCCGGCCAGCGACGTATCGCCATCTGCCAGGTTCACCTCTAAAGGCGTTTTGGTACCCGGCTGGGTGATGGTGATTTTACGCGTTGTACCTGTCGTATCGCCCAGCAGGTCCGTGTTGTTAGCATAGGAGCCGGTAGTGAGCGCCTGTGCCTTTGCAACCTGGTTGACGTTGACAACAAAGGAACCCACGGACGCGTCAGCCGTTGTCGTGGCGGTAAAGGCCGTGTTGGTGCTGCTAACGGACGTTGAGTTCCAGGTGGTTGCTTTACCCAGTGCAGCGGTCGCAGTCTGCAGCGATGTCATGGCGCTCTGCAGCTTGCCGTAAGCGCTTAACTGTGCGTTATACGTTGATTGCTGGGAAGTAATCGTCGTCAGCTTGGTTTTTTCTGCCGCTTCCAACTGATTATATAAATCCCCGAGTCCTGCAGAACCTATCCCGAGGTTACTGATAGTAGCCATGCATATTTTCCTTAAAATACGAAAGTAGTTCAGGACTCTTATCGGCCTCTCAGCGTAAAAGTTTACGATGGTGAGAAAAAAATAATCCAAAGAATAGACGCGTCCTGGCGGGGTAAATGAAAGGATTGCACTTTAGTGTCATTATCAGTGCATTAAAAACACGATTAAGTGTGTGCCTTTTTTGTCATCTCTTTGAGCGTTAAAAAAGCGTAAATAATAAACCTCTGACGGGCCTTAATTGATTTTTTAAAAATAAAATCATTAATAATCAGTATCTTGTAATTTTTTGAAAATTGATTCTAAAGTCTTTTGGGGACCCGTCGATAACCTTGATGACGGTGAGAGACGCTGTGAGTGTTAGGCACCGGACCTAAAACCCAATTTTTGAAGGAAACAAAATTATGGCAGTTATCAATACTAACCTGATGTCCCTGACTACTCAGAACAACCTGAACAAATCTCAGTCTTCTCTGGGTACTGCTATCGAGCGTCTGTCTTCAGGTCTGCGTATTAACAGCGCGAAAGACGATGCTGCTGGCCAGGCGATTGCAAACCGCATGACCTCCCAGATCAAAGGCATGACTCAGGCAGCACGTAACGCCAACGACGGTATCTCCATGGCGCAGACTGCTGAAGGCTCCCTGAACGAAATCAACAACAACTTACAGCGCGTTCGTGAACTGGCTGTTCAGGCAAGCACTGGTACTAACAGCACCTCTGACCTGGCTTCTCTGCAGGATGAAGTTACCGCTCGTCTGGCTGAAATCGACCGCGTTGCGGGCAAAACTGACTTCAACGGCATCAAACTGCTGGACGGCACTGCAGGTACTGCTGGTGTGGTTAAAATTCAGGTTGGCGTTAACGACGGCGACACCATCAACCTGGATCTGAGCGGCGCTAAAGCTGACTCTACTACTCTGGGCGTGAACGCAATCGACCTGAAAGCAATGACCGCTACCGACCTGAGCACCATCGACAAAGCTATCGCTACCGTTGATAAAGCACGTTCTGGTCTGGGTGCTGTGCAGAACCGTTTCACTTCTGCAATCAACAACCTGAACAACACCTCTAACAACCTGTCTGCTGCTCAGTCCCGTATCCAGGACGCTGACTACGCAACTGAAGTTTCCAACATGTCCCGCGCGCAGATCCTGCAGCAGGCTGGTACTTCTGTTCTGTCTCAGGCAAACCAGGTTCCACAGACCGTTCTGTCTCTGCTGCGTTAATTTTACGCGTGAAACCCCGCTTCGGCGGGGTTTTTTTATCTCTGCTATTTGAGAATCCGCCTGTGAAACAAATCAGTGTCACTCAACCAAAGCTGGTCGCAGATTTTTCATGTGTCGGTGGGGAATGCCGTGAACATTGTTGTCAGGGCTGGACCATCGCGTTTGATAAATCCTCCGTTAATCGCTATCTGAACAGTAAAAATGCCGCCATTCGTCATACGGCGAAAACGGCGATAAAAGTCACCAAAAAACAGTATGGCAACTGGGGCGAAGTGATTTTCCATACGGAAAGTAAAAACTGCCCGTTTATGGATACGGAAAAACTCTGTTCTATTCATAGCGCCATGGGTGCCCAGGCCTTAAGCCCAACCTGTTCGTCCTTTCCACGGACAAACCGGGTCTATAAAAATGAAATCGAAAAATCGCTGAACCTCTCGTGTCCGGAAGTGACCCGACTTCTGTTGAACGATCGGGAGTCTATGTCGATGATGGAATCCATCAGCGTCCAGCAGGACGTCAATAATGCGCCGATGATTGATTTGAAGGCAAAGGTCATCAATCTCTTCTGCCAGAATATTTTCAGCGTTGAGGCGGTCAGCGTTGAAGAACAGGTTTACGCCGTGGTGAAATTCCTCATGGTGGCTGAAAAGCTCGAAAACCTCGAAGAGAATATCGGCACGCTCGAAACGGTCTATTTCTCGCTGGTTAACGAACTGGTGAGCGGTAAAATCAAAACGGAATTAGGCGGATTTAATCAGAACTACAGCCTGAAATTTGCGTTAATTTCGCTCATCCAGAGCTACTTTACGAAGAAAGCGACAGCCCGCGGCGGTGCGGTATTAAACCGTTATTTTACTCAGCTTTATCAACAATTTGAGTCTGCTGGTGACACCGTGCCGGCAGAGAGGGTCATGGAAAACATCGAGTCCGTCTGGCGCGATGTGGCGGGCAGTTACCTGGCGACCAATGACCATTTATTTAAGAACTTTTTTAAATACAAACTGTGGGAGCAGAGCTTCCCGCAGAACAATGGCCGCAGCATGTTGAATAATCTTTATTTAATCGTCGCGGAGTTCTATTTCCTTAAAACGTTACTTGCCGGTCAGGCACGCGTGGCGGGAAAAATTGAACAAGATAATATCATTGATGTTATTTACAGCTTCCACTCCCTTAGCCAGCATAATCAGGAAGCGGGAAAGCTCTTTCATCAACATATAGATAGCGTCAAACTTGGCGACGATCTTTCATTGTTACAACTGTTAATTTAGGCAGAAAAGTTGCCCCTGTTGTGGGCAACCTCAGAATAACCTCACTTTATCCCCCTTTTTCATCCAATTGAACGCCCTGCAGAATCGGATAATCATGCCGATAACTCAACTAACGCAGGGCTGTTTATCGTGAATTCACTCTATACCGCTGAAGGTGTAATGGATAAACACTCGCTGTGGCAGCGTTATGTCCCGCTGGTGCGTCACGAAGCATTGCGCCTCCAGGTGCGCTTGCCGGCGAGCGTGGAACTCGACGATCTGCTACAGGCGGGCGGTATCGGGTTATTGAATGCAGTTGACCGATACGACGCTCTGCAAGGAACGGCATTTACGACTTACGCAGTTCAGCGTATTCGTGGTGCGATGCTGGACGAGCTGCGCAGCCGTGACTGGGTGCCGCGCAGTGTTCGCCGCAACGCGCGCGAAGTGGCGCATGCGATGGGGCAGCTGGAACAGGAACTGGGACGTAACGCAACGGAAACCGAAGTGGCGGAACGTCTTGGCATTGCTGTTGAAGAGTATCGTCAGATGTTGCTCGATACCAATAATAGCCAACTCTTCTCTTATGACGAGTGGCGCGAAGAGCATGGCGATAGCATCGAGCTGGTGACGGATGAGCATCAGCAAGAAAACCCGTTACACCATTTAATGGAAGGGAATTTACGCCAGCGCGTCATGGAGGCTATTGAAGCTCTGCCTGAACGCGAACAGCTGGTATTGACCCTTTATTACCAGGAAGAGCTTAACCTCAAAGAGATTGGCGCTGTTCTGGAGGTGGGAGAGTCGCGGGTGAGCCAGCTGCACAGCCAGGCCATTAAACGCTTACGAACCAAGCTGGGTAAGTTATAGGTGATTGATTCACCTGAAAAATGCCGCACAACGTATTGACAACCAGGAGTTATCATGACGGTGCAGCAATCTAAAAGACGGCCTTTAAGCCGCTACCTGAAAGACTTTAAACACAGCCAGACGCATTGCGCCCACTGTAACAAGTTACTCGATCGTATCACGCTGGTTCGCCGGGGCGAAATCGTCAATAAGATTGCGATTTCGCGTCTCGACACGTTGATGGACGAATCAGCATGGCTCGAAGAGCAAAAAGAGTGGGTGGCGCTTTGCCGTTTCTGTGGGGATCTCCACTGCAAAGAGCAAAGCGACTTCTTCGACATTATCGGCTTCAAGCAATTCCTGTTTGAACAAACGGAGATGAGCCACGGCACCGTTCGCGAATATGTGGTTCGCCTGCGTCGCCTTGGGCAACATCTGACCGTAAACAATATTTCTCGCGATCTGCTGACAACCGGTTATCTGGATGAAAATTTGGAGCCGTGGCTGCCTGCGACCAGCACCAACAACTACCGAATTGCGCTGCGCAAGTATGCGCAATACAAGGTACAAATGCCGGGTGCCATAAAGCAGAAAGCCCACGCCGGAACAACTTCTGATATATATTAAAAAAGAATAAGATGTAGCGCAGTCGCCTTTGACGTTGCAGGCGATTTCTCTACACTACGTAAAAATTCCACTATATCGGGGTATTTATGAAATTTGCACTTCTGGGTCGTCAGGCGCTGATGGGTGTTATGGCCGTTGCGCTGGTTGCGGGCATGAGCGTGAAAACGTTCGCCGCAGAAAACCTGCTGAATAAAGTAAAAGAGCGCGGTACGCTGCTGGTCGGGCTGGAAGGAACGTATCCTCCGTTCAGCTTCCAGGGCGACGACGGTAAGCTGACCGGTTTTGAAGTGGAGTTTGCTGAAGAGCTGGCGAAGCACCTCGGCGTTAAAGCGTCGCTGAAACCGACCAAATGGGACGGTATGCTGGCGTCGCTGGATTCCAAACGTATTGATGTGGTGATTAATCAGGTGACCATTTCTGACGAGCGTAAGAAGAAATATGACTTCTCTACGCCGTACACCGTGTCCGGTATTCAGGCGTTGGTGAAGAAAGGCAACGAAGGCGGGATTAAAACTGCCGCGGACCTGAAAGGGAAGAAAGTCGGTGTTGGTCTGGGGACCAACTACGAAGAGTGGCTGCGCCAGAACGTGCAGGGCGTGGATATCCGCACCTATGATGATGACCCGACAAAATACCAGGATCTGCGCGTGGGCCGTATCGACGCCATTCTGGTTGACCGCCTGGCAGCGCTGGATCTGGTGAAGAAAACCAACAATACCCTGGCCGTTGCGGGTGATGCATTCTCTCGTCAGGAATCAGGCGTGGCCGTTCGTAAAGGTAACGAAGACCTGGTCAAAGCGATTGATTCCGCGATTGCTGACATGCAAAAAGACGGAAGCCTGAAAGCGCTCTCCGAGAAGTGGTTCGGTGCAGACGTCACGAAATAAGTTTCTGACGTAAAAAAAGGCGCTTTTAAAAGCGCCTTTTTTATTTCTTTCGCGTCTGCGTGCATAATGAAAAATATCACATTTTGTCAGAGTTACCGGAGAACCCATGTCACTACAGAATTTAACGCGCTTTCCCCGCCTGGAGTTTATCGGCGCGCCGACGCCGCTGGAGTACCTGCCGCGATTTTCTGATTATTTAGGGCGCGATATTTTTATTAAGCGTGATGACGTGACGCCGATGGCGATGGGGGGCAATAAGCTGCGCAAGCTGGAGTTTCTGGCGGCGGACGCCCTGCGCGAAGGCGCGGATACGCTCATTACTGCCGGGGCTATCCAGTCCAACCACGTCCGTCAGACGGCGGCAGTGTCGGCAAAGCTCGGGCTCCACTGCGTGGCATTGCTGGAAAACCCGATTGGCACGCGGGCAGAAAACTATCTGACCAACGGTAACCGCCTGCTGCTGGACCTGTTTAATGTGCAGGTCGAAATGGTGGATGCGTTGACCGACCCGACCGCCCAGCTCGACGAGCTGGCGACGCGCCTGGAAGCACAGGGCTTCCGCCCCTACGTTATCCCCGTCGGCGGGTCGAACGCGCTGGGCGCGCTGGGGTATGTGGAAAGTGCGCTGGAAATCGCGCAGCAGTGCGAGGGCGCGGTGAGTCTCTCCTCGGTGGTTGTCGCGTCCGGGAGTGCGGGCACGCATGCCGGGCTGGCGGTGGGGCTGGAGCAGCTGCTGCCGGACGTCGAGCTGATTGGCGTGACGGTATCCCGCAGCGTCGCGGATCAGAAGCCAAAAGTGGTGACTTTACAGCAGGCGGTAGCCGCACAGCTGGAGCTGAAGGCAAAGGCCGATATTCTGCTCTGGGATGACTATTTTGCGCCGGGTTACGGTACGCCTAACGAAGAGGGTATGGAAGCGGTGAAGCTGCTGGCGCGCCTCGAGGGGATACTGCTCGATCCGGTGTATACCGGCAAAGCGATGGCCGGACTGATTGACGGCATTGCGCAGAAACGCTTTAAGGATGAAGGGCCGATTTTATTTGTCCATACCGGCGGGGCGCCTGCGCTGTTTGCCTACCATCCTCATGTCTAAAAATCAGGTCGAAAAATAATAATGCAAGAAAGTATTCAACTGGTTATTGATTCTCTGCCCTTTCTGCTGAAAGGTGCGGTATTTACGTTACAGCTCAGTATCGGCGGGATGTTCTTCGGGCTGGTGCTGGGATTTGTGCTGGCCTTAATGCGCATGTCACCCGTCCTGCCGGTACGCTGGCTGGCGCGTTTTTATATCTCCGTGTTTCGCGGTACGCCGCTTATCGCCCAGCTCTTTATGATCTACTACGGCTTACCGCAGTTTGGTATCGAGCTGGATCCGATCCCAGCAGCGATGATTGGTCTGTCGCTCAATACCGCGGCGTACACCTCCGAAACCCTGCGCGCGGCCATCTCCTCCATTGACAAGGGGCAGTGGGAAGCGGCGGCCAGTATCGGTATGACCCCCTGGCAGACGCTGCGCCGGGCCATTCTTCCGCAGGCGGCGCGCGTGGCGCTTCCACCGCTGAGCAATAGCTTCATCAGCCTGGTGAAAGATACTTCCCTGGCGGCAACGATTCAGGTGCCGGAGCTGTTCCGTCAGGCGCAGCTCATTACTTCGCGCACGCTTGAAGTCTTTACCATGTATCTGGCCGCCTCGCTGATTTACTGGGTGATGGCGACGGTGCTGTCTGCCCTGCAAAACTACTTCGAAAACCAGCTTAACCGCCAGGAGCGTGATCCAAAATGAGTGCTATCGACGTCAAAAACCTGGTGAAAAAATTCCACGGTCAAACGGTGCTCCACGGGATCGATCTTGAAGTCGAGCAGGGTGAAGTCGTGGCGATTATCGGACCGAGCGGTTCGGGAAAGACGACGCTGCTGCGCAGTATTAACCTGCTTGAACAGCCGGAAGGCGGCACTATTCGGGTAGGAGATATAACGATTGATACCGGAAAATCCATCAGCCAGCAGAAAGGGTTGATTCGCCGCCTGCGCCAGCATGTCGGCTTCGTTTTCCAGAACTTCAATCTCTTCCCGCACCGTACGGTGCTGGAGAACATTATTGAAGGGCCGGTCATTGTAAAAGGTGAATCGAAAGAGGACGCAACGGCGCGGGCGCGCGAACTGCTCGCCAAAGTCGGGCTGGCGGGGAAAGAGACCAGCTATCCGCGCCGTCTGTCGGGAGGGCAACAGCAGCGCGTGGCGATAGCGCGCGCGCTGGCGATGCGCCCGGACGTGATCCTTTTTGATGAACCGACCTCTGCGCTCGATCCGGAACTGGTGGGTGAGGTGCTGAACACCATTCGCCAGCTGGCACAGGAAAAACGGACGATGGTGATCGTAACGCATGAGATGAGCTTTGCACGCGATGTCGCTGACAGAGCCATCTTCATGGATCAGGGGCGGATTGTGGAGCAGGGGCCGGCGAAAAGCCTGTTTGCTAACCCTCAACAGCCGCGAACCCGTCAGTTCCTTGAAAAATTCCTGATGCAGTAGAATTTTTGCACTAATTTGCTCCAGAAATTTAGCCTGGAGCAAATTATTCTCCCCCCGCACGCCGCCCTGCGTTTTTTTATTCCATCCAGCTCGGATAAACCTTATCAATAGTAAAGTTAATTGTGCTATTGCCGATATTTTGTAGTTAGAAAAAAGTTTTATGTGTTAGGTTATATTCACCATAATAATGATTATCTTTTCAGAGGCTTCATTTAGTAAGTATGAAGGATTCAGACTTTTTCACCTGGCGACGGGATTGCTCCCTCCGGTTTCAGGAATTGACCTGTGCCGACGAGGTATATCAGGAACTTCAGCGACAAACTCAGACGCTTGAATTTGATTATTTCGCGCTCTGCGTGCGCCATCCCGTGCCATTTACCCGGCCAAAGATCGCCGTGCATACCACTTATCCAAAGCAGTGGATGGCGCAATATCAATCCGCGAACTATTTCGCTATTGATCCCGTCTTAAAACCGGAGAATTTCATTCAGGGTCATTTACCCTGGACCGACGCATTATTCGCTGACGCGCAGGAATTATGGCATAGCGCGCAGGACCACGGTTTACGTGCGGGAATAACGCAGTGCCTGATGCTGCCTAATCACGCGCTCGGCTTCCTGTCGGTTTCCCGTACTAGTGTACTGGAAGGGGCATTTGCCCGTGAGGAAATAGAACTGCGGCTGCAGATGCTGGTGCAAATGGCCTTAACTTCTCTGATACGCTTTGAAGATGAGATGGTCATGCCACCCGAAATGAAATTCAGCAAACGCGAACGCGAAATTCTGAAATGGACTGCGGAAGGGAAGACGTCTGCGGAAATAGCGATCATTCTCTCCATCTCCGAGAATACCGTTAACTTCCATCAGAAAAATATGCAGAAGAAATTCAACGCGCCTAACAAAACCCAGATCGCGTGCTACGCGGCGGCAACGGGACTGATCTGACGGGATAATACGTTCTGCGTGACAGACGAGCGAACGGCTGAATGCACTGCATCCAGCCGTTTTTTGTTACTGGCGGTAGGCTTGTTTGATTTGCTTAACGGTGTTAGCAAATACCGCAGATTCAGCCTGGTCTTCCATCTCCGCGATTTGTTTTTCCATTTTAATGATCACACGACCGGCGTCCGCCTGGCCCATCGCCTGCAGCATCAGCGTTAGCAGCGCTTTCAGGCAGTTTACTTCCTGTGCCAGTTCCTGGTTATTCTCAGCAGTGGCAAATTCAGGTGTGCTCATTTATTTTCCTCATTATTAAACGGCGCTAAAGTGCGACGACGAAAGTCAAGGCGGCGGAGTATACCACAAGCTGACGCAAAAAATGCAGCGGTTGTTTTTCGTACTTTTACGCGGATGTTTAATTGCGTAAACAGAACCTACCGGTAAACTGAACCGCTTTTAAAGGCTATTAATTGTTTATGCCCGGTTCGCTTGCCGTTAATTATTGTTACAAAAATTTGAGATCTGTTTTTTTGCAGGGAAACCCTGCAGGTTTTTTGTAACTTTTTGAATACAGATGCTTAAAAAAAGCTGCAAAAGCCCTGTGTGCACGGTCTTTCTTTCCACGGACTGTACAGCCTAATTTCCAAAAACGAGAGCAAAATCGAATAGCCGGTTTTTTAACGTTTTAATCTTGTGAGGAAAACCGTTAATATAAACCAAATTATCACTCAGTAGCGTTATCCCTATTCTGGAGACATTTCCTTTGATCAACGTCCTTCTTGTTGATGACCACGAACTGGTGCGCGCAGGGATACGACGCATTCTTGAAGATATTAAAGGTATTAAAGTTGCCGGTGAGGCGTGCTGTGGAGAAGATGCGGTAAAATGGTGCCGCACAAACTCGGCCGATGTGGTGCTGATGGATATGAACATGCCCGGTATCGGCGGTCTTGAAGCAACACGCAAAATCGCGCGTACCTTTGTTGATACAAAAGTCATCATGCTGACCGTGCATACCGAAAACCCACTGCCCGCGAAAGTGATGCAGGCGGGCGCAGCGGGCTACCTGAGTAAAGGTGCTGCGCCGCAGGAAGTCGTCAATGCAATCCGTTCCGTGTTTGCCGGACAGCGTTACATTGCTTCCGACATCGCTCAGCAGATGGCGCTGAGTCAGATCGAGCCCGAGAAAACCGAATCACCGTTTGCGAGTTTGTCCGAGCGTGAATTGCAGATTATGCTGATGATCACCAAAGGTCAGAAGGTGAATGAGATCTCGGAACAGCTGAATCTCAGTCCGAAAACGGTGAACAGCTATCGTTACCGGATGTTCAGTAAACTGAACATTCATGGCGACGTCGAACTGACGCACCTGGCCATCCGGCACGGTTTGTGTAATGCGGAGACGTTGTTAAGTCAGTGAGTGATGTGTTCGATTCAAAAGCATTTCTGAAAACCGTAACCAGCCAGCCTGGCGTCTATCGCATGTATGACGCTGGCGGTACGGTTATCTATGTGGGGAAGGCAAAAGATCTTAAAAAACGTCTCTCCAGCTATTTTCGCAGCAATCTGGCCTCCCGTAAGACCGAAGCGCTGGTCTCTCTCATTCAGAATATTGATGTCACCGTCACGCACACAGAAACAGAAGCGCTGCTGCTTGAGCACAACTATATAAAGCTCTACCAGCCGCGCTATAACGTTCTGTTGCGTGATGATAAATCCTACCCGTTTATTTTTCTGAGCGGCGACACCCATCCGCGCCTCGCCATGCACCGCGGTGCAAAACATGCGAAGGGCGAATATTTCGGGCCGTTCCCTAACGGCTATGCCGTGCGTGAAACGCTGGCGCTGCTGCAAAAAATCTTCCCGATCCGCCAGTGTGAGAACAGCGTTTACCGTAACCGCTCGCGCCCGTGCCTGCAGTACCAGATTGGACGCTGCCTGGGCCCCTGCGTGGCCGGGCTGGTGAGTGAAGAAGAGTATGCGCAGCAGGTGGATTATGTGCGCCTGTTCCTGGCCGGAAAAGACGATCAGGTCTTGACGCAGCTGATCGCGCGGATGGAAAAAGCCAGCGCCGCACTCGAGTTCGAAGAGGCCGCGCGGATCCGCGACCAAATCCAGGCGGTGCGCAGAGTCACTGAGAAACAGTTTGTCTCGAATACCGGTGATGATCTTGACGTCATCGGCGTAGCCTTTGACGCCGGGATGGCCTGCGTGCACGTGCTGTTTATTCGCCAGGGCAAAGTGCTCGGCAGCCGCAGCTATTTCCCGAAAGTGCCCGGCGGTACCGAACTGGGTGAAGTGGTGGAAACCTTTGTCGGGCAGTTCTATCTGCAGGGGAGCCAGATGCGCACGCTGCCTTCTGAGATCCTGCTCGATTTTAATCTTGACGATAAAACCCTGCTGGCCGATTCGCTCTCCGAACTGGCTGGCCGTCGGGTCAATGTTCAAACCAAACCGCGCGGCGATCGCGCGCGTTATCTGAAGCTGGCGCGAACCAACGCGGCGACGGCACTCACCACTAAGCTGTCGCAACAGTCGACGGTGCACCAGCGTTTAACGGCCCTGGCGACGCTGCTGAAGCTTCCGGAAGTGAAACGGATGGAGTGTTTCGACATCAGTCATACGATGGGGGAACAGACGGTAGCGTCCTGCGTGGTGTTTGATGCAAATGGTCCACTCCGCGCCGAGTATCGCCGCTATAACATCACCGGGATCACGCCGGGTGATGACTATGCGGCCATGAATCAGGTACTGCGTCGTCGCTATGGTAAAGCCATAGAAGAGAGCAAAATCCCTGATGTGATCCTGATTGACGGTGGGAAAGGGCAGCTCGGCCAGGCGAAAGCGGTATTTGAATCGCTTGATGTCAGCTGGGATAAAAACCATCCGCTGCTGCTGGGCGTCGCAAAAGGGGCCGATCGTAAGGCCGGTCTGGAGACATTGTTCTTCGAGCCGGAAGGTGAGGGCTTCAGCCTGCCGCCGGACTCGCCGGCGCTGCACGTCATCCAGCATATTCGCGATGAATCGCACGATCACGCCATCAGCGGTCACCGCAAAAAGCGGGCGAAGGTGAAAAATACCAGTAGCCTGGAAACGATTGAAGGCGTGGGACCAAAACGTCGCCAGATGCTGCTGAAATATATGGGCGGATTGCAAGGATTACTCAACGCCAGCATGGAAGAAATTGCAAAAGTGCCGGGTATTTCGCAAGGGCTGGCAGAAAAGATCTACTACTCGTTGAAACATTGAGGGCTCTGTAGCAACATAGAGCTAAATTTTACTGACAACAAACAGTTACCGTCATTATGCAATTTAATATCCCTACGTTGCTCACTCTCTTTCGTGTTGTACTCATCCCGTTCTTTGTACTGGCGTTTTACCTGCCGGTCGTCTGGGCACCTTTCGCCTGCGCATTGCTCTTTCTGATCGCGGCGGTCACCGACTGGTTTGATGGCTATCTGGCCCGTCGCTGGAATCAAAGTACCCGTTTCGGTGCCTTCCTCGATCCGGTGGCAGACAAAGTGATGGTCGCTATCGCCATGGTGCTGGTGGCCGAGCACTATCATACCTGGTGGGTAACGCTGCCCGCGGCAACCATGATCGGCCGTGAGATCATCATCTCCGCGCTGCGCGAGTGGATGGCGGAGCTGGGGAAACGCAGCAGCGTGGCGGTCTCGTGGATTGGCAAAGTCAAAACCACCGCGCAGATGGCAGCGCTGGTCTGGATGCTCTGGCGTCCAAATGCCTGGGTTGAATGGGCGGGAATTGGTCTGCTGTGGGTGGCGGCAGTGCTGACGCTGTGGTCTATGCTGCAATATTTGAACGCTGCGCGCGGGGATTTGCTTGATCAGTGATCGTTTCGCCGTAATTTTCAGCAAACGATCCGGGGATGCAAAAAATAACGTTGACTCATAACGTCATATCAGTAGAATGCAACGCATCGAACGGCGGCACACTAAGCCGGACGATAGTGAAATCAAGTGGTTAGACGTTTACTTGATGACATGCGGGAATAGCTCAGTTGGTAGAGCACGACCTTGCCAAGGTCGGGGTCGCGAGTTCGAGTCTCGTTTCCCGCTCCAGGTTAAAGACATGCGCAGTTGCGGGTGTCAGTTTGAAAAGTTTTACGGCGCGTTAGCAAAGCGGTTATGTAGCGGATTGCAAATCCGTCTAGTCCGGTTCGACTCCGGAACGCGCCTCCACTTTCTTCCCTGGCCGGATGGTGGAATCGGTAGACACAAGGGATTTAAAATCCCTCGGCGTTCGCGCTGTGTGGGTTCAAGTCCCACTCCGGCTACCATGGGAAACAAAGAATAAAATCAATGATAAGCAGTGTCGTGTAAACCACCGAAAGGTGGTTTTTTATTTTCTGAATTTCACTCTTCCATCATTCCAGCTTTTCACAAGTACACCTTGCCGATTACATCATTGCATCTACACATTGGTATCTTGCCCCGATAATGCAACGCAATTGGTGTGTGGAGTGAGGGGATTATATAAGCCTATCTGGTATCGATTAGGATCATGATGGGGAGAATGGAATGGAATGGAATGGAATGGGAGGGAAACCCTCCCGATTCGTTATTTTGCGAATAAACAATCTCGTCCAGAAGGTGCACCCATTACGCGGATCATTTTTTTACAAATCACAGTGACCTGCTGTCCTTTTTTCAATGCTACAGCGGTAGCCTTTTCTGAGTTTTCCATCTCCATTCGTGCAGGCATGAACTGGTTGTCTGTTTGTAAGCCGATGATAATTGAGTCTGTAAAATCTTTATCAATGGACTGAACAACACCCTTGACTGCGATGAGCTTACCCTTCATGTTTTCATCGGTTGCGACTTCATTCTCTTCATAAGCTTTAAAAAGCTGTCTTGCGGAGGTCGTAAACACTTCTTTTTGCGGTACTGACTTCTGCGTATCCGTAACTGATGCAGAAGACGAAGTCGCGCCTGCTTCCGTTTTGTCGTTTTTACCGACGATATATCCCAGAACCATCAAAGCAATAAAGATATAGAAAATCCATTTAATAAATTTCTTCATGTAATTACCTGTAAGCTAATAGTTTTACTGTGTAAAGAATGTGAGAATATCACTTTATTACTTTATCGCATAAAGATGCTTATTGCCTATAAAAAGGATTTACGCGAGTAAATTATTTTATCCTTTTTCAAGGAAGGCATTATTGTGATATCACAAAAGGGTGGCTTCACACTAAAGGTGGTTTGTTGGTGCATGGACATTGTGTAATCACACCCCGCCTAAATACGCCTTCCTCACCTCCTGATTCCCCAGCAGCTCCTCGCCGCTGCCGCTCAGTCGGATCTGCCCGTTAACCATCACATACCCGCGATCGGAAAGCTTCAGCGCGTGATGCGCATTCTGCTCCACCAGAAAGATGGTCATGCCGTTGCGGGCCAGCTCGCGCAGCGTCTGGAAGATCTGTTTCACCACTATCGGCGCTAAGCCCAGGCTCGGTTCATCCAGCAGCAGCAGCTTCGGACGGCTCATCAACGCCCGGGCGATCGCCAGCATCTGCTGTTCCCCGCCGGACATGGTCATTGCGCGCTGCTTGCGTCGCTCCTTGAGGCGAGGGAACAGGTCGAACATGGTTTGCATATCCTCAGCGGCAAACTGGCTGCCGATGGGGATGGTCCCCATCAGCAGGTTCTCTTCAACGGTCATATCCGGGAAGATTCGTCTGCCTTCCGGCGCCTGCGCAATGCCGCCGGACGCGACGTAGTGGGTGGATTTATGGCTGATATCTTCACCACCGAAAAGGATCTGCCCGTTGCGGATGCGGGGCTGGCCAAAGATGGACATCAGCAGTGTCGATTTACCCGCGCCGTTTGCGCCAATCAGCGCCACGGTTTCACCCTTATTGACCTCGAGGGAGACCTGCTTCAGCGCCTGAATGACGCCGTAAAACACGTCCACCTCGCGAAATGCCAGCAGCGGTTCGCTCATAGGGTGACCTCGCTTTCATCCGTACCCAGGTAGGCGGCAATGACCTTTTCATCATGCTGGATCTGCTCGGGTTTTCCCCTGGCAATAACATCCCCGTGGTCGAGCACGATAATATCGTCCGAAATCTCCATCACCATCCCCATATCATGCTCAATCAGTAATACCGTGATGTCATGGTGATCCCGCAGAAAGCGAATAATGCTGCTCAGCTTGTGCGTTTCAACCGGGTTCAGCCCGGCGGCGGGTTCATCCAGACAAATCATTTCCGGCCCGGTGCACATTGCCCGCGCGATTTCCAGACGCCGCTGCTGGCCGTACGACATCTCTCCCGCCAGGCGATTGGCACACTCCACCAGATCCACCACTTCCAGCCAGTAGAAGGCTCTGTCAAGGGCATCGCTTTCCGCCCGCCGGTATGCCGGCGTATTTAAGATCCCGGCGAGCAGATTGCGGTTAACGCGCATATGCTGCGCGACCAGCAGGTTTTCCACGACCGACATCTCGCGAAAAAGACGGATATTTTGAAACGTGCGGGCCAGCCCTGCGCGGTTGACCAGATGCGTTCCGCCAAACATTTTGTAGAACAGACGCTGCCCGAACTGCGCGGGGTTAATCCAGTCACCCGGCTGGAATTTTTGTCCGAGAACCTGAATGACGTTGGTCGTTTTAGTGCGGGTATTAAATAAAATGTTGCCGCCGGAGGCCCTGTAGAAGCCCGTCAGGCAGTTAAACACGGTTGTTTTTCCCGCTCCGTTTGGCCCGATCAGGGCGGTAATAGAGCCACGCTGCACGTCCAGGTTGACGTCGTTAAGCGCCTTAATCCCGCCAAAGTGCATCATCAGATGTTCAACGCGTAATATCGTTCCGTTCATGGCGCGACGCCCTTACGCACGGCAAACCCGCAGCGGTTAATGCGGATCAAACCGCGTGGACGCCAGATCATCATCACCACCATGAGCATGCCAAACAGCAGGACGCGGTACTCGGCAAAACTGCGCAGCAGTTCCGGCGTTACCGTGAGCACAAAGGCGGCCAGCACCACGCCAAGCGTAGAGCCCATACCGCCCAGCACCACAATGGCGAGGATCAGCGCCGATTCAAAAAAGGTAAAGGAGGTTGGATTCACGAACCCCTGGTAGGTGGCGAAGAACACTCCGGCAATGCCTGCGGTGGACGCGCCCAGCGTAAAGGCCGACAGCTTAACCAGAACATGATTCAACCCCATTGAACGGCACGCAATTTCGTCTTCACGCAGCGCTTCCCACGCCCGACCAATCGGCATCCGCGTCAGGCGGTGTTTGATATAGAGCACCAGCAGCACCACCAGGAACAGCACCGCGTAGATAAAAATAAACTTCATGTTCGGGTTGTAGTTCAGGTGGAAAAATTCGTGGAAGGGCACGCCGCCTTCTTTCGCGCGTCGCCCAAATTCCAGGCCGAAAAAGGTGGGAGGAGGGGCCGACACGCCGTTTGGTCCGCCGGTGAAGGTTAGCCAGTTGTTCAGTATCAGGCGAATGATCTCCCCGAACCCGAGGGTGACGATGGCCAGATAGTCACCGTGCATGCGCAGTACCGGGAAACCGAGCAGAGCGCCTGCGGCGGCGGCCATGATTGCCGCCAGCGGCAGCATGCTCCAGAAGCCTAAGCCGAGATACTGGTATCCCAGCGCCAGACCGTACGCCCCAATCGCGTAGAACGCGACATATCCCAGATCCAGCAGACCGGCCAGACCCACGACGATATTCAGCCCCAGACCGAGAAGTACGTAGATCAGCCCGAGAATGGCGACGGTCAGCACATATTTCGTGGCGACAAACGGAAAGCAAATCGCAAGGGTAATCACCAGAGGAATAATCCAGCGCATGCGGCTTTTGTATTCCGGTGGCCGGACATATACGCCCGCGCTATCGGCTTCGAAGCGCGCCTGGAAACGAGCGCCCGCGGCGGTACCTAAAAAGGCGCTCAGCAGAAAACGCCCGAGCATGACGATGCCAACCATCCAGGCCAGCCGCTGCCCGGCGAAGTTAAAGCTGTACCCGTCCAGCACTACGCCCGCTATGGGGCCGAAGATTATCAGCGCAATCAGCCCGGAAAAAATCGCGTCCAGAATGCAGCGTTTAAGTGAAAAACCGTGTGATGTCATCATTCTCTCCCTCACACTTTGGCCACAATCGGGCGCCCAAGCAGTCCCTGGGGACGGAAAATAAGGATCATGACCAGCAGGCCGAACGAGAAGACGTCTTTATAGTCCGAATTCACCATGCCCGAGAACTGGGCTTCCGCCACGCCGAGGATAAGGCCACCGAGCATGGCGCCGGGGAGGGAGCCGATGCCGCCGAGTACCGCCGCAGTAAAGGCTTTAATGCCGATCACGAACCCGACGTAGAAATCAAAGGTGCCGTAATTCATGGTGATCAACACCCCCGCCAGACCGGCCATCGCCGCGCCGATGACAAAGACCATCGAAATAATCCGATCGGTGTTAATGCCCAGAATGGAGGCCATCTTACGATCCTGCTGTACCGCGCGGCACATCCGGCCCAGCCGGGTATGGTTGATTATCCAGGTAAGCACCAGCATGCCGACAAACGAGGCAATCAGAATAAACACTTTGGTGTAGGTTATCTGCACGAACCCGTCGCCCAGATGCAGGCGAATAACGCCGTCCAGCATGGTCGGCACCCCTTGCTGGCGCGGCCCTTGGCTAAGCTGCGCGTAGTTTTGCAGGATAAGCGACATCCCAATGGCGGAGATCAGCGGCGCCAGGCGCGTGGAGTTGCGCAGCGGCTTGTAGGCGATACGCTCGATGGTCCAGCCGTACACCCCGGTGACCACAATGGTAAACACCAGCGTCCCGAGGATCAGCAGCGGAAACGACTGCAGACCGAAGAAAGAGAGCAGCGCCAGGCCAATGGCGCAGAGATAGGCGGAAATCATATACACTTCGCCGTGGGCGAAGTTGATCATGCCGATAATGCCGTACACCATGGTGTAGCCGATGGCGATCAGGCCGTAGACGGAGCCCAGCGTTAAGCCATTGATTAACTGTTGCAGGAAGAATGTACTCATCTTAGCGCGCTCGTTTTATAGGCCGCGCGAGCCGCGCAGCCTGATGTTTATTACGCGCCGACGGGAAAGCCCGCCGACGTTGAGCGTGACTCCGTCCCGTTACTGCACTTCCTTATATTTTCCTTTGTCGTCCCACTGGTAAACCACGTAGTCAGACACTTTCAGATCGCCTTTGCTGTCCCAGGCTTTTTTGCCCATCACCGTGTCGACGGAATTGGCTTTCAGCCACTCGCTGGCTTTGGCGGAGTCCTTGCCTCCGGTGGCCTTGAAGGCCGCGGCAATGGCCTGGACGGAGGCATAGGAGTAAAGGGTGTAACCTTCAGGCTCGAATTTACCGGCGCGGAATTTCTCGATAACCGCTTTACCGTCCGGGATAAGGCGCGGATCTTTACCGAAGGTCATGTAAATGCCGTTGGTGTATTGCGGGCCACCCGCGGCGGTCACCATCTCTTCGTTGACAATGCAGTCGCCGGAGAAGAATTTCGCCTGCACGCCCTGTTCACGCATCTGGCGAACCAGCGGACCGGCTTCCGGGTGACAGCCACCGAAGAACACGACGTCCGGTTTTTGCGCGCCGATCTTCGTCACCAGCGCGTTAAAGTCTTTTTCACCGCGGGATAACCCCTCATACATCACATCCTGAACCCCGCGTTTCGCCAGCGCCGCTTTGGTGGCGTCAGCCAGACCCTGACCATAGGTGTCTTTATCGTGAATAATCACCACGCGCTTGGCTTTCAGCTTGTCGATGATGAAGTCGCTGGCAACCTGGCCCTGCTGATCGTCGCGACCGCACATGCGGAACATATCGCTCATGCCGCGTTCGGTGATCAGCGGGTTAGTTGAGCCGGGGGTAATCGCAATAATGCCTGCGTCGCTATACACCTCAGAGGCGGGCATTGTGGAAGAGGAGCAGAAATGGCCGACCACGGCGTTGACTTTATCCTGGTCAACTAAACGGTTGGCGACGGCCACGGCCTGCTTAGGTTCGCAGGCATCATCCCCCTGAACCAGTTTGATCTTCTCGCCGTTAATGCCGCCTGCGGCATTGATGTCTTCAGCGGCCTGCGTTGCGCCGTGCCAGTACTGATCGCCATAGGTGGCATTCGGACCCGTGAACGGCCCGGCCACGCCAATCACAATATCCGCCCGGGCGGAAAACGCCGTCATCAGGCAACCGGCCAACACAAGAGAAAGAGGAGTTCTGATAAATTTCAGCGACATTATTATGTTCCTTAGCAAAGAGGTTTTTGCACCACGGCGTAAACCCGAACGCCCGACGGCGCAGCCAATCCGAAACACGAGCAAGAACAAAATGCACTAAACGAACAAGATACAGACGGCATCCTGCCTATTACGGCGAGATTTCCCTGCGCAGGGACGCGCGAAGAACGTTAAGCAAAAACGTTGCCAGAATGGTTAACCCATTGACCAGCATGCAACATGTTTGAGTATAGAGCGCCGCGTTATGCCGCCTTGCGGGAGGAGAAGAAATTACAGCGGAGATCACATATCGTTAACAATAAAGCCCATAAGTTGTGCAAAGGTCACGATTTGCACGTTTTTGCAGCAATAAAGACCTAAACTTCAGCCCGGAGAGGGGTGAGATATGTGTTAGGATCGTTTCCTTTTTTGCAGGAGTATCAGCGATGACTGAAGGCCCATTGAATGAAAGCGAAATGGCGTGGCTTGAAGAGACGTTAATGTCTTACGGTCATGATGACGCGTCCGTGATTGACGTGTCCGAACTGGACGGCATGCTTACCGCAGTGCTTTCCGGTCCTGTTGTCGTTGAGCCAGATGCCTGGCTGGTGGCGGTGTGGGGTGGCGAGAAGTACATTCCGCGCTGGAAAAACGATCGTGAGATGAACCGTTTTATCGATCTCTGCTTTAAGCATATGAACGATATTGCCGAGCGCCTGAGCGAGTACCCGGATCAGTTTGAACCGATGTTCGGTTATAACGACGTTGACGGCGAGAGCTATACCGTGGTGGAAGAGTGGTGCTATGGCTATATGCGCGGCGTGGCGCTGACGGACTGGTCAGCCTTGCCGGAAGCACTGAAGGCCGATCTTGAGGTGATTGCCCTGCACGGGACGGAAGAGAACAGCGAAAAGCTGGATGAACTGTCCGAAGAGGAGTATATCGCCAGCATCGAGAGCATCCAGCCTGCGGCGCTGCGTTTATATCAATACTGGGTAAACAACCCGCAGCAGCCGGAAGTGAAGAAACCGACGGTGAACGGCACGAAGGTCGGGCGTAACGATCCGTGTCCTTGCGGCAGCGGGAAGAAGTTTAAGAGCTGCTGTTTGCACTGATAAAAAAGGGGCTGATGACAGCCCCTTTTTTATTTAACCCACTTCCGGCAGCATCCCGGCTGCAATCAACACCTGCACCAGAATAATCACCACCCCACAGCCAAACACAACGCACAGCAGCGGTTTTCCGCCCGCCACGCGATATCCCTGCTGAGGATGCTGCTGACGGCTTTTCCATGCCAGCAGGGAAGGGAGGAGGAGGGCAAGGATCGACAGCGCCACCCCTGCGTACCCCAGCGCCATCACAAACCCGCGTGGATAAAAAAGCGCGAACGCCAGCGGCGGCAGGAAGGTAATTGCGCCCGTCTGTAACCGTCCGGCCGCGGTATTGCGACGCTGGAACAGGTCGGCCAGATAATCAAACAGGCCGAGCGCCACGCCCAGGAACGAGGTTGCCAGCGCCAGGTCGGCAAACAGGTGTACCGCCAGCTCCACGTGCGGGGAGGTGACGACCTCGCGCAGTGCCAGCAGAAAACCGTTCAGGCCAGCGTGTTGCGCCATCAGCCCAATAAAGGTTGAAGAGTCAATGCTGCCCAGCGTCACCAGCTGCCAGAAAATATAGGCAATCAGCGGGATCGCGCTGCCGATAACAAAGACGCGGCGCAGCTTGCGGATATCGCCGTTCATATAGCTGACGATGCTCGGCACGCTGCCGTGGAAGCCAAACGAGGTGAAAATAACCGGGATCGCGGAGAGCGCCAGCCCTTTTTCCAGCGGCAGCGTCAGCAGGTTGACCTTGTGCACGTGCGGCGCCAGCAGCACCAGCATGACGATCAGGAAGAGAATTTTGGCGCTGAACAGAAAACGGTTAAACAGATCGACCAGCGATGTGCCCACGCAGACCACGCCGCCGCCGATGAGCGCAAAGAAGATAGCCCCCGTCGCTGGGGTGATGTCGGAACCAAACCAGTCGTTGACGCTGGAGGCGATAAGCTCCCCGGCGCCGCTGATATAGGCGGCGGTCAGGGCGTACATCAGGAACATCATGCTGAAGCCGGTTATCCACTGGCCGTAGCGTCCCAGATAGCGCGCCGCAAGCGAACCCAGACCGGTGTCGGCGGGCACGTGTTGGTAAACCTCAAGCAGCAACAGTGCGGTGTAACACATCAGCGCCCAGAGCGTGCCCAGCAGCAGCAGGGTTATGCCAAATCCCACGCCCGCGGCTGCCAGGGGCATTGCCAGCATTCCTGCGCCAATTGTCGTTCCGGCGACGATAAAAATACTTCCCAGGGTTCTGTTTCTCACGCTTTCCTCTACAACGATGCTTAACCGCGACAAAATCTGCGGCGCAGAGTAAGGGAAAAGCCGTAATTCGTCAAATCACCGTTACAAGTAGTGTAATGAATACTTTACGAATTACTGACCCTCTGATCCTTTATAGGCTTATGCCTACTTCATAAGGGCAATGTTGCTGCGCGACATTCCGGCGTAACGTAAACAATAAATATAAATTATCAAATTAAGTGAGGGTTTTATGGCAGGGGAGAATCCCTTTACCGCGGCATGGAGCCGGGGAGGTAACCTGTTGTGCCATGGTCACTGGATAATCAGCTGGCAGAACCAACCCCTGATACTTCCCGAGCCCCGTCGCGAAAAGGATATGGGCACTTGGGCAATCTATTCGGTTATTGATCCTGAAGACGAAACCTTTGCACAAGGCTTACAGGAAGATGAGTGGATTATTGAGAATGTCGAGTGGTTAACGGATATGTTCTTCGAAGTGGGTATTCCGCTGGAGACCTCCAGCTACCGCTATTTTTACCAGGCCGTGAATCCCCATGACTGGCGCTGCACCAGCTGTGCGGGGTGTATGTAAATTAACGCGGTGCCGGAAACCGGCACCGCGCTGAAATTAATTCTGCGTATCAAGAGTGGAAAGTTCTTTATCAATAAAGTAAAGACCTTCGCCGGATTTCCCCACCAGAGATAATTTATCCAGCACGGATTTAAACAGCTTCTCTTCTTCATGTTGCTCAGCGACGTACCACTGCAGGAAATTAAAGGTTGGATAATCCTGGCTGGTCATCGCCGCATGAACCAGTTCGTTAATTTTCTGCGTGATCAGCTGCTCGTGCTCGTAGGTGGCGCGGAACAGTTCATCGAGAGAATTATACTCGGCAAAGGGTGACGTCACGGTTTCAATGCGCGGCAGGCTGCCCGTATCCGTCAGATAATCAAACAGACGCTGCATGTGGGTCATCTCTTCCTGAGCGTGACGACGCAGAAACGCGGCAGCGCCCTCGAAGCTGTGGTAGCTGCACCAGGCGCTCATCTGCTGGTAGAGCAGGGATGAAAAAAGCTCAAGGTTCATTTGTGCGTTGAGCTTGTCGATCATTTCAGTTTTCAGCATGGTGACGCTCCGGATTATTATTTCTGGTTCACAATGAGCGACACTATAATTTGTTATTTAATTATTTGCAAAACGTAAAATTTTTATTTTATTTATTTAAAATACGAATGGGAATAAAACGCATTGGCAATTTTTAAAACTTATTAATGAGAATTATTTTTGTTCGTAATGAAATAAACTGCCAGCACGCGCTGGCAGCTTCGATTAATACCACGGATTATTTGACTTAGGATTAACGGCGTAACCCATACATTTATACTGGATAGTCACGCTCTCGTTCAGGCACAAAGAGCCGCTCGTCAGGGTGCAGGTTTTAATGGGCTGACCATAGGCTGAGGCAGTGGCATACCCCATGCTCTGACACGCTTTTGCCGCCGTGCCGTTGTTCACATACGCATCGGAATACGCATTTTGCAGCGCTGCCTGGCCGTAGTCGAGGCGGACGATGCCGTTCGGCGCGTCGAGGCTGCTGACTTCAGCCTGGCGATTAATGCTACATCCCGCGAGCAGCAGGATTGTGCCGGCTACAATGACTCTTTTCATGGTTCGCTCTGAGTGGATGGAAATACGTTATCGTACCCGCAGATGCCCGCTGCAATGCCTGGAATAGCCGGACAATCTGCCCTCACTCTTCGCAACGGGTCAGCGGTGAGCGCTTTCAGTCCATACCGCAAGAAAAGTGTGATGCGAGTCACAAAAGTGTTGATTTTTGTGATGGTGGTCATATTATAGGCACGTTAATAATAAAGTTGTATAACAAGTTAATGGAGCATCATCGTGAAACTGCGCAAAATCCTGAAAAGTATGTGGGCCAATTACTGCCGCACGTTCAAAGACGTGCCGCCGGGCGCCATGTTCTGATAAAAAAAACCTGCTTCGGCGGGTTTTTTTGTACCTGCTGACGATGAAGGGAAGGAGTCAGGGGGCGTGTTTTGATACTATGGCGGCCTTTAAATAAGGAGAAAGCCCCCATGTCACAAAACCTGAGCGCCGATCAGGAACTGGTCTCTGACGTTGTCGCCTGTCAGCTGGTTATCAAACAAATCCTCGATGTTCTGGACGTGATTGCGCCGGTTGAAGTGCGCGAGAAGATGTCTACGCAGCTGAAAAACATCGATTTCGCCAGCCATCCTGCTGCCGCTGACCCGGTTACGCTTCGTGCGATCCAGAAGGCCATCGCGCTGATTGAGCTGCGATTCACGCCGCAGGGTGAGTCCCACTAAAGCAGGGAAATGGGCGACGGCATGTGTCGCCCTTTGATGCGGTCAGAAGAACGTCTGGACCAGCAGGTAGCTCGCCGCGCACGCGCAGCTTACCCCAATCAGCCCCGGCAGAATAAAGCTGTGGTTGATGATAAATTTGCCGATGCGGGTCGTGCCTGAACGGTCAAAGCCGATGCAGGCCAAATCGCTTGGATAGGTCGGCAGGACAAAATAGCCGTATGACGCCGGGAAAAAGGCGATCAGCATTTTCGGGTCGATGCCGAGCATCAGGCCCATAGGCGCAACGGCCGTCAGCGCAGCCGCCTGGCTGTTCACCAGTTTTGACACCAGAAACAGCACGATGGCATACGTCCACGGGTGGCTTTTCACCACGCCTTCCAGCGCCAGCTTCAACTCGTCGAGATGCGCCTGGAAAAAGGTATCGCTCATCCACGCCACGCCGAACACCGAGAAGATCGCCACCATACCGGCCTTGAACACCGCGCCGTTGGAAATCGCCGACGCGTTGACCTTACAGGCCATCAGCATCACGGCGCCCGCAATTAACATCATCATCTGAATGACAAGGTTCATCGACAGCGCCGTCATTTTGCCTTTCAGCTCAAAGGCGGGACGCAGGTCAGGGAACGCCCCCAGCAAAACGACCACGGCAATACCGGCAAAGAAAATCCACGTGGACCAGTAGGCCTGTTTAGGGAAACGCTGATTCATTAACGTCTCCGTTCCGCCGTAGATAAACTCGCGCTGCTTAGGATCTTTCAGCTTTTCCTGAAACTCCATGTCGTCAGCCAAATCTTTCCCACGGCGTAAACTCCACAGGGCCGCAATAGCGACGCCGAAAAGCGAAGCGGGAACCGACACGGCAAGAATTTCCAGGATCCCCCACGCGTGGCCGATCCCATGCTGGGCCGCAAGGATGGACACCAGCGATACCACGGCAACGGAAACGGGGGAGGCCGTAATCGCCATCTGCGACGCGACCGATGCCACGGCCATGGGGCGCTCGGGGCGGATCCCTTTTTTCAGGGCGATATCCGCAATGATGGGGAACATGGTGTAGACCACGTGCCCGGTGCCGCACAGAAAGGTCAGCATCCAGGTGGTGAAAGGCGCGAGCAGGGTGATGTGCTGCGGGTGTTTGCGAAGCAGACGTTCAGCAAACTGCATCATGACGTTGAGGCCGCCCGCAGTCTGTAGCGTAGCCGCACAACCAATCACCGCGAGGATGGTCAGCATAACGTCTACCGGCGGCTTACCCGGTTGCAGACCAAAGACAAAACATAAAATGAAAAGACCAATACCGCTGATTAACCCAAGCCCCATACCGCCAAAACGCGTACCCGTCAGCAGGCAGAGGAGAATAACAACAAACTCAATGGTGATCATGATGCTCCCTCGTCAATGATTATGTAACTAAATAAATCATCACACGTTGTGTGGTTAATCATTGGGAGCCAGATCTGATTTGTTAAATTTCAGCAAAAGCAGAAGGTTGGAGAGGGGAAGGGGCCTGCTCCCCGGATCGGAAGCAGGCCAAGAACTCAGTGGTGCTGCACCGCCACAATGTCGAGCAGGTGACGGTCAGTTTGCTCAGGACATAAACCCGCCTGCTGGGCATTATGGATCTCATCCGCCAGCGTCTTCAGCAGCATGCCATCCTGCTGCTGCTCTTTGTCCATATCACGTAAGAATTTGAGCGTCGTAATGTCCTGCTGCGCCCTGGCTTCATCGGCCAGCTTGCTGAGGGTGCTGCAGCGCTGTTCATACTCTTCAAGCGTTTTCTGAAACAGTTCTTCCAGGCAAGAGTAGTTTTCATTGATCCCATCAAGGGCTTTAACGACAGGATTTGCCCCTGCGGCTTTCAGGAAGTTAAAGACACGCATCATATGGGTGACGTTACTTTGCGCCTGAGAGCGAAAGAATGTCGCAGATCCCGTGAGGCTATTCTCGGCACACCACGCGCTTAAGTGAAGGTGCAGATTCGAGGCGTAGAACTCAAGGTTCATCTGCGCGTTAAGTTTTTGCATCATCGTTTGGGTAGCCATACTCATATCCTTATTGACTGTGGGACGTGATGTCCGTTGCTTAACCTGAGGGCCAGGCAAATACGAAGAAAAGAGCAGAAATACACATTCTGCCGTGACCGAAATTCACTTCCTGTGTTCGATATAAATAAGCATACCCTTGTCTTTGGTCTAAGAAAACTCTTAATTAGGCTGTGTTTACCATACATTACAAAGTTTAATATAGTACAGAAATGCAATTAGCTCGCCATGAATTGAGCCTTGGTTAATGCTCTAATAATTAACGATTTTTATTGCATTGATACACTGTTACTCTTTCGAAAATATTAAGTTGGAATAATGCTCCGTGAAAAAGAGAAATACGGATTAATCGTTTCGAATATATGATGTGCTAATAAAATTGCGTTAAATCAAATTCTGCTGAATAACTTTTTTCCAGGTGCCTGGCGCATTTTTGATGAAAAACATGTTGGACCTCTTTAGCGCCAGGTGCGTTTTTCCCGCTGAGGGGTATCAGGGATATCTTAGCTAATCTTATGGATAATTCTGCTTATCCCACTTTCATTTGTCTGACAAATCCTGCCTTTTTTATGTCATTTTCCGCTGAATTTATGTACGCAATTACTGTAATTCTGCGGTGTGATGGGGCTCTCTTATGGATGATTAATTTCCCGCTAAAACTATCACCAGCAATAACGCTTATGACGAGGTAAGCGCTAATGCCTTGTTTTAAGTCCGATTAAATAAGAAGCACGCACATATTCCCTACAGAAAAGAATGCTAAAGCTGGAGTTTACCATGCACAAATTTACTAAAGCGCTGGCGGCCATCGGTCTGGCTGCCGTTATGTCACAATCCGCTATCGCTGAGAATTTAAAACTCGGTTTTTTGGTAAAACAGCCCGAAGAGCCCTGGTTCCAGACTGAGTGGAAATTCGCCGATAAAGCCGGGAAAGATTTAGGTTTTGAAGTGATTAAAATCGCCGTGCCTGACGGTGAGAAAACCCTGAACGCCATCGACAGCCTGGCGGCCAGCGGTGCAAAAGGTTTCGTTATCTGTACCCCGGATCCAAAGCTGGGATCGGCAATCGCGGCGAAAGCGCGCGGTTACGACATGAAGGTCATCGCGGTTGACGATCAGTTCGTGAATGCGAAAGGTAAGCCGATGGACACCGTCCCGCTGGTCATGATGGCGGCGACCAAAATCGGCGAACGCCAGGGCCAGGAACTCTATAAAGAGATGCAAAAGCGCGGCTGGAATGTCAAAGAGACCGCGGTGATGGCCATCACGGCTGACGAGCTGGACACCGCGCGTCGCCGTACTTCCGGTTCAATGGACGCGCTGAAGGCGGCCGGTTTCCCGGAAAAACAGATCTACAAAGTCCCAACCAAATCTAACGATATCCCGGGCGCTTTCGACGCCGCGAACTCTATGCTGGTCCAGCATCCGGAGGTCAAACACTGGCTGGTGGTCGGCATGAACGACAACACCGTGCTGGGTGGGATACGCGCGACGGAAGGCCAGGGCTTCAAAGCGCCTGACGTGATCGGGATTGGCATCAACGGCGTTGACGCCGTCAGCGAGCTGTCTAAAGCGCAGGCTACCGGCTTCTACGGCTCTCTGCTGCCAAGCCCGGACGTTCACGGCTACAAATCCAGTGAGATGCTCTACAACTGGGTAACCAAAGGGGCTGAGCCGCCGAAATTTACCGAAGTGACCGACGTGGTGCTGATTACCCGCGACAACTTCAAAGAGGAGCTGGCGAAAAAAGGACTGGGCGGTAAGTAATACGCTGTGATTGTGCCCCTCACGCATCGTGAGGGGCCAGACGTACACACTACAGGAATCACGGAGACGTTATGCGACAGTCTGATCCGTATCTCTCTTTTCGCGGCATCGGGAAAACCTTCCCCGGTGTTAACGCGCTGACCGATATCAGCTTCGACTGCTATGCCGGCCAGGTTCACGCCCTGATGGGGGAAAACGGCGCGGGTAAATCCACGCTGTTGAAGATCCTCAGCGGCAACTACGCGCCCACGACCGGCACGCTGGCCATTCGCGGCGAAGAGGTGGCGTTTGCCGATACCACGGCGGCGCTCAATGCCGGGGTGGCGATCATCTACCAGGAGCTGCACCTCATTCCTGAGATGACCGTGGCGGAAAACATCTATTTAGGACAGCTCCCGCACAAAGGCGGCGTGGTAAATCGTTCGCTACTTAATTATGAAGCGGGGCTGCAGCTTAAACACCTGGGTCTGGACGTCGATCCCCAGACGCCGCTGAAATACCTCTCCATCGGCCAGTGGCAGATGGTAGAAATTGCCAAAGCGCTGGCGCGTAACGCCAGAATTATTGCCTTCGATGAGCCCACCAGTTCGCTCTCCGCGCGCGAAATCGACAATCTATTCCGCGTGATCCGCGAACTGCGTCAGGAAGGCCGTACGATTTTGTATGTCTCGCACCGCATGGAAGAGATATTTGCCCTGAGCGACGCCATCACCGTCTTTAAAGATGGGCGCTATGTGCGCACCTTTACCGACATGGCGCAGGTTAACCATGACCAGCTTGTTCAGGCGATGGTCGGTCGCGAGCTGGGTGATATTTATCACTGGCAACCGCGCCCGTACGGCCCTGAACGCCTGAGTCTGGACAACGTCAAAGCGCCGGGCGTGCGTACGCCCGTTTCGTTATCCGTACGCAGCGGCGAAATTGTCGGCCTGTTTGGTCTGGTAGGGGCAGGGCGCAGCGAATTGATGAAAGGCCTGTTCGGCGGTACCCGCATTACCGATGGGCAGGTCTCCATTGACGGCGAGCGGGTCGATATCCAGAAACCGGCCCACGCAATCAGGGCGGGGATGATGCTCTGCCCGGAAGACCGTAAAGCCGAGGGGATTATTCCGGTGCATTCGGTACGCGACAACATCAATATTTCCGCCCGCCGCAAGTTTATTCGCGCAGGCTGTCTGATAAACGATGGCTGGGAGTCGAGCAACGCCGACCACCATATTCGCTCGCTGAATATCAAAACGCCGGGTCCGGAACAGCTGATCATGAATCTGTCAGGCGGAAACCAGCAGAAGGCGATTTTAGGCCGCTGGCTGTCAGAAGATATGAAGGTCATTTTGCTGGACGAGCCGACGCGCGGTATCGATGTGGGGGCAAAACACGAGATTTATAACGTGATCTATGAGCTGGCAAAGCGCGGCGTGGCGGTGCTCTTCGCCTCCAGCGATCTGCCGGAGGTGCTTGGCGTGGCCGACCGCATTGTGGTGATGCGTGAAGGCGAAATTGCCGGTGAATTACTTCATGAACAGGCGAATGAACAACAGGCGTTGAACCTCGCCATGCCTAAAGTCAGCCAGGCTGTCGCCTGAGTAAGGAGTTAATGATGTCCTCTGTTACTACATCCGGAGTGCCGAAGTCGAAGTCGGCGCTGAGTTTTGGACGTATCTGGGATCAGTACGGCATGCTGGTGGTCTTTGCCGCACTGTTCCTTGCCTGCGCGATCTTTGTCCCTAATTTTGCCACCTTCATTAATATGAAGGGGCTGGGGCTGGCCATTTCCATGTCCGGGATGGTGGCCTGCGGGATGCTGTTCTGCCTGGCTTCCGGCGATTTTGACCTGTCGGTGGCGTCGGTGATTGCCTGTGCGGGCGTCACGACGGCAGTGGTGATCAACATGACGGAGAGCCTGTGGATTGGCGTTCTGGCCGGTCTGCTGCTCGGCGTCATCAGCGGTCTGGTGAACGGTTTTGTTATCGCCCGCCTGAAGATTAACGCCCTGATCACGACGCTCGCGACGATGCAAATTGTCCGCGGGCTGGCCTACATCATCTCCGACGGTAAAGCGGTAGGGATTGAAGACGAGCGCTTCTTTACGCTGGGTTACGCCAACTGGCTGGGGCTGCCCGCGCCAATCTGGCTGACCGTGGCCTGCCTGATCCTGTTCGGCTTCCTGCTCAATCGGACCACTTTTGGCCGTAATACGCTGGCGATTGGCGGTAACGAAGAGGCTGCTCGCCTGGCCGGGGTGCCGGTGGTACGAACCAAGATTATTATCTTTGTGCTCTCAGGACTGGTTTCTGCCGCCGCGGGGATTATCCTGGCCTCGCGTATGACCAGCGGCCAGCCGATGACCTCTATCGGTTACGAGCTGATTGTCATTTCGGCCTGCGTGTTAGGGGGCGTTTCCCTCAAGGGCGGCATCGGAAAAATCTCATATGTGGTGGCCGGTATCCTGATTTTGGGCACCGTTGAGAACGCTATGAACCTGCTGAATATTTCACCGTTCTCGCAGTACGTCGTGCGTGGTCTGATCCTGCTGGCCGCCGTGATTTTCGACCGTTACAAGCAAAAAGCGAAGCGTACCGTGTAACCCCAGCGCTGCGTTTTTATTGCACAACTTATAACCTTAGTTGACCCCTGAACCGCCCCGCCAGTTTTGCTGGCGGGGCGGTTGTCAAATGGCGAGCCCCGTCACACTGTCTATACTTACATGGCTATGAAAGAGGTAAAGGTGTTTACCTCTCGTAAACCGTAAGGAGGATTAGGGTGGCTGACATGTTAACCGCACCGCCTGTACTGCCCGGAAAATATGCTTTCTTTTTTGATCTCGACGGCACGCTCGCCGGGATCCAGCCGCATCCTGACGACGTGGTCGTACCGGATACGGTGCTAGAGAATTTGCAGCAGCTCTCCAGACTGAACGAGGGCGCATTGGCATTGATTTCAGGGCGCTCAATGGCCGAGCTGGACGTGCTCGCCAGTCCTTACCACTTTCCGCTAGCCGGTGTACACGGAGCGGAGCGCCGCGATATCCATGATCAACTGCACGTTGTATCACTTCCTGAGACCTTAATTCAGGCGTTACACGCTCAACTCTCCTCGGCGCTGGCGTCGCTTCCGGGCACTGAACTGGAAGCGAAGGGCATGGCTTTCGCCTTGCACTATCGGCAGGCACCGCATCACGAGGCGGCAATCTTTGCGATTGCCCGCAGCGTGGCCGATGCACACCCGCAGCTCGCGCTGCAGCCGGGGAAGTGCGTCGTTGAGATAAAACCGGAAGGGATTAATAAAGGTGCTGCTATTGCGGCGTTTATGGCGGAACCGCCATTTAAGGGACGTACACCCGTATTTTTTGGCGATGACCTGACCGACGAGGCTGGGTTTCGCGTGGTGAATCAGGCCGGAGGGATCGCCGTCAAGGTGGGGCCTGGTGACACCGTTGCCGAATGGCGACTGGCGGATGTCGCCAGCGTCTGGCAGTGGATATCTGACATCGCTAACCAGCAACAACAACAAATAGCGCAAAGCAAAGGGGGAAACCATTATGGGTCGCTTAGTCGTCGTCTCTAACCGAATCGCACCGCCTGACGATAAAAAAGCCAGTGCGGGTGGCCTGGCGGTAGGGGTGTTAGGTGCCTTAAAAGCCGCTGGCGGGCTGTGGTTTGGCTGGAGTGGGGAAATTAGTGAAGAAGAGAAACCGCTCAAAAAGGTGACGCGCGGAAACATTACGTGGGCTTCATTTGCATTGAAAGAGAAAGACTACGACGAGTATTACTCGCAGTTCTCGAATGCCGTCCTGTGGCCCGCGTTTCACTATCGTCTTGACCTGGTCAAATTCCAGCGTGAATCCTTCGAAGGCTACTCGCGCGTGAATGCGCTGCTGGCGGATAAACTGCTGCCATTAATAGAAGAAGACGATATTTTATGGATCCACGATTATCACCTGTTGCCCTTCGCGCGCGAGCTGAGAAAAAGAGGGGTAAATAATCGCATTGGCTTCTTCCTGCACATCCCGTTCCCGACGCCGGAAATTTTTACCGCGCTGCCGCCGCATGAAGAATTGCTGGAGGCGCTGTGTGATTACGATTTGCTGGGCTTCCAGACCGAAAATGACCGCCTCGCGTTCCTTGACTCCGTGTCAGGTAAAGCGCGGCTGGTGACCAAAGGCGGGAAAACCCATACGGCGTGGGGGAAAACCTTCCATACCGAAGTGTATCCAATAGGGATTGAACCTGACGAAATCGCGGAGCAGGCTTCCGGCCCGCTGCCGCCTAAGCTGGCGCAGCTTAAGAATGAACTTAAGCACGTGAAAAATATCTTCTCGGTAGAGCGTCTTGATTATTCCAAAGGGCTGCCGGAACGCTTCCTGGCGTATGAAACGCTGCTGGATAAATATCCGCAGCATCACGGTAAAATCCGCTATACCCAGATCGCGCCGACGTCGCGCGGTGAGGTTCAGGCCTATCAGGATATTCGCCACCAGCTGGAGACGGAAGCAGGGCGCATTAATGGCCGCTACGGGCAGCTGGGCTGGACGCCGCTCTTTTACCTGAACCAGCACTTTGACCGTAAGATCCTGATGAAGGTCTTCCGCTATGCGGACGTTGGCCTGGTCACGCCGCTGCGCGACGGGATGAACCTCGTCGCGAAAGAGTATGTGGCGGCCCAGGATCCTGCCGACCCGGGGGTTCTGGTGCTCTCCCAGTTTGCCGGCGCCGCAAATGAGCTCACGTCGGCGCTTATCGTGAACCCTTATGACAGGGATGACGTGGCGAACGCGCTGAATCGCGCCCTGACAATGCCGCTCACGGAACGTCTTTCCCGCCATGCTGACATGATGGAGACAATCCGTAAGAACGACATTAACCACTGGCAGGCACGTTTTATTCAGGATCTCCGGGACATCGCCCCGCAAAGTCATGAAGGCGATCTGCAAAAAAAGATCGCGACCTTCCCTAAACTCGCCTGATTTTCCGCTGGGGGGTTAATTCCCCCCAAGCGGTACTAACAGCACATCGACCTGGCTCGACGCGACAATGGATTTCGCCGCGCAGGCTGCCCGCGATATAAAGCTGTGGTTATGATTCCCGCAAATCACTAAATCAATATCCTGTTTACGACACATGTCGAGAATATGAGCGTTAAGCTCCCCGGTCGCAATAATTGTCTCATAAACCGGATATTGTGCCTTTTCCACCAATTCGCGCAGAAATTGCTGCGTTTCTTCCTGAAGGACCTCTCGAATATCCTCCAGCATGGGCGCGGCCAGCTGATTATACATCTCTGGCTCCGCGGCGAGCGTGATGAGGCTGATGCGGGCATTGTGGGGTCTGGCAATGGAAACTGCCCGGGCGACGAGCTGATGACTTTCGGGGGAAACTGCAACAGAAACAAGAAGATGGGAGTAACTCATGGCGCACTCCTTAGGTGTCTGAAAGACAGCGTATGATCACCTTTACCGCGATTTCCCTGGTTCTGCAAGAGCTGATTACGACATTAGTGTGAAGCTTATCATAATTATTCATTAATTATTCTTATAAGAAGAATAACTGAAAAATGCGCCTAAATGAAAAAAATTAACAACTTAACGTAAATCACACAAATTCACGCTTTCACTGTTAAATCGTTTTGACGCGTTACAAACTCATTTCGAATGATCACGTCCTGAAACATCTTTTTTGTGCTACCTGCATAACTATATGTTTTTTCACGGTAAGAAAAATGTTTCCCGGAGAGGGGTTTGTTGTAAATGTTTCCGCACGGCGCTTGCGGCGGCAAAAGCACGATGCATGCCAGTTCTAATCACACGTCTGCATGAGTATTCGTCGATTAAGAATACAAAACAGTACTGATTGGTTAAAAAACGAACAAATTACAAGTCATACTGATGGATTTATGGGTCATATTCACTTAAATTGTGTGACGTGGATCACATTTTTTTTAAATTTGAGGGTGGCTGGATTGTATGTGGCAAAACTGACGAGTAGAGTTTGCGTCGAATTAGGAAAAATCTTAGTTATTTGTAAGAAATGATAAATCTTGTAAGAGACGCATTCGCGGTTTCTCTCTTACGGTTTCAGTGAATACAAACCTAAATTCAACTATGCATTTAGCCTTTTCTTTTTTATACCGGGTGATTTCCCGGCGACATCACGGGGTGCGGTCTTTCCGCATAAAAATAATAGTTGGTTATTCGGGATGGGAACAATGCATACATCCGAGTTGCTAAAACATATCTATGACATCAATTTGTCGTATTTACTGCTCGCGCAGCGTTTGATTAGTCAGGACAAGGCGTCCGCGATGTTTCGTCTGGGTATTAACGAAGAGATGGCAACCATGCTGGGCGGATTAACCCTCCCGCAGATGGTTAAACTGGCTGAAACGAATCAACTGGTTTGCCAGTTCCGTTTCGATGATTCGCAGACAATAACGCGTCTGACGCAGGATTCCCGTGTGGACGATCTTCAACAGATCCATACCGGTATTCTTCTTTCCACTCGCTTGCTTAACGAAATCAGCCAGCCTGATGACGCAGCCCGTAAGAAAAGGGCCTAGCAATGAGCGAGAAAAGCATTGTTCAGGAAGCGCGTGACATACAGTTGGCCATGGAGCTGATTACACTGGGTGCTCGTTTACAAATGCTGGAAAGCGAGACTCAGTTGAGCCGTGGCCGTCTCATCAAACTGTACAAAGAGTTACGTGGTAGTCCCCCGCCGAAAGGCATGCTGCCGTTTTCTACCGACTGGTTTATGACGTGGGAGCAGAATATTCACGCTTCCATGTTCTGTAATGCCTGGCAGTATCTTCTCAAAACCGGTTTGTGTAGCGGCGTTGACGCCGTGATCAAAGCGTACAAACTTTACCTTGAACAATGCCCACAGCAGGAAGAAGGCCCTCTGCTGGCGCTGACCCGCGCATGGACGCTGGTGCGTTTTGTTGAGAGCGGAATGCTTGAACTGTCGCGCTGCAACTGCTGCGACGGCAATTTTATTACCCATGCTCATCAGCCTGCAGGCAGCTTCGCCTGTAGTTTATGTCAGCCTCCATCCCGCGCAGTAAAAAGACGTAAACTTTCCCGGGATGCTGCCGATATTATTCCACAACTGCTGGATGAACAGATCGAACAAGCTGTTTAACCCGAACGTGTGGGAAAGATTCCAGCAGCGGTAAGCAATTACCGCTGCTTTTTTTTACCCCGCAAACGGTAAACGCTGCGAGCTGGACGTCCTTGCCATAGTCACTAGCGGAAGGATGATGTCGTGCTTATCTTATTAGGTTACCTGGTAGTTCTCGGTACAGTTTTCGGCGGTTACATGATGACCGGCGGGCACCTTGGAGCACTCTATCAACCGGCTGAACTTATTATCATCGGCGGTGCAGGGGTAGGGGCTTTTATCGTTGGCAACAACGGTAAATCGATCAAGGGCACGCTGAAAGCGATTCCGTTGCTGTTCCGTCGCTCGAAATACACCAAAAGTATGTATATGGATCTGCTGGCACTGCTCTATCGCCTGATGGCGAAGTCGCGTCAGCAGGGCATGTTCTCGCTTGAACGGGATATTGAAAACCCGAAAGAGAGCGAAATTTTTGCCAGCTATCCGCGAATTCTTGCTGACGCCATGATGCTGGATTTCATCGTCGACTATCTGCGACTCATCATCAGCGGCAACATGAATACCTTCGAAATCGAAGCGCTGATGGACGAAGAGATCGAAACCCACGAAAGCGAATCTGAAGTGCCGGCCAACAGCCTGGCGCTGGTCGGCGACTCGCTTCCGGCATTCGGTATCGTTGCGGCGGTAATGGGGGTGGTTCACGCCCTGGCCTCGGCAGACCGTCCGGCAGCCGAGCTCGGTGCGCTGATTGCCCACGCGATGGTGGGGACTTTCCTCGGTATTTTGCTGGCGTACGGCTTCATCTCTCCGCTGGCAAGCGTTCTGCGCCAGAAGAGCGCGGAAACCACCAAAATGATGCAGTGCGTGAAGATCACGCTGCTCTCTAACCTCAACGGTTACGCGCCACCGATCGCGGTTGAGTTTGGCCGTAAAACGCTTTACTCCAGCGAGCGTCCGTCGTTTATCGAGCTTGAAGAACACGTGCGTGCGGTGAAAAACCCAAACCAACAGACGACAACTGAGGACGCATGAAAAACCAGTCCCATCCGATCGTCATCGTAAAAAAACGCAAGCACAAGGGCGGCGGGCATGGCGCACACGGCTCGTGGAAAATTGCGTACGCCGACTTTATGACTGCAATGATGGCGTTCTTTCTGGTGATGTGGCTGATCTCCATCTCCAGCCCCAAAGAACTGATCCAGATTGCCGAATATTTCCGAACGCCGCTGGCAACGGCGGTGGCCGGTGGGCCGCGTATCTCTAACAGCGAAAGCCCGATCCCGGGCGGCGGCGATGATTATACCCAGCAGAAGGGTGAGGTGAAAAAAGAGCCGAACATCGACGAGCTGAAAAGAAAGATGGAGCAGGCGCGTCTGAAGAAACTGCGTGGCGATCTCGATCAGCTGATTGAGGCAGATCCGAAGCTTCGCGCGCTGCGCCCGCATCTGAAGATCGACCTGGTGCAGGAAGGGCTGCGTATTCAGATTATCGACAGCCAGAACCGCCCAATGTTTAAAACCGGGAGTGCGGAAGTCGAACCGTACATGCGCGACATTCTGCGCGGTATTGCACCGGTGCTGAACGGCATTCCTAACCGAATCAGCCTGTCAGGACACACGGATGATTTCCCGTACGCCAGTGGGGAGAAGGGATACAGCAACTGGGAGCTTTCTGCCGATCGTGCCAACGCCTCGCGTCGCGAGCTGGTGGTAGGTGGGCTTGATGATGGCAAGGTACTGCGCGTAGTCGGCATGGCCGCAACCATGCGCGTTTCCGACCGCGGGCCGGATGATGCCATCAACCGTCGTATCAGTCTTTTAGTGCTGAACCAGCAGGCGGAGCAGGCCATCCTGCATGAAAACGCCGAAAGTCAGAATGAGTCACTGGACGATTTAAAACAGCCTGGGGCCGTTCCTTCGGCTGCCGTTCCAACATCGCCACCAGCCAATCCGAGGTGATAGCGTGAGCATGGATATTAGCGATTTTTACCAGACATTCTTTGATGAAGCCGACGAATTGTTGGCCGATATGGAGCAACACTTGCTCGATTTGGTGCCCGAAGCACCGGACTCCGAGCAGCTCAATGCCATCTTCCGTGCGGCGCACTCTATTAAAGGCGGAGCCGGAACGTTTGGATTTACCATCCTGCAGGAAACGACCCATTTAATGGAAAACCTGCTTGATGAAGCACGACGCGGTGAGATGCAGCTCAATACCGACATTATCAACCTGTTTTTGGAAACCAAAGATATTATGCAGGAACAGCTCGACGCCTATAAAAGTTCGGCAGAGCCTGATGCCGCCAGCTTTGAATACATCTGCAATGCGCTGCGCCAGCTCGCGCTGGAAGCAAAAGGTGAGGTTGCCGCCGCGGTTGTTCCGGCCGCAAAGCTGAGCGTTGTTGATGCGGTTGCCGGTCAGGAGTCTGCCTCAGCCGACGCACAGGCGGGCAAACTGCGCGTTGTGCTGTCACGCCTGAAAGAGAATGAAGTTAACCTGCTGGAAGAAGAGCTGGGTAATCTGGCGAAATTAAGCAACGTGGTAAAAGGCAAAGACAGCCTTGCCGCGACGCTTGATGACGGTATTGGCCAGGACGATATCGTCGCGGTGCTGTGCTTTGTGATTGAAGCTGACCAGATCGCTTTCGAAACCGAAGAGGCTGCGGTTGACGCTCCTGCGGCAGTGGAAGAGGTGGTCGTTGTCGCTCAGGCCGCCGCACCGGCTGTGACGCCTGCGGCCCCGGCGCTGAAGGCGGTGCCAAAAGAGGCCGCTGCGACTGGCCGTGGTGAAAAACCTGCCGCACGCTCCAGCGAATCAACCAGCATCCGCGTTGCGGTTGAGAAGGTTGACCAGCTGATTAACCTGGTTGGCGAACTGGTGATCACCCAGTCGATGCTGGCACAACGTTCTAACGAACTGGACCCGGTCACGCACGGCGATCTGATTACCAGCATGGGGCAGCTGCAGCGTAACGCCCGCGACCTGCAGGAGTCGGTGATGTCCATCCGTATGATGCCGATGGAATATGTCTTCAGCCGCTTCCCGCGTCTGGTGCGCGACCTTGCCAGCAAGCTGAATAAACAGATTGAACTGACCCTGATGGGCAGCTCAACCGAACTGGATAAGAGCCTGATCGAGCGCATCATCGACCCGTTAACGCACCTGGTGCGTAACAGTCTCGACCACGGTATCGAACTGCCGGAAAACCGCATTGCCGCCGGAAAATCTCCGGTTGGGAACCTGATCCTGTCTGCGGAACATCAGGGCGGGAACATCTGCATCGAAGTGACCGACGACGGCGCCGGTCTTAACCGCGAGCGCATCCTGGCAAAAGCGATTTCGCAGGGGATGGCGGTCAATGAAAACATGACCGACGAAGAAGTGGGCATGCTGATCTTCGCGCCGGGCTTCTCTACCGCAGAGCAGGTGACCGACGTGTCCGGGCGCGGCGTAGGCATGGACGTGGTGAAACGTAACATCCAGGAGATGGGCGGCCACGTTGAGATCCAGTCTAAACAGGGTTCCGGCACCACCATTCGCATTCTGCTGCCGCTGACGCTGGCGATCCTCGACGGCATGTCCGTCAAAGTGGCGGACGAAGTCTTTATCCTGCCGCTGAACGCCGTGATGGAATCCCTGCAGCCGCGTGAAGAAGATCTGCATCCGCTGGCGGGCGGCGAGCGCGTCCTCGAAGTGCGCGGTGAGTACCTGCCGCTGGTGGAACTGTGGAAAGTATTCGAAGTGGACGGGGCGAAGACAGAGGCCACGCAGGGTATCGTTGTGATCCTGCAAAGCGCGGGCCGCCGCTACGCGCTGCTGGTCGATCAGCTGATTGGTCAGCACCAGGTGGTGGTGAAGAACCTCGAAAGCAACTACCGCAAAGTGCCGGGTATTTCTGCCGCCACCATTCTGGGTGATGGTAGCGTGGCGCTGATCGTCGATGTCTCGGCGCTTCAGGGATTAAATCGTGAACAACGTGTGGCGTACACAGCCGCCTGATTAAGTAGAAGGTAATAACATGACCGGTATGAGTAATGTAACGAAGCTGGCGGGCGAGCCATCAGGGCAGGAATTCCTGGTATTCACTTTAGGCGATGAGGAGTACGGCATCGATATCCTGAAAGTGCAGGAAATCCGTGGTTACGACCAGGTTACCCGCATCGCTAACACGCCTGCTTTTATTAAAGGTGTCACCAACCTGCGTGGCGTTATTGTGCCAATCGTGGACCTGCGCGTGAAGTTCAGCCAGGGCGACGTTGACTACAACGACAACACCGTGGTGATCGTCCTCAACCTGGGGCAGCGCGTGGTCGGCATCGTGGTGGACGGCGTATCTGATGTGCTTTCTCTGACCTCTGACCAAATTCGTCCGGCGCCGGAGTTTGCGGTCACGCTCTCGACCGAATACCTGACCGGTCTGGGCGCGCTCGGCGAGCGTATGCTGATTCTGGTGAACATTGAGAAGCTGTTGAACAGCGATGAGATGGCGCTGCTGGATATCGCCGCGAGTCATGTAGCGTAGGTAAAAGCAAAACGGCAACCCAGGTTGCCGTTTTTTGTGTTTGCTCCCTCTCCCTGTGGGAGAGGGCTGGGGTGAGGGCATCAGGCCTCACCCTTTTTCATACCGTTACGCTTCCTGCTTGACCAGCTCAGCTTCAGCTTCCCGCGCGCCTTCATTCTGCGACAGCATCGCGGTCGCAATACCATTCCCCAGAACGTTAATTGCGGAACGGCCCATATCCAGGAAGTGGTCGATCCCCATCAGCAGCAGAATACCCGCCACCGGAATGTTAAAGCTTGGGATCGTCGCTGCCAGCACCACCAGGGATGAACGCGGTACGCCCGCAATCCCTTTTGAGGCCAGCATCAGGGTCAGCATCAGCACCGTCACTTCCGAGAAGCTCAGGTGAATGTTGTATGCCTGAGCGATAAACATTGAGGCGAAAGAGCAGTACACCATCGAACCCACCAGGTTGAAGGAGTAGCCGATCGGCAGAACGAAAGAGGCGATGTTGCGCGAGCAGCCAAAACGCTCCAGCTGCTCCAGCGTTTTGGGATAGGCGGCTTCAGAGCTGCTGGTGGTAAACGCCACCAGGACCGGATCTTTCAGCATGCTGACCAGGCGAAACACCTCTTTTTTCAGCACCATATAGCCCACGGCCAGCAGCACCATGCAGGTGAGAAGGATGGCAACATAGTAGCCGCCAATAAAGGAGGCGTAATTAAGCAGAATGCCCAGACCCTGCGTGGCAATGACGGAGGAGATCGCCGCAAAAATAGCCAGCGGAGCAACGTACATCACGTAACCCGTTACCTTCAGCATGATATGGGAAACCACATCCAGCGCGGCCACCAGCGGCGCGTTGAATTTCTGGCCCAGCGACGCGCCGCCGATGCCGAAGAACATCGAGAACACCACAATCTGCAGGATCTCATTGTTCGACATCGCCCCTGCGATGCTGGTCGGAATGGTGTGCGAAAGGAACGCTTTCAGCGTCATGCCGCCAACGGCCAGACCGGTATCCACCGCTTCGGTTGGAACCGTCAGGTTCAGACCGCTTCCCGGATGCTCCAGCGTGACGATAAACAGGCCGACCAGAATAGAGAGCACGGATGAGCTGATAAACCACACCATCGCTTTGCCGCCAACGCGGCCAATGGTGGAGGTTTCACCCAGCTTCATAATGCCGACGGTGAGCGTGCTGAAGACCAAGGGTGCAATGACCATTTTGATCAGACGGAGGAAAATATCGGTCAGAAGGGTAATATTATCCGACCAGGCTGTGATGGCATCCGCAGATGCATATTCATGAATTGCTGCCCCTGAAAGAATACCCGCCAGCATGAATATCACGATGAAGAGTGTGAGTTTGTTTGCACTTGCCACGAAAAAAGACCCTCTATGCGCTTCAGATGTAGCCCGCATCGATACATATAAATTTTTTATTACGATGCGGGAAATTATTCGGCACATAAATTGACGCAAAGCGTAGGGGGATACAACTCCTTTTTAAGTTTTATTAATTTTGTTGTTATTGCTCCGACGATATATTGTGATCTGCATCACATTTTGGTGGATATATTCTCTCTGGAAAAAATAAAATAGCGGATTAAATGAATTTAACCCTCTGTTATTAATATGAAAATTAAGTCAATAAGACATATGGCTTATGCGTGGAGGGGCGGGTGGTCGAAGCGATATCCGTAAACTAAATTCACAATAACCCCCTCAGAGGAACCTTAAGCGGGGCTAACATCTTGAACGACAAAAATAAAATGTGGCAAGGGAACGGAGACGTCTTCTGGAGGGTGGTAAATGAAAAGAAAACTTCTTTTGATCTGCGCAGGCACCTTACTGACTGCAACAACGGCCCATCAGGCGCTGGCCGTCACCAGCAGCGGCACCATTGGGGCGACGCTGACGCTGACAAACGGCTGTCTGATAAACGGATCGCCCGCGCAAAGCGGCATTAACTTCGGTACGCTCGATTTCGGTACCCATCCGGCAACCTTTTCCACGCTTACGACGCAGCTGAGCGGCGCCAGCGGCGGAAACACCTTCACCATTCAATGTACGACCGCAAGCTATACGGTCGCGATCACCGGTAATACCCACTCTACCGCGCCCGGCTCCGTTGTCGGTTCGCCGGGTACGCCTGAACGCTATCTGGTTAATACGGCCAACGCGGCACAGGGCGTGGCTTACAGCCTGTACAGCGACAGCGGGTTTAACACCGTGATTGCCAATAACGCCGCGTTGCCGATCGCCTCTACGACCGGAGGCGTGGATAGTTACACCCTCTACGGGCGAATTACCGGCGGTGGTAACAGCGTGACGGTCGTCCCGGGAACCTACACCGACACGATTAACGTCAGCGTCACCTACTAGTCCCGAACCGCCATGAAGGCAACTCTTACAGGTCTGCGCAAACGCGCAGAGGGACGCGTGCAGCCTTTTTTCGCGCTGATCGTCGGATTGCTCATGATGCCCACGGCGGACGCGGTGACTTCACAGTCCTTTAAGGTCAGCGCGACGATTGTACCGGGATGCGCGGTGGCCACCGGTAGCGGAGGGCTTCTCGGTACGCTGGATTTTGGCAGCCATAACGGCGTCGAAAGCGCGCCGGTCAGCACCAGCTTTGTGCCAAACGGGGCGTTGTCTATCGCCTGTACGCCGGGCGTGGCGCTGAGCATGAGCATTAATGGCGGTCAAAATTATTCATCCGTTCGTCGGATGAAGCGGTCCGGTGGAGCAGAACTGGTGCCGTACCGGCTCTACAGCAGCAGCTCGCTGGCTGCGAACAGCGAAATTGGCGTTAACCAGGCGATACCGGTGACCTATACCAACAGCAATAACATCGCGCTGCCGCTTTTTGGCGTGGCGCTACTGACCGGCTTTAGCCCGGCGGGAACCTATTCCGATCAGCTCACCGTGACCTTGTCATGGTAATAAAGGGAGAGTGTTGATGAAGCCATTTTTCAGACCCGTTTGTCTGGCGGGCGCGTTGGGAATGGCGGTTGCTGGCCAGGCTCAGGCGGCGGCCACCATCCTGCTGTGGCCTATCGATCCGTGGCTCGCTGCGGACGCCAACGCCACGGAGCTGTGGATCCAGAACCAGGGAAACAGCGCCACGACGATGCAGGTCCGCATCGTGCGCTGGAAGCAGGAGGAAGGACACGAGCGTTATACCGCGCAGCAGGACGTGGTCGCCAGCCCGCCGATCGTCACGATTGGCACTGGCAGCAAGCAGCTTATTCGCCTTATCAAACAGGCTTCAGTTCCCGCAGGCGTCGAACAGGCCTACCGCATTATCGTCGATGAAATCCCCCAGCCGGATGCCAAAGCCGAACCCACCATCGGCCTCAAACTGCAGATGCGTTACTCCATCCCTCTGTTCGTGTATGGACAGGGGATCCCGACCATAAAAGAGGGCGCGCACCACGCGCTGGCGGAGACTCAAAACCTGAGCTGGCGGGTGACGCAGGCGGGGGGACAGCCTGCGCTGGAGGTCCGAAACCGGGGGGATGTCCATGTCAGGCTCAGCCAGGTCGCGCTTGAGCAGGGAGGGCAGAAACGCACGGTTGCGGAGGGATTACTGGGTTACGTCCTTCCGGGCAGCACCCGCAGCTGGCCGGTACCCGCTGGCGTTCGTCAGCCAGAGCGGATGAGCGCGCAGATTAATGCCAGGGACGCACAATGGCAGTCGACGCCCGTCAACTGAAGCCGGCGATGATGATACTGCTATGCGTCAGCTCCGCGACCCTGGCCGAGCCCGGTGACGACAGTTTACCGCCGCCTCCCCAGGCGCAGGCGATAAATGATGAAGCGGTTTTCCAGCTTTCTCTCGTGGTCAACCACTACGATACCGGCCTGGTGGTGCCCGTGACGCAGCGTAAAGGCGCTTTCTTTATCTCCAGCGCCGATTTGCTGCGTGCGGGGCTGCCCCCGGCGCATGTTCCCACCGGAGAGGTGAATCTTTCCTCGCTTGCCCAGGTTCGGGCGGAGTACGACAGCGCCGCACAGCGCCTGCTGCTGACCGTTCCTCGCGACTGGGTGACGGCCCGGGTAACCCCTTTCAGCGCGCAAACGGCGCAGGCCAAACCGCACTACGGGCGCGGGGCGCTGCTGAATTACGATCTCTACACCAACCACACGGAACATATCGGCGGTCAGGCGTCGCTCTGGCACGAGTTCCGCTACTTCAACGAGAACGGCTCCTTTTCCTCCACCGGCTACGCGCGGGAAAATTTCAGCGGTAACGACGGCCAGCAGGAAGGGTATGTTCGCTATGACACGACCCTGCTGTTCACTAACGAAGATGACGCGATGAGCTGGAGCGTCGGGGATGTGATCAGCGATGCCCTGAGCTGGAGCTCCAGCGTGCGAATGGGTGGGGTAAGCGTCGGGCGGGATTTCTCCCTGCGTCCTGACCTGGTGACATGGCCGCTGCCCGAGTTCGCGGGGGAAGCCGCGGTACCCACCTCGGTCGATCTCTTTATCAACGGCTATCGCTCCGGCTCAACCCAGCTTCAGCCGGGCCCCTTCACCCTGACTAATCTGCCCTATATCAACGGCGCCGGGGATGCGGTGCTGGTCACGACGGATGCGCTGGGGCGCCAGGTAAGCACTACGCTACCGTTTTACGTCACCAGCGACCTGCTTAAACAAGGGCTGAGCGACGGCGCCGTGACGCTGGGCGGCCTGCGGCGAAATTACGGTATCAAGAATTTTGACTACGGTTCCGCGGCAGGCAGCGGCTCGTATCGCTACGGGATGACGGACTGGCTAACGCTGGAGGGCCACGCGGAAGGGGCGCAGGAGCTGGCGCTGGGCGGCGCGGGGACGGTGATAAAACTCGGCCAGCTTGGCGTGGTGAATACCTCTTACTCGCAAAGCCGCATGCGCGGGGATGCTGGCGGGCAGATCAACTGGGGCTACCAGTACAGCACCAGCGCGTTTAGCGTCGCCACCCAGCACACGCGTCGCGACCGCGGCTTTGGCAACCTCGCCCTCTACGACCAGCCGACGGTGTATGACGAAAACGATAAACCCATCGCCAGCTTCAGCCGTAATACGGACCAGTATTCGCTGACCTTCAATCTGGGACAGTACGGCAACGTTGGTGCGGCCTGGATCGGCGTGGAGAGTTTTGACAGCCAAAAAACCGAGCTGCTCAATCTCTCCTGGAGCCGCAATCTGTGGGGGGCGAGCAGTATTTACCTGGCCGGCAGCCGGGATCGGCAGCGGGGAGACTGGACGGTCGCGCTGTCGCTGCAGGTGCCGCTGGGGGCGCGCGACAGCGCTGCCGTCACCGTTGAAAACACCCCGGATGCAGGCAGTACCCAGCGCATCAACTATAACCACTCCATGCCTTCTGACGGCGGGTTCAGCTGGAACATGGCCTGGGCCAACCAGTCAAGATCCAGTGATTATCAGCAGGGGACGTTGGGGTGGCGCAATAACAACATAGAGCTGCAGGGCGGCGGCTATGGCGAAAGGGACACCATGACCTGGTGGGGCGAGGCGATGGGTTCCGTTGTGCTGATGGACGGCGAGCTTTTTGCGGCGAATAAGATCAACGATGCGTTTGTGGTCATCAGTACCGACGGCCACCCGGACGTGCCCGTCAGCTATGAGAACCAGCCCGTCGGTAAAACTAATAACAACGGCTACCTGCTGGTGAGCGGGGTGTCGGCGTATTACCCCGCAAGCTACCGGATCGATACCCTCAATCTGCCGGCGGATACCCGTCTGAAAGAGACCGAGCGGCGAATCGCTATCCGCCGTCACAGCGGCTATCTGGTCGATTTCCCGATGGAGCAGGAGCGGGTGGCAAGCGTCATTCTGCATGATGCACACGGGCAGGCGTTGCCGGTAGGAAGCCAGGTCCGACGCGTCTCGCGCAGCAATGCGGTGGTGGGGTATGACGGCATCGCCTGGCTGGAAAATCTCAGCGATGTGAACCCGCTTGAGGTGATTACACCTGACGGAAAACGCTGCAAGGCTACCCTGACCGTGCGGGCCAATCCGGAGCACAAGCTGCAAACCTACGGTCCGCTGGTATGTCGGGAGGAGCCATGACGCGCCTGCTGCTGTTGATGTTGCTGCTTTTCTCCGGCGGCGGCTGGGCGGCGTGTACCGTCAGTACGGTTAATGCGTCGTTTGGCAGCGTCACCTCGTTCGCGCTCAGCGGAACCGGGGAGGTGGAAACCACCGGCAGGCTGGTGGTGGCGTGTGATACCGTGCTCAACGTCCTGACCAACGATTCGGTGACCCTGAGCTACACCGCGGCATCGGTGTCGGGCAACAGTCGCGCGACCATGAAACGTACGGATAATGCGGCCATTACGGACGTAATCCCTACCCGGCTGTGCGGATTATCAGCTTGCGCGAGCAGCAGCGAGGTACAGATAAGTAAAACGTATACCTGGAGCGGGAATACCTTGCTGGGGCTGCTGGGGACAAAGCAGTACAACATTCCGCTCTATTTTCGCACCGTCGCCGGACAAAACGTCACTGCCGGTCCCTATCAGGTGCAGTTGACCTTCAGCATCAGCTACAGCGTCTGTGCCTTAGGTGTGGGAAGCCTTTGTACGAACCCCCAGACGGGAACCTCGACAACCACCATTCTGTTGGATATGACCGTTACCAACGACTGCAGCGCCATGACCACACCGGATGTGAACTTTAACAGCGCGCCGCTGGTACAAAGTTTCCCCACCGTCTCGCAGGCGATTGCCGTCACCTGCACCAAAGGAAGTTCGTATACCATCGGCATTAATAACGGTGCCAACGCGCTGAACAACGTGCGGCGGATGGTGAGCGGCAGCAACACCATGAGCTACGACATCTATAAGGAAGCCACCACTAACCGCTGGGGCGGCAGCGGCAGCGAGCGCTGGTCCAGCGCGGTATCGTCACAGGTCAGTACTGACGGCTTACTGCGCACCTACAACTACACCGCGAAAGTCCTGACCAATCAGGCCACACCACCCGCCGGAACCTATACCGATACGCTGATTGTCGACGTGGCGTTTTAACCCCGCGCTTTTCCCTTTCTCAAATGTAAAGTTCCTGTGGGCAGTGCCGATAACACCGTTAATAAATCTATGAGAAGGTGTTGTATGTTGAACCGTATCCGCGTTGTCACAATGCTCATGATGGTGCTGGTCATTTTCGCACTTCTTCAGCTTATTTCCGGCGGGCTTTTTTTCTCGTCATTAAAACAGAACCAGGACAGCTTCGCGGCCTCGAACGATCTGCGCCTGCAGCAGAGTGAACTCACGTCGACGTGGGATCTGATGCTGCAAACGCGTATCAACCTGAGCCGCTCGTCCGCGCGCATGATGATGGATCCCAACAATCAGCAGAGCAGCGCGAAAACCGATCTGTTGAAAAATGCCCGTGCCACCCTCGCTGACGCCGCTAAACACTACGACGCCTTCAAAAAGATCGCCCCGCAGCCTGCTATGGAGCAGGTGAGCCAGAATATCGACGAAAAATACAATGCCTACCATACCGGTCTGACAGAGCTGATTCAGTTCCTGGAGAGCGGCAATATGGACGCCTATTTCGCGCAGCCTACGCAAGGGATGCAAAACGCCCTCGGCGCGGCGCTGGGGGAATACGCGAAGGCCAGTGGCGATCTGTATCACTCGGCCTTTACCGCAAGCCAGGATGACTACCGCTTTGCGAAATGGCAGATGGCCGTGCTGGCGCTGGCGCTGGTCATTGTGCTGATGGCGGTCTGGTACGGCATTCGCCATATCCTGCTGAATCCTCTCGGCCGCGTCATTGCCCACATTCGTGAAATTGCCGGCGGGGACCTGACCAAAACGCTGACCGTTTCCGGGCGCAATGAGATCACCGAGCTGGCAAACAGCGTTGACCATATGCAGCGTTCGTTAATCGAAACCGTCGCCAACGTGCGTAACGGGTCGGAGGCTATCTATACCGGCACCAGCGAAATTGCGATGGGGAATAACGATCTCTCATCTCGTACCGAGCAGCAGGCGTCCGCCCTGGAAGAGACGGCCGCCAGCATGGAGCAGCTCACCGCGACCGTGAAGCAGAACGCCGATAACGCCCGCCAGGCGTCTCAGCTGGCAGAAAGCGCCTCCGAGACGGCGCAGCGCGGCGGTCGCGTGGTGGATGGCGTGGTGAAAACCATGCACGAAATCGCCGACAGCTCGAAGAAAATCGCCGACATCATCAGCGTCATCGACGGCATTGCCTTCCAGACCAACATTCTGGCGCTGAACGCCGCCGTGGAAGCGGCGCGTGCGGGCGAACAGGGACGCGGGTTTGCCGTGGTGGCCGGGGAAGTGCGCAACCTGGCCAGCCGCAGCGCCAACGCGGCAAAAGAGATCAAGTCGCTGATTGAAGATTCCGTCTCCCGCGTGGATACCGGCTCCGTGCTGGTGGAAAGCGCCGGGGAGACAATGAATGACATCGTGAATGCCGTCACCCGCGTGACGGACATCATGGGTGAAATCGCCTCTGCGTCTGATGAGCAGAGTCGTGGTATCGACCAGGTTGCCCTGGCGGTATCGGAAATGGATCGCGTGACACAGCAAAACGCCGCGCTGGTGCAGGAGTCCGCTGCGGCGGCCGCTGCCCTGGAAGACCAGGCGAGCCGTCTGAAGATGGCCGTCTCGGCGTTTCGTCTCGCTTCACTCGCTGGAAACACGGTCACCCCGCAGGCGACGTATCGCGCGCCAGCCGCTGAATCGGCTGTAAACCGTACGCGCACCGCGACGACCGGACAAGATGAAAACTGGGAAACATTTTGACTGACAATTAAACCGCGGCTGCTTGCCGCTTGATGGGAGCGTGGATGTTAAATCGTATTCGTATCTCGACCACACTGTTTTTGATTCTGATCCTTTGCGGTGTGTTGCAGGTTGGCAGTAACGGGTTGTCTTTTTGGGCGTTTCGCGATGGCTATCAGAATTTGCAGGAAGTTGAGGCGAGTAATCAGCAGCGCTCCGCACTGGCACAAACGCGTGCCGTGCTGTTGCAGGCAAGCACTGCGCTGAACAAGGCGGGAACCTTAACCGCGCTGAGTTATCCGCCGGATGACATTAAAGCGCTGATGGCGGCCGCGCGCGACAGCCTGAAGCAGGCTGACGCACAGTTTAAAGCCTTTACGGCGCAGGCCGCCGACAGCGAGAAAGAGAAAGCGCTGAAGGCCGCCATGAAGACGAACTTTGAACAGTGGTACAGCGATCTCGACCACCAGGCAACGTGGCTTGAGAACAACCAGCTTTCGGACTTTATGACCGCACCGGTTCAGGCGTCTCAGGCGGCGTTTGACGGCAGCTTTAACGCGTGGCAGCAGGATATTAACCAGTCTGTTCAGCGTGCCGGTGAACAGAGCCGTAGCAGCTATCACATGTCGGGCGTCATCTTTGCCGTGGTGGTGATCCTGGCAGGGCTGCTGACCGGCGGGGCACTGCTCTGGTCGCGCAGAATGATTGTGCAGCCGCTGGCAATCATCAGCAGCCACTTCGACAGCATTGCGAAAGGGGACCTGGCGCGTCCGGTAGCGGTGTTCGGCAAAAACGAAATTTCGGCGATCTTTGCCAGCCTGAAGGCGATGCAGAGTTCGCTGCGGGAAACGGTGAGCGACGTGCGGCAGGGCAGCTATGCCATGCACACCGGGATCTCCGAGATTGCGGCGGGTAACAACGATCTATCGTCCCGCACCGAGCAGCAGGCGGCCTCGCTGGCGCAGACGGCGGCCAGCATGGAGCAGCTGACCGCGACGGTAGGCCAGAACGCCGATAACGCGCGCCAGGCGTCCGACCTGTCAAAACAGGCGGCGATGACGGCGAAGAAAGGCGGCGACCAGGCCTCCCATGTCGCCAGCACCATGCAGGAGATTGCCACCAGTTCGCAGAAAATTGGTGACATCATCAGCGTGATTGACGGTATCGCGTTCCAGACCAACATTCTGGCGCTGAATGCCGCCGTTGAAGCGGCGCGTGCCGGTGAGCAAGGGCGCGGATTTGCGGTGGTGGCGGGGGAAGTGCGTAACCTGGCGAGCCGCAGCGCCAACGCGGCGAAAGAGATTAAGGTGCTGATCGAAGAGTCGGTCTCGCGCGTTCAGCAGGGCTCAACCCTTGTGGATACGGCGGCGAAAACCATGCACGAGATCGTCACCTCCGTCACGCGGGTGAACGACATCATGGGCGAGATTGCCTCGGCGTCGGACGAACAGCGTCGCGGCATTGAGCAGGTTGCCCAGGCCGTCAGCCAGATGGATCAGGTGACGCAACAGAACGCCTCGTTAGTTGAGGAAGCGGCAGCAGCAACCGATCAGCTGGCCAGTCAGGCCGATCGTCTGACCGGACTGGTCGCGGTGTTTAATGTGAAAGAGCACGTTGAAGCAGTAACAGAAGTCGGGCGGTCGCAGGCCGTGCCAGTTGTATCCTGAATGTAATTAAGAAGGCGCTATGACATCACCAATGCCCCCTGGGCAAACGTCATTACTGTTGCAGATGACACAGCGCCTCGCGCTGTCCGACGCGCATTTTCGTCGGATATGTCAGTTAATCTACCAGCGTGCGGGGATCGTGCTTGCGGATCATAAGCGGGACATGGTCTACAACCGTCTGGTGCGGCGCTTGCGCACGCTGGGGCTGGATGATTTTGGCCGCTATCTGAGCATGCTCGAGGCGAACCAGAACAGCGCAGAGTGGCAGGCTTTTATTAACTCGTTAACCACCAACCTGACGGCGTTTTTCCGTGAAGCTCACCACTTCCCGGTCCTGGCCGAGCACGCCCGCCGTCGCACCGGGGAGTATCGCGTATGGAGTGCGGCCGCCTCGACGGGTGAAGAGCCGTACTCGCTGGCGATCACCCTTGCTGACACCCTGGGCATGACGCCTGGACGCTGGAAAGTCTACGCCAGCGATATCGATACCGAGGTGCTGGAGAAGGCGCGTAACGGCGTGTATCGCCAGGATGAACTGAAAACGCTGTCGCCGCAGCAGCTGCAGCGTTATTTCATGCGCGGCACGGGCCCGCATGAAGGTCTGGTACGCGTACGTCAGGAGCTGGCGAACTGCGTCGAATTCGCGCCCGTAAACCTGCTGGATAAGCAGTACAACGTGCCGGGGCCGTTCGACGCCATTTTTTGCCGTAACGTCATGATCTATTTTGATAAAACGACGCAACAGGACATTCTGCGTCGGTTTGTTCCGTTGCTCAAGCCTGACGGTTTACTGTTTGCCGGGCACTCGGAAAACTTCAGCAACCTCGCGCGTGAGTTTAGCCTGCGTGGGCAAACGGTATATGCGCTGAGTAAGGAAAAAGCATGAGTAAAATCAGGGTGTTGTCTGTCGATGATTCAGCGCTGATGCGTCAGATCATGACTGAAATTATCAATAGCCACAGCGACATGGAGATGGTGGCCACTGCGCCCGATCCTCTGGTAGCGCGGGATTTAATTAAAAAATATAACCCCGACGTGCTAACGCTGGATGTCGAGATGCCGCGCATGGATGGCATCGATTTCCTCGAAAAATTAATGCGGCTTCGGCCCATGCCGGTGGTAATGGTCTCCTCCCTGACCGGTAAAGGGTCGGAAATTACCCTGCGCGCGCTGGAGCTGGGGGCGGTGGATTTTGTCACCAAACCGCAGCTCGGCATTCGCGAAGGGATGCTGGCCTACAGCGAAATGATTGCAGAGAAGATCCGCACCGCGTCGCGTGCGAAGCTTGCCGCCCACACGCCGATGGCCGCGCCTGTGACCCTGAAGGCCGGTCCCTTACTCAGCTCGGAAAAACTGCTGGTCATTGGGGCGTCAACCGGAGGAACAGAGGCAATTCGTCATGTACTCCAGCCATTGCCGCTTTCAAGTCCGGGTATTCTGATCACTCAGCATATGCCGCCAGGCTTTACCCGTTCGTTCGCCGAACGCCTGAACAAGCTGTGCCAGATCAGCGTGAAAGAGGCGGAAGACGGCGAGCGCGTGCTCCCGGGACATGCCTATATCGCCCCGGGCGACAAGCACATGGAGCTGTCGCGCAGCGGCGCTAACTATCAAATCAAAATTCATGACGGGCCGCCGGTTAACCGGCACCGTCCGTCGGTGGATGTGCTGTTTCATTCGGTGGCGAAACATGCGGGGCGCAACGCTGTTGGGGTGATCCTGACGGGGATGGGCAACGACGGTGCCGCCGGAATGCTTGCAATGCACCAGGCTGGCGCCTGGACGATTGCGCAGAATGAAGCAAGTTGTGTGGTGTTCGGCATGCCGCGCGAGGCCATCAATATGGGTGGCGTGAGCGAAGTGGTCGATCTTAGCCAGGTAAGCCAGCAGATGCTGGCGAAAATCAGTGCCGGACAGGCAATACGTATTTGACTCAGGAGTATTATTTTATGGCGGATAAAGAGCTTAAGTTTTTGGTTGTGGATGACTTTTCCACCATGCGTCGCATCGTGCGCAACCTGCTGAAAGAGCTGGGCTTCAACAACGTTGAAGAAGCAGAAGACGGCGTTGATGCGCTGAACAAGCTGCAGGCTGGCGGGTTTGGTTTTGTTATCTCCGACTGGAACATGCCTAACATGGACGGTCTGGAACTGCTGAAAACCATTCGTGCCGATGCGGGAATGGCGTCTATGCCGGTTCTGATGGTCACTGCAGAAGCGAAAAAAGAGAACATCATTGCCGCTGCACAGGCGGGCGCAAGCGGCTATGTGGTGAAGCCATTCACCGCGGCAACCCTGGAAGAGAAGCTCGGTAAGATCTTCGAGAAACTCGGCATGTGAGGTGATGGAAATGTTGCAACCTGCTATGAAACCCGTTGAAGAACACTCGCCGAGCGATATCATCGTCCGCATCGGCAGCCTGACGCGCATGCTGCGTGACAGCCTGCGCGAGCTGGGTCTGGATCAGGCGATTGCCGAAGCGGCGGAAGCCATTCCTGATGCCCGCGATCGTCTGGACTACGTTGTGCAGATGACCGCTCAGGCCGCTGAGCGTGCGCTGAACAGCGTTGAAGCGTCACAGCCGCACCAGGATGCGATGGAAAAGGGGGCGAAAGCGCTGAGCAAACGCTGGGACGAGTGGTTTGAGAACCCTATCGAGCTGGCGGATGCCCGCGAGCTGGTGACGGATACCCGTCAGTACCTGGGTGATGTGCCGGGCCACACCAGCTTCACCAACGCCCAGCTGCTGGACATCATGATGGCGCAGGATTTCCAGGACCTGACCGGTCAGGTGATCAAGCGCATGATGGATGTTATCCAGGAGATTGAGCGTCAGCTGCTGATGGTTCTGCTGGAGAACATTCCGGAACCGGCAGCCCGTCCAAAACGCGAGAACGAAAGCCTGCTCAATGGTCCTCAGCTCGACGCCAGCAAAGCGGGCGTCGTGGCAAGCCAGGATCAGGTCGACGACCTGCTGGACAGCCTCGGCTTCTGATTGCCAATTCCGCCTCAGGAGGTTTACGCCGCCTGAGGCGGTTTGCGACAAAATCACCGAAAAGAGCCCGAATAAACGGGCTTTTCCCGCCATTGGATTTCCGCTGCGCTGGCATGATACCCGTGACGTAATGGGCTGAGCATGCACTGTGGCAGAAGAGAACGACGACAAAACGGAAGCCCCCACACCCCACCGACTAGAAAAAGCGCGTGAGGAAGGGCAGATCCCCCGATCCCGAGAATTGACCTCCCTGCTGATCCTTATCGTAGGCGTGTGCATTATCTGGTGGGGCGGGGAGTCGCTCGCCCGCAAGCTGGCGGGAATGTTGTCCACCGGCTTACGTTTTGACCACAGCATGGTCAACGATCCGAATCTGATCCTCAGCCAGATTATTCAGCTTATTAAAGGGGCCATGGTCGCGCTGTTGCCCCTGATTACCGGGGTTGTGCTGGTCGCGCTGGTCTCTCCGGTGATGCTCGGCGGTCTGGTTTTTAGCGCCAAATCGCTGCAACCGAAATTTTCCAAACTGAACCCGCTGCCGGGCATTGCGAAAATGTTCTCTGCGCAGACCGGGGCTGAGCTGCTCAAAGCCGTGCTCAAATCGGTGCTGATGGGCAGTTCCGCGGGGTTTTACCTCTGGTACCACTGGCCGGAAATGATGCGTCTTATCAGCGAATCGCCGCTCACCGCGATGAGCAACGCGCTGAATCTGGTCGGGCTCTGCGCGCTGCTGGTGGTGCTCAGCATTATCCCGATGGTGGGTTTTGACGTGATCTTCCAGCTTTATACCCACTTCAAAAAACTGCGCATGTCACGGCAGGATATTCGTGACGAATATAAGCAGATGGAAGGTGACCCGCACGTGAAAGGGCGCATCCGCCAGATGCAGCGTGCCGTCGCCCGTCGCCGCATGATGGAAGATGTGCCGAAGGCCGACGTCATTGTTACCAACCCGACGCACTATTCCGTTGCGCTGCGCTACGACGAAAACAAAATGAGCGCGCCGAAGGTCGTCGCGAAAGGGGCTGGACTGATCGCACTGCGCATCCGGGAAATTGGCACAGAACACCGCGTGCCGATCCTCGAAGCCCCTCCGCTGGCGCGTGCCCTGTACCGCCATGCGGATATTGGACAACAGATCCCGGGACAACTCTACGCCGCCGTGGCGGAAGTGCTGGCCTGGGTATGGCAGTTGAAGCGCTGGCGTCTGGCCGGCGGTCAACGGCCTGTGAAACCTGAGAACCTTCCGGTGCCTGCCGCGCTGGATTTTATGAACGAGAAGGACACTGATGGCTAATCTGGTGGCAATGTTGCGCCTGCCCGGCAACCTGAAATCGACCCAATGGCAGATCCTTGCCGGGCCGATTCTGATCCTGCTAATTCTGTCGATGATGGTACTGCCGCTCCCGGCGTTCATCCTCGATCTGCTTTTCACTTTCAATATTGCGCTGTCCATTATGGTGCTGCTGGTGGCGATGTTCACCCAGCGTACCCTGGAGTTCGCCGCGTTCCCGACCATTCTGCTGTTTACCACCTTGCTACGACTGGCGCTGAACGTGGCGTCCACGCGTATCATCCTGATGGAGGGTCACACCGGTGCGGCAGCGGCAGGTAAAGTGGTGGAGGCGTTCGGCCACTTCCTGGTGGGCGGCAATTTCGCTATCGGTATCGTGGTGTTCGTTATCCTCGTTATCATCAACTTTATGGTTATCACCAAAGGTGCAGGGCGTATCGCGGAAGTCGGCGCGCGTTTTGTGCTGGACGGGATGCCGGGCAAGCAGATGGCGATCGACGCCGACCTGAACGCCGGTCTTATCGCCGAAGATGAAGCCAAAAAACGCCGTTCGGAAGTGACGCAGGAAGCGGACTTCTACGGCTCCATGGACGGTGCGAGTAAGTTTGTGCGCGGTGACGCCATCGCGGGCATTCTGATCATGGTGATTAACGTGGTCGGCGGCCTGCTGGTGGGGGTATTGCAGCACGGGATGGACATGGGCCACGCGGCGGAGAGCTATACGCTGCTGACCATTGGTGACGGTCTGGTCGCGCAGATCCCGGCGCTGGTTATCTCCACGGCGGCGGGTGTGATTGTGACCCGCGTGAGTACCGATCAGGACGTTGGCGAGCAGATGGTGGGCCAGCTCTTCAGTAACCCGCGCGTGATGCTGCTGGCCGCTGCCGTTCTGGGTTTGCTCGGTCTGGTGCCGGGTATGCCAAACCTGGTGTTCCTGCTGTTTACGGCGGGCCTGCTGGGGCTAGCCTGGTGGATGCGCGGTCGTGAAACCAAACCGGCAGCGGAACCTGTTCCGGTAAAAATGCCGGAGAATACCCAGGCCGTCGAAGCGACCTGGAACGACGTTCAGCTGGAAGATTCCCTGGGCATGGAAGTGGGCTATCGCCTGATTCCGATGGTCGATTTCCAGCAGGATGGCGAGCTGCTTGGCCGTATCCGCAGCATCCGTAAAAAATTCGCGCAGGATATGGGCTTCCTGCCGCCGGTTGTTCACATCCGCGACAATATGGACCTGCCGCCCGCGCGCTATCGCATCCTGATGAAAGGTGTCGAAATTGGCAGCGGTGATGCCTATCCGGGCCGCTGGCTGGCGATTAACCCCGGCACCGCCGCAGGCACGCTGCCGGGCGAGCAAACCATCGATCCGGCCTTTGGCCTGGCCGCTATCTGGATTGAAAGTGCCCTGAAAGAGCAGGCGCAGATCCAGGGGTATACGGTTGTTGAAGCCAGTACCGTGGTGGCGACCCACCTTAACCACCTGATTGGGCAATTCTCGGCGGAGCTGTTTGGCCGTCAGGAAGCGCAGCAGCTGCTGGACCGCGTCACGCAGGAGATGCCGAAGCTGACTGAAGATCTGGTCCCGGGCGTGGTGACGCTGACAACGCTGCACAAGGTGCTGCAAAACCTGCTCGAAGAAAAGGTGCCGATCCGCGATATGCGCACCATTCTGGAAACGCTGGCAGAGCATGCGCCAATCCAGAGCGATCCGCACGAGCTGACGGCTGTGGTGCGCGTGGCGCTGGGCCGCGCGATCACCCAGCAGTGGTTCCCGGGAACCGGAGAAGTGCAGGTTATCGGCCTCGATACGCCGCTTGAACGTCTGCTGCTGCAGGCCCTGCAGGGTGGGGGCGGCCTGGAGCCGGGGCTGGCGGACCGTCTGCTGGCGCAAACGCAGGAGGCGCTGGCGCGTCAGGAGATGCTGGGCGCGCCGCCGGTGCTGCTGGTGAACCATGCGCTGCGTCCGCTGCTGTCGCGCTTCCTGCGTCGTAGCCTGAATCAGCTGGTCGTGCTGTCGAATCTGGAGCTGTCGGATAACCGTCATATCCGCATGACCGCGACGATTGGAGGAAAATAATGCGTAAATGGCTTTGGATTTTGCTCTTCCCGCTGGCGGCACAGGCTGGCGGGGAGGGGACCTGGCAGGCGAGCAGCATGGGGGTGACCCTCAGCAACCGGGGCGTCGCCATGTCCTCTAACCCGCTGTCGCCTTCTGACGGGGTTTCCGGTCAGATGGGCCTTGTGGTCTGGAACTACCGGCTGATTGGCCCAACCCCGGCCGGACTGCGGGTGCGCCTCTGTTCTCAGACGCGCTGCACGGAAATCGACGGCGAAAACGGCACGACACAGGCGTTCAACGGCGTACCGGCCATTGAACCTCTGCGTTTCATCTGGGAAGTGCCGGGCGGTGGACGCTTAATCCCGGCCCTGAAAGTACAGAGTAATTCTGTCATCGTGAACTACCGCTAACACCCTCTCTTTTCACCAGCCATCAGGCAATTCTGATGGCTGGCTCTCAAAATTGCCCTCGCCTTTTGAATAAATAGAAACGCTGTTTTATAAATCAGTGACGCGCGTGACGATACTCTTTGCATTTTTGCCATTCACCCGCCTGGTGATGGCAGAAACAGAAAGGTATCAACAGGCCGATGCATTTACTGTAGCCGTATAAAAGCTCCCGGATGAAGCTTGCTTGCAGGGAGTCTCCCAAAACTGATTAGGGTTGACGGCAATGAAAACACGTAAAATTGGACTCGCAAATTATCTTGCTTACGGGTCAGGCGATTTCCTCGGGGCGGGTACCACCGCCCTGACGGCGGCCTGGCTTTTATATTTCTATACCACCTTCTGCGGGCTCTCACCGATCGAAGCCACGTTCATCTTTGCCGCGGCAAGGGTGCTGGATGCCGTGGTTAGCCCGTTAATGGGCTTTTTAACCGATAACTTTGGTACGACCTGGCTCGGTAAGCGCTTCGGCCGTCGCAAGTTCTTTATCCTGCTGGGGATTCCGTGCGTGTTCAGCTACTCGCTGATGTGGGTAGGGGACATGAGCTTCTGGTACTACCTGCTGACCTATCTGGTGTTTGATATTGTCTACACCATGATTCTGGTGCCGTACGAAACGCTGGTGCCGGAAATGACCGACGACTTTAAGCAGAAAACCAAGTTCTCCGGGGCGCGTATCTCTATGGCGCAGATGTCCGCCATTCTGGCCTCCTTCCTGCCGGGGATCCTGTTGACCCACTTCGGGAAAGACAACGCGGTTTCCTTCTTCTACGCAAGCCTGGTCTTCTCCGTGCTCTGCGCGCTGATGCTGACCTTCGTCTGGTTCTTCACCTGGGAACGCCCGCGCGAAGAGTGGTCTGAAGCGGCGCTGCGTGCTGAAGAAGAGAAGAAGAAGCTGACGCTGGGGCAGAGCCTCAACCGCCTGTTCGTCGAGTTAAGCTCCACGCTGCGCATCAAGATTTTCCGTCAGCATCTGGGCATGTACCTCGGCGGCTATATCGCGCAGGACGTTTTTAATGCGGTATTCACCTACTACGTGGTGTTCGTGCTGATGCAGGAAGCGTCAATGGCGTCCAATCTGCTGGGCACGATGGCCATCTTCCAGTTCCTTGCGGTTATCGCCATGATCCCGTTGTGTATCCGCTTCGGGCCGGCACCGTCCTACCGCATGGTGGTGGTGCTGTTTGGTCTGGCATCAATTTCCTACGCCGTGCTCTATTACGCGGGTCTGAGCGACGTTTACTCTCTGCTGTTGCTGATCTCTGCGGTGGCCGGGCTGGGTCGCGGCGGTATCAACTACGTGCCGTGGAATACCTACACCTACATTGCTGACGTGGATGAAGTGATCACCGGCCAGCGCCGCGAAGGGATCTTCGCGGGCATCATGACCCTGACCCGTAAGGCGTCACAGGCCGGTGCGGTGATGCTGGTGGGTATTGTGATGCAGATGTCCGGCTTTGTCAGCGGTCAGAAAGTGCAGCCTGCGGAAGTGAGCCACACCATTTTGATGATCCTGAGCGTGGGCACCATCCTGGTGCTGTTCTGCGGCTTCCTCGTTTCCCTGCGCTTCAAGCTCAATTTGCAGACCCACAGCACGCTGCGCGAGGAGACCGCGAAAATGCGTGAATGTGGTCATGCGATGCCTGAGTCAGCGACGCCACACGCCCGCGCCACCGTCGAGATGCTGGCCGGTATGCCTTATGAGTCACTGTGGGGCAATAACAACATCGGTTATCTGAATCGCAACAAGCCAGCGGCGCCTTCGCTGAAGGATCGCGCGGTACTGAATTCGACATACAACAGAGGTTAAGATAATGAAAGTTTGGCCTGTCAAACATAGCCCGTTACTGCGTCAGCCAGAGCGCTTTATCGCCCGGGACGAGCTGAAATCGCTGATTCAAAAGGTGACGCATAGCCTGGTCAATATCCACGACAAAACGGGTGAATTTTTGCTGCGGCTGGACGACGGGCGCGTGATCGACACCAAAGGCTGGGCCGGATGGGAGTGGACGCACGGCGTCGGCCTGTACGGTATCTGGCAGTATTACTGCCAGACCGGCGACGAAGGTATGCGAGACATCATCGACAGCTGGTTTGCCGACCGCTTTGCGGAAGGCGCGACCACCAAAAACGTGAATACCATGTCGCCGTTCCTGACGCTGGCCTATCGCTACGAAGAGACCAAAAATCAGGCCTGGCTGCCGTGGCTGGAAAGCTGGGCGGAATGGGCGATGGCCGAGATGCCGCGCACTGAACACGGCGGGATGCAGCACATCACCCTGGCGGAAGAGAACCATCAGCAGATGTGGGATGACACGCTGATGATGACGGTGCTGCCGCTGGCGAAAATCGGCAAGCTGCTCAATAAACCGGAGTACGTTGAAGAGGCGGTTTATCAGTTCCTGCTGCACGTGCAGAACTTGATGGACCGGGAGACCGGGCTGTGGTTCCACGGCTGGAGCTACGACGGTAATCACAACTTCGCCAATGCCCGCTGGGCGCGCGGCAACAGCTGGCTCACCATCGTCATCCCGGACTTCCTCGAGCTGGTGGATCTGCCGGAAAACAACGCCGTGCGTCGCTACCTGGTGCAGGTATTGAATGCGCAGATTGCCGCGCTGGCGAAATGTCAGGACGACAGCGGGCTGTGGCATACGCTGCTCGACGATCCACATTCGTATCTTGAGGCGTCCGCCACGGCAGGGTTTGCCTACGGCATTCTGAAAGCCGTGCGCAAGCGCTACGTTGGCGCGGAGTATGCCGAAGTGGCAGAAAAAGCCATTCGCGGTATCGTCAAGAATATCTCGCCGGAAGGCGAGCTGTTGCAAACCTCGTTCGGTACGGGGATGGGAAGCGATCTTGAGTTTTATCGCCAGATCCCGCTGACGTCGATGCCGTATGGGCAGGCGATGGCGATACTGTGTCTGACGGAGTATTTGCGGAAATACTTCTGAACCTGTGGAGATCCCCGGTGGCGCTGCGCTTACCGGGGCTACAAAATAAAACCCGGCATTTGCCGGGTTTTTTGTATTACATGCGTTCTACGGTTTCGATACCCAGGGTATCCAGTCCCAGCTTCAGGGTCTTTGCCGTGAGCTGCGCCAGCTTCAGGCGGCTGTTGCGGACCGATTCGTTTTCCGCAGACAGAATAGGGCAGTGCTCGTAGAAGCCGGAGAACAGACCCGCCAGATCGTACAGGTAAGCACACATCACGTGCGGCGTTCCGTCACGCGCGACAACCGTCAGCGTCTCTTCGAACTGCAGCAGACGCGCCGCCAGCTGCGCCTCGCGATCTTCCGTGATGGTCACGGCAGCATTCGCCAGCGCGCTTTCGTCGATGTTTGCCTTACGGAATACGGAGAGCACGCGGGTGTAGGCATACTGCATGTAAGGCGCCGTGTTGCCTTCAAACGCCAGCATGTTATCCCAGTCGAAGATATAGTCGGTGGTACGGTTCTTGGAGAGATCCGCGTATTTCACCGCACCGATACCCACGGCGTTGGCCAGTTTTTCCAGCTCATCGGCAGGCATGTCCGGGTTCTTCTCGGCCACCAGACGGCGGGCGCGTTCCAGCGCTTCGTCCAGCAGGTCGGACAGCTTCACGGTACCGCCCGCACGGGTTTTGAACGGCTTGCCGTCTTTACCCAGCATCATGCCGAACATGTGGTGTTCCAGCGGAACGCAATCCGGCACGTAACCGGCTTTGCGCACGATGGTCCACGCCTGCATCAGGTGCTGGTGCTGACGGGAGTCGATGTAGTACAGCACGCGGTCGGCATGCAGCGTTTCGTAACGGTATTTCGCGCAGGCGATATCGGTGGTGGTGTAGAGGTAGCCGCCATCCTTTTTCTGGATGATCACGCCCATCGGTTCACCTTCCTTGTTTTTGTACTCATCAAGGAACACCACCGTTGCGCCTTCGCTCTCAACCGCCAGGTGTTTGGCCTTCAGGTCGGCCACAATGCCGGGCAGCATTGGGTTATAGAGGCTTTCACCCATCACGTCGTCACGGGTCAGGGTGACGTTCAGGCGGTTATAGGTGAGCTGGTTCTGAGACATGGTGATGTCAACCAGCTTGCGCCACATCTCGAGGAAATACCGATCGCCACCCTGCAGTTTTACCACGTAGCTGCGCGCGCGCTCGGCGAAGGCTTCGTCTTCGTCGTAGTGCTTTTTAGCTTCGCGGTAGAACCCTTCCAGGTCCGCCAGCGCCATTTCACCCGCGTTTTCCTGCTGCTGTTTTTCCAGGTAAGCAATCAGCATGCCGAACTGGGTACCCCAGTCGCCCACGTGGTTCGCGCGGATCACCTTGTGACCGAGGAACTCGAGCGTGCGCACTGCGGCATCACCGATGATGGTGGAGCGCAGGTGGCCAACGTGCATCTCTTTCGCCACGTTCGGGGCAGAGTAGTCGATCACGACGGTCTGCGCCTCCGGCTGGGAAACACCCAGACGGTCAGATTTCAGCGCCGCGTCAACGTGGCGTGCCAGGAACGCAGGCTCAAGGAAGATATTGATAAAGCCCGGACCGGCGATTTCGGTTTTACTGGCAATGCCGGAAAGATCCAGATGCGTCAGTACCTGCTCAGCGAGCTGTCGCGGCGGCATGCCCAGTTTTTTAGCCACTGCCATCACGCCATTAGCCTGATAGTCGCCAAACTGTACTTTTGCTGACTGACGAACCTGCGGTTCGCAATCCGCAGGCGCACCTGCGGCAATCAGTGCCTGACTGACTTTTTCGGAGAGAAGAGCCTGAATATTCACCTGGATACCTTACGTTTTTGATGCGGGCTTACAACCGCCCGCGCCAGTTAAAGAATTTAGGGCGGGAGTATACTGCAAATGCCTTCTGGCGTCAGCATCGCGGGACCTGAAGATTGCTCAGAATCCAGGCAGTGAAGGTGTGCATAATCATGCAGTCGCAAAAAGCCGGATTCTGCGGTTGGTCAAAACAGGACAACAGAGTAAATTAGCGGCTTTGCGACACGAAAAGAGAGTGAATTATGGCGAACTGGCAATCCATTGATGAACTGCATGATATTTCCGCAGATTTACCGCGCTTCACCCAGGCGTTCACAGAACTTGCCACCCGTCTGGGTCTGGATATCGCACCGCTTGAGGCCGATCACATCTCTTTGCGCTGTCATCAGAATGCCACCGCCGAGCGCTGGCGTCGCGGGTTTGAGCAGTGCGGTGAGTTACTGTCCGAGAACATCATCAACGGTCGTCCCATTTGCCTGTTTAAACTGCATGAACCGGTGAGCGTGGCGCACTGGCAATTCACCGTGGTTGAACTGCCGTGGCCGGGTGAGAAACGCTATCCGCACGAAGGCTGGGAACATATCGAGATTGTCCTGCCGGGTGAGCCGGAGACGTTAAACGCGCGCGCGCTGGCCCTGCTTTCTGACGAGGGTTTAAGCAAGCCGGGAATTTTTGTGAAGACGAGTTCACCCAAAGGCGAGCGCGAGCGGTTACCTAACCCGACGCTGGCCGTCACTGACGGACAGGTCACGGTGAAGTTTCATCCGTGGACCATTGAGCAGATCGTTGCCAGCGAAGCGTAAGAGATGTGAGTTCACGCCGGGACTGAAAACGGACGGCGTGGCATGATGGTTCGTTTAGTGGGATTTCAGGAGGATTAAATGGCGCTGCTGGAGATTTGTTGTTACAGCGTGGAGTGTGCCGTGACCGCGCAAAAGCACGGGGCTGACCGCATTGAACTGTGCGCGGCACCCAAAGAGGGCGGGCTGACGCCGTCCTTCGGCGTATTGAAGTCTGCCCGTCAGGCCGTCACCATTCCCGTTCACCCGATTATTCGTCCGCGCGGCGGTGATTTTTGTTACACGGCGGGCGAGTTCAGTGCCATGCTTGATGATATCGCGCTCGTTCGGGACCTGGGGTTTCCGGGGATGGTGATCGGCCTGCTGGATGAAGACGGCAATATCGATCTACCGCGCATGCGTCAGATTATGAGCGCCGCACAGGGGCTGGCCGTCACTTTTCATCGCGCATTCGATATGTGTAAAGTTCCGCTTCAGGCCTTTGAAACGCTTGGAGAACTTGGCGTGGCGCGCATTCTGACATCGGGTCAGCAGGCGTCAGCTGAAAAAGGACTGCAATTAATTACGGAACTAAAAGCACATTCCGGTGTTCCAATAATAATGGCGGGTGCGGGAGTCCGCGCCAGCAATCTGGAACGGTTTTTAAACGCCGGGGTAGAAGAGCTGCACAGCTCCGCGGGTAAATGGATACCTTCACCCATGCGTTATCGCAACACAGGATTGTCAATGTCGACGGATGCTGAAGCGGATGAGTATTCACGCTATGGCGTAGAGGGAGAGTCGGTTGCGGAAATGAAGTCGCTGATTGAGCGCCATCACGTGTAGCAACGTACCGATTTTTACCGCGCATCATGTCGCCCAATATGATGCTTGCTTGTACCAGGCCCCTGCAATTTCAACAGGGGCCTTTTTTTCTCCTTCATATTTCAAGCCGCAGCTGCGTTGGCTGCCTCGCTCACCCCGGTCACTTACTGATGTAAGCTCTCGGGGATTCGCTGCGTTGCCGCCTTGCTGCAACTTGAACTATTTCGGAGAAAACGTGCTACGAGTAGGCCGGGAAAGGCGTAGCCGCCACCCGGCTAAAGGGCTACGGCTTGGTCGCAATCAACACCGCACGCATCGGGGCCGGATAGCCTTCGATGGTTTTGCTGTGGTCGGCCGGGTCGAGGAACTGCTCCAGCGATTCGGTGATCATCCAGTCGGTGCGGCGCTGTTCCTCAATTGAGGTCACGCTGACGTCGGCAATCCGCACATCCACAAACCCGCACTTCTCCAGCCAGTTCTTCAGCGCCAGCGCGGAAGGGATGAAGTAAACGTTGCGCATCTGCGCGTAGCGATCGCCCGGCACCAGAACGGCATGCTCATCGCCTTCAATCACCAGCGTTTCCAGCACCAGCTCGCCGCCGCTGACCAGCTGATCCTTCAATTGCCACAGGTGTTCAAGCGGAGAACGACGGTGATACAGCACGCCCATGGAGAAGACGGTATCAAACGCTTTCAGGGCAGGGAGCTGTTCAATGCCCAGCGGCAGCAGGTGCGCGCGCTGGTCGTTACCCAGCAGCTTGCGCACCGCTTCAAACTGGCACAGGAACAGCTGCATCGGGTCAATACCGACGGCCAGATGCGCGCCCGCGCCAATCATGCGCCACATGTGGTAACCGCTGCCGCAGCCCACGTCCAGAATGGTACGTCCGGTCAGGTCGGAAAGGTGGGGCAGAACGCGATCCCATTTCCAGTCAGAGCGCCATTCGGTATTGATGTTCACGCCATAAAGTGAAAACGGCCCTTTGCGCCACGGCATCAGGTTACGCATCAGCGTTTCGATGCGGTTGATCTGCCCGGCCGGAAGCGGCTCTTCGCTCTCGGCGGTTACGCTGTGCAGAAGATCCAGACGATGCGGGGTCAGTTCGGGCAGAAACTCCACCGCGTTTGACCACTGCTTTAACAGGCCGTGCTGCTGATCGCGCTGCCAGGCGGCAATCTGCGCGGGCAAGGTTTCCAGCCAGTGGGAGAGCTGGTTTTTGGCAATCAGCTGATAGAAGTTACTGAATTCGATCATGCGGATTCTCCCGCTTTCAGCGCCACCAGAGAGCCAAAGTTAAAGCACTGGAACCACAGTTCGCTGTGCTCAAACCCGGCTTTGCTCAGACGCGCTTTGTGGGTTTCTACGGAATCCGTCAGCATCACGTTTTCGAGCATGCTGCGCTTCTGGCTGATCTCCAGCTCGCTGTAGCCATTCGCCCGTTTGAAATCGTGGTGCATATTGAACAGCAGTTCGCCAACCTCGGCATCTTCGAAGCTGAATTTCTCCGAGAGCACCAGCGCGCCGCCGGGATTCAGCCCCTGGTAAATTTTATCCAGCAGCAGCTGGCGGTCTTCAGGCACCAGGAACTGAAGGGTGAAATTCAGCACCACCATTGAGGCGTTATTGATCTCAATCTCGCGGATATCACCTTCCACCACGTCCACCGGAACAGGGGCTTTGTACGCGTCAATATGGCGACGGCAGCGCTCAACCATGGCCGGGGAGTTATCGACGGCAATGATTCGGCAGCCTTCCTGGTGAATATTACGACGAACCGACAGCGTTGCCGCGCCGAGCGAGCAGCCCAGGTCATAGACCTGCGTGCCGGGTTGAACGAAGCGCTCAGCCAGCATGCCGATCATAGAGATAATATTGGAATAACCGGGAACAGAGCGCTGGATCATATCCGGGAAGACTTCGGCTACCCGTTCATCGAAGGTCCAGTCGCCCAAGCTGGCGATAGGCGCGGAAAAAAGCGTGTCGCGATCTGACATAACGTAAAAATCCGGGAAAAATAAAGTGGCGTATTGTGCGCTAATGGAGGGAGAAAACCAACTCCCACGGCATATACCACAGGTTAGCCAGCACCATCAGCAAAAGCGAACACCAGGTCGCACTCATGCCGGAACGACGCCAGCGGATTAAGCGGTGGTGAAAACCGTAATAGTGCATCAGGCGGCCAGCAATAAGAAGCAGGCCACAAATGTGCACCATCCAGGTTTCTGCGCCATTCATCTCCATAAACAGCAGCAGGATTAAGGCTGCGGGGATGTATTCGACCGCGTTGCCATGAATACGGATAGCGCTTTGTAGCTCTGAAAACCCGCCGTCACCGTAAGAGACTCGGTATAGCGTTCTGAGGCGCACAACATCAAATGAAAACTTAATCAGCAGTAATGCACCTAACACCGCATACAGCGCGCTGACCATACAAACTCCCTGTTTTTGGCAGATGGCACTTCACTATGATAGGGGGTGATATCAGAAAAGAGAAGATTGTTGTGGGATGCCAGGGGCGCTGCCCACGGACGGCACCGCAGCCTGCAAGGCCTGCCACAGAGCATCGACCAGTTCGGGCGCCTGGGCGATATCCGGCGTGTGCAAAAAGAGATACGGCGTGGTGGAGTGTTCCCATTTCGCTAACGTTTGCAGCCAGACGGCGAACATCGCCTGATTTTGCTGCATGTTATCGCTGCCGATAAACCTGACCATTGGGTTATGTGCGGTGACAATGGCGTGGACCGGCACTTTCGGTTTTTTGCGCTGTGCTTCGACGATGGCTTCGCTATGGGGGACAGCGCTGTGCACCGGGCGGCTGTCGAGGATCACCCGGTTTACGGAACGCTCAAGCAGGCCGCGATTGAGCGCTTTTTCTGCTTCGCCCTTTGCAAAAAATTCAGGATGCCTGACTTCAACGCCGTAGGTGAACTCACGGGGCAGGGCATCGAGAAATTGCCAGAGCGCAGGCAAATCGCGCGGGCCAAACGTGGCGGGTAGCTGGATCCAGTACTGACCGATGCGGTTCGCCAGCGGCGACATGCGCGAAAAAAATTCTTCGGTCAAAACGCCGCAGTTGCGCAGCGCGGCGTTGTGGGAAATGGTTGCCGGAAACTTGAAGCAGAAGCGGAAGTCGTCGGTCGTTTGTTCCCGCCAGCGCGCAACAATCTCGGCTTTGGGAAGCGCATACAGGGTGGTGTTGCCCTCGACACAGTTGAAGTGTCGGGCATACTCCTCAAGGCTGGTGATGCCAAGGCGCACCCATTTCGGGTGCGACCACTGGGGCAGGCCGACATACATCATAGCGCGCTGACAATCTCATCCGTGCTGCGCACGCGTCCGATGCGCGGGAATATATGGGTCATGCTGCCCTGATGCTGTTCCGCGGAGGCCGCGCTGCAGGCATCTTCGGCGATCACCAGGTTAAAGCCCAGCTCCCACGCGTTGCGGGCGGTAGACTCCACGCCGATATTGGTGGAAATGCCGCACAGGATGACGGTGTCGATGCCGCGACGGCGGAGCTGCAGTTCGAGATCGGTACCGTAAAATGCGCCCCACTGGCGTTTAGTCACTTCAATATCGCCGTCGCGTTTGCCGAGTGAGACCGGGTACGTCCACCAGTTTTCAGGCAGGGCGCGTGCAGGAGCCTGGGCATCAACGGGCTGTTTTAACGCTTCGGCGTAATCCGCAGACCAGCCGACGCGCACCATGATAACAGGCGCACCGCTGGCACGACATGTTTCCGCCAGGCGAGCGGCGCGGCTGACCACATCATCCGCGGTATGCGGGCCTCCGGCGAAGGGCAGAATGCCTTCCTGTAAATCAATCACGACAAGTGCGGTTTTACTGGCATCAAGTGTTAACATCGTTACTCCCGTTAAATTAGTCACTTCCAGACACCATACGACGTGATGGCCTGTTATTGGTCGGATAATTTTGTTAATTTTTGTGAGAATGCGCAATAAGAGTGCAGCAAACGACCGCCTGGCCGTGGTTCGCTCTTATCGTCCGGCGGAATTTCCAGTATAATAGCCGCCTTTTTTCATCCAGTTGTGACATACAGAAAGCTGCGACATAGTAGCCTGCATACCAGGCGACATTTAGCCTGCGGCTAATTAAGGGATATCTCATGCGTACAGAATATTGCGGGCAGCTGCGTCAGTCCCACGTCGGGCAGCAGGTAACCCTGAGTGGTTGGGTCAATCGTCGTCGTGATCTTGGTAGCCTTATCTTCATCGATATGCGCGACCGCGAAGGTATCGTTCAGGTGTTCTTCGACCCGGATCGCGCAGATGCGTTGAAGCTGGCCTCTGAGCTGCGTAATGAGTTCTGCATTCAGGTTACCGGCACCGTGCGTGCGCGTGACGAGAAAAACGTCAACGCCGACATGGCGACGGGTGCCATCGAAGTGCTGGCGTCCGATCTGGTGATTATCAACCGTGCAGAAGCGCTGCCGCTGGACTCCAACCACGTCAACACTGAAGAAGCGCGTCTGAAATACCGCTACCTGGATCTGCGTCGCCCGGAAATGGCTCAGCGCCTGAAAACCCGTGCGAAAATCACCAGCCTGGTGCGTCGCTTTATGGATGACCACGGTTTCCTCGACATCGAAACCCCGATGCTGACCAAAGCCACGCCGGAAGGCGCGCGCGATTACCTGGTCCCATCCCGCGTTCATAAAGGTAAATTCTACGCGCTGCCGCAGTCTCCACAGCTGTTCAAACAGCTGCTGATGATGTCCGGCTTCGATCGCTACTATCAGATCGTTAAATGCTTCCGCGACGAAGACCTGCGCGCTGACCGCCAGCCTGAATTTACCCAGATCGACGTGGAAACCTCCTTCATGACCGCCGAGCAGGTGCGTGAAGTGATGGAAGCCCTGGTGCGTAGCCTGTGGAACGACGTGAAAGGCGTTGAGCTGGGCGATTTCCCTATCATGACCTTCGCTGAAGCCGAGCGTCGCTACGGCTCCGACAAACCAGACCTGCGTAACCCGATGGAGCTGGTGGACGTTGCAGACCTGGTGAAAGGCGTTGAGTTTGCCGTATTCTCTGGCCCGGCTAACGATCCTAAAGGCCGCGTGGCGGCCCTGCGTGTACCGGGTGGTGCAGCACTGAGCCGCAAGCAGATAGACGACTACGGCAACTTCATCAAGATCTACGGCGCGAAAGGTCTGGCCTATATTAAAGTGACCGAGCGTGCGAAAGGTCTGGAAGGTATCACCAGCCCGGTAGCGAAGTTCCTGAACGCCGACATCGTGGAAGCGATCCTTGAGCGCACCGGCGCGCAGGACGGCGACATGATCTTCTTCGGTGCAGACAACAAGAAAGTCGTGGCGGATGCGATGGGCGCGCTGCGTCTGAAGCTCGGCAAAGACCTGAGCCTGACCGACGAAAACAAATGGGCGCCGCTGTGGGTTATCGACTTCCCAATGTTTGAAGAGGACGGTGAAGGCGGCCTGACGGCGATGCACCACCCGTTCACCTCGCCAAAAGACATGACGGCAGCAGAGCTGAAAGCGGCGCCGGAAGACGCGGTCGCGAACGCCTACGATATGGTTATCAACGGCTACGAAGTGGGCGGCGGTTCCGTGCGTATTCACAGCGGCGAAATGCAGCAGACCGTGTTCGGCATCCTGGGCATTAACGAGCAGGAGCAGCGCGAGAAGTTCGGCTTCCTGCTGGACGCCCTGAAATACGGCACGCCTCCGCACGCGGGTCTGGCATTTGGTCTTGACCGCCTGACCATGCTGCTGACCGGCACTGATAACATTCGTGATGTTATTGCCTTCCCGAAAACCACAGCAGCAGCGTGTCTGATGACCGAAGCGCCAAGCTTTGCCAACCCGGCCTCTCTGGCCGAGTTGGGCATTGAAGTGGTCAAGAAGGAAGAGAAAAACTGATATGGCATATAAGCTTCCCGTTTCGGTCCTGGTGGTCATTTATGCAGAAGACACGAAGCGGGTGCTGATGTTGCAGCGGCGCGACGATCCTGATTTCTGGCAGTCGGTAACCGGCAGTCTGGAAGAGGGAGAAACCGCGTCGCAGGCCGCCGCGCGTGAAGTAAAGGAAGAGGTCACCATTGACGTTGCCCGCGAGCAACTGACCCTGAAGGACTGTCAGCGCACGGTGGAGTTTGAAATTTTTAGCCATTTACGTCATCGCTACGCGCCGGGTACCGAGCGCAATACGGAGTCGTGGTTCTGTCTCGCGCTCCCCCATGAACGGGAGATCGTGTTTACCGAACACCTGACCTACCGCTGGGTGAATGCGGCGGACGCCGCCGCACTGACCAAGTCGTGGAGCAACCGGCAGGCGATTGAAGAATTTGTAATTAACGCAGCCTGAGAAGGCGCGATTTTTGGAGAACTTTTTATGGCAGGTCATAGTAAGTGGGCCAACACCAAACACCGCAAAGCGGCACAGGATGCCAAGCGCGGTAAGATCTTTACCAAAATCATTCGCGAGCTGGTGACAGCAGCGCGTCTGGGCGGCGGCGATGCGGGTTCTAACCCGCGTCTGCGTGCAGCGATCGATAAAGCGCTGTCTAACAACATGACGCGTGACACCCTGAACCGTGCTATCGCACGTGGCGTGGGCGGTGATGAAGACGCGAACATGGAAACCATCATTTATGAAGGTTACGGCCCTGGCGGTACTGCGGTGATGGTTGAGTGTCTGTCTGACAACCGTAACCGTACCGTTGCGGAAGTGCGCCACGCGTTCACCAAAACCGGCGGCAATCTGGGCACTGACGGTTCCGTTGCTTACCTGTTCAGCAAAAAAGGCGTCATCTCCTTCGAGAAAGGCGATGAAGATGCGATCATGGAAGCGGCGCTGGAAGCCGGTGCGGAAGACGTTGTGACCTTCGATGACGGCGCTATCGACGTTTACACCGCCTGGGAAGAGATGGGTGCCGTGCGCGACGCGCTGGAAGCAGCTGGCCTGAAAGCGGACAACGCTGAAGTCTCCATGATCCCGTCCACCAAAGCGGACATGGATGCGGAAACGGCACCTAAGCTGCTGCGTCTGATCGACATGCTCGAAGACTGCGACGACGTGCAGGAAGTGTATCACAACGGTGAAATCTCTGATGAGGTTGCAGCGACTCTCTAATGAGAGCGTATAAATCCGTTACGGGGGACGCGTGATGTCGATTATTCTCGGGATTGACCCAGGCTCACGCGTCACCGGTTATGGCGTTATCCGTCAGGTGGGACGCCAGTTAACCTACCTGGGCAGCGGCTGTATTCGTACCAAAGTTGACGATCTGCCGTCGCGCCTGAAGCTCATCTATGCGGGCGTGTCGGAAATCATCACCCAGTTTCAGCCGGACTATTTCGCCATCGAGCAGGTCTTTATGGCGAAAAACGCCGATTCGGCGCTAAAGCTCGGTCAGGCGCGCGGCGTTGCCATCGTCGCTGCCGTGAACCAGGATTTGCCGGTATTTGAATACGCGGCGCGTCAGGTCAAGCAGACGGTGGTGGGCATTGGTAGCGCGGAGAAAAGCCAGGTGCAGCACATGGTGCGTACCCTGCTGAAGCTTCCCGCGAACCCGCAGGCCGACGCCGCCGATGCGCTGGCGATTGCGATTACCCACTGTCACGTCAGCCAGAACGCGATGCAAATGAGCGAGTCGCGGCTTAATCTGGCGCGAGGCAGGTTACGATAATGAGAAATCAGGCTGGATAAACATCCAGCCTTTTTTTATTATGTCGGCAGTTAATTTCTCCCAGAACGCAGGAGCGTCACGTGATAGGCAGACTCAGAGGCATCATCATTGAAAAACAACCCCCGTTAGTGCTGCTGGAAGTGGGTGGCGTGGGCTACGAAGTCCATATGCCGATGACCTGCTTCTACGAGCTGCCGGACGCGGGCAAAGAGGCGATTGTCTTTACTCAGTTTGTGGTGCGTGAAGATGCCCAGCTGCTGTACGGCTTCAATAACAAGCAGGAACGGACCCTGTTCCGCGAGCTGATTAAAACCAACGGCGTCGGCCCGAAGCTGGCGCTGGCGATTTTATCCGGCATGTCTGCACCACAGTTTGTGAATGCCGTTGAGCGCGAAGATCCTGCGGCGCTGATTAAGCTTCCGGGCATCGGCAAGAAAACCGCCGAGCGCCTGATTGTCGAGATGAAAGACCGCTTTAAAGGTCTGCATGGCGATCTGTTCACGCCGGCTGCCGACCTGGTACTGACCTCTCCTGGCGGCCCTGCCACGGATGATGACGCCGAGCAGGAAGCGGTTGCCGCGCTGGTGGCGCTGGGCTATAAACCTCAGGAGGCCAGCCGTATGGTGAGTAAAATTGCCAAACCGGATGCCAGCAGTGAAACCCTGATTCGCGAAGCGCTGCGCGCTGCATTGTGAGGTAAAGGATGATTGAAGCAGACCGCCTGGTATCGGCAGGCACAATTCAGGCAGAAGACGTGGTGGATCGTGCGATTCGCCCTAAGCTGCTTGATGAGTATATCGGCCAGCCGCAGGTTCGTTCCCAGATGGAGATTTTCATCCAGGCGGCAAAACTGCGCGGCGATGCGCTCGATCACCTGCTGATTTTTGGTCCTCCGGGTTTGGGGAAAACCACGCTGGCGAATATCGTCGCCAATGAAATGGGCGTCAACCTGCGCACCACCTCCGGCCCGGTGCTGGAGAAGGCGGGCGATCTCGCCGCGATGCTGACCAACCTCGAACCGCATGACGTGCTGTTTATCGATGAGATCCACCGCCTGTCACCGGTGGTAGAGGAAGTGCTCTATCCGGCGATGGAAGATTACCAGCTGGATATCATGATCGGCGAAGGCCCGGCCGCGCGCTCCATCAAAATCGATCTGCCGCCCTTTACCCTGATTGGCGCTACCACCCGCGCCGGGTCGTTGACCTCACCGCTGCGCGACCGTTTCGGCATCGTGCAGCGTCTTGAGTTTTACCAGGTGGCGGACCTCCAGCACATCGTTGGCCGCAGCGCCCGCTATATGGGGCTGGAGATGAGCGAAGAGGGCGCGTTTGAAGTAGCGAAGCGTTCCCGCGGTACGCCGCGTATCGCCAACCGCCTGCTGCGCCGCGTGCGTGACTTTGCCGAAGTGAAGCATGATGGCACGATTTCCGCCGAGATCGCCGCTCAGGCGCTGGATATGCTTAACGTCGATGCCGAAGGTTTTGACTATATGGACCGTAAACTGCTGCTGGCGGTGCTGGACAAGTTCTTTGGCGGCCCGGTCGGGCTGGATAACCTGGCGGCGGCTATTGGGGAAGAGCGCGAGACGATTGAAGACGTGCTGGAGCCGTATCTGATCCAGCAGGGCTTCCTGCAGCGCACCCCGCGTGGACGTATGGCAACGGTGCGGGCGTGGAATCATTTCGGCATTACGCCACCGGCAATGCCGTAATACATTGTTCCCTCTCCCTGTGGGAGAGGGCCAGGGTGAGGGCATCAGCGCCCTCCATGTTAATTTGCGGTCTTCTTCATCATACTGAAGATAAACAATACCGCCGCACTGAGCACCACGGACGGCCCCGCAGGCGTATCGTAGAACGCCGAGAAGGTTAACCCACCCGTTACCGCAACCATCCCGACGATAACCGCCACGCCCGCCATCTGCTCCGGCGTACGGGCAAAGCGACGCGCCGTGGCGGCAGGGATGATCAGCAGTGACGTAATAATCAGCGCGCCGACAAACTTCATCGCTACACCAATCGTTAACGCCGTCACCAGCATCAGCAGCAGTTTTACGCGCTGCAGCTTCACGCCGTCGACAAATGCCAGGTCCGGGCTGACGGTCATGGCCAGTAAATTCCGCCACTGCCAGAGCAGAATAGCGAGCACCACCACCACGCCAATGGCGATAGAAATAAGATCTTCCGGCGTCACGGCCAGCAGGTCACCGAAGAGGTAGGCCATCAGATCCACGCGGATGTTCGACATCAGGCTGACCACCACCAGGCCCAGAGACAGGGCACTGTGCGCCATAATGCCAAGCAGCGTATCAATTGCGAGGTGAGGGCGCTTTTCCAGCCAGACCAGACCGGCGGCCAGCAGCAGCGTGACCACAATGACCGCGTAGAAGGGGTTCACATCCAGCAGCAGACCAAAGGCAACGCCCAGCAGAGACGCATGTGCCAGGGTATCGCCAAAATAGGACATTCTGCGCCAGACGACAAACGAGCCGAGCGGGCCCGCGGCGCAGGCAAGCATAATCCCGGCCAGCCAGCCGGGCAGTAACAGTTCAATCATGAGTGTCCATTTCCCCGACGCAGTACGATTCGTCCCTGTAAATCATGGCGATGATTATGATGATGGCGATAAATGCCCAGCTGTTCAGCGCCGCGAGGGCCGAACATAGAGATAAATTCCGGGTGCATTGACACCACTTCTGGCGTGCCGGAACAGCAAATGTGGTGGTTGAGACACAGCACTTCGTCGGTTTTTGCCATCACCAGATGGAGATCGTGAGACACCATCAGCACTGCGCAATCAAGCTCTCGACGTAGCTGGTCGATCAGATCATAAAGCGCAACCTGACCATTCACATCCACGCCCTGAGTCGGCTCATCCAGCACCAGCAGCTGCGGGCTGCTCAGCAGCGCGCGTGCAAGTAAGACTCGCTGCGTTTCACCGCCGGACAGTTTTTGCAGCGGCGCATCGACAAGATGGCCCGCCTGCACGCGTTTCAGTGCCGGGAGAATATCGGCCTTACGTGTGCCGGGACGCAGACGCAGAAAACGGCTGACCGTCAGCGGCAGCGTGGCGTCGAGGTGAAGTTTTTGCGGCACATAGCCAATACGCAATTTTTCCTCGCGCTTGATCACGCCTTCATCGGGTGCGACCAGACCCAGCACCACGCGCACCAGGGTGGATTTGCCTGCGCCATTGGGACCGAGCAGCGTCAGAATTTTGCCGGGCTTCAGATCGAGCGACACGTCAGAGAGGACGCGGCGCTGCCCGAATGAGACCGAAATATTTTCAAGAGAAACCAATGTCGTCATGTCATTTTAAGCTTGAAGAAGTCAACGAATGTTATAATATCACATTCCACGCATTCACTACGATGATTAGTCGCATTATGTTACATAAAAATACGCTTCTTTTCGCAGCATTATCCGCTGCCCTTTGGGGTACAACCGCACAAGATGTTAACGCTGCGGTTGTCGCTTCGCTTAAGCCGCTTGGATTTATCGCCTCGGCCATTGCCGACGGGGTAACGGAAACCCAGGTTCTGCTCCCTGATGGTGCATCCGAGCATGACTATTCCCTGCGCCCGTCAGATGTAAAACGCTTACAAAACGCGGACTTAGTCGTCTGGATTGGCCCGGAAATGGAAGCGTTCATGCAGAAGTCAGCAAAACAGGTTGCTGGCGAAAAGCAGGTCGCGATTGCCGCTCTCCCCGGCGTGAAACCGTTGCTCATGAAAGGGGCGGATGACGACGGCGACGAACATGACCATCATGCTGCAGACGGTGAAAAAGGTGATGGAGATCACCATCACGGCGAGTACAACATGCATCTTTGGTTATCCCCAGAGATAGCGCGGCTTTCAGCGGTTGCAATCCATGACAAATTAGTGGAACTTATGCCGCAAAGTCGAGCCAAACTAGACGCCAACCTGAAGGATTTTGAGGCACAATTAGCCGCAACCGATAAGCAGGTAGGTAATGAGCTCGCACCGTTGAAAGGTAAAGGGTATTTCGTTTTTCATGACGCCTACGGCTATTACGAAAAACATTACGGTTTGACCCCGCTGGGTCACTTCACCGTCAACCCTGAAATTCAGCCTGGTGCGCAGCGTTTACATGAAATCAGAACACAGTTGGTTGAGCAAAAAGCGACATGCGTTTTTGCTGAGCCACAGTTCAGGCCAGCGGTCGTAGAAGCCGTGGCCAGGGGAACATCCGTGCGCATGGGAACCCTTGACCCGCTAGGTACGAATATCCAGTTGAGCAAAGCGAGCTATTCGCAGTTCCTCAGCCAACTGGCGAACCAGTATGCGAGCTGCCTGAAAGGAGATTAACGAGGAAGTGAATACGTGCAACAGATAGCCCGCTCTGTCGCCCTGGCATTTAACAATCTGCCTCGACCCCACCGCGTTATGCTGGGGTCGCTTACAGTACTCACCTTAGCGGTCGCCGTCTGGCGGCCCTATGTTTACCACCCGAGTTCTGCCCCTATCATCAAAACCATTGAGCTTGAAAAGAGCGAAATCCGTTCTTTGCTGCCTGAAGCCAGTGAGCCTATCGACCAGGCGGCTCAGGAAGATGAAGCCATCCCGCAGGATGAACTGGACGATAAAACCGAGAACGAAGCGGGTATCCACGAATATGTTGTGTCAACCGGGGACACGCTGAGCAGCGTGCTGAACCAGTACGGCATCGACATGAGTAATATCAGCCAGCTGGCGGCTGCGGATAAAGATCTTCGTAACCTGAAAATCGGACAACAGCTCTCATGGACATTAACGGCGGATGGCGATCTCCAGCGTCTGACCTGGGAAATGTCCCGCCGCGAAACCCGCACCTACGATCGCACTGCAAACGGTTTCAAAATGACCAGCGAAATGCAGAAAGGCGACTGGGTTAACAGCGTTCTGAAAGGCACCGTGGGCGCGAGCTTTGTCTCCAGCGCGCGCGATGCAGGCTTGACCAGCGCTGAAATCAGCTCGGTGATCAAAGCCATGCAGTGGCAGATGGATTTCCGCAAGCTGAAGAAGGGCGATGAGTTCTCAGTCCTGATGTCCCGCGAAATGCTGGACGGCAAGCGCGAGCAAAGCCAGCTGCTGGGTGTACGTCTGCGCTCCGAGGGCAAAGATTACTACGCGATTCGTGCCGAAGACGGTAAGTTCTATGACCGCACCGGTACGGGCCTTGCGAAAGGCTTCCTGCGCTTCCCGACGGCAAAACAGTTCCGCGTCTCCTCGAACTTTAACCCGCGTCGTCTGAACCCGGTAACCGGGCGCGTCGCGCCGCACCGCGGCGTTGACTTTGCCATGCCGCAGGGTACACCTGTACTGGCGGTAGGGGATGGCGAAGTGGTGGTGGCCAAGCGTAGCGGTGCCGCCGGATATTATGTCGCGGTACGTCATGGTCGTACTTATACGACCCGCTATATGCACCTGCGTAAGCTGCTGGTCAAACCGGGCCAGAAGGTGAAGCGTGGTGACCGTATCGCTATCTCCGGCAATACCGGACGCTCTACCGGCCCGCACCTGCACTATGAAGTGTGGATCAACCAGCAAGCAGTGAACCCGCTGACGGCGAAACTGCCGCGCACCGAAGGCCTGACAGGTAAAGATCGTACTGATTATCTGGCGCAGGTGAAAGAGGTGATGCCGCAGCTGAGCCTAAACTAAGCTCTCTGTTTTTGTTAAAAAAGCCGGCGCACACTGACGCCGGCTTTTTCTTTTGTGCGTGGACGACTGCCTCGCTACACTATCTGAATAAAATTTTGCGTCATCAGACCCTGGATCCAGCATGGAAACCCAAAAAAACAATATTGAATACATTCCTGAGTTTGAAAAATCCTTCCGCCATCCGCGCAACTGGGGCGCCTGGCTTGGTGTTTACGCCTTTGCGGGGATGGCGATGCTGCCTGCCTCTGTTCGCGATCCTGTTCTGGGTAAAATTGGCCGTCTGGCCGGGCGTTTAGGCAAGAGCGCCCGCCGCCGCGCGCAGATCAACCTCTACTACTGTTTTCCTGAGAAAAGCGACGCCGAGCGCGAGGCAATCATTGATGAGATGTATACCACCGCGCCGCAGGCAATGGCGATGATGGCGGAACTGGCGCTGAAAGGGCCGGATAAAATCGTCGATCGCGTTGACTGGAAAGGGCTGGACATCATCGAGGAGATGCGCCGCAACGACGAGAAAGTCATTTTCCTCGTCCCCCACGGCTGGGGCGTTGATATTCCGGCGATGCTCATGGCGTCTCAGGGTCAGAAAATGGCGGCGATGTTCCATAACCAGGGAAATAAAATCTACGATTTTGTCTGGAACACGGTGCGCCGTCGTTTTGGCGGACGTTTGCATGCGCGTAACGATGGCATTAAGCCCTTCATTCAGTCGGTACGTCAGGGGTACTGGGGCTACTATCTGCCGGATCAGGACCACGGCCCCGAGCACAGCGAGTTTGTTGACTTCTTTGCGACCTATAAAGCGACGCTTCCCGCGATTGGCCGTCTGATGAAGGTCTGTCGTGCCCGCGTGATCCCGCTATTCCCGGTCTATGACGGCAAAACGCATCGTCTGAGTATTGAGGTCCGTCCGCCGATGGACGATCTGCTCACCGCGGACGACCACACCATCGCGCGTCGAATGAACGAAGAGGTGGAGATACTGGTGGGGCCGCATGCCGAACAGTACACGTGGATACTGAAGCTGCTTAAAACGCGGAAACCGGGTGAAACAGAGCCCTATAAACGCAAAGAGCTTTATCCGAGGAAATAAAAAAAGCCCTCTCCGTCTGGAGAGGGCTTTTTAACACAGACGTTATTACTCGACGGTCATAACGCGCGTGGTGTTGGTTGAGCCGATGGTGCTCATCACATCCCCCTGGGTCACAATGACGATATCACCGGACACCAGATAGCCTTTGTCGCGCAGCAGGTTTACGGCATCGTGTGCCGCAGCTACGCCGTCATTGGTGCTGTCGAAGTGAACCGGCGTCACGCCGCGGTACAGCGCGGTCAGGTTCAGGGTACGCTCGTGACGGGACATGGCGAAGATCGGCAGACCAGAGCTGATACGAGAGGTCATCAGCGCGGTGCGGCCAGATTCGGTCATGGTGATGATCGCGGTAACGCCCTTCAGATGGTTTGCCGCGTACATCGCAGACATCGCGATCGCTTCTTCCACGTTGTCGAACTGCACGTCCAGACGGTGTTTAGAAACGTTAATGCTTGGGATCTTTTCAGCGCCCAGGCAAACGCGCGCCATGGCGGCCACGGTTTCTGCCGGATACTGGCCCGCAGCGGTTTCTGCAGAGAGCATCACCGCATCGGTACCGTCCAGCACGGCGTTAGCCACGTCCATGACTTCCGCACGGGTTGGCATTGGGTTGGTGATCATCGACTCCATCATCTGAGTGGCGGTGATCACCGCGCGGTTAAGCTGACGTGCGCGACGAATCAGCGCTTTCTGGATACCTACCAGCTCAGGGTCGCCGATTTCCACGCCCAGGTCACCGCGCGCAACCATTACCACGTCGGACGCGAGGATCACATCGTCCATGGCATCCTGATCGCAAACGGCTTCCGCGCGTTCAACTTTAGCGACGATTTTGGCATCGCAGCCTGCATCACGCGCCAGGCGACGCGCATAGTTCAGATCTTCGCCGCAGCGCGGGAAGGAGACGGCCAGGTAGTCAACGCCGATCAGCGCGGCAGTCACGATGTCCGCTTTGTCTTTATCGGTAAGCGCTTCAGCAGAGAGGCCGCCACCCAGTTTGTTGATGCCTTTATTGTTGGAGAGCGGGCCGCCGACGGTGACTTCGGTGAACACTTTCATGCCCTGAACTTCCAGCACCTTCAGCTGTACGCGACCGTCGTCGAGCAGCAGGATATCGCCAGGCACCACGTCAGCCGGCAGGCCTTTATAGTCGATACCGACTTTCTCTTTATCGCCTTCGCCTTTGCCCAGGTTGGCATCCAGCAGGAATTTGTCGCCGATATTGAGGAAAACTTTACCCTCTTTAAAGGTCGATACACGGATTTTTGGACCCTGCAAATCGCCGAGGATAGCCACGTGGCGGCCCAGTTTTGCTGCGATTTCACGCACTTTATCGGCACGTAATTTATGGTCTTCTGGCGTACCGTGAGAGAAGTTCATACGCACCACGTTGGCACCAGCGGCGATAATTTTCTCAAGATTATTATCGCGATCGGTGGCCGGGCCTAAGGTGGTTACGATCTTGGTTCTGCGAAGCCTTCTGGACATGTAATACTCCGTTGACTGAAACAACTTTGGTGTTGCGTGAACATTGAATCGGTCTTCATCTGCTGCAAGGCAGCGGAGAGTGGACCGAATGCCGTAAATCGTTACATCGTAATTATTGGTTACGTCTTCGTTATCAACTATCAGGGGACATCGCTCTTTATAAGCAATTCTTTATCAAAACGCGATTCCTTCAGCGCTTCCTTGACCCGCTTCAAGTTATCCCTGAATTTTGCGCCCCGACGTAAGGTAAAGCCGGTCGCCAGCACGTCAATCACGGTGAGCTGCGCCAGCCGGGAAACCATCGGCATATAAATGTCGGTGTCTTCCGGTACGTCAAGGGTGATCGCCAGCGTCGCCTCACGCGCCAGCGGCGTGCCTGCCGTGGTGAGGGCAATCACCATGGCATCGTTTTCACGGGCCAGCTGCGCCAGCTCTACCTGACTCTTGGTGCGGCCGGTATGCGAAATCAGTACCACGACGTCATCTTCACTGCAATTCATACAGCTCATGCGTTGCAGCACAATGTCATCGGAATAAATAACCGGGACGTTAAAGCGGAAAAATTTGTTCATGGCGTCATGCGCCACGGCCGCCGACGACCCGAGACCAAAGAACGCAATCCGCTTGGCCTGGGTGAGTAAATCCACCGCGCGATTCACGGAACTCATGTCCAGAGACTGGCGGACGTGGTCGAGCGAAGCCATAGCCGATTCAAAAATTTTCGCGGTATAGGCATCAACGCTGTCGTCTTCATCCACATTACGATTAACATAAGGGGTGCCGTTAGCCAGACTTTGTGCCAGATGCAGTTTAAAATCAGGGAAGCCGCGCGTTTCCAGGCTGCGGCAAAAGCGATTGACCGTCGGTTCGCTAACACCCGCTTCCTGTGCCAGAGCGGCGATGCTCGAATGAATCGCCTGAGCGGGGGAGGCGAGAATGACCTCGGCCACTTTTCGCTCGGATTTGCTAAGGTGTTCCAGTTGAAACTGGATTTTTTCCAGCATGTTCATGTTAACAGGACGCTCATGGGTGTAAACGATTTCATAAATTGATGAAATCGTGATTCGATTTAGCCGATATTACCCTTGTGGCTTCCATAAAGGGTAATAATCGACAAGATAATGTTGTTGTTTTTTTTCATTACTTGATCGGTGTCGGGTTTTGCCGTGACCCTGTTGCGCAAAGAAACGACGGTTGTTGCGTCATTGCGCCGTCGTAATCCTCGAGAGGGTGAAAAATCGCGGTATCGCACGCGACGATAAGCGCTAATGGTTTCAGGAATGACGTAAAAGCAGTACAGTGCATCGTAATAAAATTACAACGATACCTGGCAGAAGTACCAGGTGATCCAACTGAGGAGAATGACATGGCGGTAACGCAAACAGCCCAGGCATGTGACCTGGTCATTTTCGGCGCGAAAGGCGACCTTGCACGCCGAAAATTGCTGCCTTCCCTGTATCAACTGGAGAAAGCGGGCCAAATTCATCCGGATACCCGTATCCTGGGTGTAGGGCGCGCCGACTGGGACAAGGACGCTTATACCAAAGTCGTCCGCGAGGCGCTCGAAACTTTCATGAAAGAAAAAATTGATGAAAGTTTGTGGGATACCCTGAGTGGACGTCTCGATTTCTGCAACCTGGACGTCAATGACGTCAGCGCGTTTACCCGCTTAGGCGCGATGCTGGATCAGAAAAACCGTGTCACCATTAACTATTTCGCCATGCCGCCAAGCACCTTCGGCGCCATCTGCAAAGGTCTGGGCGAAGCCAAACTGAACGCCAAACCGGCACGCGTCGTGATGGAGAAGCCGCTGGGCACGTCGCTGGCAACCTCGCGTGAAATTAACGACCAGGTGGGCGAGTTCTTTGAAGAGTGCCAGGTCTACCGTATCGACCACTATCTCGGTAAAGAGACGGTACTGAACCTGCTGGCGCTGCGTTTCGCTAACTCCCTGTTTGTGAATAACTGGGACAACCGCACTATCGACCACGTGGAAATCACCGTGGCGGAAGAGGTGGGGATTGAAGGCCGCTGGGGTTACTTTGACCAGGCCGGCCAGATGCGCGACATGATCCAGAACCACCTGCTGCAAATTCTGTGCATGATTGCCATGTCTCCACCGTCTGACCTGACGGCTGACAGCATCCGTGACGCAAAAGTGAAGGTGCTGAAGTCACTGCGCCGCATCGACCGCTCCAACGTGCGTGAGAAGACCGTTCGCGGCCAGTACACCGCCGGGTTTGCGCAAGGCAAAAAAGTGCCTGGCTACCTGGAAGAAGAGGGCGCGAACAAGTCCAGCAACACCGAGACGTTCGTGGCCATCCGCGTGGATATCGACGACTGGCGTTGGGCGGGTGTTCCGTTCTACCTGCGCACCGGTAAACGTCTGCCGGCCAAATGTTCCGAAGTGGTTGTTTACTTCAAAAACCCGGAACTGAACCTGTTCAAAGAGTCCTGGCAGGAACTGCCGCAGAACAAACTGACCATTCGTCTGCAGCCGGACGAGGGCGTGGATATCCAGATCCTGAACAAAGTGCCGGGCCTGGATCATAAACACAACCTGCAAACCACCAAGCTGGATCTGAGCTACTCCGAAACCTTTAACCAGACGCACCTGGCCGATGCTTACGAGCGTCTGCTGCTGGAAACCATGCGCGGTATCCAGGCGCTGTTCGTGCGTCGCGACGAAGTGGAAGAGGCGTGGAAATGGGTCGACTCCATCACCGAAGCCTGGGCTGCCGATCAGGATGCGCCAAAACCGTATCAGGCGGGAACCTGGGGACCTGTCGCGTCGGTTGCGATGATCACCCGCGATGGCCGCTCCTGGAACGAGTTTGAGTAAGATAATCCTCTAGCTCGAAAGTGTTATTTTACCGGTAACATGATCTAACACAGCTAGTGGCACAATTTTCAACTTTTAAGCTCCGCGTGGATTCACCCGCGGAGCTTTTTTTATTACACTGCCGGAAGTGATTTTGCCCCTGAGCTCCGGACAGCAAGCGTTTCAGCGTTGTTAACAACTGCCAGCGACTTTGTAAACTCCCGAGCCCGGACAGATAAATTAGAGGAGCTTTTATGAATCCGACATTGTTACGCGTAACACAGCGCATTATTGAGCGCTCGAAAGAGACCCGCTCGGCCTACCTCGCCCGGATTGAACAGGCAAAGCGCAACACCGTCCACCGATCTCAGCTGGCCTGCGGGAACCTGGCGCACGGCTTCGCCGCCTGCCAGCCTGATGATAAAGCGTCGCTGAAAAGCATGTTGCGTAACAATATCGCCATCATTACCTCCTATAACGATATGCTTTCCGCTCACCAGCCGTATGAGGTCTATCCCACTATCATCCGTAACGCGCTGCACAGCGTGAATGCCGTGGGCCAGGTGGCGGGCGGCGTGCCTGCCATGTGCGACGGCGTGACGCAGGGGCAGGACGGCATGGAGCTGTCCCTGCTGAGCCGCGAGGTGATTGCGATGTCCGCGGCGGTGGGCCTGTCACACAACATGTTTGATGGCGCGCTGTATCTCGGCGTGTGCGACAAGATTGTCCCGGGCCTGGTAATGGCGGCGCTGTCGTTTGGGCACCTGCCTGCGATCTTCGTGCCGTCAGGCCCAATGGCGAGCGGTCTGCCGAACAAAGAAAAAGTGCGTATTCGCCAGCTGTACGCGGAAGGGAAAGCTGACCGTCAGGCGCTGCTGGAGGCGGAAGCCGCGTCCTATCATGCGCCGGGGACCTGTACGTTCTACGGTACGGCTAATACTAACCAGATGGTGGTGGAATTTATGGGGATGCAGCTTCCGGGCTCATCCTTTATCCAGCCGGATGCGCCGCTGCGCAAGGCGCTGACCGAGGCCGCAGCCCGTCAGGTGACGCGTCTGACCGGCAACGGCAACGAATGGATGCCGATGGGTAAAATGGTCGACGAAAAAGTCATCGTCAACGGGATTGTTGCGCTGCTGGCAACCGGGGGGTCAACTAACCACACCATGCACCTGGTGGCTATGGCGCGTGCGGCGGGCATTCTGATTAACTGGGATGACTTCTCCGAGATCTCTTCCGTGGTGCCGCTGATGGCACGCCTGTACCCGAACGGTCCGGCGGATATTAACCACTTCCAGGCCGCAGGCGGCGTACCGCTGCTGATGCGCGAGCTGCTGAAAGGCGGGCTACTGCATGAAGACGTAAATACCGTGGCGGGCTTTGGCCTTAAGCGCTACACCCAGGAGCCGTGGCTGAACAACGGCGAGCTGGACTGGCGCGAAGGGGCGAGCGCGTCTCTTGATGCGCAGGTGATCGCCACCATCGACAAACCGTTCTCACCTCACGGCGGCACCAAAGTGCTGAGCGGCAACCTCGGTCGTGCGGTAATGAAGACCTCTGCCGTACCGGAAGAGAACCAGATTATCGAAGCGCCGGCGGTGGTATTTGAAAGCCAGCATGACGTGTTACCCGCCTTTGACGCCGGTCTGCTCGATAAAGACTGCGTGGTGGTGGTGCGTCACCAGGGGCCTAAAGCGAACGGGATGCCAGAATTACATAAACTTATGCCACCACTTGGTGTATTATTGGACCGCCGTTTCAAAATTGCGTTAGTCACCGATGGACGCCTCTCTGGGGCATCCGGTAAAGTGCCTTCAGCCATCCACGTGACGCCGGAAGCCTACGACGGCGGATTGCTGGCGAAAGTGCGCGACGGTGACACGATCCGCGTGAACGGTCAGACGGGCGAGTTAACCCTGCTGGTCGATGACGCCGAGCTGGCGGCACGTCAGCCCCATATTCCTGACCTGAGCGCATCGCGCGTGGGGACCGGACGCGAAATGTTCAGCGCGCTGCGTGAGAAACTCTCCGGTGCGGAGCAGGGCGCAACCTGTATTACGTTTTAAGACGACTTGATTTTAACGATCTGGCGAGAGAAAACTCTGATGAAAAACTGGAAAACAAGTGCAGAAGCAATCCTGACCACTGGCCCTGTCGTGCCGGTTATCGTGGTAAACAAGCTGGAGCACGCTGTACCGATGGCGAAAGCGCTGGTTGCGGGCGGCGTTCGCGTTCTTGAAGTCACCCTGCGTACCGCCTGCGCGATGGACGCTATTCGCGCGATTGCCAAAGAAGTGCCGGACGCCATCATCGGTGCGGGTACCGTTCTCAACGCGCAGCAGCTGGCGGAAGTGACCGAAGCGGGCGCGCAGTTCGCCATCAGCCCTGGCCTGACCGAGCCGCTGCTGAAAGCCGCCGCTGAAGGCACCATTCCTCTGATCCCGGGCATCAGCACCGTCTCTGAACTGATGCTGGGCATGGACTACGGTCTGAAAGAGTTCAAATTCTTCCCGGCTGAAGCGAACGGCGGCACCAAAGCGCTGCAGGCGATTGCGGGTCCATTCTCTCAGGTACGCTTCTGCCCGACGGGCGGTATCTCTCCTGCCAACTACCGTGACTACCTGGCGCTGAAAAGCGTGCTTTGCATCGGTGGTTCATGGCTGGTTCCGGCGGATGCGCTGGAAGCGGGCGACTGGGATCGCATCACCAAACTGGCTCGCGAAGCGGTTGAAGGCGCGAAGCAGTAAGCCACTCGCCATATGAAAAACGGGCCTTACGGCCCGTTTTTTTATCCTGCAACCTTGACGCTCGCAGCGGCCGCTTTCGCCCTCGCCACGGCGTCGTCAACGTTATCCCCGGTGGCTAACGCCACGCCAAGACGGCGGGTTCCGTCGATCTCCGGCTTGCCGAACAAACGTACCTGCAATCCTGCACCCACCGCCCCGTCGACGTTATCAAACGTGACGTTCTGGCTGGTTAACTGCGGCAGGATCACGGCCGAGGCTGCCGGGCCATACTGACGTACACCGCCGACGGGCAGGCCGAGGAACGCGCGCACGTGCAGGGCGAACTCGGAGAGATCCTGCGAAATCAGCGTCACCATGCCGGTGTCATGCGGGCGAGGGGAGACTTCGCTGAAAATCACCTCATCACCGCATACAAACAGCTCCACGCCGAACAGGCCATAGCCGCCCAGCGCCAGGACGGTTTTACGGGCGATCTCCTGAGCACGCTCCAGCGCCAGGGCGCTCATCTGCTGCGGCTGCCAGGACTCGCGGTAATCGCCATCCTCCTGACGGTGGCCAATCGGGTCGCAGAAATGGACGCCGTCAACGGCGCTGACGGTCAGAAGGGTGATTTCGAAATCAAACTTCACGACGCCTTCGACGATGACGCGACCGGCTCCGGCGCGGCCACCCTGCTGGGCATAATCCCACGCGTTATCCAGGGTGCTGCTGTCGCGAATAAAGCTCTGTCCTTTTCCGGAGGAGCTCATCACCGGCTTAACGATGCACGGGTAGCCAATCTCCTCGACGGCCTTCAGGAATGCGGCCTTATCGCCAGCAAAACGGTAGCTCGAGGTGGGCAATCCCAGCTCTTCCGCCGCCAGGCGACGAATGCCTTCACGGTTCATGGTCAGCTTTGCGGCTTTCGCGCAGGGCACCACGCGCTGGCCTTCCTGCTCCAGGGCGATCAGCGTATCGGTGGCAATCGCTTCAATTTCCGGTACGACAAAATCGGGTTTCTCGCGCGTAATCAATTCGCGAAGGGCATCGCCATCCAGCATGTTAATCACATAAGAACGGTGGGCGACGTGCATGGCGGGTGCGTCGGCGTAACGGTCTACGGCAATGACTTCCACACCTAAACGCTGGCACTCAATGGCGACCTCTTTCCCCAGCTCGCCCGATCCTAACAGCATCACTCGCGTCGCCGCAGGTCGCAGCGCAGTTCCTAAACGAATCATAACAATCCCCCTAAAAAAGTTGCGCGCAGTATAAACGAAAACGTTTGCGTATGTCTTGTGCACGGCTAAACGAGGCGGCAGAAATTTGCGCTTCTTTAGCCCGACCAGACGTTTCCTGACGCCTGCTCGCTTACGCTGTGGAACATGTACACCGTTAAGTGAGGGAAACCATGTCTGGCTGGTTAAATCAACTGCAATCCCTGTTAGGGCAGAAAACATCGTCTGGCGAGCGGGACCTTAGCAAACTGCTGGTACCCGGGGCGCTCGGCGGGCTGGCAGGCCTGCTTGTCGCGAATAAATCCTCACGCAAGCTGCTGGCAAAGTATGGCACAGGCGCGCTGCTGGCCGGCGGCGGTGCCATCGCGGGCACCGTGCTGTGGAATAAATACAAGGACAGGGTACGGACCGCGCACAGCGATGAACCGCATTATGGCGAGCACACCTCGCCGCTGGATCTGCGTACCGAACGGCTCATTCTTGCGCTGGTTTTTGCCGCGAAAAGTGACGGACATATTGATGATAAAGAACGTTCGGCGATCGAGCAGCAGCTGCGCGAAGCCGGGGTCGAAGAGAAGGGAAGGGTGCTGGTGGCGCAGGCGATAGAACAGCCGCTCGAGCCGCAGCGTCTTGCGCAAAGTGTGAAAAATGAGGAAGAGGCGCTGGAGCTCTATTTCCTCAGCTGTGCCGCCATCGATATCGATCACTTTATGGAGCGCAGCTACCTGAACGCCCTGGGCGATGCGCTAAAGATCCCTCAGGACGTGCGCGAGGGCATTGAGCGGGATATCCGGGAACAAAAACAGGCGCTACAGGGATAGCCGTCGCCGTCGTGACGCGGTTTCGCTTGCATCATGCGTGGGTTTTGCCAACCTTATAGGGTGTAAAACTTAAAAGAATGATGACATGCCACCGAAAGCCCGACGTACTCCTTATGCGATCACCACGCATGGCGATACGCGTATAGACAACTATTACTGGCTGCGGGACGATTCGCGCTCCCGGCCAGAGGTACTCGACTACCTGCACGAGGAAAACGACTATGGCCGCAAGGTCATGTCCAGCCAGCAGACGCTTCAGGACCAGCTGCTGAATGAAATGGTGCAGCGTATTCCTCAGCACGACATCTCCGCGCCCTGGACCAAAAACGGCTATCGCTATCGCCATATTTACGAGCCCGGCAATGAGTATCCCATCTACCAGCGTCAGTCGGTGTTAAGCGCCGAATGGGATGAGTGGGATATTCTGCTGGATGCCAACCAGCGCGCCGCCCACAGCGAGTTTTATACCCTGGGCGGCATGTCCATTTCGCCTGACAACGCGGTAATGGCGCTGGCGGAGGATTATCTCTCCCGTCGCCAGTACGGCCTGCGGTTTCGCAATCTGGACACCGGCAACTGGTATCCGGAAATGCTGGAAAACGTCTCCCCGGATTTTGTCTGGGCGAATGATTCCGAGACGGTTTACTACGTCAAAAAGCACGCGTCGACGCTGCTGCCTTATCAGGTGTGGCGACATACCGTGGGAACGGACTCCGCTGACGACGAGCTGGTCTATGAAGAGAAAGACGAAACGTTTTATGTCAGCCTGCATAAAACCTCCTCACGCCACTATGTGATTATCTTCCTTTCCAGCGCGACGACCTCGGAAGTTCTGCTGCTGGATGCCGAACTGCCCGATGCCCAGCCGCTCTGTTTCCTGCCGCGCCGCAAGGATCACGAGTACAGCCTGGATCACTTCCAGCACAGCTTTTATTTGCGCTCCAATCGCGAGGGCAAAAACTTTGGTCTCTATAAAACCAAAGTGCGCGATGAGCGCAAGTGGGAGGTGCTTATCCCCGCGCGGGATCAGGTGATGCTCGAAGGGTTTACCCTGTTTACCGACTGGCTGGTGGTGGAAGAGCGTCAGCGCGGGCTGACCAGCATCCGTCAAATCAACCGTAAGACCCGGGAGGTGGTGGGGATTGCGTTCGACGACCCGGCCTATGTGACGTGGATTGGTTTCAACCCTGAACCCGAATCATCGCGGTTGCGCTACGGCTACTCATCCATGACCACGCCGGACACCCTGTTTGAGCTGGATATGGATACCGGGCAGCGCCAGGTGATTAAACAAACCGAGGTAAAAGGGTTTGAGTCCGAAAACTACCGCAGCGAGCACCTGTGGGTCACCGCCCGTGATGGCGTGGAGGTGCCGGTCTCTCTCGTTTACCATCGGGCGCATTTCCAGAAAGGCAAAAATCCGATCCTGGTGTACGGCTACGGCTCGTATGGCTCAAGCATGGACGCCGATTTCAGCAGCAGCCGGTTAAGCCTGCTCGATCGCGGTTTTGTTTTCGCCATCGCCCATATTCGCGGCGGCGGTGAGCTGGGGCAGCACTGGTATGAAGACGGGAAATTCCTGAAAAAGAAAAATACCTTCAATGACTATCTCGACGTCTGCGATGCGCTGATTGAGCAGGGCTATGGGGATCCGCAGCTTTGCTTTGGAATGGGCGGCAGCGCGGGGGGAATGCTGATGGGGGCGGCGATCAACCAGCGTCCCGATCGCTTTAAGGGGATTGTCGCGCAGGTTCCGTTTGTTGATGTGGTTACGACCATGCTCGATGAATCCATTCCTCTTACCACCGGAGAGTTTGAGGAGTGGGGGAATCCGCAGGATGAGATGTACTACCGCTATATGAAAGCGTACAGCCCGTACGATAACGTGGAGGCAAAAGCCTACCCGCATATGCTGGTCACCACCGGCTTGCATGATTCTCAGGTGCAATACTGGGAGCCGGCAAAATGGGTGGCAAAGCTGCGGGAGCTGAAAACCGATGACAATCTTCTGCTGCTGTGTACCGATATGGATTCCGGACACGGGGGGAAATCGGGACGGTTTAAATCGTACGAAGGGGTTGCCCTGGAATATGCCTTCTTGATAGGCCTGGCGCAGGAGACGCTGCCAGGCCGTGCGGAGCGTTAGACGTCGCCCAGATAATGTTTCAGCGTTAAGCGCAGCTCCGGGCTCATTCTGTCGAGGTTGTTATACAGCCAGCGCAGATAGCCCGGGTCTTTATCCGCCACCTCGGACACCGGCTTCCCGCGATATTTCCCAAAGGTAAACGTGGTCAGTAGCGCGGGGCGTCCGGTGATGGTTGCCATATCATCCGGCGTCCAGCCAGAGATATTCATAATATCAATCAGCAGCGCGGCGGTGATATAGCAGTCATACAGGGCGCGGTGATGGTGAAGCCCCTCAGGGGTACGGACGCTGAGCTTACGGGACTTGTACAGCGCCATGTTGCTGTATTTAATCCCCGGCCAAAGGCGACGCGCCAGCTTCATGGTACAAATCCATTCGCCCGGCATCTCAGGTAACACCCGGCGGTCAAAGCTGGCGTTATGCGCGACGTACCATGGGCTACCGTAGTAGTGCGGAATAATCTCTTCAATCCACGGCTTATCCGCCACCATCGATTCGGTAATGCGATGTATAGCCATCGCCTGAGGGCTGATGGGGCGATCGGGACGCACCAGATGGCTCATTGGGTTGACGATTTTACCGTCAACCACGTCGACAGAGGCCACTTCCACAATTCCGCCCTGAAGATCGCAAGTTTCGGTATCGATGACGCGCAGCATTGAAAACTCCTGAGCTTAAAACGCCTAGCCTAAAGGAATGATATCGCCTTGCCAACCCCGTCTGCTGAGCGTACCGGTCACCAGAAGCTCGCCTTTATCCGCGCGCACGATCAGCTGGCCTTTTTCATCCCACAGCGCGCTGCCGCCGCAGGCGTTTGCCATCAGTACCGCAATGGCATATTTATGCGCGAAGCGCTGCAGGGTACCGATGGACTGCCGCCAGCGGTTATCCCTTACTGACTGGCAGCTGGTGACAAGCGTGGCCCTGGGATCAAGATTGGGGGAATCGCCATGCGCCTCAATGATGGTAAGGTGTTTATCCCCCGGCACCAGGCTGGCACCGTGACCTTGCGGGTAGAAAAGGATTCGGTGGCGAGCGGGCGTAAACAGCGCGAGGCCTTTCTGGCGCTGACCATTCCGCTCCAGGGGAATTCCGGCAATAACGGTAATCCGGTAAAAATGTGCCGCATTAAGCAGCGGTTCCAGCTGCGCGTCATCGGGCGGGGGAGGTAGCGTCGGCGCGCCTGAGCCCGTTAATGAGAGTTCAGGGAAGACCAGCAAATCACACCGCTGCCGTGCTGCTTCGGCGATGAAGCGCAGGTGGTGCGTAACATGGTCATCCACGCTCTGGTGCTGACCGCTATACTGGGCTGCCGCTATATTCCAATGTGACATCGTGACTTCCTTATACACTGAGTCGCAGAGATTTAAGAATACACCTAAATTTATCAGGGTTTTCTTATCCTGCCAGATTCCGCGTAAGGAAGTGTAACGACTCGTTAAGCTTATTTAACTTTTGGCTCGTACGGTAAACGGGAGAGGTTAACCGAGGCGAGACGGTGGGCGATTAATCTTTCGCGAAACCAGTCGCGCAGATGGGCGGGTTGTTCCCGTTCCACGACTTCAGCCACGATGGGCATGTTGTAACGCTCTTTAAACGCGACGCCAGCGGCAGCGAGATCGACATTCACTTTATCCATCTCGTCCTGCGGAAGGGCGGCCAGGTTGATCTTCATTACCTTCTCCTTTTTATGCGGCGGCAACGTTACCGCGATTGCACGAAGATGACAAGCGGAGGCAGGATGATCCTCGACTCGTTTATTATACAGCGTTATTCTTTAGCTTACAGACATAACAAAAAGGAATGATTGCGATGGGTTTCTCCGCCTCCCGCGCGGTATGCGCACTGGTTTTTGTGGCCTCGACGATGATGACGCCCTCCGTGCTGGCACATGCACATCTTAAACAGCAGCTCCCGGCAGCAGACAGCGTAGTGACCGCACCGCAGGCACTTACGCTGAATTTTTCGGAAGGTATCGAACCTGGGTTTAGCGGTGTGGTGGTAACGGATGCGCAAAAGCAGGTCATCAAAACCGGAACCGCCGCGCGAGACGAAAAGAACAAGGCTCAGCTCACCGTTCCGCTGGAACAAACGCTGGCGTCAGGGACTTACCAGGTGGACTGGCACGTGGTCTCCGTAGACGGCCATAAAACCAAAGGCAGCTATCACTTTAGCGTGAAATAGCATGCTGGCGCTGTGTTATATCGGGGTACGCTTTATCCATTTTGGGGCGCTGATGCTGGTTTTTGGCAATGCGCTTTACAGCGTCTGGTTTGCGCCTTCCTCTCTCCACCGTCTGATGTCCCGGCGATTCCAGTCGCAGCAGAAAGTGGCGGCCTTAGTGGGCCTGGCGGCAGCATTCCTGATGTTTATGCTGCAGGGCGGATTGATGGGTAACGGCTGGGGAGATGTGTTTGCCCCGCAGGTCTGGTTCAGCGTGATGGGGACCCGGTTTGGTGGCGTGTGGCTGTGGCAAATGATCCTCGCGGCGATGATGGTCGGTGCGGCATGGCTTGCGCCGCTGAAAGGGTCGCGGCTGCTGCTGCTCGCATTGGGCCAGCTTATCCTGCTGGTTGGGGTAGGGCACGCGGCGATGAACGAGGGGCAGATGGGGGCGTTGCAGCGTCTAAATTATGCTTTTCACCTGATCTGCGCCGCAACCTGGGTTGGCGGATTACTGCCTCTGCTGTTCTGCATGCGCCTGGCGAAAGGACGGTGGCAGAATGCCGCCATCTTTACCATGATGCGCTTCTCGCGCGTGGGGCATTACGCCGTCGCGGGCGTGCTGCTCACAGGCGTGATAAATACGCTCATGATACTGGGTGTCCATATTCCCTGGCAGGCTGGCTACGTGCGGTTTTTGTTGTTCAAATGTGCGCTGGTGGCGTTGATGGTGGTAATTGCGCTGGCAAATCGGTATTTTCTGGTGCCACGGTTTCGTCCGGAAACCGGGCGAGCACAACAGATTTTTATCAGGATGACACAGGCAGAAGTGGTGCTGGGAGCGCTGGTACTGGCAACGGTCAGTCTGTTCGCCACCTGGGAACCCTTCTGACAAGGTTAAATATCATATGAAAAAGACAGTACTTTCTCTCATATTGCTGGCCTGCACGGGGAGCGCGCTTGCCGCCCCGCAGGTTATCACCGTTAGCCGTTTTGAAGTGGGTAAGGACAAATGGGCTTTCAATCGCGAAGAGGTGATGCTGACCTGCCGTCCGGGCCACGCGCTGTATGCGATTAACCCGAGCACGCTGGTGCAATACCCGTTAAATGATACCGCAGAGCAGCAGGTAGCCAGCGGTAAGAGCAGCGGCCAGCCGATTAGCGTTATTCAGATCGATGACCCGGCGCATCCGGGACAAAAAATGAGCCTGGCACCGTTTATCGAGCGCGCCGACAAGCTCTGCTAACGCTCAGGTTTCCAATAAAAAACCGCAGATGCTGGCGAAAGCACTGCGGTTTTTCACATTTTATGATGCTCTGGCGCTTTTTTTCCGACCGCTTTAGCTGTGGACTGGAAAACCTGGCGTCGTCATCTATTCTTAAAAGGCAAGGCGACTTAGCCTGCATTAATGCCAACTTTTAGCGCACGGCTCTCTCCCAAGAGCCATTTCCCTGGACCGAATACAGGAATCGTATTCGGTCTCTTTTTATCTGTATGTTTTTCAAAGCATTGTTCGGTGTTGACTCGAAATCACCCGAAACTTTCTCGAACTTTCCATATCCTGTCTAAACCATAACATACTCAGGACCGCGTGCGTCCAGGGTTTTTTGGGATCTTTGTTAAAATTTTGTGGCCGAGGGTTCGCTGAGCAAACGTCCTCTAAGAGCAAAAGGGCAGCCCGTAAGTTAAATAATGAATGCGCTGAATTTGTCTTTGTTGCGGACAACGTACTCCGGGAAGTTTTCAACCGTCAGCGCTTGCCTGATTAACGTTCTGTCGCGTCCCCAGATATCTTCCGCATTTTTAATGACCTTCATGATGTGTTCCGGGTTGTTAAACTCAGGAAGATCGTATTCAGTATGGGAAATGGTAGACATTTTTTCTGAGATGCGCTCAGGGGTCATCACCCATGAGAAATGCCAGCCACCATTTTCAATGATGCTGTTGTTAACCTTGAACCAGTTCCATTTTAGCCAGGACCAGCTTTTGACGCTTCGGGTGCGTTTAAGATTCCTGAATGATTCAGGTTCCCCGCCAAAGAAATTAACGAGATTCTTATATTGGGTGGCTCTCGGTAATTTACATTTTCTTGGCGTGTTGTCAGTATTAAAAACCTGCAGGTTAAACTGATAATTATAGAAATTCTGATAAATAGTAGTGCACAGCTTTTTGGGATTTATCGATGCGACCACCCGAGGGGAAAATATCTCATCCACATCGGAAACTAAAATCAAATCATCATCGCTGGCCTGCGTCAAACCCTGCATGATAGCATTCCTCTGCGCGGCTTCATTTGCCCACGCATCCACTACCATGCCGTCTGGCAGCCCCGGAATGAGCTCCCGAGCCGGATGTGATTCTTCAGCGGCTTTCGTAATCGGTTCTTTATCATGAACAACGTAAATAATTTTATCTTTAAATTGACTGTATTTATTTACGTCAAAATGCAGCTGCCTCTTTTTACCGGTAAAGGTATGCGTTGACTCAACGATAACGAAGCGATCGACAACGTCCGCTAGCGTGTTTAGCCTGATTTCGAGAAGCATATCTTCATCGTAATATAAGAAGCAGTCATAGATCATTACCGAAGTCCCTCATTCTTGCGCCGCATTGCGCTTTTCCCAACGCATTCGTCAGTTTCATTTCGCGCAATGCTAACTGAGCGCCCTCGCCCTGTGCAATAGTGGGCTGCTTTATCATTCCTCTTTTAAACAGAATGCATCCACTACGCAGTGAGCGAAAACGCCAGCCGGGCTTAAAAGTGGGACTTAACGGATGCCTCTATTTCATCGAGCAGCTCAAAGCGACGGCGGTATTCGGCACGTTTTTTACTGGCAATCTCTTCCAGGGATTTACGCTCCATGTGCAGCGGCAGCTGCCAGCAGAAGGCCGAAAGCTTTTTACCGTCCAGCGATCCCCAAAACTCATCGTAGCTGGCATGGAAATGGCGGCCTTTGCTCAGGCGATATCGCAACGCGCGGAAAACGTGTCCCTCGTCGCTGACGGCAAAAATCGCCCGGACAGAGGACTGCGCAGCCAGCTGGAAGAGGACTTCCATCAACACTCGTTTGGGGAACAGGCCGTGGCATGCGCGGGTGGCCTGTTTAATGACGTCTCGCGATACGCTGCGGCGGGGCCCCTGAAGGCCGCCGATGACCATCACTTGCTGACCATTGCTGCGCGCGACGCTGAAGGTCAGGCTGGCCAGCAGCGTATCCTCGTTGTCGCGTAGCCACAAGGTGCTTTCGCCCTCGCGCTCGGCTTTCCCCGCAGAGGAAGCATTGACCGTATAGGTTACACCGTCTTTAGCGTGGAACTGTACGACGGTTTGCTCCTGCGGGCTGGTCAGGGCCTGAGCGAGACCGCTCTCTTTCAGGCTATCAATCCAGTAGTAATGGTTGACGATAGCGTCGGCGCGATCGTTAGCCGTCAGGCCGCGCATCAGATACTGCCGGTGGGTCTTGCTGGGTAACGTAATCTGTGAGGCAAGCAGTTTGTCGAAATCGTCGCGCCCGGAAAGGGCCTCCAGCATGCGATGGGTAGAAGACCAGAACAGAAGCGAGCGTAAAAGGAACTTCAGGCGATATTCGCGTTTCCGCCAGATTGGCCCCGGCACGCGTTTGCCGTTCACCAGCTCGGAAATAATATTTGTGCGATGCGGATAAAAAACATCGTTATGCAGGTGCGTATTAGACACGTGAAGACCCCTCTTTTTTTTCTACCCTTATTCTAAAGAGCCAATAAAAAGGGATTAATAGCGCGAGGATCTTTATTTCTGTTTGGTTTACCGTTTGTTTCACTTCGTGAGGACCGCGCCTGTCTGTTGCCTTTTCTGCGGTGGCTATACTGTTAAAAGGAGGTCCTATGTATCAGCGAATTGAAGGTGGAATGTGGCGTCACGTCTGGGTTGTCAGCGATATACACGGTTGTTATCAGTGGCTTATGGATGAGCTTAAACGTCGTCACTTTAACCCGTATGAGGATTTGCTTATTTCTGTCGGGGATATGATCGATCGTGGCCCTGATAGCGTGAAATGCCTGCAGTTAATTCATGAAAAATGGTTTCGCGCCGTGCGGGGTAACCATGAGCAAATGGCTCTCGACAGTCTGGATAATAACGATTTTTCTCTCTGGACGATAAATGGCGGAATGTGGTTTGCGCAGCTTGAACGCGACCAGCAACAGCTTGCGCTGTCGTTACTCGAGGCCTGTCGGGAATTACCGCATATCATCGAGATAACCTGTGCGAACGGTCTGAATGTGATTGCCCATGCTGATTACCCGGCTGCAGAATACCGATGGCAAAAACCGGTTAGCGCCCAGCGCGTTTTATGGAACCGCGACAGGTTGATGGGATTTATGGTGGGCAAAGGGCAGGGCATCAGCGGCGCGGATCATTTCTGGTTTGGGCATACGCCCCTCGACAGAAGGTATGATTTTAACAATCTTCACTACATTGATACGGGGGCTGTTTTTGACGGTTACTTTACGCTGGCGCAGCTGCAGTAATAAATAACCCGCCTTCGGGCGGGTTCTCTTTAGGTCAGGCAAGACGCATGACCCAGGCATCGGTTTTGCTATCGTAATGCTCACGGTAAAGGACAGAATGTTCGCCATCAAGTATTGCCGGGACGCTGGTGTCTGCATCCCATGCATCGAGCTGCATGCACAAATCCGGGTCGGATTTGCAGGGAATACTTAACGTTCGATCGCCCTGTGCTTCGCCGCGCAGCTCTGCGTCGTCGATCTCAAAAGCGCCAATACGCACGCTGGTTTTCGTCATAGTGCTCTCCGGGTCGGTTGTCAAAATCTGGTATGACCAGTACGATCATCCATTTTTGATCGTAGACAAGGAGAGCAAAATCGCCAGTAAAAAAATGCGCTTTTTTCTAGTTCGTGCGATCGTTACCGGTAAACAAACGGCCGTCCCTAACCAGCTCGCGCGGATAGCTGTTTTTCAGCCTTGAGCCGACCTTTTTTGCCAGTCCCAGCGGGTATCCCTGATACGTCACTATCACTTCATCGCCTGATGGCGCGCTGTCCGGATAGACATCGCGACCACGGTACCACTCTTCGGCTTCCTGATGCGTCAGGGCAAAGGTATTCTCGCGTCCGGCAAGGGCGATAACGGCCTCATGCTGCCAGCGATACCCTTTGTTATGCACTTCCGCCAGGCGGATCCCGATTCGCGAAAAACGGACCTTTCCGATGAGCGGCTCGATCTGGGCCGGGAACAGCCATATCTCTTTATCACGCATCCAGAGATGCAGGCTCTCATCCCAGACCAGCCCAACCTTTTTGGCTGCGGCTTCAAGCTGTGCCGCATCGCGACCTTTAAGAGGGGCAAACGGGAAGTTGCCGACCTTGAATTTAGGTGCGGGCAGGGGAGCAACCGCCTGCGTTTTACGCAGACGCGCCACAAAGAACCCTTCGCAGTCGTAAATCTGCGGGAACACGTGAAGGAAACCCTCGGGGGTTACCGCCTCTTGTGCCGAGGCAAACAGATCGTTAAGCGGCAGAAACTCGACTGCATCCGGATAGTTCGCTTTCAACCACAGACAGACGTCTTCGTTTTCATCGCGGTTAAGGGTGCACGTTGAATAGACCAGCGTGCCGCCAGGCCGCAAAGCGTGAAATGCGCTCTCGATCAGCTCTCGCTGCGTGGCGGCGATCTCCAGATTGCTTTCCACGGACCAGTTCTTTAACGCATCGGGATCTTTACGCACCACGCCTTCGCCGGAGCAGGGGGCGTCCAGCAGAATGGCATCAAAAGCTTCCGGCAGGGCGGCGCCAAACACGCGTCCGTCGAAGTGCGTCAGGGCAACATTATGAATACCGCAGCGGCTGATGTTGGCATGCAGCACCTTCACGCGGCTGGCGGAAAACTCGTTGGCGAGGATCGCCCCGTGATTGCCCATCCGCGCGGCAATTTGCGTGGTTTTTGAGCCGGGCGCCGCGGCAACATCCATCACGCGCTCAGGCGCGTTGCCATCGGCAAACAGGGCGGCAACCGGCAGCATCGAGCTGGCTTCCTGAATATAGAACAGACCGCTCAGATGTTCAGCGGTACTGCCCAGCGGCAGCGAGGCCTCGTCATCGCGTTCGATCCAGAACCCTTCAGCGCACCACGGTACCGGCGTAAGCTGCCAGCCGTACGGCGATACCAGCGCCAGAAAATCATCGACGCTGATTTTCAGCGTGTTGACGCGAATGCTTCGGCGCAACGGACGCTGGCAGGCGGCGATAAAATCGTCTAACGACAGGTGAGAAGGAAGCGCCTCGCGCATCTGCGCCAGGAATTGTTCAGGAAGAAATACGGAGTTTTGAGCCACGGGCACACCACAGGGAAAAGTTCAGGCGCGCAGTGTAACATAAAGGCTCCGGTGCGTTGACACCGGAGCCTGTCGGATTAACGCGGCAGGGCGGTTCCCCACTCGCGCCACTCTTTCGGTTCGCTTTCGAGCAGCAGGAAGTGTTTACCCGGCTGCGCTTTTGGCGCCAGCGGCGTTCCCGGCGGCGTGGCAAACGCAATACCGCCGCGAATGAACTGGTTGAAGGTGCCGGTTTTCACCACGCCTCCCGTCAGGCCAAAGTCCAGAGAATAGCCCGATGCCAGCCAGAATACCGAGTTATTACGTACCAGGTGCTGGTAGCGTTCGCTGATGCGCAACGCCACCATCACGCGGTCGGAGAGCGTACCGAGCGTCAGGCCCGTGACCGTACCCACTTCAATACCGCGGAACAGCACCGGGGTGCCGATGCTCAGCGAGCCCGCTTCTGGCACTTCCACCACGATGCTCAGGCCGCCAAGGTAGCGCGAGTCGGTGATCGTGGCTTCCTGAAGCTCGAAATCACGACGGGCATTGCCCTGGCCTGGCTCAACGTTGATGTACGGCTGCAGGATGGTGTCGAGATGCTCAACGCCCGCGGCCGAGATCTGCGGCGTGACCACCGAGAAGCGCGAACCCGTCCGGGCAAAGGTCTGCACATATTCCGGGTAAAGCACGGCGGTAGCCTGCACCTCGTTACGCGAGGTAATTAGCGTCAGCTTTTGGATCTGGCCGATATCAATGCCCAGATAGCGGATTGGCATGCCTTCCGCCAGCTTACCGGCATCAAACGCGTGCAGGGTAATCTGTCCACCCACGGCACGTGCGGCGGTTTCGGACGGGAAGAGAATACGCTTATCACCTTTACGCAGATTCGCGCCCGCGCCGCTGAGGTTATCGAAGCTAATCGCCCCGCGCAGCGCGCGTGAGAGCGGGGAGGCCTGCACGGTCAGGCCGTTACCGTTAAGCTGAACTTTCGCGCCGCCTTCGGCCCAGAAGACGCTGTTTGGCGTCAGCAGCTTGCGGTACTCCGGCTTGATATGCAGTTCGATATCGAACGCGTCCGCACGCGGGCGTACGGTGATCACTTCCCCGACTTCAAACTTGCGATACAGCACCACGGATCCCGCCTGTACGTCCGGCAGCGTCTCGGCGCTTAGCTTCAGCGTGGTGGTAGGAAGATCGCTCAGGCTGTTTTCAATCGCTTTCTCCAGGTTGGCATATAGCGGATAGCTGTCGCGCACGGGGCCTTTATCGCCGGGCAGAATGCGGATACCGCCGTTAACCCATTCGCTGGCGCTGGCGCCGAGGAACTCCACGCCGTCCAGACCCACCTTCACGTCGACGCGACTGTTCACCACGAATTTGCTGTCACCGTGCACCAGATCGCTGTACTGCGGATCGATGGCGACCGAGAACGTCACGCCATCCGCCGAGAGCTTACGCTCCAGCACCTGACCGACCTGCACGCCGTGTAAAATTAACGGCTGTCCGGCTTCGATACCGTAACTTTCTGGCGCATTCAGCGTGACCGTCACCACGCCCGGCTTTTGCAGCAGGGCTTTATCCGCCGGGGCAATCACGAAGCTATTGCTGGGCTCACCTTCGCCGGGGATGAGCTCAAACGTATTTCCGGTCAACAGCGTGCTGAGGCTGGCATCGTTCAGAGAGAGCTTCGGACTACGCATTTCGATGCGCGTTTTCTCGCGCAGGAGATCGACCACGCTCGGGTCGACCGTCATTTCGCCGGTGACCGAACCGCCCGGGTTGAGCGTCATTTTGGTGAGCTGACCAACCTGCAGTCCCTGATACATCAGCGGCGTTGAACCCGCTTTTAGCCCTTTAGCATCGGGCAGGGCGAGTTTGACGATCACGCCGCGCTGGCTGTGCGCCAGGTCAGCGTACAATCCAAATGAATCATCAGCGGTGGCAGGGCTTGAGTTTTCCGGGGAGTCAAAGGCAATGGCGCCATTCACCAGCGCGGCCAGACTCTCCAGCTTCACTTTCGCACCGCTCAGGCTGAGGTCCGCATCCACGCCGGAGACGTTCCAGAAGCGGCTGCCTTTTTTCACCAGGTTGGTGAAGCGGCGCTCGATCAGCACGTCGATGGTGACGCCCTGTTTATTCGGGTTGATCGCGTAATCGTACACGCGGCCAACCGGGATTTTGCGGAAATAGACCAGCGAACCGCTGTTCAGAGAACCGAGATCCGGCGCCTGGAGATGGATCATCAAATCGCCGTTATTGAGGCGGTACTTTGGCTGTGTATCCAGGGCAACAAAGTGATCCTGCGGCTCGCCTTTGCCTGGCATCATGCCGATATAGTTACCGCCCACGAGCGCATCCAGCCCGGACACGCCGGCCAGAGAGGCTTTAGGCGTCACTAGCCAGAACTGCGTTTCGCTGCGCAGGGCATCCTGCATGTCAGATTTAATACTGACCCGCACCTGAATCTTGTTCAGCCCTTTTCCAAGGGAGATGTCCTGAACCGTACCCACTTCAACCCCCTGGAAGCGAACGGGCGTTCGCCCGGCAACGATGCCGTCGGCGGTTTGGAAATCAATGGTGACGGTACTCCCGCGATCTTCATAGCTCGTCCAGATCAGCCAGCCTGCAATCATCAGGGCGATGACGGGCAGCAACCAGAATGGCGAAATGCGGCGTTTTGTTTTAATTCTCGCTTCAGTCGGCGAAGCGGGGGTTTCCTGACTCATGTGCATCCCAAAGTAAGCGGCTATCCAGCCATTCCACAGCAAGAATAGTCAATATCACCGCAGAGCCGAAATAAAAAGCCGCGGGTCCCATTGTAAAAGCAAGTAGCTGGTCGCGATTGATGAGCGACATCATCAGCGAAATCACGAACAGATCTAACATTGACCAGCGGCCAATCCAGGTGACGAACCGCAGCAGCAGAATGCGGGTCCGTAAGCCTTGTTCACATTTAAAGTGAATGCTGATGAGCAGGGTAAACATCACCACCACTTTGGTAAAGGGAACCAGGATACTGGCAATAAAGACGATCGCCGCCACCCCGACGTTGCTGTGCGCAAGGGAGATAATCCCGGAGAGGATAGTATCCTCCTGACGCCCGCCATTCACGTAAATGATGGAAATCGGCAGCATATTGGCTGGGATCAGAAACACCAGGGAGGCGATCAGCGCGGCCCAGCATTTTTGCAGGCTGTTGTTGCGCCGCAGTCTCAACGGAATGTGGCACCGCGGGCAGCGTCCTCGCGTGTCGGGCAAGCCGGTATAGTGGCATCCCAGACAGACGCGCAGATTGTCGTCGGGACGCGTGGCGGGGCGCTGAGGGTAAAACCGTTCCCACAGCTGCTCAACGTTAAGGTGGATCAGCGTCAGGATGCTCAGCAATACCAGGCAGATGAAAGCAAAGAGCCCGATGCCGGGCTGCAAAAAGGCATAGTCCTGTACCTTTATTGACGCAACGCCCACGCCCACCAGATAAATATCCAGCATCACCCACTCTTTGAGCTTATCCAGCATCAGCAGCACCGGGCGAAGGTTCATGCCGAGAATATTGCCAAACCAAAGATAGGCAATGGCGGCGACCAGCACCAGCGGCGCGCCAACGGTGCAGAACAGCACCATGGCAGCGGTGATGGGATCGCCCTGACGGGTCATCTGCCAGATACCCTGCAGCACGTTGGCGTCAATACGTACCCCAAGCAGGTAGAGTTTCAGCAGCGGTTCGCTCCAGGCGAAGGGCATCAGCAGCAGCATGGTGACGGCCATGGCGGCGAGGCGGGTTAACGACCAGTCGCGACCATCACGAATTTTGGCGTCGCAGCGGGGACAAAAGGCACTTTGGTGCGATTTCATCTTCGGCAACATAAAAAGCGTATCGCACTGGGGGCAACGCTGATAATGTGCACGTGGCAAAGCTTCGCTTACCGTATGGACAGTTATCTTTCTTGTCGGCGTAATTTTGGTTGTTTTTAAGGCCATCAGCTGCGCACAAATAAGTATTGTTGAAAGTTATAATAACTCATGAACGGATTCATCTTGAGCATGAGCGCATTTAATGCTTATTTTAATAGGCTATGCGGTAAATTTGTAAGACAACTAAGTGATTGAATAATGAACAAAACAGAATTCTACGCGGATCTGAACCGCGATTTTAAGGCATTGATGGCGGGTGAGACCAGCTTCTTAGCCACTCTGGCAAATACTAGCGCATTGCTGTTTGAACGTCTCTCTGACGTGAACTGGGCCGGCTTTTACCTCCTGGAAGGTGAAACGCTGGTGCTTGGCCCGTTCCAGGGCAAACTGGCCTGCGTACGTATTCCGGTAGGGCGCGGCGTATGCGGCACGGCGGTGGCCGAGAATGAGGTCCAGCGTGTGGAAGACGTTCATGCGTTTGACGGGCACATTGCCTGTGATGCCGCCAGTAACTCTGAAATCGTTCTGCCGCTGGTGGTCAAAAATCAGATTATTGGCGTTCTGGATATCGACAGCACGGTCTTCAGTCGCTTTACAACCGAGGACGAACAGGGGCTGCGCGAGCTGGTGGCGAATCTGGAAAACGTACTCGCTGCAACCGATTATCAAAAATTCTTTGCGAGCGTCGCAGGATAATCAACGGATAACGTAGCATTTACTGATAGCGTCATTATAATGACGCCTGTTCATGCCTGCGCTTGTTGGCAACGTCCGTTGTAATCAGGAAATTTCATGGAAAATCAACCTAAGTTGAATAGCAGTAAAGAAGTTATCGCATTTCTGGCCGAGCGTTTCCCGCAGTGCTTCAGCGCGGAAGGTGAGGCTCGTCCCCTGAAAGTCGGTATTTTTCAGGATCTGGTGGCGCGTGTTGAAGGGGAAATGAACCTCAGCAAAACTCAGCTGCGTTCCGCCTTACGTCTTTATACTTCGAGCTGGCGTTACCTGTACGGTATCAAAGCTGGCGCGACCCGCGTGGATCTCGACGGTAACCCTTGTGGTGAGCTGGACGAGCAGCACGTTGAGCACGCGCGCAAGCAGCTTGAAGAAGCCAAAGCACGCGTTCAGGCACAACGTGCAGAACAGCAGGCGAAAAAACGCGAAGCCGCAGCGGCAAACGGCCAGGAAGAAGCGCCTCGTCGTGAGCGTAAACCACGCCCTGCGCCGCGCCGTCACGATAATAACGATCGCAAACCGCGTGCAGACAAACCAGCAGCAAAAGCCCCGCGTGCCCCTCGTGAAGAGCCGCGCCATACGCCGGTTTCTGACATTAACGCCCTGAGCGTAGGTCAGGCGCTGAAGGTAAAAGCGGGTAACAATGCTATGGACGCCACCGTACTGGAAATCACCAAAGATGGCGTTCGTGTACAGCTGACTTCTGGTATGTCAATGATTGTACGCGCAGAACACTTGTTGTTCTGAAACGGAGGCCAAGCCTGGCATGAACACTTTTTTTAAGCTCACCGCGCTGGCGGGCCTGTTTGCTATAACAGGTCACGCTTTTGCAGTGGACGATATCACGCGTGTTGATCAAATTCCGGTACTCAAGGAAGAGACGCAGCACGCGACGGTGAGCGAGCGCGTGACCTCACGTTTTACCCGCTCGCACTATCGTCAGTTCGATCTCGATCAGGCCTTTTCGGCCAAAATCTTTGACCGCTATCTGAACTTGCTGGATTACAGCCATAACGTTTTGCTCGCCAGCGATGTCGAGCAGTTCGCTAAGCGCAAATCCGAGGTGGGTGACGAGTTGCGTTCAGGCAAGCTGGATCTGTTCTACGATCTCTACAACCTGTCGCAAAAGCGGCGTTTCGAACGCTATCAGTACGCGCTGAAAGTGCTGGAACGTCCGATGGACTTCACCGGCACTGACACCTTTAATCTGGATCGCAGTAAAGCACCCTGGCCGAAAGATGAAGCCGAGTTGAATGCGCTGTGGGACGGTAAAGTTAAATACGACGAACTGAGTCTTAAGCTGACCGGCAAAGACGAAAAAGAGATCCGTGACACGCTGACGCGTCGTTACAAATTCGCCATTCGTCGTCTGGCCCAGACCAACAGTGAGGATGTTTTCTCGCTGGCCATGACCGCCTTTGCTCACGAAATCGATCCGCACACCAACTATCTCTCTCCGCGCAACACCGAACAGTTCAATACCGAGATGAGCCTGTCTCTGGAAGGTATCGGCGCGGTGCTGCAGATGGACGATGATTACACGGTGATCAATTCGATGGTCGCGGGTGGCCCGGCATCCAAAAGCAAAGCGATTAGCGTAGGCGATCGTATTGTGGGTGTAGGACAAACCGGCCAGAACATGGTCGACGTGATCGGCTGGCGTCTTGATGACGTGGTTGCGCTGATCAAAGGTCCGAAAGGCAGCAAGGTTCGTCTGGAAGTTCTTCCGGCTGGAAAAGGCACCAAAACCCGTATCGTTACCCTGACCCGCGAGCGTATCCGTCTTGAAGACCGCGCGGTGAAAATGTCGGTGAAAACCGTGGGTAAAGAGAAGGTAGGTGTTCTGGATATTCCTGGCTTCTACGTTGGGCTGACTGACGATGTGAAAGTTCAGCTGCAGAAGCTTGAAAAGCAGAACGTCAGCAGCATTATCATCGACCTGCGCAGTAACGGCGGCGGTGCGCTGACGGAAGCGGTTTCACTTTCTGGTCTGTTCATTCCATCGGGTCCTGTGGTTCAGGTGCGCGATAACAACGGTAAAGTGCGTGAAGATGCCGACAACGACGGTGTGGTCTACTATAAAGGCCCGCTGGTGGTCCTCGTTGACCGCTTCAGTGCTTCCGCGTCTGAGATCTTTGCCGCTGCAATGCAGGACTATGGCCGCGCGCTGATCGTCGGTGAGCCTACCTTCGGGAAAGGCACCGTTCAGCAGTATCGCTCTCTGAATCGTATTTACGATCAAATGCTGCGTCCGGAATGGCCTGCACTGGGCTCGGTTCAGTACACCATTCAGAAATTCTACCGCGTGAACGGCGGCAGTACGCAGCGTAAGGGCGTAACGCCGGACATCATGATGCCGACAGGCACGGAAGAGACGGAAACCGGCGAGAAGTTTGAAGATAACGCGTTGCCGTGGGACAGCATCAATGCCGCGACCTACGTGAAAGCGGGTGATATGACGCAATTTGGCCCTGAACTGCTGAAAGCGCATAACGACCGCATCGCGAAAGATCCGGAGTTCCAGTACATCATGAAGGACATTGCACGGTTCAATGCCCTGAAAGATAAGCGGAATATCGTTTCTCTGAACTACGCACAGCGTGAGAAAGAGAACAACGAAGACGATGCAACCCGCCTGGCGCGTATCAACGATCGCTTCAAGCGAGAAGGTAAGCCTCTGCTCAAGAAACTGGACGATCTGCCAAAAGATTACCATGAGCCGGATCCGTATCTGGACGAGACGGTGCATATCGCTCTCGACCTGGCGAATCAGGAAAAAGAGAAACCTGCCGTACAGCCCGCTCCGGCAAAATAATCACCCAACAGGCACAAGAAATTGTGCCTGTTTCTTTTTGTTCTTCATCCTTCCGTCAGCCAGATTTCCAATTGTGTAAAGTTGTGTCTTTCTGGTGACTTACGCCCGCCGGATGCTTGAAAATAGCCGCAATACCCATACGATGTGGGTAATCGCATAGTGCGTTTTGTTAAACTGAGGTAAAAAGAAAATTATGATGCGAATCGCGCTCTTCCTGCTCACCAACCTGGCGGTCATGGTGGTTTTCGGGCTCGTGCTAAGCCTGACAGGAATTCAGTCGAGCAGCGTTCAGGGTCTGTTGATTATGGCGCTGCTGTTTGGTTTTGGTGGCTCGTTCATCTCCCTGCTGATGTCGAAGTGGATGGCACTGAAGTCGGTGGGTGGTGAGGTTATTGAACAGCCGCGTAACGATATGGAACAGTGGCTGATGAATACGGTGGCTCAGCAATCCCGTCAGGCCGGGATCGCCATGCCGCAGGTGGCGATTTATCATGCCCCGGACATCAACGCTTTCGCCACGGGCGCCCGTCGCGATGCGTCACTGGTTGCCGTCAGCACCGGATTGCTGCAGAACATGAGCCGTGACGAAGCCGAAGCGGTTATTGCCCACGAAATCAGCCATATCGCCAACGGTGACATGGTGACCATGACCCTGATTCAGGGCGTGGTGAACACCTTCGTGATCTTCATCTCCCGTATTCTGGCGCAGATTGCGGCAGGCTTTATGGGTGGCAACCGCGACGAAGGTGAAGAGAGCAACGGCAATCCGCTGATCTACTTTGCCGTTTCGATGGTTCTGGAACTGGTATTCGGTATTCTGGCCAGCATCATCACCATGTGGTTCTCCCGCCACCGTGAATTCCACGCGGATGCCGGCTCGGCGAAACTGGTTGGTCGTGAGAAGATGATTGCCGCGCTGCAGCGTCTGAAAACCAGCTACGAGCCGCAGGAAGCGAACAGCATGATGGCCTTCTGCATTAACGGTAAGTCCAAATCGCTGAGCGAGCTGTTTATGTCTCACCCGCCGCTGGATAAACGTATCGAAGCGCTGCGCAGTGGGGAATACCTGAAGTAACGCAAAGAACCTTAATAAGCCGGGCAGGAGAACACTCCGCCCGGCTTTTTTTATGCCTGAACCCTGGGTTGGGTCACGCGCAGGCCGCTGACAACCGCCGCGAGAGAGGCAAGGGCACCCGCGGTGAGAAGCGCAACATGGTTGCCGTTTTGTCCAGCGAGGTTAAACATCAGGGCGACCAGCGCCGCACCGCTGCTTTGCCCCAGAAGGCGCGCGGTACCCAGCATGCCGCTGGCACCTCCGCTGCGATGGCGAGGCGCGGAGGTGATAATGGTGTGATTGTTGGGGGACTGGAACAGGCCAAACCCTGCGCCGCACAGGATCATACGCCAGATGATGTCCAGATCGGTTGGCGATGACGGTAGCAGAGCCAGCGCGAAAAGGCCTGTCGCCATCACCGCCAGCCCCAACGCTCCCAATAAACCGGCATGGACGCGTTCAATCAGGTAACCTGCCAGCGGCGCCATCACCATTGTCACCAGCGGCCAGGGGGTTAACAGCAGGCCGGTCTCCACTTCTGAACGTCCTAGCACGCTCTGCAGAAAGAAGGGCAGAGAAACCAGAGCCAGCATCTGGGCGCAGAACGAGCAGACTGACGTGCAAATGGAGAGGGAAAAGAGGGGAATACGCAGCAGATCGACCGGTAGTAGGGGCACAGGGAGTGTGAGCTGGCGGCGAACAAAGAAGAAACCGATCGCCAGCAGGGCGATGAGCTCCGCGCCGGTAAGCATCAGAGACTGTCCCTGCGCAAAGCCGCTCAGCGCCGTAATCAGCAGGCCAAAGGTCAGGGCATTCATCACCGCACTCGCCACGTCGAAGCGCGGCATGGTGCTTTTAGGGCCGTTAGCGGGAAGAAAGCGCAGGGCAAAGAAGATGGCGATGATACCCAGCGGCACGTTAATGGCGAACAGCCATTGCCATGACGCAACGGAAAGGATCGCCGCCGCAATGGTAGGCCCGGCGGCGGAAGAGACGGCGACAATAAACGAGTTGATCCCCATGCCGCGCCCCAGATGACGCTGCGGATAAATTAAGCGGATCAACGCCGTGTTTACGCTCATCAGCGCCGCGCCGCCAAACCCCTGCGCAATGCGGGCAAGCGTCAGGGTATACAGTGAATCTGAAAGGGCGCACAGCAAGGACGTGAAGGTGAAAACCACCAGACCGCACTGATACACCCGACGGTAACCGAACATATCGCCCAGGAAAGAGAACGAGAGCAGGGAAACCACAATCGCAATCTGATAGGCGTTAACAATCCATATCGAACTGGCGGGAGAGGCGTGCAGGTCGCTGGCGATGGTTGGCAGGGCGACGTTTGCGATTGCGCCGTCAAGGACGGCCATTGAGATACCGATAATGATGGTCGCTATAGCGCCATACCGCTGGGGTAAAGGCAGGCCATCGGAAAGGGTCTTTTCCATTAGGATTAAAAAAGCTCAGCGTGAAATTATTCTCAGGGTAACTATTTTAGCATTGTTACAGCCGCGATATGTCGCAGATTTGTAACGAAGTAAACGCGGATTGATTGCAGGTGACATGACGGGAACTTATAATAAAAACCGGTTCTGATTTTTATAAAACACTCTCTATGAGGTGGTAAATGGCTATTGCGGATTTGGATAAACAGCCAGATTCTGTTTCTTCCGTGCTGAAGGTGTTTGGCATCTTACAGGCGCTGGGAGAAGAGCGTGAAATAGGTATTACAGAGTTGTCGCAGCGCGTGATGATGTCAAAAAGCACCGTGTATCGCTTTTTGCAAACCATGAAGTCGCTGGGCTACGTTGCCCAGGAAGGCGAATCTGAAAAATACTCTCTGACGCTGAAGCTGTTTGAGCTGGGTGCCCGTGCGCTACAAAACGTTGACCTGATCCGCAGCGCCGATATTCAGATGCGTGAAATCTCTCGCCTGACCAAAGAGACCATCCATCTCGGCGCGCTGGATGAAGACAGCATTGTTTACATCCATAAAATCGACTCCATGTACAATCTGCGCATGTATTCGCGCATTGGTCGTCGCAACCCGCTCTACAGTACCGCCATTGGTAAGGTTCTGCTGGCGTGGCGCGATCGTGAGGAAGTGAAGCAGATCCTCGAAGGCGTGGAATACAAGCAAAGTACCTCACGAACCATTACCAGCACGGACGCGCTGTTAACGGTGCTCGATCGCGTACGCGAGCAGGGGTATGGCGAAGATAACGAAGAGCAGGAAGAAGGGCTGCGCTGCATCGGCGTTCCGGTGTTTGACCGTTTTGGCGTGGTAATCGCGGGCTTAAGTATCTCCTTCCCAACCTTACGCTTCTCCGAAGAGCGTCTGCATGAGTATGTGGCTATTTTGCACACTGCCGCACGTAAGATTTCTGAACAGATGGGGTATCACGACTACCCGTTCTAATCTCTGTTTGCATAAAAAAACGCCGCAACAGATGCGGCGTTTTTTGTCGGTCATTTACCCGGCTGATTAGCCATTATCAATCACGACGGATGTCTTACGCAGGACCGGACAGTGCGTTAAGCCCACGATCCCGCTTTCAGTATGCAGATATTGCGCAGTGCTCACGCCCTGTGCCGTTAAATATTTACACTGAATTCCTAACCCGGCTGCGTTCTCGGTGCTTCCCACAAGCACGCCATAACCCGTTAGCAGAAGGCCAATCCAGACAATGGCCAGTGCAACAATTGTTCGAATGATTAACCGCATCATTTCCTCTTTTATCGTTGTTATCATAATGCTAGCGTAAACGGTTTACGCGGCGAAACAAGTGCAGGAATCTGAAAAAAGCGCGATGGAGGCACAGTTAGTCCTTGTTTAAGATAAGCGTGATAACCTCGTTACATCAGGTCATTAGACGGAGTGTGGAGTGAAAAAAATACGCTGGGTAATTCTGATTATCGTGCTGATAGCGTGCGTGGTGTTATGGACGCAGACGATCAATGTGATGTGCGATCAGGATGTACAGTTTTTTAGCGGCGTTTGCGCAATCAATAAATTTATTCCGTGGTAACACGCATTTTTTCTCAAGGTGATTTCCTTCCTTCGCGCCAGTGGTAAAATAGACGTTTTTATTGAGGTGGTGAAATGGGTGAGTTACTGAATTCAGGGCTGCTGAATATAGCATCCCTGATGATTTCTTTGGTTGTTCTGCTTGTGGGGCTGGTCATTTGGTTTTTCGTGAACCGCGCCAGTTCCCGTACTAACGAGCAGATTGAACTGCTGGAAGCGCTGCTCGATCAGCAAAAACGTCAGAATGCGCTGCTGCGCCGTCTGTGTGAGGCTAACGAGCCGGAAGAGAAAGACGCGCCGAAAGACGCGGTCGCTGAAGATAACAAAGACGAAGACGACTTTATCCGCCTGGTGGCTGAGCGTTAATCTTTTGTCTGGGAGGTGGCTGTGGTCTGGAAAAATCCCTGGTATGACCCCTCCCTGAAACATCACACCCCGAACGGTTTTCGTAATACCGATCCTGTCGGACATCAGCCCGGCGATCTTGACCGCTGGCGTAAAGCGCGTAAAGAGGCCGGTTTACCGAAGCCGCCCGCGCTGGGTTATGAAGACTTTATCCACCAGTGGTGGCAACCGGTTGAGCTTACGCAATCTCATGAAGATGGGGTGTGGTGGCTCGGACACGCAAGCGTGTTGCTGCAGCTGGACGGCAATATCCTCCTTACCGATCCGGTGTTTTCACGGCGCGCTTCTCCGCTCCCTTTCCTGGGACCACAGCGTAAAACGCCTCCCGCGCTGTCAGTCGATCAACTTCATCAGCTTGATGCGGTCGTCATCTCCCATAATCATTACGATCATCTTGATGACGCGACCATTCGCCGTATCCTCAAACGCTTCCCCGACGTCAGTTTTTTTGTTCCGCTGGGGCTTGCCGACTGGTTTCGCCGCCGGGGGGCAAAACGCGTGGTTGAGCTCGACTGGTGGCAGAGTTTCACCTGGCAGGGGATGACGCTGACAGCCGTACCGGCACAGCACTGGAGTATGCGCACGCCATGGAACCGCAATCGCTCATTATGGTGCGGCTGGGTTATGGAAGGTCGACATCATCGTTTCTGGTTCAGCGGCGATACGGGGTATTCGCCCGAGCTGCTGTTGATACCTGAACGTCTGGGCCATATCGATGCTGCCGCGTTACCGATAGGTGCCTTTGCCCCACGATGGTTCATGGCTGTCCATCATATGGATCCGCAATCCGCGGTGGCATTATGGCAGCAGTTGGGTTGTCCGCTGGCGTTTCCCATTCACTGGGGCGTGTTTGAACTGGCAGATGAAGCTCTTGATGAACCTGTGCGGGAGTTAACTGACGCGCTAGATAATTTAGCACCAGTTAATCATTCTTTCAGGATACTGAAAATTGGCGAATATTTATCCTTATAAACGAAGCGATTAATTGTTGCATATATTCTGTATGTAAACGCGCGCAGAAATGTTTTATTTATATCGAAACGTTTTGCTTGCCTTCTTTTGATGCAGGTTCATAAAAATTTCATTATTTTGGTGCATAACACTGTTTATTAACTGGTGCATTTTAATACAGTTGGGCGTGGGCTATTAACGGTGTTTTTTCTCTGAAACAATTTGGTCGCGTTACAATGATTTAAGCATAAGTTTTTACAAATTGTTCTAACTCAATCAAGACGTAAGATTTCTTTTCCCGGTTGCTGGACGCTTCGTTATGATTGAGCTATGTTAAAAAAGTCTTAGATTACAGCGGTTGTGAAAGCAATGCTGGGTCTTTGTTACGCAGCAGAGCTGTCTGTACGTGATGCGCATAATTGTGCAAAACCTGACAGGCACTGTTCGAATTTGTGCGGCGGATCGAGACATGTTTAAAAATGGCTTGCCATATTAAACATAGTGTGTGATAACACGTTTTGGGTCAAACGAGGTACAGTTCTGTTTATGTGTGGCATTTTCAGTAAAGAAGTCCTGAGTAAACACGTTGTCGTTGAATACCGCTTCTCTGCCGAACCTTATATTAGTGCCTCATGCAGTAATGTCTCAGTTTTATCTCAGTTAATGCCTGCGGGCTAAGAAAACACTCTAAGGAATTTTGCAAAATGGCAAAGATTAAAGGTCAAGTTAAGTGGTTCAACGAGTCTAAAGGTTTTGGTTTCATTACTCCTGCTGACGGCAGCAAAGACGTGTTCGTACACTTCTCTGCAATCCAGGGTAACGGCTTCAAAACTCTGGCTGAAGGCCAGAACGTTGAGTTCGAAATTCAGGACGGCCAGAAAGGCCCAGCTGCAGTTAACGTAACTGCTATCTGATCGAACCGCTGCTGACTGAAGCGCTTAGCACTTCAATCTCAGACATAAAGCCTCGCATAACGCGGGGCTTTTTTATGTCCCTTATCTTTCAAAATATTACCATTCGCGCTCTTGTTAGTAACTTGTTGCAAAGCTGCGAGGTTAGTAGCACTGTTTTGCCAACCTAAACCCATCTTTTCCCGTTAAATCAGGGCGTTGTTTAACAGTCCTGGGGTTCAGGTGAAGAATAAATTGATAACGACTGCCGGAAATTTCACGCCGGCGCGTTTTGTGCTGCTCTGTTTAGCTATTTTTTGTAGTCTGGCTTTTTTACTGGGCCGCGTTGCCTGGCTGCAAATCATCAAGCCTGACAATCTGGTGAAGCAGGAAGATATGCGCTCCCTCCGGCAACTGGCGATTGATGCGCCGCGCGGGATGATAATGGATCGCGAAGGTCGCCCCCTGGCGGTGAGCGTGCCTGTCCGGGCCGTGTGGGCCGATCCTAAAACGGTGCTGGCAAAAGGAGGCGTTGGCGTTGACGAACGCTGGCAGGCGTTGGCAAACGCGCTGCATCTCTCCCTGGGCACACTCTCGGCGCGAATCAACGCCAACCCGCAGGGCCGTTTTATTTATCTTGCCCGTCAGGTCGATCCGGCACAGGCAAAGTGGATCGATAAGCTCAATCTGCCCGGCATCAATTTACGCGATGAATCCCGCCGTTTTTATCCTGCCGGCCATGTGGCAGCGAACCTGATTGGCTTCACCAATATTGACGGGCAGGGCATTGAAGGCGTGGAAAAAAGCTTTAACGCGCAGCTGACCGGCAAGGCGGGTGTACGGCAGGTAAGGGAAGACCGCTACGGACGCGTGGTTGAAAACCTGACGGAAGTGGCGCCCGCACCGGCGCATAACATCCAGTTAAGTATCGACGAGCGTCTGCAAACCATTACCGAAGATGCGCTCGATAATGCCGTGGCCTGGAACAAGGCCGAGTCTGGGGCATCGGTGCTAATTAATATCCCAACCGGGGAAATCCTCGCCATGGCGAGCTATCCGGACTTCAACCCCAATAACCGGGAAGGCGCGACGATAAACGATTTTCGCAACCGTGCGATCAGCGATACGTTTGAGCCCGGCTCCACGGTCAAGCCGCTGGTGCTGATGACGGCCCTGCAGCAGGGGCTTGTCCAGCCGGACAGCGTGATTGACACGCATCCGTATACCCTCGACGGGCATCGTATCCGCGATGTGGGCTATTATCCTGAACTGACAATGACCGGGATCCTGCAAAAATCGAGCGACACCGGCGTGTCTCGACTGTCCCTGGCAATGCCTGTCCAGCATCTTATTGATACCTATCGAAACTTTGGTTTTGGCACCAATACGGGGCTTGGCTTAACGGGTGAGAGCGCGGGACTGCTGCCCCAGCGTAAATACTGGAGCCAGCTCGACCGCGCGACCTTTGCCTTCGGCTACGGGCTGATGGTGACGCCGCTCCAGCTGGCGCACGTCTACGCCACGATTGGCGGCTTCGGGCTTGAGCGACCTCTCTCGATTACGCGTATCGATCCGCCCGTTATCGGGCACCGCGTCATGCCGGAAGAGATTGCGCATGAGGTGGAGCACATGATGGAGAGCGTTGCGCTGCCCGGCGGCGGCGGGGTTAAGGCCGCCGTTCGTGATTACCGGGTAGCGGTGAAAACCGGTACGGCGAAGAAAATTGACGACAGCGGGAAGTACGTCGATAAATACGTTGCCTACACTGCTGGCGTTGCGCCTGCCAGCGATCCGCGCTTTGCCCTGGTGGTGGTCATTAACGATCCGCAAAATGGCGCCTACTACGGCGGTGCCGTTTCCGCGCCTGTCTTCAGCGAGATTATGGGCAACGTGCTGCGTCTGGAGAATGTTAAACCTGACGGGTTACCGGCCGGTTCCGATCACCTTATCGTTATGCGTTAACCGGGCGTTTATAACCAGGGCGAATAGCGGTACACTTCGCCCTTTGATTATGCTCCGGAGTCACCATGTCCTTCAGTTGTCCTCTTTGCCACGCCCCCCTGACGCACACAGATAAAAGTTATACCTGTCCGCAGGGGCATCAGTTTGATATGGCAAAAGAAGGCTACGTGAATCTTCTGCCGGTGCAGCATAAGCGCTCCCGCGATCCTGGCGACAGTGCAGAGATGATGCAGGCGCGTCGCGCGTTTCTGGATGCCGGCCACTATCTGCCGCTGCGGGAGACCGTCGCGCAGATGCTGAATGACATTCTGCCGGATTCTGCCACCGCCATGCTCGATATCGGCTGCGGGGAAGGGTACTACACCGCCCGGTTTGCCGAGATTGCCCGTGAGAAGGGCGCGCTGACATTCGGTCTGGACGTGTCGAAAGTGGCCATTCGCGCGGCGGCAAAGCGTTACGCGGACGTGACGTTCTGCGTGGCATCCAGCCACCGGCTGCCGTTTGACGATGCCAGCATGGACGCTGTTATCCGCATTTACGCGCCCTGCAAGGCGGAAGAGCTGGCTCGCGTGGTGAAGCCGGGCGGATGGGTCGTCACCGTGACGCCGGGCCCGCGTCACCTGATGGAGCTGAAAGGGCTGATCTACGACGAAGTGCGTCTGCATGCCCCTCATTCTGAACAGCTGGCCGGTTTTAGCCTGAAGCAGGAGCAAAGCGTGGCGTATGAAATGACGCTGAAAGGGGAAGAGGCTACCGCGTTGCTGCAGATGACACCGTTCGCGTGGCGGGCAAAACCGGAAGTATGGGAAGCGCTAGCTGCGCACTCAACATTTCGCTGCCAGACGGATTTCAGTATCCACGTCTGGCAGCGCGAAGATTAACCGGCGAAGTGTGCCCAGAGGATCTGGGCACCAATGCCAATCAGCACAATTCCCCCCAGGATCTCGGCGCGTTTACCCAGCAGCGGGCCGATAAACCGTCCAACCATCATGCCCAGCGTGGACATAATCAGCGTTGCGCAGCCGATGGCCAGCGCGGTGGCGATAATATTGACCTGCAGGAATGCCAGACCTACGCCGACGGCCATCGCATCAAGGCTGGTGGCAATGGCCGTGGTGACCAGCAGCCAGAACCCGTGGCGGTGCTGCGGCTCCTCGTCTTCTTCATCACCACCGCGAAAACCTTCAATCACCATTCGGCCACCGAGAAATACCAGCAGGACGAACGCAATCCAGTGGTTCCACTCCAGCACGAACTGGCTGGCGAGCATGCCAAGACCCCAGCCGATAAGCGGCGTCAGCGTTTCGATAGCACCGAAAATCAGGCCGGTACGCAGGGCTTCTGAGAACTTAGGTTTATGGAGCGTGGCGCCTTTTCCGATGGAAGCAGCAAACGCGTCCATGGACATGCCAAAAGCGAGGAGGATCGTAGCGGAGATATTCATAACAGCGTCCAGACCGGGGATATCCATATGACACATCACTGCCCCCAGTAAACAGCAGTTGATGTATCTATGGTCTCGCCTGATCGCGCCGCACATAAGATGTGCTGTAAGCGATCCGTACGCGCCACGTTTTTCAACGAGTATGTTGACACGTACATTTCCTGCGAGCAGGAAATCGGCTACTCCCCAACGACGGGCGCAACCTTAACATATTTTGAGAATATAAAACAACAATGAAGAGGCATTATTTAAAATGCTTAGTGATAACGATTTTCATTTGTCTTTAAGCGTGAAGATATCGTTAACAAATAGAGATCAAATTAACGGAGTGGATATAGCTTTGGCTATATTTCTTGCGCACGATAAACGCAGTATATAGCCATTGCTATATATATAAATTATTGAGTTTTAACGAGTAACTTGTATATCTTTTCCAGGTCGTCAATATTCTTCACCCGAACAAGCAGGCGACGTTGTTCTAATTGCATCACCAGCACACCGTCTTCGGATAAATTCATCTCTTTAATACGGTTATATTCTATCCACACATTGGCGAAGAAAAACCCGCGGGATTTAAAAATGATTTTCGGCGTGCGGATCCAGAACAGATAAACCGCCATTAATGCCAGCGCACATAATAACCATGTGGTTAATATTGCACCATGGCTGGTGACGTTATTGTAAATAAGAATGACGATGAGACCCGCGAAGATAAACGCATCCACGCGCCCGCGTCGCAGAAGGGGAAGGGAGAGCAGCGTCTCGCCGTGGCGGCGGGGCATGATGAACTCGTCATAGATCGCGTAAGCCAGAAGGGCTGCAATAAATAAAACCAGTACGATGTCCGTGACAGTCATTCATCCTCCAGAAAACAGATAAAAAAACCGGGGGCAAGCCCCCGGCGTCTAACGTTATTGCTTTACAGGCCCAGCAGACCGACCGCGTAGCCCGCGATACCGATGACGAAGAAGCCAACGATAATCCACAGCGGGTTCACTTTCTTACGCAGCAGCCACATGCAGGCGAAGGTCAACAGCAGCGGTACCAGGCCAGGCATCAGCTGGTCCAGAATCGTCTGCACGGTGGTGACGCGCGTCTGTCCATCCTGCCCGGTGATGGTCGATACCACCAGCGGGATGTTCACGTGCGTCCACTTGTTAACCAGTGCCCCCATGACAAACAGGCCGAGGATTGACGCCCCCTCAGTCAGTTTCTGCAGGAAGCCGCCGCCCATGTCCTTAACGATATCTACCCCTTTACGGTAGCCGTAGGCCACACCGTAGTAGCGGGTCAGCAGGCGCACGGCGTTGAACAGGATGAAGAACAGCAGCGGGCCAAGCAGGCTGCCGCTCATCGCGATACCGGCACCCAGCGCCGCGAAGACCGGACGCACGGTACCCCAGAAGATAGGGTCACCGACACCGGCCAGCGGGCCCATCAGGCCGACTTTGATACCGTTGATAGCACCATCGTCAATCTCTGCGCCGTTCGCACGCTGTTCTTCCATCGCCAGCGTTACGCCCAGTACGGGGGCCGCAACGTAAGGATGGGTGTTAAAGAATTCCAGGTGACGCTTGATCGCCTGACGGCGCGCTTCGTTGTTTTCCGGGTACAGGCGTTTGATCGCCGGTACCATGGAGAAGCAGAAACCCAGCGCCTGCATACGTTCGAAGTTCCATGAACCCTGAAACAGGTTAGAACGGATGAACACGCCACGAATATCACCCGGAGTGAGTTTTTTCTCGGTGGTAGTTTTTGTCATATCAACCATTTCGCTCACCTGTTAGTCCAGTTCGTTATCGAGATCGTTGTTACCAGCAGCCTGCGCTGGGGCACCCGCGACGCGGTTGTATTTCGGGCTGAGCTGGATGTAGAGAATCGCCATCACCGCACCAATCACGCCCAGTGCAACCAGGTTGAAGTTGGTGAAGGCAGCGGTCACGAAGCCGAGGTAGAAGAACGGCATCAGGTAGCCTGCGCGCATCATGTTGATGACCATCGCATAACCGACGACCACGATCATACCGCCCGCGATGTTCAGACCGCCGGTGACCACTTCTGGAATGGCGTTCAGCATGCTCTGGACTTCACTGGTACCGACGGAGATCGCCACGATAACCGCCGGGATCGCGATACGCATCGCCTGCAGGAACAGGGATGATACGTGGATCCACGACAGGGCCGTGAGGTTACCGTTTTCGGCCGCCTTATCCGCCGCGTGCTGGAAGGCAACGGTGATAGTACGAACGATGATGGTCAGAACCTGGCCTGCTGCTGCCAGCGGGATCGCCAGGGCGATACCGGCACCAATACTCTGATGACCAGCAATAACCAGAACGGTCGAAATGATAGAGGCCAGCGCGGCATCGGGCGCAACCGCCGCGCCGATGTTCATCCAGCCCAGGGCGATCATTTCCAGGGTACCACCGATGATGATACCGGTTTTCATGTCACCCAGAACGGCCCCAATCAGCGTACAGGCCACCAGAGGGCGGTGGAACTGAAATTCATCAAGTACGGATTCCATACCCGCAATACATGCGACGACGAACACCAGCACAATCTGAAGAGTGGTAATCTCCATTGCACTTCTCCTATTACATAAGCTTTATGTGAGAACCGGCGCGGGCTTATTTCCCAACTTTGCCGATCAAATCCATCATTTTCAGTTTTTGATCCGTGGAAACCTTACGGGCTTCCAGTTCAATACCGCGCGCATTCAGCTTGTTGAATGCCTCGATATCTTTCGCATCGACTGAAATGGCGTTGTTGACCTGCGTTTTGCCCTGACGGAATGCCATACCACCAATGTTCACGGAGGTGATTTTCACGCCGCCTTCAACAATGCGCTCAACGTCTGTCGGGTTAGTGAACAGGAGCATCACGCGTTCACCCGCGTATTTCGGGTTGTTGTAAACGCGGATCATCTTGGCGACATCCACAACGTGCGCGGTAACGCCAGGAGGAGCTACCTGAGTCAGAAGGGTTTTACGTACGGTATCGGCGGCAACTTCGTCGCTGACCACGATAATGCGTCGAACGTTGGTCTCTTTGGTCCAGCGCGTGGCAACCTGGCCGTGGATTAAACGGTCATCAATACGCGCAAGGCCGATAACCATATAATCGTTCGGGCCCATCGGTTTTGCCGGTGCTGCCGCTTTTGGTGCCGCTGCAGGAGCAGGGACAGGCTTTTCAACCGGCTGCGCTTTCAGGGCTTTTACGCCTTCGCGACCGGTTTCAACGGTCAGTGCCACCAGCTCATCGAACGCCGGATTGTCGTCGCGCGCCATGAAGGTTTCCACCAGCATGGGAATATTCACCCCGGCGACAACTTCATAGTGCTCTTTATCGACGACAATGCGGCTGGCGGCATTGAACGGGCTGCCGCCCCATGTATCAACGAGAAACAGCACGCCTTTGCTGGTATCCAGCTTCGCGAGTTGAGCGTTGTACTTCTCTATCAGCGTCTCGGCATTTTCACCGGGAACGAAATCGATCCAGCCGACGTTTTCCTGCTCGCCCAACAGCATCTCTGCCGTTTTGAGTAGCTGCTCAGCAGCCCAACCATGTGTGCCTATGACAATAGCAATGGTCACTTGCTACCTCCTTTTATTATCATTAATACGCCTGCCAGGCAGTCGTACTGAGAATCGTATTGGCGAACCGAATCGATTCAGATAAGGGTTAGAGTTCAAAAAAACTAAGACTTCCGCGAATTATTTTAGATAGTGAAAAAATAATTTATGTGATGAAGATCCGTAATTTAGCCACGCGTTACAGATTTATCTGTAGAGTAAAGCCGCTGTGTTACAGAACTTTGCAAAGGAACGTAAATCTTTGCTAAAAACACATTGTCTCTGATATGTTTAGCCTCCGTTTAATTGTTCAGGAGTATAGGGCTACAGCCCACTATATGGACCGTCACCGACGTCAGTCATCTACCAGGCCATTTCGCGCCTTATTCACCGGCGATCCTCGCCACGTATCGACTCTGTTTACCTCTGTTTTGCCCACGTTGAGTGGGGCACCGTTTCGTCATTCCTTTAGCAGGAGCTTGTCATGGAATTCTTAATGGACCCGTCAATCTGGGTGGGATTGCTCACGCTGGTGGTGCTGGAGATTGTTCTCGGCATTGATAACCTGGTGTTTATCGCCATCCTTGCGGACAAACTGCCGCCAAAACAGCGTGATAAAGCGCGCCTGATTGGTCTCTCGCTAGCGCTGGTCATGCGACTGGGGCTGCTCTCCGTCATCTCCTGGATGGTCACGCTGACCAAACCGCTGTTCTCCGTCATGGATTACACCTTCTCCGGGCGTGATTTAATCATGCTGATCGGGGGGATATTCCTGCTTTTCAAAGCGACGACAGAGCTACACGAGCGGCTGGAAAACCGTCAGCACGATGATGGGCACGGTAAAGGCTATGCCAGCTTCTGGGTGGTGGTGCTGCAGATCGTGGTGCTTGATGCGGTCTTCTCGCTGGATGCGGTGATCACGGCGGTCGGCATGGTGAATCATCTGCCGGTAATGATGGCGGCTGTCGTTATTGCGATGGCGGTAATGCTGCTGGCCTCGAAGCCGCTGACGCGCTTCGTCAACCAGCATCCAACGGTGGTGGTACTGTGTCTGAGCTTCCTGCTGATGATCGGCCTGAGCCTGGTGGCGGAAGGTTTTGGCTTCCATATTCCGAAAGGCTACCTGTACGCCGCGATTGGCTTCTCGATCCTGATTGAGCTCTTTAACCAGATTGCGCGCCGTAACTTTATTAAGCAGCAGTCGAATCAGCCGCTGCGCGCCCGTACCGCAGATGCCATTCTGCGCCTGATGGGCGGTCGTCGTCAGGTGAACGTCCAGTCTGATTCCGAAAACCACAACCCGGTTCCGGTCCCGGAAGGGGCGTTTGTGGAACAAGAGCGCTACATGATCAACGGCGTGCTCTCCCTGGCCTCCCGTTCGCTGCGCGGCATCATGACGCCGCGCGGGGAAATCAGCTGGGTCGATGCTAACCTGAGCGTGGATGAAATTCGCCAGCAGCTGCTCTCTTCACCGCACAGCCTGTTCCCGGTGTGTCGCGGTGAGCTGGATGAGATCATCGGCGTCGTGCGGGCGAAAGAGATGCTGGTGGCCCTGGAAGAGGGCGTCAACGTGGAAGCCGTTGCTGCCGCGTCGCCTGCGATTGTCGTGCCGGAAACGCTGGATCCTATCAACCTGCTCGGGGTGCTGCGCCGCGCTCGCGGTAGCTTTGTTATCGTCACCAACGAGTTTGGCGTGGTGCAGGGGCTGGTTACGCCGCTGGACGTGCTGGAAGCGATTGCCGGTGAATTCCCGGATGCCGACGAAACGCCAGAGATTGTTGCCGACGGTGAAGGCTGGCTGGTTAAAGGTACTACCGACCTGCACGCGCTCTCGCACACGCTGGGGCTGGAAAACGTGATCAACGATGAAGAAGACATCGCGACCGTTGCCGGTCTGGCGATCGCGGTTAACGGGCAAATCCCGCGCGTCGGAGATGTGATCGAGCTGGGGCCGCTGCACATTACGATCGTTGAAGCCAACGACTATCGCGTTGATATGGTTCGTATTGTTAAAGAACAATCAGCCCACGATGAAGATGAATAAGCCGGCTTAGCGCAGCGGCATTAAGGGCACGATGTGCCCGTTATGATGCGCTGGCGGGGGCGCGCCTCCCGCCAGCCACTTCGGAAAATCCCGTAGCGGCATGGGCCGCGCATAGAAAAAGCCCTGCAGGACGGGCACACCATGGCGGCGCAAATAGCGCGCCTGCTCCTCTGTCTCGACCCCCTCAGCAACCAGTTCAATATTCAGCCGCTGACCCAGCGCAATAATCATATCCGTCACCGTCGAGTTCACGGCGTCGGTGCCGATGGCGGTGGTAAACGACTGGTCAATTTTCAGCACGTCCGGGTGCAGCTTTTCAAGCCAGGAGAGGGAGCTGTTCCCGGTGCCAAAATCGTCGATGGCCAGCTTCACCCCTTTACGATGCAGTTCGCGCACGATGCGATAATCCGCATCCAGCAGCGCATCCCGTTCCGTAAGTTCAATCACCAGCTGCTGGTGCGGGAAGGCGCTGAACCAGAGGCGGTTCAGGTCCTGGATTAACATCGCGTGACGGAAATGGCTGGCGGCGACGTTAATACCGATGTGAAAACCGGCGTTGGCGGGGAAGTAGCCTATCTGGCGCACCGTTTCGGCGATGACATAGCGGGTCAGAGGGACAATCTGGTTATGTTCTTCTGCCAGAGGGATAAACACCTCCGGGGTGATCCAACCCTGACGCGGATTGTTCCAGCGCAGCAGGATCTCCACGCCGGTGCACGCCTGGGTACGGGCATTCACCAGCGGCTGGCAGAAAAGCTCAAATTCCCGCGCCGCAATGCCCATATCGATCTCCCACGTGAAGCTCATCCGGTTTGCCGTTGCCAGCCAGGCGAGATAGCCCAGCAGCAGGCTGAGCATCAGCCCCAGCGGCAGCTGGGCTGGCAGGCTTTTTAAGGCTAACTCTCCAGGACCTGGCCCGCTGACCGTAATGGTGAAAGGATTTCGGGTTGATGACTGCCGGAAAAGAGATCCCTCCTCATCAAAGGTCAGGCTGTCGCTGACGCGTTGTCCATAGCGCAGAAAGCGATCGCCCACGGTCAGCGCCACGTCATTGATGAGAGGGCGCTGGGGCTCGAGGATCATTTTGGCGATCAGATCGATATTGATGATTTCGATAACGCCAGCTTCACCGTCCTGCGAGACGGGATACCACTGGACCAATATCGGGCTATCTTTAAGCAGCCACTGGTCGGTCGATAAAATCAGCTTAGCCGTGCTGGCGGGCAATTCTTTCAGGAAGTCGCGAACGGGCACGTTGCGGCTCCCGAAAATACTCGAGCAGTACAGGATTCCGTCGTTAATCAGGGCGATGGAGCGTACCGTCTGCAAAATGGCGGCCTGCTTTCGCAGCGCCAGGTGCGCCTGCGGGCAGGGCTGCCCCACCAGGGGTTGCAGCACGCTGCGGCGGTTCTCTAAAGAAAGCAGAACGTTATCAAGGGCGCGAACGGTGTGGCTGGTAAAATCGAGGATCCGCTGTTGGTTAACATTGCGCTGTGAAATAAAGCGAATGCCTAACGTCAGGATGAGCGTGAGGAGCGCAACCGTGACACAGACGATAACGCGTTTTCGGCGATAGTTTTTAATGATCGTTTGTGCAGTTTGCATGAACGGTCGCCTGATAAGCCACCAGCCACAAAAGCCGGACGCAACAGTGAAAGTGTAGTGGGGAAAGCAGAAGGAGACGAGAAAGAAGAGGGAAATTCGCCCATCCGTTGCAGATGGGCGAAAGGCAGTATTAGTCGCACTGCACCTTAATGGCCAGGCCACCGCGGGACGTCTCGCGGTATTTCGCGTTCATGTCTTTGCCGGTTTCGTACATGGTTTCAATCACCTTATCCAGCGATACGCGAGGTTCACTGGTACGGCGCATCGCCATGCGTGAGGCGTTGATGGCTTTCACCGAGGCAATCGCGTTACGCTCGATGCACGGCACCTGAACCTGGCCCGCAACCGGGTCACAGGTCAGACCGAGGTTATGTTCCATACCGATTTCAGCGGCCACGCAGACCTGCTCAGGGCTTGCGCCCAGCAGCTCTGCCAGACCCGCCGCCGCCATGGAGCAGGCAACGCCGACTTCACCCTGACAGCCCACTTCAGCACCGGAAATGGAGGCGTTCATTTTGTACAGCGCACCGATGGCACCTGACGCCAGGAAATAGCGGATATAGATGTCCGGCGTCACGGGCTCAATAAAGTGATCGTAGTAGGCCAGCACTGCCGGAACGATACCGCAGGCACCGTTGGTTGGCGCCGTCACGACGCGGCCACCGGCGGCGTTCTCTTCGTTAACCGCCAGGGCAAACATGTTTACCCAGTCGACCACGTTCATCGGGTCGTTGGAGAACTTGTCCGTGGTCACCAGCATACGGCGCAGGGCGGAGGCACGACGCGGTACGCGCAGTGGACCCGGCAGAACGCCTTCGGTGTTCATCCCGCGATCGATACAGGCGCGCATGGTTTGCCAGACGTTCGCAAAATAGTCTTCAATCTCTTTTTTGCTGTGCAGGGCCAGTTCGTTCTGCATCACCATACCGGACAGGGAAAGACCGGTCTCTTTACAGTAACCCAGCATTTCAGTAGCCGATTTGAACGGGTACGGTACGTTGACGTCGCCGACGCTGTCTTTGCCAAAATGCTCTTCATCCACGATGAAGCCACCGCCGATGGAGTAGTACGTTTTGCTGTAAATCTCTTTTTCACCGCTATAAGCGTGAATGGTCATGCCGTTTTCATGCAGCGGCAGGTTGTCGCTACGGAAACGCATGCCGTCATCCTGCGGGAAATCGACTTCCTGCTGGCCGTTTGCCAGCAGCAGGCGGCCGCGTGTTTCCACGTCGCGGATGAATGCCGGGATGGCATCAATATCAACGGTATCCGGCATATTGCCTGCCAGACCCATAATAATGGCGATATCGGTGTGGTGGCCTTTACCCGTTAATGACAGCGAGCCGTAAACATCCACGGCGACACGGGTAACGCTTTCCAGTAATCCTTTTTCGACCAGATCATCGACGAACTGTTTACCGGCCTTCATCGGGCCAACAGTATGGGAAGACGAAGGGCCAATTCCCACTTTGAACATGTCGAATATACTAATCACTTTCACACTCCTGACAGGGTTACCGGGGTTCCAGTAACGATGTTATAACTGCGCATAGTGTAAGAGGGAACACCGACCTCGGCTTAACTATTCACATGAATTAAACTAATGGTTAACGATGGGTTTTGCTAATAACGCGACCCAGATCGCAAACCTGGCAGAAGAGGGCGGAATGTAAAGTATAGTCAAGGCTTCAGGCCGATCTGCAACGCCAGCTCACGAATAATGCCCGCCGTCATGCCCCAGACAAAATAATGCTGATACCAGGACAACCAGACCCGATGGTCATGCCCGCGACGCTGAATATCCAGCGGGTGATAACGACTCAGTCGGAGGGCTTCATCCAGCGGCATTTCAAACACCGCAGAGACTTCATCGACGCTAGCGTGATACTGAAGGCCCGGCGGGATAATGCCCACCACCGGCGTGACCTGAAAACCGGTGACGCTGTCGACGGGCGGCAGCACGCCGATGACCTCCACAGCCTCCGGTGGAATGGCAACCTCTTCCTGCGCTTCCCGCAGCGCGGCGGCAATTAGCGAGGCGTCGGAGCTGTCTACGGCCCCCCCCGGAAAGGCGACCTGACCCGCGTGCTTACGTAAATGGGGAGAACGCTGGGTCAGCAGCAGGCCAGGCTGCTCGCGACGCACGACCGGGATCAGCACGGCCGCCTGTCGCTGATTCAGCGCCTCGCGGTTGACCTGCGGTCGTAATAGCTGAAAGCGAGATAAAAAGTCATCCAGCGTCAGGTTCTCTTTTTCCACCCGTGATTACTCCAGTTGTTTCAGGATACGGTTAACTTTATCAAAGGTTTCCTGATATTCCGCATCGACCTGGCTATCGGCAACAATGCCGCCCCCGGCCGAACAGTAAAGGTTTCCGTCGCAGGCGGTCAGCGTGCGAATGGTAATGCTGGTATCCAGCGTGCCGCACAGGCTGATATAGCCAATGCTGCCGCACCAGGCGTTGCGGCGCTGCGGCTCCAGCTCATCAATGATCTCCATCGCCCGCACCTTTGGCGCGCCGGTGATGGAGCCGCCCGGAAACGCCGCGCGCAGAAGATCGCAGGCCGTGCGTGATGCCGGCAGCGTCGCGGTGATAGTACTGACCAGATGATGCACCGCCGGGAAAGGCTCGACGACAAACAGTTCCGGAACGCGCACGCTGCCCGGAACGGCCACCCGGCCAATGTCGTTACGCATCAGATCGACAATCATCAGGTTCTCGGCGCGGTCTTTCGGCGAGGCGGCCAGCTTTTCCGCCTGCTGGCGATCGGCGTCGGGATCGGCAAGACGCGGCAGGGTGCCTTTAATCGGACGGGTTTGAATCGTGCCCTCGGCCAGATGAATAAAGCGCTCCGGAGACAGGCTGAGTATGGCCCCCCGTTCCAGACGGACAAACGCGCTGAACGGGGCCTTATTGCTGGCATTAAGGCGGGTAAACGCCTGCCACTCATCTCCCCGGTATGTCGCCTGGAAGCGCTGGGCGAGGTTAACCTGGTAGCAGTCACCGCTTTGCAGATACGCCTGAACGCGCGCGAATTTTTCGGCATACTCCGCAGCGCTCATATTTGAGCGCCAGCCGGAGGTCAGCGTGAACGTCTGTGCCGGGGCAGGCTGCTGCGCCTCAAGCCACGCCCGGCGCGCCTGCACGTCACGATGGCTCAGCAGGGAAACCGTTTTTTTCTGGTGATCGACAATTAACGCCCAGTCATACAGCCCCACGGCCATGTCTGGCAGGGAAATATCAGCCTGCGCATGCTCCGGCAGCGTTTCGAAACGGCGGCCCAGGTCATAACCAAACAGGCCCAGCGCGCCCCCCTGAAAAGGGAGGTCCGGGTTTGGCGTGGCAGATAAGCCCAGCGCGTTAATGGCGTGCTGAAGCTGCACCAGCGGATCGTCCGTTAACGACAGGTCATCGGTTGTCAGCGTCTTTAGCGGATCGGCCACCAGAATATCGAAGCGGCTATAGGGATGGTCCGCATGGCCGGAATGCAGCAGCATCGCAAACGGAAGATGGCTCAGGCGGGCAAACCAGAATTCAGCGGCGTCTGCACGCCAGGGCAAGGTAATAACAGTGGGGAAGCGCATGTTCATGTGTGGCATACTACCGGGCAGCGTGAAATAATTAGCGCGAATAATTTAGCAGGAGTTGACGATGTTTGCAGGTTTACCTTCTCTCAGTCATGACCAACAGCAGAAAGCGGTTGAACGCATTCAGGAACTGATGTCCCAGGGGATGAGCAGCGGAGAGGCGATTACGGTTGTCGCTCAGGAGATTCGCGCCAGTCATTCCGGCGAGCGGATTGTGGCGCGATTCGAAGATGAAGATGAAGATCCAGAAGAGTAATCGGGCTTACACCGCCGCGATAATCTTGATCTCAACCTTATACTCCGGTTTCATCAGCGTGGCCTGTACGGTGCAGCGTACAGGCGCGTGACCCGCCACTACCCATGCATCCCAGGCTTTGTTCATCGCCGCGAAATCGTCTTTGTTTGCCAGGAAAATCGTTGCATCCAGAATGCGGGATTTGTCGCTGCCCTGTTTTTCCAGCACCGCATCAATCTGCGCCAGGGTGTTAGCCGTCTGCTCGAACGCATCCGCGTCCAGGTTAGCCGGTACGCCGGTGTAGTAAAGCGTCTGGTTATGGATCACCACATCAGACCAGCGGGCTTCGGCATCAATGCGCACAATTGTCATAAACGTTTCCTCGTTATTTTCGTCGTCAGGCGGCAAGACTGCCATATTGTTCTCCTGTCGTCACTATTTGGGGTGGCACAGGAGAGGATGGGCTGACATAATCCCTGTGCAAAAATACAGTGAGAGAGCACCGTGGCAGACGATTTTTCCCCTGAAGGTCAATTAGCGCAGGCTATCCCCGGCTTCAAACCCCGTGAGCCTCAGCGTCAGATGGCGCACGCCGTTGCGCACGCCATCGATAAGGCTCAGCCGCTGGTGGTCGAAGCCGGAACCGGCACGGGTAAAACGTATGCTTACCTTGCTCCGGCGCTGCGCGCGAAGAAGAAGGTGATTATTTCCACCGGATCGAAGGCGCTGCAGGATCAGCTCTACAGCCGCGATTTGCCCACGGTGGCTAAGGCGCTGAAATACAAGGGGCGTCTGGCCTTGCTGAAGGGGCGCTCTAACTATCTCTGCCTGGAACGTCTTGAGCAGCAGGCGCTGGCGGGCGGCGACCTGCCGGTACAAACCCTCAGCGACGTCATTATCCTTCGCGCCTGGGCGAACCAGACCGAAGAGGGCGATATCAGCACCTGCGCGAGCGTGCCGGAAGATTCCCCGGCCTGGCCGCTGGTGACCAGCACCAACGACAACTGCCTCGGCAGCGACTGTCCGCTGTATAAAGACTGCTTCGTGGTGAAAGCGCGCAAAACGGCGATGGACGCGGATGTGGTGGTGGTGAACCACCATCTGTTCCTCGCGGATATGGTCGTCAAGGACAGCGGCTTCGGCGAGCTGATCCCGGAGGCGGACGTGATGATCTTCGACGAAGCCCACCAGCTTCCGGACATCGCCAGCCAGTATTTCGGCCAGTCGCTTTCCAGCCGCCAGCTGCAGGATCTGGCGAAAGATTTCACCATCGCTTACCGGACCGAACTCAAAGATACCCAGCAGCTGCAGAAGTGTGCCGACCGTCTGGCCCAAAGCGCGCAGGATTTCCGCTTACAGCTCGGCGAGCCGGGCTATCGCGGCAACCTGCGCGAGCTGCTGGCGGACAAAAACATCCAGCGCGCGCTGCTGCTGCTCGATGATGCCCTGGAACTCTGCTACGACGTGGCAAAACTGTCCCTCGGCCGTTCCGCGCTGCTGGATGCGGCCTTCGAACGTGCTACGCTCTATCGCGGGCGGCTCAAACGGCTGAAAGAGATTAACCAGCCGGGGTTCAGCTACTGGTATGAGTGCACCTCGCGGCACTTCACGCTGGCGCTCACGCCGCTGACGGTGGCGGATAAGTTTAAAGAGGTGATGGCGCAAAAACCGGGAAGCTGGATCTTCACCTCGGCAACCCTGTCGGTGAATGACGATCTGCATCACTTCACGGAACGTCTTGGCATTGACGAGGCGGAATCGCTGCTCCTGCCCAGCCCGTTCGATTACGAAAAACAGGCGCTGCTCTGCGTTCCTCGTAATCTGCCGCTGCCGAACCAGCCGGGTGCGGCGCGTCATCTGGCAGCGATGTTAAAACCGATGATCGAGGCCAACAACGGCCGCTGCTTTATGCTCTGCACCTCTCACGCCATGATGCGTGACCTCGCCGAGCAGTTCCGCGCCACCATGACCTTACCGGTGCTGCTGCAGGGAGAAACCAGCAAAGGCCAGCTGTTACAGCAGTTTGTCAGCGCCGGGAATGCCCTGCTGGTGGCGACCAGCAGCTTCTGGGAAGGGGTCGACGTGCGGGGCGATACGCTCTCGCTGGTGATCATTGATAAGCTGCCGTTTACCTCTCCGGACGATCCGCTGCTGAAGGCGCGCATGGAAGACTGCCGCCTGCGCGGGGGCGATCCGTTTGACGAGGTACAGCTGCCGGACGCGGTGATTACCCTCAAGCAGGGGGTAGGGCGATTGATCCGCGACGTTACCGATCGCGGGGTGCTGGTCATTTGCGATAACCGGCTGGTGATGCGTCCTTACGGGGCAACCTTCCTCGCCAGCCTGCCGCCCGCGCCGCGGACGCGGGACATAAAACGCGCGGTGCGCTTCCTGGCAAACCCAACGGCGGAGTAATTTACCCCGGAGTGTGCTAAGATGCGCGCCATTTTGTGACTGACCCTTGCGAGAGCGCGACGACTGATGCGAATTCTGGCTATTGATACCGCGACAGAGGCTTGCTCTGTCGCTCTGTTGAACGACGGTGCTGTTTCTGCCCATTTCGAAGAGTGCCCACGGGAACACACCCAACGCATTCTGCCCCTGGTAAAAGCCATTTTAACCCAGGGCAATACCTCCTTAACCGACCTCGACGCGCTGGCCTTTGGCCGTGGCCCCGGCAGCTTTACGGGCGTTCGCATCGGGATTGGCATTGCGCAGGGGCTGGCGCTGGGCGCTGAACTACCGATGATTGGCGTCTCTACCCTCGCCACCATGGCGCAGGGCGCATGGCGCATGACCGGGGCAACGCGCGTCCTGGCCGCAATAGATGCCCGCATGGGCGAAGTTTACTGGGCCGAATACGCTCGCGACGAGCAGGGCGTGTGGCACGGTGAAGAGACGGAAGCCGTGCTTAAGCCGGAAGCGGTCACTGAACGACTGCAACAGCTCTCCGGTGAGTGGGCGACCGTCGGCACCGGCTGGCCTGCGTGGCCGGAGATGGCGAGCGGCACCGGCGTGACGCTGGTGGACGGCAACATGCTGCTGCCGGCTGCGGAAGATATGCTACCGATTGCCTGCCAGCTGCTCGCAGCAGGAAAAACCGTTGCCGTTGAACACGCGGAGCCGGTTTATTTGCGAAACACCGTTGCGTGGAAGAAACTTCCGGGCCGCGAGTGAATCTCAGTAACAGGAACTGAGAAAAAGGAGTCGCATCATGGCGGTTCAGACTAAAGTAGTACGCCTTATTATGGCAGGCGCGGTTGCCATAGCACTGAGCGGATGCGTTTCCGTTCCTGATGCGATTAAGGGCAGCAGCCCGACGCCACAGGAGGATCTGGTTCGGGTGATGAATGCGCCTGAGCTGTACGTTGGCCAGGAAGCGCGCTTTGGCGGTAAGGTCATCGACGTACAAAACCAGCAGGGGAAAACCCGTCTGGAGATCGCGACCGTTCCGCTGGACAGCGGCGCGCGGCCTGTACTGGGTGAGGCCTCCCGCGGGCGTATCTATGCGGACGTCAGTGGTTTCCTCGATCCGGTCGATTTTCGCGGACAGCTGGTGACCGTCGTCGGGCCGATTACCGGCGCCGTGCAGGGCAAAATCGGCAGCACGCCGTATAAATTTATGACCATGCAGGTCAACGGGTATAAACGCTGGCGGCTGGCACAGCAGGTGATCATGCCGCCTCAGCCGATGGATCCGTGGATGTGGGGTCCACATCCCTATCGTTACGGCTACCCGGGCTGGGGGTGGTACAACCCGGGTCCTGCACAGGTTCAGACGATCGTTACTGAGTAACTTACTGTTATTGTTAGAAAAGAGACAGCGGCTCAGCCGCTGTCTCTGTTTTTTTACGGATAAAACGAAAAAAAAGAGTGACGCGCTTCGCAACCTTAAATCTGAACAATTAATAAACTGGTACGCTGAGTTAATATAATGTTAACAAACTGTTTATTATCGGGGTTGTGATGACGACGAACACTCATTTCAGAGGTGATGCATTGAAGAAGGTTTGGCTTAACCGTTATCCCGCAGATGTTCCTGCTGAGATCAATCCTGACCGTTATCAATCCCTGGTGGAATTATTTGAACACTCGGTAAGGCGCTACGCGGACCAGCCCGCATTCGTGAATATGGGCGAGGTCATGACGTTCCGTAAGCTTGAGGAGCGTAGCCGGGCGTTTGCGGCATATCTTCAGGAAGGGCTGGGGCTGCAAAAAGGGGACCGCGTCGCGCTGATGATGCCAAACCTGCTGCAATACCCGGTGGCGTTGTTCGGTATCCTGCGAGCCGGGATGATTGTCGTCAACGTTAACCCGCTGTATACCCCGCGCGAGCTGGAGCATCAGCTGAACGACAGCGGCGCGGCCGCGATTGTCATTGTGTCCAACTTCGCCCATACCCTGGAAAAAGTGGTCGACAAAACTCAGGTTAAACACGTCATCCTGACGCGCATGGGCGATCAGCTCTCCACCGCCAAAGGCACGCTGGTTAACTTTGTCGTCAAATACGTCAAACGTCTGGTGCCAAAATACCACCTGCCGGACGCCATCTCCTTCCGCCGCGCGCTGCATGCGGGCTACCGTATGCAGTATGTGAAACCCGAAGTGGTCGCGGAAGATCTTGCGTTTCTGCAATACACAGGCGGGACCACCGGCGTGGCCAAAGGGGCCATGCTTACCCACCGCAATATGCTGGCAAACCTTGAACAGGTGAACGCCACCTACGGGCCGCTGCTGCATCCGGGCAAAGAGGTGGTGATCACCGCGCTTCCGCTGTATCACATCTTTGCGTTGACCATGAACTGCCTGCTGTTTATTGAACTGGGTGGTCAGAACATCCTCATCACCAACCCGCGCGATATCCCGGGCCTGGTGAAAGAGCTGGCGAAATACCCGTTCACCGCTATGACAGGGGTAAACACCCTGTTTAACGCGCTGCTTAATAACAAAGAGTTCCAGCAGCTGGATTTCTCCACGCTGCATCTCTCTGCGGGCGGCGGCATGCCGGTTCAGCAGGCGGTCGCCGAGCGCTGGGTGAAGCTCACCGGCCAGTATTTACTGGAGGGCTACGGACTGACGGAATGTGCTCCGCTGGTCAGCGTTAACCCGCATGATATCGACTATCACAGTGGAAGCATTGGTCTGCCGGTTCCTTCCACAGAGGCCAAACTGGTCGATGATAACGATAACGAAGTCGCGCCGGGCGAGCCGGGCGAGCTGTGCGTCAAAGGTCCGCAGGTGATGCTGGGCTACTGGCAGCGCCCCGACGCGACCGACGAAATTATTAAAGACGGCTGGCTGCACACCGGTGATATCGCGGTGATGGATGACGAGGGCTTCCTGCGCATCGTCGATCGCAAGAAAGACATGATCCTGGTCTCCGGCTTCAACGTCTATCCGAATGAGATCGAAGACGTGGTTATGCAGCACAGCGGCGTGCTCGAAGTGGCGGCAGTCGGCGTCCCTTCTGGCAGCAGCGGCGAAGCGGTCAAGATATTTGTGGTCAAGAAAGACGCTTCACTCACGGAGGAGGAGCTGGTAACGTTCTGCCGTCGTCAGCTGACGGGCTACAAGGTGCCGAAGCTGGTTGAATTCCGCGATGAGCTGCCGAAATCCAACGTCGGAAAGATATTACGACGAGAATTACGTGACGAAGCCCGTGGCAAAGTAGACAATAAGGCCTGAGCTTCACGTTAATCGCCCAGACGCCGGTTAAGCCGGCGTTTTTTATGGGCGCAAACAAAAGAGAATCCGATTTGAATTACCAGATGATCACGACCAACGACGAGCTGGCTTCGCTGTGCGAAGTGACGCGCGACTTTCCTGCCATTGCTCTGGATACCGAGTTTGTCCGTACCCGGACCTATTATCCGCAGCTGGGTTTGATTCAGATGTACGACGGTAAACACGTCTCCCTGATCGACCCTCTCGGCATTACCGACTGGACGCCGATGCGTGACCTGCTGCTCGATACCGCCGTGACGAAATACCTGCACGCAGGCAGTGAAGATCTGGAAGTCTTTCTGAACACTTTTGGCATCATGCCCCAGCCGCTGATTGACACGCAGATCCTCGCGGCATTCAGCAATCGTCCGCTCTCATGGGGGTTTGCTGCCATGGTAGAGGAGTATACGGGCCTGACGCTGGATAAAAGCGAATCCCGTACCGACTGGCTGGCGCGTCCGCTAACCGAGCGTCAGCTGGAGTATGCGGCGGCAGACGTGTTTTACCTGCTGCCGATTGCCGGACAGCTGATGAAAGAGGCTGAAGCTTCCGGATGGCTGTCTGCGGCGCTCGACGAGTGTCGTATGACCCAGCAGCGCCGCCAGGAAGTGGTCGACCCGAAAGAGGCCTGGCGCGATATCAGCAACGCCTGGCAGCTGCGTACGCGTCAGCTGGCATGCCTGCAGCTGCTGGCAGACTGGCGCTTGCGTAAAGCGCGCGAGCGCGATCTGGCCGTTAACTTTGTGGTTCGCGAAGAACATCTCTGGGCGGTCGCGCGCTATATGCCGGGCAGCATGGGCGAGCTGGACAGCATTGGGCTTTCGGGCAGCGAGATCCGCTTCCACGGCAAAACCCTGCTGGCGCTGGTCGCAAAAGCGCAGGAGCTGCCGGAAGATGCGCTGCCGGAACCGCTGCTGAACCTGATGGATATGCCGGGCTATCGCAAAGCGTTTAAGGATATCAAAGCGCTGGTGCAGGACGTTGCAGCGGAAAGCAAGCTGGGCGCGGAACTGCTCGCTTCACGTCGTCAGATTAACCAGCTGCTGAACTGGCACTGGAAGCTGAAGCCGCAGAGTGGCGTGCCGGAAATGATGGCGGGATGGCGCGGGAAATTGATGGCCGATCGCCTGAATACGCTGCTGGAAGGTTATCCGCGATAAAAAATATGCCGGGCGATATACCCGGCATATTCCCCCGGTGGCGCTGCGCTTACCGGGGCTACGAAATCACAAACCTACGGACGCGACTCTTCCGCTTCCGGGAGCGTAACGTTCAGCTCCAGAATCGAAATATCCCCGTCTTTTTGTTCCAGCTGCACCGTGACCATCTCCGGGTCAATCTGCACATACTTGCAGATCACTTCCAGGATGTCCTTGCGCAGCTGCGGCAGGTAGTGAGGCTCGGCGTCGCTACGACGACGCTCCGCAACGATAATTTGCAGACGTTCTTTTGCGATGTTGGCGGTGTTCTTTTTCCGCGAGAGAAAAAAGTCCAGTAATGCCATAACTTATCCTCCGAACAGGCGTTTGAGGAAACCTTTCTTCTCTTCTTCAATGAAGCGGAAAGGACGTTCTTCTCCCAGCAGACGGTCAACGGTATCGGCGTAAGCTTTACCTGCATCTGCCAATGTATCAAGGATCACTGGCTCGCCCTGGTTAGACGCGCGTAACACGGACTGATCTTCCGGGATAACGCCCACCAGCTTAATGCGCAGGATCTCCAGCACGTCTTCCATGCTCAGCATGTCACCTTTGTTCACGCGGCCCGGATTGTAGCGGGTGAGCAGCAGGTGTTCTTTAATCGGGTCTTCGCCATTTTCCGCACGACGGGATTTAGAGGCGAGGATCCCCAGAATGCGGTCAGAGTCACGCACGGATGAAACTTCAGGGTTGGTGGTGATGATCGCTTCATCAGCGAAGTACAGCGCCATCAGGGCACCGGTTTCGATGCCGGCAGGGGAGTCGCAGACAATGAAGTCGAACTCCATTTTTTTCAGCTCATCGAGCACCTTTTCCACCCCTTCACGAGTCAGGGCGTCTTTGTCACGCGTCTGAGAAGCCGGAAGAATGTAGAGGTTCTCGGTGCGCTTGTCTTTAATCATCGCCTGGTTCAGCGTGGCATCGCCCTGAATGACGTTCACGAAGTCATACACGACGCGACGCTCACATCCCATGATGAGGTCGAGGTTACGCAGACCGATATCGAAGTCGATAACGATGGTTTTCTTTCCCTTCTGGGCCAAACCAGTAGCGATGGCCGCGCTGGAGGTGGTCTTGCCAACGCCTCCTTTACCCGAAGTAACAACAATAATGCGTGCCATAGAAATTCCTTGTTAAAAAGGGATCAATTCAACGGTTGAACGGTCAACGCGTCGTCTGCCAGAAGCAGGCGGGCCGCTTTGCCATAAAATTCGGCTGGGATCTTGTCGCTCAGCCAATATTCACCTGCGATGGACACCAGTTCCGCCGTCAGGTGAGTACAAAATATTTGCGCATCTCGATCGCCACTTGCACCTGCGAGCGCACGTCCACGCATCATACCGTATACGTGAATATTGCCATCTGCAATCAGCTCAGCGCCAGCACTGACGTGGCTTGTAACAATCAGATCACAGTTTGGTGCATAAATGCGCTGACCGGAACGAACCGGCACATCAATCATTCGCGTTTTTGTGACGGTAGTAACGTTTTGCACCGCAGGAGGGGGCGTTTGCACGGCAACGGGGGCCGCACGCGAGGCTTTTTCTTTGCCCTCATTCAGAAGTGGCAGCCCCGCACGCTCAATTTCCGCTTTCAGCTCAGTATCTTTGCAGCCGCTGATGCCCACGATACGCAGTCCGGTCGAGGAGACGGCCTGCTGGAGAAGTTTCCAGTTAACCGGAGCCTCAAGACCGCTGACGTTGATAACAACAGGGGCGTGCTTCAGAAAGGCGGGAGCCTGGGCGATTTTGTCTTCTAACGCCTGACGAATAACCTCGGGTTTTGCATCATGCAAATGTACCACTGATAAGGTGAAGCTACTGCCTTTAAGCTCGATGGGCGTGTTTGACATCCTGGCCTTACTCAATTTGCTATTAACCGCAACCACTCGCTGCGATATTCCGAAGAGTATCAGGCATGTTATAGTCAGGAGTATATTGAGGCAAGCAACCACCCATTAATTCAGAGTAAAAACATGTTTTGTGTGATCTACAGAAGTACAAGCCGTGACCAGACCTATCTTTATGTCGAAAAGAAAGACGATTTTTCACGCGTGCCTGACGAATTAATGAAGAACTTTGGCCGACCACAGCTGGCGATGCTGCTGCCGCTTGATGGTCGTAAGAAACTGATTAATGCCGATCTGGATAAAGTGAAAACGGCCTTAGCCGAGCAAGGCTATTATTTACAGCTTCCACCGCCACCCGAGAATTTATTAAAACAGCATCTTGAGGCGAACGGTAAAAAATAGTCTCAACTGTTTTTGGGCACAACACATCAACCGTTTAGGGGTCGACCATGTATCAACATCATAACTGGCAAGGTGCATTACTGGATTATCCCGTCAGCAAAGTGGTTTGCGTGGGCAGCAACTATGCAAAACATATTCAGGAGATGGGCAGCGCGACGCCAGAAGAGCCGGTCCTGTTCATTAAGCCTGAAACGGCGCTTTGCGATATCCGCCAGCCGCTGGCGCTGCCGCAGGGGCTGGGCTCGGTGCACCACGAAGTTGAGCTCGCCGTGCTGATCGGCGCGACGCTGCGCCAGGCCTCAGAAGAGCATGTTCAGAAAGCGATTGCCGGTTACGGCGTGGCGCTGGATCTCACGCTGCGTGACGTGCAGGGCAAAATGAAGAAAGCAGGGCAGCCGTGGGAAAAGGCCAAAGGGTTTGATAACTCCTGCCCCATCTCGGCGTTTGTGCCGGTGAGCGAATTTACCGGCGATCCGCAGGACACCCCGCTTAGCCTGAAGATTAACGGCGAGATCCGCCAGCAGGGCACCACCGCGGACATGATTCATAAGATTGTGCCGCTGATCGCCTACATGAGCCGCTTCTTTACCCTGAAACCGGGCGATGTGATCCTGACCGGAACCCCAGAAGGTGTTGGCCCGCTACTCAGCGGTGACGAGCTTGAGGTCGGTTTTAACGGCCTGTCGCTGAAAACCCGCGTGCTGTAACCCCATCTTGCCGCCTGAAGAGGGCGGCAAAACTTGCAACAACGTGCCAGACTCGTTATAAGGTGCGCTTTCTTTTGACGTGTGGACATCCTGATGAACGACATCCCTTTCTGGCAAAGCAAAACTCTCGACGACATGACTGACGCAGAATGGGAATCATTGTGCGACGGCTGCGGGCAGTGCTGCCTGCACAAGCTGATGGATGAAGATACGGATGAAATCTACTTCACCAACGTTGCCTGCAAGCAGCTAAACATTAAAACCTGCCAGTGCCGCAACTATGAGCGCCGGTTTGAATTTGAGCCTGACTGCATCAAGTTAACCCGGGATAATCTGCCGACGTTTGAATGGCTGCCGCATACCTGCGCGTATCGCCTGCTGGCGGAAGGGAAAGGTCTGCCTGACTGGCATCCGCTGTTAACCGGTTCAAAAGCGGCGATGCACGGTGAACGCATTTCTGTGCGCCACATCGCGGTGAAAGAGTCCGAGGTGCGTGACTGGGAAGACCACATCATGAACCACCCGACCCGTTGAGATTAAAAAACCCGCCGAGGCGGGTTTTTTATTGTGCGCTGTTGTGTCGGGTGGCGCTGCGCTTACCCGACCTACAAAACCGTAGGCCCGCGCAAGCGAAGCGCCGCCGGGCAAATTAGCGCCCAAAAAGATCGCGTTTCTTCGGTTTGAACGGCTGAGCGATCAGCACCAGCAGCGCCACGACGAAGTAGGCGGCAAAAATACCCACCAGCCACTGCGGCATCTCCAGCGTCAGGAATTCCCACTGACGAACGGAGCAGTCACCGGATGCGACAAACACCTGCGGCAGCCATTTGTCCAGCGGCAGCCAGCTCGGGAAGCGGGCGGCAAAATCACAGGTCATAAACGGTGACGGATGCAGTTGCATCATGGTGTGCTGCCAGGAGAGTTCAATCCCTTTCCAGGCGCTGTAGATCCAGATGGCAATACCGGCATAGCGAAGCGGCGATTTTGGGGCAATCGCGCCGACCAGGCCCGCACCCATAATGCCGAACAGCGCGCAGCGTTCATAAATACAAAGCACGCAAGGTTTCAGTCCCATTACGTGCTGGAACCACAGCGCGACCATTTCCAGCGCAAAGGCGGTCAGGGCCATTAACAACCACGCTCCGCGACCGCGGGAGCACTGGTTTAAAAATCTCAACATAATCATTTCCCTGGAACATGCTTAGAAAGCGCAGTGTAAACGAATTCGTTTTTCGCGCCACCTGTACCTGACGAAATAAAACGTAATTGGATGTTTATCGTGCGAAAAGGCAAACGGGCAGCGAACTGCCCGAGATGCATAGTTTACTGCGCCGCAAGTATACCCGCTTGTATCAACCATTGCGTACAGGGAATGAGGGTAATTTTGACGCAAAGCAATCCCACGATCGTGAGCACCAGCGTGTAGGGCAGCGCCATCCACACCATCCTGCCATAAGAAAGTCGTATGAGCGGCGCGAGGGCGGAGGTCAGCAGGAACAGGAAGGCGGCCTGGCCATTTGGCGTCGCCACCGACGGCAGGTTGGTGCCGGTATTGATTGCCACCGCCAGCAGCTCAAACTGTCCGGCGCTGATAACGCCTTGCTCCATGGCCGCTTTGGCCTCGTTGATGTAGACCGTCCCGACGAAGACGTTATCTGAGATCGACGAGAGCAGGCCGTTAAACAGGTAAAACAGCGACAGCTGAGCATCCGGTGACGCCTGTAATACAAAGGCAATAATTGGCGCGAAGAGATGCTGGTCGATAATCACGGCCACGACGGCAAAGAACACCGCCAGCAGGGCGGTAAACGGCAGGGCTTCGGTAAACGCCTTGCCGATGGCATGTTCGTCCGTCACGCCGGTAAAGGTGGTGGCGAGAATAATGACCGACAGGCCAATCAGCCCCACTTCGGCAAGATGGAGCGCCAGCGCCGCGATAAGCCAGACGCCGATGATCCCCTGCGCAATCAGCCGTAGCGTCTCCTGGCGCGTGCGCTGGCTGCGGCTCTGCAGATCGAATTTATGAAGCTCCTGACGAACCGGCTCCGGGAGCTGCGCCCCATAGCCAAAGAGGCGAAACTTCTCCACCAGCAGACAGGTCGCCAGACCGCAGATCAGCACCGGTACGCTCACCGGCGCCATTCTCAGGAAAAACTCACCGAAGTGCCAGCCTGCCGCTTTGGCAATGATCAGGTTTTGCGGCTCGCCCACCATGGTCATCACGCCGCCCAGCGCGGTACCGACGCCAGCATGCATCATCAGGCTGCGCAGGAAGGCGCGAAACTGCTCCAGTACGTCACGATTATGCGCGTCGACGTGGCTGTCATCCTGCAAATCTTCACCCGGGCGAGAGGAGGCCACGCGGTGATATATACCGTAAAACCCAACCGCAACGCTTATCACCACCGCGACGACCGTTAGCGCATCCAGGAACGCCGACAGGAAGGCGGCCGCAAGGCAAAACGCCAGCGAGAGGAACATTTTCGACGGAATGCTGAGCAGCAGGCGCGTGAAGATAAACAGCAGCAGCTGTTTCATGAAGTAGATGCCCGCCACCATAAACATCAGCAGCAGCAGCACTTCGAGATTTGACGCCAGCTCTGCTTTGACATGCTCGGCGCTGGTCATGCCGATGACGACCGCCTCAAACGCCAGCAACCCCCCCGGCAGCAGGGGATAACATTTCAGCGCCATGGCCAGGGTGAAGATAAACTCCGCCACCAGCAGCCACCCGGCAATGAACGGGTTTACGCTAAAGAGGAGGGGGTTAACGACCAGGAACACCAGAAGTATAAGTTTGTACCAGTCCGGAGACTGGCCTAAAAAGTTGCGCCACAGCGCGCGCCCAAAAGAAATTTCCACGACAGACGTCCATCCCCGTCAAGTAAGACAAAACATCAGTATACGCAAAAATCGAGGCCTGGAGGCGGATAAGGCTGCATTGTAAATTTCACAAAAATGAAACGGCGATCCCTCTTTTCTCTCTTTGCCGTGCTACCTGCCACTGGCTGCCTCTGGTATGATGAGTCCAATTTGCTAAAGCTGTGTAATGGAAATCTCACTATGGTCATTAAGGCGCAGAGCCCGGCGGGTTTCGCGGAAGAGTACATCATTGAAAGCATCTGGAATAATCGTTTCCCTGCGGGGTCCATTCTTCCGGCTGAACGCGAACTCTCTGAACTGATTGGCGTCACTCGCACCACGCTGCGTGAAGTGCTCCAGCGGCTGGCGCGCGATGGCTGGCTGACGATCCAGCACGGCAAGCCGACGAAAGTAAACAACTTCTGGGAAACGTCCGGGCTGAACATTCTTGAAACGCTGGCGCGTCTCGACCATGAAAGCGTGCCGCAGCTCATTGATAATCTGCTCTCCGTTCGCACCAACATCGCGACGATCTTTATTCGTACCGCCTTCCGTCAGCATCCGGAAGACGCCCTTGCGGTGCTGGCCAGCGCGAACGAGGTGGAAGATCACGCCGATTCCTTTGCCACCCTCGATTACAACGTGTTTCGCGGCCTGGCGTTTGCCTCCGGCAACCCGGTGTACGGTCTTATCCTCAACGGTATGAAGGGGCTTTACACCCGCATCGGCCGCCACTACTTTGCCAATCCTGAAGCGCGTAGCCTGGCGCTGGGCTTCTACCATAAGCTGAGCAAGCTCTGTACCGAAGGCCTGCACGATCAGGTTTATGAGACGGTGCGCCGCTACGGTCATGATTCCGGTGAAATCTGGCACCGTATGCAGAAAACGCTGCCGGGTGATTTAGCGATTCAGACCCGCTAAAAGAAAAAACCTCTCGTACGAGAGGTTTTTTTTCGTCGGGTGGCGGCTACGCCTTACCCGACCTACGGGTTTTGTAGGCCCGGTAAGCGCAGCGCCACCGGGCAAATGCGGCACTACAGCGTATTCAACCGCGCCGGGCAGCGTTCCAGCAGCTCGACGCTCCCGTCTTCATTCTGCTGCTCCAGCTGCACGTCAAAGCCCCACAGGCGATGCACATGCTTCAGCACCTCTTTACGCCCTTTATCCAGCGGCGCTCGATTGTGCGGGATATAGCGCAGCGTCAGGGAGCGGTCACCGCGCAAATCGACGTTCCAGACCTGAATATTCGGTTCAAGGTTGCTCAGGTTGTACTGGGAAGAGAGGCGAGAGCGGATCTCCCGGTACCCCTCTTCGTTATGGATCGCGGAAATTTCCAGATAGTTGTTGCGGTCGTCGTCCAGCACGGTGAAGAAGCGGAAGGCACGCATGATCTTCGGCGACATAAACTGGCTGATGAAGCTCTCATCCTTAAAGTCGCGCATCGCAAAGTGCAGCGTTTCCAGCCAGTCAGAGCCGGCGATATCCGGGAACCAGTACTTGTCTTCTTCCGTCGGCGACTGGCAGATACGCTTAATATCCTGGAACATGGCAAAGCCAAGCGCATACGGGTTTATTCCGCTGTACCACGGGCTGTTGTAGGGCGGCTGGAACACCACGTTGGTATGGCTGTGGAGGAATTCCATCATGAACCGCTCGGTAACTTTCCCCTCGTCGTACAGATGGTTAAGAATGGTGTAGTGCCAGAAGGTCGCCCAGCCTTCGTTCATCACCTGCGTCTGCTTTTGCGGGTAGAAATACTGGCTCACCTTGCGCACGATGCGCAGGATCTCACGCTGCCACGGCTCCAGCAGCGGGGCGTTCTTCTCCATAAAATAGAGCAGGTTTTCCTGCGGCTCGGACGGGTAACGACGCGCTTCGGCGATCGTTTTTTCCTCCTCACGCTTCGGCAGGGTACGCCACAGCATGTTCACCTGGCTTTGCAGGTACTCTTCGCGGCTTTTCTGCCGGGCCTTCTCCTCCTGCAAAGAGATTTTCTGCGGACGCTTGTAGCGGTCCACGCCGTAGTTCATCAGCGCGTGGCAGGAGTCGAGCAGTTTTTCCACTTCGTCCACGCCGTAGCGTTCTTCGCAGTCGGTAATGTATTTACGGGCGAAGATCAGGTAATCCACGATGGAGCTGGCATCCGTCCAGCTGCGGAACAGATAGTTATTCTTGAAAAATGAGTTGTGCCCGTAGCAGGCGTGCGCCATCACCAGCGCCTGCATGGTAATGGTGTTCTCTTCCATTAAATAGGCGATGCACGGATTGGAGTTAATGACGATCTCATACGCCAGCCCCTGCTGGCCGTGCTTGTACAGCCGCTCGGTTTCAATAAATTTTTTACCAAACGACCAGTGCGGATAGTTAATCGGCATCCCGACGCTGGAGTAGGCGTCCATCATCTGTTCGGACGTAATGACTTCAATCTGATGAGGATAGGTATCCAGACGATACAGCTTTGCGACCCGGTCGATTTCGGCGAGGTAAACATCCAGCAGCTCGAAGGTCCAGTCGGGTCCATCGCTCAGACGTGTGTTGTCCTTGTTCAGGGAATCAATAGTTGCCATTAGCGCGCCCTCGTTGTGGGTGCTCTCTCTGTCTGGAGAGCCTCCTTTCAAGCATAGATCAACGTGTTAAAAAGCGTGCTGGGGCAGAAATTTTTTCTTTGCGATTTCGCGTTTTTGATACGGCAAAAAAACGGTATGTCTCAGCATATTATGCTGGTTAAAAATAACGCGCAGCAGGAGATCCCAAATTAGCACTATCCCCTGATGCTGGGGGATGTGTGAGGTAAGTCACCATAAAAAAGTCGTATGTTGAATAATATTTTCAACTAGGTTATCAATCTGTAATTAGAAGATTGTTCTTTTGCACATAATGGAGTGGCTATGCGTGTTGTCATACTGGGAAGTGGTGTCGTTGGGGTAACCAGCGCCTGGTATTTAAGTCAGGCGGGACATGACGTAACCGTTATCGATCGTGAATCCGGTCCCGCGCTTGAAACCAGCGCGGCGAACGCCGGGCAAATCTCTCCGGGGTATGCGGCACCGTGGGCTGCGCCGGGCGTTCCGCTGAAAGCGATTAAATGGATGTTCCAGCGCCACGCGCCGCTGGCCATCAGCCTTGACGGCACGCAGTTCCAGCTGAAGTGGATGTGGCAGATGCTGCGCAACTGCGACACCCGCCACTACATGGAGAACAAAGGGCGCATGGTGCGCCTGGCGGAATACAGCCGCGACTGTCTGAAAGCGCTGCGCGCGTCGACGGGGATTGAGTATGAAGGCCGTCAGGGCGGGACGCTGCAGCTGTTCCGCACCGAGCAACAGTACGAAAATGCCACCCGCGATATCGCCGTGCTGGAAGATGCCGGCGTACCGTACCAGCTGCTGGAAGCCAGCCAGCTTGGTCAGGTTGAACCAGCGCTCGCGGAAGTGGCGCATAAGCTGACGGGCGGCCTGCGCCTGCCGAATGACGAAACCGGTGACTGCCAGCTCTTTACGCAACGTCTGGCGCAAATGTGCGAGCAGGCGGGGGTGAAGTTCCGCTTCAACACCTCGGTCGACAAGCTGCTGTCGGAAGGGGAAAAGATTTACGGCGTGAAGTGCGGCGACGAGGTGATCAAAGCCGATGCCTACGTGATGGCGTTTGGTTCGTACTCCACCGCCATGCTGAAAGGCATTCTCGACATTCCGGTCTATCCGCTGAAGGGCTACTCGCTGACCATTCCGGTGAAAGAAGAGAGCGGCGCACCGGTGTCGACCATTCTGGATGAAACCTACAAAATCGCCATTACCCGCTTCGATAACCGTATTCGCGTAGGCGGCATGGCGGAGATTGTCGGCTTCAACACCGAGCTGCTGCAGCCGCGTCGTGAAACGCTGGAGATGGTGGTGGGCGATCTCTTCCCGCGCGGAGGTTTTGTTGAACAGGCGACGTTCTGGACCGGCCTGCGTCCAATGACCCCGGACGGCACGCCGATCGTGGGCCGCACGCCGTATAAAAACCTGTGGACCAATACCGGGCACGGCACGCTTGGCTGGACGATGGCCTGCGGATCGGGCCAGCTGCTGAGCGACCTGATTTCCGGGCGCACGCCGGCAATTCCGTTTGACGATTTAAGCGCCGCACGCTATCAATCGGGGTTTACGCCTTCGCGTCCACAGCATCTGCACGGCGCGCATAACTAAGGAGCTGTCATGTCCCGTCCTGTTCTGGCCCAGCTGAACCTGCAGGCCCTGAAGGATAATCTGCAAATTGTTCGTCGGGCGGCACCCGGTTCGCGCGTCTGGTCGGTGGTGAAAGCGAATGCCTACGGCCACGGTATCGATCGTATCTGGAGCGCGCTGAGCGCGACCGACGGCTTTGCGCTGCTGAATCTGGAAGAGGCCATTCTGCTGCGCGAGCGCGGCTGGAAAGGGCCCATACTGCTGCTGGAGGGCTTCTTCCACGCGGACGATCTGCCGCTGCTGGACAAGTACCGTCTGACCACCAGCGTTCACAGCAACTGGCAGATTAAGGCGATACAGGATGCGAAGCTCCATGCTCCGCTGGATATCTATCTCAAGGTGAACAGCGGCATGAACCGCCTGGGCTTCCAGCCTGAGCGGGTGCATACGGTCTGGCAGCAGCTGCGCGGCATGAAGAACGTGGGCGAAATGACGCTAATGGCGCATTTTGCCGACGCGGAACAACCCGACGGAATTGCCGATGCCATGGTGCGCATTGAGCAGGCGGCAGAGGGGCTGGACTGCCCACGCTCGCTGTCGAACTCGGCGGCCACGCTGTGGCATCCCGAGGCGCACTACAACTGGGTGCGTCCGGGGATTGTTCTGTACGGTGCATCTCCCTCAGGCCAGTGGCAGGATATCGCCAACAGCGGCCTGAAGCCGGTCATGACCCTGCGCAGTGAAATCATTGGCGTGCAGACGCTGAAGGCCGGTGACGCGGTGGGCTACGGCAGCCGCTACCGGGCAAAGGGCGAGCAGCGAATTGGCATCGTGGCGGGCGGCTATGCCGACGGCTACCCGCGCATCGCGCCGACCGGCACGCCGGTCTGGGTCGATGGGGTTCGTACGGGAACGGTGGGCACCATATCAATGGATATGCTGGCCGTTGACCTGACGCCATGCCCGCAGGCGGGCATCGGTTCACCGGTGGAGCTGTGGGGTAACGAAATTAAGATTGATGACGTTGCTGCCGCGGCGGGCACGGTAGGGTACGAATTGATGTGCGCGCTGGCACCGAGAGTGCCGGTTGTGACGGTGTAACGAAGGTTTGTGTCGGGTGGCGCTCACGCTTACCCGACCTACGTTCGAGGGTTTTGTAGGCCGGGTAAGGCGAAGCCGCCACCCGGCAAAAAACCGCTACTCCACTTCCTCTTCCATCGGCCTGACGCCGACTTTTCTCACCGCGTTATCTTCTTTCTCCGCAACCGTCCAGATCATCCCTGCGAACTCTACCTGGTCGCCGACGACGGGGGCCGCCCCCAGCAGTTGCTGAATGATTTCCCCTAACGTTTGCTGCTTGTCGCGGTACTCCAGCCCTTCATCCAGGCCGTAAATCAGCGCCACATCGGCAAACTTGGCGCTGGCTTCCAGAATAAAATCGCCGAAGAAACGCTGGTCCAGCGCCACCGGAGGCGACTGGCTGAACAGCTTGCCCAGCGCGGGCAGGTCGCGCTCGCGGCCAATGACGCAGAGAATATCCCCTTCGCGCAGGCGGGTGCTGCCGGTAGGGTGCAGCAGGACATTATCGCGGAACAGGGCGGCAATGCGCGTTTCGGCCGGCATGTGCAAATCGCGCAGCGAGGCCCCCACGCACCATTTGTCGGCGCTCAGCTGATAGACAAACTGTTCCCACGGGTTCTCCGGGTGAATGTCGAGCCCCACGCGGGAGACCGGCCAGCCCACGGGAGGGACCACCACTTTGGCTTTTTTCGCCGCCCACCCGAGCGAGGTTCCCTGGAACAGCAGTGAAATCAGCACCACGAAGAACGCCACGTTAAAGAACAGCCGCGCGTTATCCAGACCGGCCATCATCGGGAACACCGCAAGGATAATCGGCACCGCGCCGCGCAGGCCCACCCAGCTGATAAACACCCGCTCGCGCAGGTTGAAGCCGCGAAACGGCAGCAGGCCTGCAAATACCGACAGCGGACGAGCGAAGAAGATCATCCACGCGGACAGCAGCAGCGCCGGAACGGCGATCGGCAGCAGATCCGATGGCGTGACCAGCAGGCCCAGCACCAGGAACATGCCGATCTGCGCCAGCCAGGCCAGACCGTCAAAGTTCTGCAAAATGGCATGCCGGTTGCGAATTGGGCGGTTGCCCATCAGGAACCCGCAGAGGTAGACGGCCAGAATACCGCTGCCGTCCAGCGCGGTGGTGACGCCAAAAATCAGAATACCGCCGCTCAGCGCCAGCAGGGGGTAAAGCCCCGCGGGCAGCGAGATGCGGTTGATCATCTGCTGTAACAGGTATCCCCCCGCGAGGCCGATAACAATCCCCAGCCCGAACTGCTGCAGGATATGCCAGACGAACATCCAGCTCAGGCCCGTCTCGTGCTGCTGGATCATCTCAATCAGGGTGATGGTGAGAAACACCGCCATCGGATCGTTACTGCCGGATTCAATCTCAAGCGTGGAGCCGACGCGTTCGTTAAGCCCTTTTCCGCCGAGCAGGGAAAATACCGCTGCCGCATCGGTTGAGCCCACGATGGCGCCAATCAGCAAACCTTCCATGATATTGAGATGGAAAAGCCACGCGGCCATCATTCCGGTGAGGCCAGAGGTAATCAACACGCCGACCGTGGCGAGCGACAGCGCAGGCCCTAAGGCCACGCGGAAGGAGCTCGCCTGAGTGCGCATCCCGCCGTCCAGCAGGATCACTGCCAGCGCGAGGTTACTCACCATGTAGGCGAAGGGGTAGTTATCGAATGGGATACCGCCAATGCCATCAATGCCGGCGAGCATGCCGATGGCGAGGAAAATGACAAGAATAGGTATGCCGAGACGCGATGAAAATGAACTTAATAAAATACTGCTGGTTACAAGGACGGAACCCAAAATGAAAAGGCTGATTATCGCTGCGGCATCCAATGTTCTCTTACTCCCACCTCAATGTTAACGCTGTTACTAAAACCCTAACATATTAACAACGGCAACAGCGTTTTATTAAGGGGGTATAACGGCTTTTTTATGCCTTTATGACAGGATGGCCGCTGATGGTCAGCCGACTGCCGGAATCGTTATGGATCAGGGAGGCGTGCGCCCCCAGCGCCAGGGTCACGGTTTGCTGCTCATGGCCGAAATCCAGACCGGTGATGACCGGAATATCCAGCCGCGAGCGAACGAAGTCGACCATGGTCTCCAGGGAGTAACCCGCGTCATAGTCATTCGGAGCAGAACCGCTGAAGCTGCCCAGCACAATCGCGGACTGGCGTTCAAGAATACCGGCATGATAAAGCTGCAAGAGCATGCGCTCGACGCGGAACGGATGTTCGTTGATATCTTCCAGCACCAGAATGCCGTCCTCGATTTGCGGCATCCACGGCGTGCCGATAAGCGAGACCAGCATCGCCAGGTTACCGCCCCAGAGCTGGCCTTCACACTCCCAGTGCGGTCCATTGCCTTGCCACTCCACTCTGTAGGTAGGGTTACGCAGCGCGCGCCAGAAGTGTTCCACGGTAAACGCATCCAGCTCCGGCGCGCCGAAGTTACCGGCCAGCATCGGACCGCTGAAGGTGATCACGTTATGCAGGGCCAGCAGCCCGAGCTGGATGACGGTGAAATCGCTGTGGCCGCAAATCAGCAGCGGATCGTGCTGCTGGCGCAGCGCCAGCCCCTGCCAGTCAATGCTCTCCAGCAGCCGGCTCGCACCATATCCACCGCGCACCGCAAGCACAATCCGGTTTTCGCCCGTCAGGTTCACCAGGCTATTGATATCATTCAGCCTCTGCGCTTCGGTACCGGCAAAACGCTGCTGGCGGCGGGGGATAATCGTCTGATTTTCTACCTGATGACCCGACTCCAGCAAACGCTGAACGCCCCGCTGCGCCGCGTCCTGGTTAATGCAGTAGCCCGACGGCGCGATGAGATGAAACTTAGACATGGCAATTCCTTGCTGAATGAGAAACTAATTGTCTATATCATGCCGCTTATACGCCGCCTGCTTCAAGAGGCGGCGCACCGCGATGACCGGCTATAAGGATAGATGACGTGAAATTGAGATGGTTTGCTTTTTTGATTGTGCTGCTTGCTGGCTGTAGTTCAAAACATGATTATCAAAACCCACCCTGGAACCCGGAAGTGCCGGTGAAACGGGCCATGCAGTGGATGCCGATCAGTGAACAAGCCGGGAAGGCCTGGGGCGTCAGCCCGCGTCTCATCACGGCGATTATTGCGGTGGAGTCCGGGGGAAATCCTGCGCTTGTCAGCAAATCCAACGCGGTGGGCCTGATGCAGCTTAAAGCGTCAACGGCGGGGAAAGAAGTTTACCGCTATATGGGCTGGAGCGGCCAGCCGTCGACCAGCGAGCTGAAAAACCCGGAACGCAACATATCAATGGGCACGGCCTACCTGAGCATAATGGAACATGGCGTGCTGAAGGGCATTAAGGATCCGGAGGTGATGCAGTACGCGCTGGTGGTGTCTTACGTTAACGGTGCCGGCGCGTTGCTCAGAACCTTCTCCTCTGACCGCAAAGAGGCGATAGAAGAGATTAACGGCATGGACAAAGACGAATTCTTTGAACATGTGGCGAAAAATCACCCGGCACCACAGGCGCCTCGTTATATCTGGAAAGTACAGAAAGCGATGGATGCCATGTAATGCCGCAGACGGGCGGCGGTCACGCTGCCCGATTTTCCTTACAGAACTTTATTTGCGCGTTCCCGCGCCTCCCGCTCCAGGGAATAGATAATGCGCTGAAGCTCACGCTCTGCGCCGGGCCCGACGTTCAGGAAACGGAAGCTCAGACGCGGCGTGGTGATGGTTTCATTTTTGCTGTCCACGACGGTACGGTCGCTGATGGCAATCAGCTGTGCATCGAAATAAAAGCGACCCCAGCCCCCCATATCCAGCTCAATTTGCGAAAACCGCATGCCCTCTACCAGGCCGTCGGGTTTTGGCGTATCCATCAGTGCGCCCATGCCGCCCAGCGACAGGTCGAAGAGGCGGAAGCGGATCTCTTTTTTGTCCGGCATTTTGGCCTTACAAAAATAGGCGGGATGGAGCGGGGCGCTGATGCGGAAATATTCACGACGCTGGACAAACCAGAGGTTGGTGGGAAGCGGGGTAGCAAAAGCAGGGAGTCCCTGGTATTCACTCATTTCCAGCCGCGTCAGGACAAACTCCACTTTGGCACCCTGCGTTTCGGCCATTACAGCGACATTTTCCGCTTTCAGCGCCGCGCGGTTTTCATACTCCTGACTGCCTAAATCAATCACCAGCCGCTCCTGCGAGGCGTCAAGGATCTTGCTGATGAACTGATTATTCGACCAGCTGATGCGCAGCGGCACTTCACCTTTTTGCAGGTCGCGTAATACCCCTAATACAGCCAGCGGATTTTGCTTGAGGAACTGCTCACTGTAATGACTCACGCCGGATGGCTCCTTGATTGATGACAGACTGTCTTAGCGTTATCGGCAATCTGCAATGAAACTTAATACAAACCGGTGAGTTTTTTTTGCCTGTTTAAGCAAAGATAAGTCGGTGAGATGAAAATGGTTTTCCGGCGATGACCTATACTTAAGTTAGCTGTGCAGAAGGTTTTCTGCGCACGCGTTAAACCTGCAAGAGGGCATCGCTATGGGTATCATCGCCTGGATTATCTTTGGTCTTATTGCTGGCGCTATCGCTAAACTGATCATGCCGGGAAACGATGGCGGCGGCTTTATTTTGACCTGTGTACTCGGGGTCGTTGGTGCGGTTGTGGGCGGCTGGCTGGCGACGATGTTTGGTTTTGGAGGCAACATAAGTGGTTTCGACCTGCACAGTTTTCTGGTCGCTGTCGTGGGTGCCATTGTGGTGCTGGGCATATTCAGGTTACTGCGACGAGCATAAATTGACGTAAACGGCTCTCTGCGGAGGGCCGTTTTTTTGCCTGAGTATTGATTTGTTAATCTAAATGATAATAATTGTCGTTCCGTATTGCATCTAACAACAAGACGACATTATGAATACCTCACGCTTTACGCTTTGCGCCCTGGCAGGCGCCGTTACGCTGGCATTGCAGGTCCCGGCGTTCGCCGAAGAATCCACCATCGTCGTCACGGGCTCAGAGCAGGGCAGCGCGCTGCCGGCCTGGACGAACAGCGCCACGAAATCGGCCGTTGCCGAAAGTAAAACGCCGCAGGTCATCACGACCCTCTCTGCGCCGGAAATTGAAAAGCGTCACGCGAATTCGGTGAATGAAATCCTGCGCTATGCCCCAGGCGTCTCAACCGAGGTGCGGGGCAATACCTCCTACATGAGCGAATATAAAATTCGTGGCTTTACCGTCGACCAGGAGTTCTACAACGGGCTGCAGCTGCCCTATAACGTCACCGGCAATACCAAAGCCCGCATCGATCCGCTGTTGATTGACAGCGTTGATATCCTGAAAGGCCCCTCATCGGTCCTTTACGGCGGCGGTTCGCCGGGCGGGCTGGTGAATATTCAAAGTAAAAAACCGCAGCGAGAAGCGCGAACGGAGATCGGCGTTAACACCGGAAACCGTAATCTGAAAGAGGGCTATCTCGATTCAACCGGACAGATTGCCGACAGCGACTGGAACTACCGTCTGCTGGGCAAAGCCACGGAAAACGACGATCAGCCGCACACCACCCGGTATGAAAACTACCTGGTTGCGCCGTCCGTCACCTGGCAACCGGACAGCAAAACCCGCCTCACCCTGGACGCGCTGGCGCAAAACACCCCGAGCCTGACGCCGTCTAACCCGCTGCCGCTCGCCTACCTGCGCTCAAAATACGCGGGCAAGCGCGATTACGCCGGAGACGGATGGAGCGGGTTTAAGCAGCGTCAGTGGATGCTGGGCTACAGCTTTGAACATGAATTTGACAGCGGCTGGGGCTTTAACCAGAAGGCGCGCTATTTCGACGTCGATACCCACCAGCGCAGCGTCTACGCGACAGGGACGGGAAGCGAGGTGTATCAGCTCAACCGCTTTGCTTACACCACCGATGAAGACCTTAAGAGCTTCAACATCGACAACCAGGTGACCAAAACCGTTGCGCTGGGCGACTGGAAGCACCATCTGCTGGCCGGGTTTGACTATCAGAAGCTGAACTCCCATTTCCACTATCGCTACGCGTCGGCCACGCCGGGTATCGATATGCGTCATCCTGACTATTCGCAGATCGGCGAAAGCACGCTGGGGCTGTATACCGCCCAGAAAAACCGCCTCAGCTATCAGCAGAACGGCTATTACTTACAGGATCAGGTAGAGTTTGGCGGCCTCAACCTGCTGGGCAGCCTGCGCTACGACGATTACCGCTCCGTCACCACCAACTACCTGCAAAACGGTGATAAAGCCTGGGTGTCGCAGGATCGCGTCACCAAACGCCTGGGTGCGCTTTACGCCTTCGATAACGGGATTTCACCATTTATCAGCTATTCAGAAGGTTTTGCGCCGGTGTCACCGCAGGGAACGCTCGTGGCGAAAGACGTCAAGCCGACCACCAGCAAGCAGGTGGAGGGCGGGGTGAAATATCTTCTGGCCGACTACGCCACCACCTTTACCGCCTCGGTGTTTAACATTCGTCAGAAAAATGTTGTCACCTCCGATCCGGGCTTCCTGAACTATCGTCAGACCGGGGAACTGGAATCCAAAGGGGCAGAGCTGTCCGCCATCAGCCGTCCGACGGACAACCTGACGCTAATTGCCAACTATGCGTACACCCACGCGATCAACCGGGAAGATGACAAGTACAAAGGTAAACGTCCAACGCAGGTCCCGGAGAATGCCTTCAACCTCTGGGGGGATTACACCTTTGACAACACGCCGCTGAAAGGACTGATGCTGGGAGCGGGCGCACGCTACACCGGGCCGATGGAAATCTCTCCGGCAAACGATGCAGGAAAACTGGGCGGCACTACGCAGTACGATCTGGCGGCTTCCTACCGGATGGGCGAAATCCTGCCCTCGCTGGCGGGGCTAACGCTTAAGGCCAGCGCGCAGAACATCACCAATAAAGAGACGCTGACCTGCTACGACGCGACCAACTGCTGGATTGGGCGTGACAGGACGTATCAGCTAGGGGCGAGTTACAGTTTCTAAGTAACTCCCTGTGAGTTCAAAATGTAGGCCGGGTAAGGCGTAGCCGCCACCCGGCAATACTCTTACTGCGCCGCAGCTTTTACCGGCGCAGCCTCATCATTCGCCGCAGGCTGGTTCTCCGGCACGCTGTCGCACGGTTTTTCTTTCGGGCAGACCCGATCCAGCATTTTCAGCGTCACGCCGTTGCTCCAGCCGAAGCCATCCTGCAGCGGATATTCCCCGCCGCCACCGCCCGTACCGGTTGTCGACACGTCATACTTCTCGACCAGTTTCTTTTCCCGATCGTAAGTATGCTGAACGTTCTTCAGGAAGCGCCAGGTCACGTCCATCGAGACCTTTTCTTGCCCGTAGTTCTGCAGTCCTTCCGCGGCTACCCACTGCAGCGGGGCCCAGCCGTTTGGCGCATCCCACTGCTGGCCGCTGTTGACGGTGGTGGTCGCAATACCGCCCGGTTTCAACAGGCGCGACGAGGTTGCCGCGGCGACTTTATCGGCCCGCTCCTGCGCCGCCGCCTTCACGTAAAGCGGGAACAGGGCTGCCGCCGTGAGCTGATTGCGAACCTTCTTGCTCTTCAGATCGTAATCCGCGTACCAGCCCTCTTTATCATTCCACAGGTGGCTCTCGATGGCTTTCTGACGCGCCGTTGCCAGCGTCTCGTATTTGCTTGCGCTGGCGGCGTCGCCACTCTCCTGGCCTGCCCGCGCCAGCAGTTTTTCCATCTTGAACATCAGGGCGTTCAGGTCCACGGGGACAATGCTGGTGGTCCGGATGGTGCCGAGCTTTTGCGGGTCGTCCATCCAGCGGGAGCTAAAGTCCCAGCCCGAGGCCGCAGCGGAGCGCAGATCGCGGTAGATCTCGGTCGCAGGTCGGTTAGGATTACTTTTGGCGGTATTCACATCGTCAAGCCAGGACTCCGGGCGCGGGGTATCGCGGTCGTCCCAGTAGCGGTTGAGGATAGCGCCGTCATCCAGTTTCACCACGCGCTTGTTAGCCTGTCCCGGCTGAAGGGCGTCGACGCCGTCCATCCAGTAGGCATACTCTTTCTCCATCTGCGGACGATACTTCTTCAGCGCATCGCTGTCGTGCGTTGCCAGCAGCTCCACCATCAGCGAGAAGAACGGCGGCTGGGATCGGCTCAGGTAATAGCTGCGGTTGCCGTTGGGAATGTGGCCGAAGGTGTCAATCTCATACGCAAAGTTATCCACCATGTCGCTGATTTTGTCCCAATGATCGCTCTCAGCCAGGCCCAGCATGGTGAAATAGCTGTCCCAGTAGTAGACCTCGCGGAAACGCCCGCCGGGCACAACGTAAGGTTTGGGTAACGGCAGCAGGGAATCCCATTTGTTGCTGGCTTTATCGGTGGTGCGCGTCAGCACGGGCCAGAGATCGTCAATGTGCTCACGTAAACTTTGTCCAGCAGGCGGGACGTATTTTTCCCCTTCCGCAGGGAGCGTGAAGTTCATCTCGACAAAGTGGCGTAAGTCAAAGCTGGACTGCGTGTGCTGCATCCGATAGTCCGCCAGAATCATCAGCGGGTCGCTTTTGGGGACGGCATCAGCGAAGGTTTTCTGATCGGGAAACAGTTTGGCGCTTTGCACATCATTAAACAGGGGGCCCAGCAAAATATCGGGTGAGGCTGTCTGGGCTGCGGGGCTATCGTCGGCATAACCGAATGTCGTTACGCCGAGCAGCGCGCCTCCTAACGCAAGGGGCAAGAACGCGGGGCGTAGTGTACGAGGTCTTATCATTAGTTCGTCTCCTGTCTTCACTAAACAGCGTGACCGCTGTTGTCAATCACCTGAAAACCTTAGACGAATATTGCCCGCTTCGCGTTAAATATTGCTGGCCAGTTAAACCACTTCCGGCGTCTGGCTGGCTTCCCGCAGCGTGCCGGGCGCATGCCCGATAATCCGCTTAAACGCCCGGCTAAATGCCGCCAGAGAGCCGTACCCCAGCCGCAGCGCGACGGTTTCAATCGGCTGATTTTCGTGGCGAATGTACTGGATGGCCAGCCGCATCCTCAGCTCGCTGAGATATTTTGCCGGGGTGGTTCCCGTCGCGGCCAGAAACCGTTCGGCGAACACGGAACGGGAGGTGCCCGCTTCTTTTGCCAGATCCGCCACGCTCCAGTTCAGGCCGGGCTGCTGGTGCATAGCGTAAATGGCCCGGCTCAGGCGCGGGTCGCGCAGAACCTGCACCCAGCCGGTGGCTTTACCACAGCCGCCTTCAACCCAGCCGCGCACGATTAACGCCGCCACCACGTCGGCCAGGCGCGCGAGGATCCCGGCGTACCCGGCCTGACGCGCCACGGATTCCCGCTCCATCGCCGCCAGCAGCGGGTGGATCTCGGGCCAGGTGGACATCAGCCGGCTGACCATCATCACTTCCGGCATCGCCTTAATCAGCGGCTGCATCCCGCCCAGCTCAAAATCCATGCACCCGCTAAAGATGATGGTGTTCTCGCTTTCCGGGCAGGGCTCGCAGGTGATGGCACAGACCGAGCTGCAGATGGGCTCGCTGGGAAAGTCGCTGACCGGGGTAATGGTGGCCCGCTCGTCGGAGAGCAGGGCATGGGAATTGCCGCCAGGAATAAACAGGGCATCGCCGCTGCTCAGCTGAAAGGCCGCACCGCTCTCCATTCGCAGCAGGGCGCTGCCGTGGCTCACGAAATGAAACTGCGCTTTGCCGGGGGCGTGGTGGAACGCGACGCCAAACGGCGAGCTGGCTTCAATCCGCCGGTATTTCACCCCTGACAGGCGCATGCCGCGTAAAAGTTCGCTGATCAAATCGGGTGACTGTAAGGTCATGGCGCAACTCCGGACGAATAATCAATAAGTGGAGATTATATGTCATAGATCGTCCAGGGTGAACCTTCTATGCTTTTGCGACAGTTGTCACATTTTTATAACGGGAGAAAAACAGATGAATTCATGTGTCGCGGCGAGCGAGGCGGTAGCGCCTGCAAAACCCGCCTGGCGGGCCGTCTATTCACTGGGGCTGGGGGTGTTTGGTTTGATTACGGCAGAATTTCTGCCCGCCAGTCTGTTAACGCCGATGGCCGCGAGCCTGGGCGTGAGTGAGGGAATGGCCGGACAGGCCGTCACCGCCACCGCGCTGGTGGCGCTGGTGACCGGACTGCTGATTACGCCAGCCACCAAAAGTATCGATCGCCGCTGGGTGCTGATGTTTTTCTCGGTCCTGCAAATTATCTCCAGCCTGCTGGTGGCCTTTGCGCCGACTCTGCACGTATTGCTGATGGGACGTCTGCTGCTGGGCGTAGCCATCGGGGGATTCTGGGCGATGTCGACGGCGACGACGATGCGTCTGGTTCCGGCGGATAAAGTGCCGAAGGCGCTGGCGGTGATCTTCTCCAGCGTATCGATTGCCACGGTGGTCGCGGCGCCGCTCGGCAGCTATCTGGGCAGCCTGATCGGCTGGCGCAACGTCTTTGTGCTCTGCATCCTGCCGAGCATGCTGGCGCTGCTGTGGCAGCTCTGGGTACTGCCGTCCATGAAGCCGGAGAGCAGCGGCAGCCTGAGTACGCTGTTCCGCGTGCTGCGTCGTCCGGGGATGATCGGCGGCATGCTGGCGACCATCCTGATCTTCAGCGGCCATTTTGCCTTCTTTACCTACCTGCGTCCGTTCCTGGAAACGGTGGGTCAGGCGAGCGTTGAGACCATTTCGCTGATCCTGCTCGGCTTTGGGCTGGCCAACTTTGTCGGCACCTCCGTTGCCGGGCATCTGCTGGCACGCAATCTGCGCCTGACGCTGGCGCTGGTGCCGTTCGCGATGGGCGTTCTCGCGCTCACGATGGTGGCGTTTGGTCATCTGGCTATGCTGGACGGGTTCCTGGTTGCGCTGTGGGGCTTTGCATTTGGTCTGGTTCCGGTGGGCTGGTCAACCTGGCTTGCTACCACCGTTCCGGATGAAGCCGAAAGTGCAGGAGGGCTGCTGGTGGCCTCAATTCAGCTGGCAATCAGTGCCGGTGCGGCCGGGGGCGGGGCGGTATTTGACCTCAACGGCGCCAGCGGCGTATTCGCGGGAAGCGGTTTCCTGCTGGTGATGGCGATGGTGATTGTGTTTATGGGTGTGAAAGTAAAAGCAGAGTGAATTATTTGCCGGGTGAACGCATGCGCCACCCGGCTTCAGGCTTACAGCCCTTTCTTATCCATCAGCACCGCCAAATCCACCAGGCGGTTAGAGAAGCCCCACTCGTTGTCGTACCACGCCAGGATCTTCACCATATTCCCGCCAATCACCAGCGTGGAAAGCCCGTCGATAATTGAAGAACGTGGGTCGCCCTGGTAATCGCTGGAGACCAGCGGCTCATCGCTATAGCCCAGAATGCCTTTCAGGGGCCCGCTGGTGGCAGCATTGCGGAACGCGTCATTTACCTCCTCGGCGGTCACGTTCCGGCTCAGCGTTACCGTCAAATCCACAATCGACACCACCGGTACCGGCACGCGCAGGGAGTACCCGGTCAGTTTGCCGTCAAGGGAGGGGATGACTTTCCCCAGCGCTTTCGCCGCGCCGCTGGAGTAAGGCACAATCGACAGCGCCGCCGCGCGCGCGCCGCGCAGATCTTTCTCCGGCTGGTCGTGCAGCGCCTGGCTGTTGGTGTAGGCATGGGTGGTATTCATCAGGCCATGCTCAATCCCGAACTGCTGATGCAGCACCTGAGCGGCCGGTGCCAGACCGTTCGTGGTGCAGCTCCCGTTACTCACCACAGCGTGTCGGGCGGGATCGTACTGCTCATGATTAACCCCCATCACAATCGTCAGGTCGTCGTTCTTCCCGGGAGCGGAAATGATGACGCGCTTAGCGCCGCCGTGGGTAATATGCACCGCCGCTTTTTCCCGCTCGGTAAAGAAGCCGGTGGCCTCAATCACCACGTCAGCGCTGACATCACGCCATGGGATATTCGCCGGATCGCGTTCGCTAAATACGGCGATCCGCTGCCCGTCTACCTGCAGCGCGCCTTCTGCCGCTTCAACGGGCGCGGGCAGCTTGCCCAGAAGGGAATCATGTTTTAGCAGGTGGGCGAGGGTTTTACTGTCCGTCAGATCGTTAATGGCCACAATCTGCAGATCCGGGTTACCCAGCGCCGCGCGCAGGAAATTACGTCCGATACGGCCGAAACCGTTAATACCGACCTTAACCATGGTGCACTCCTTATCTCTGTTGTCTGGAGTCACTGTAGGCGTCGGGCCGGTTGGCGTAAACGACAAAAAAGGATCAGATTACGCCATTTTGCGGCAGTGGAATCGCTGGCGGTACTCGCCGGGCGTGAGGTGAAGCTGTTTCTCAAAGATGCGGCGCAAATTAATGCTGGTGCCAAACCCGCTTTGCTCGGCAACGCGCTCAAGGGGATCCTGTGTCTGCTCAAGCAGCTGACGGGCCGCGGCCAGACGCGCCTCGGTCACGTAGCGGGCCGGAGAGACGCCCGCGTCGCGGGTAAACACGCGGGTGAAGTTACGCGGGCTCATCGCCGCTTTCTCGGCCAGATTTTCCACGCACAGGTCGGCGGTGAGGTTCTGCAGGATCCAGGCTTGCAGTTCGCTTATCGGGCCCGATGCGCCGGGCTGCTGCAGGCTGTAACGGCTGAACTGCAGCTGGCCGCCGGGACGGCGCAGATACATCACCATATCCTGCGCCACGTCGCGGGCGAGGGTAAATCCGTAGTCGTCTTCCACCAGCGCCAGGGTCAGATCGAACCCGGAGCTCACGCCGCCGGAGGTCCAGATGGGGCCATCCTGAATATACAGCGGACCGCCTTCGACGTGGATAGCCGGATACTGCGTTTGCATCGTCTCCAGCAGCCGCCAGTGGGTGGTCGCGCGCCGACCGTCCAGCAAGCCGGTCTGGGCCAGCAGCATCGCGCCGCCGCAGATAGAGGCTACCCGCCGAGCATGCGGCGCAGCGAGGTGCAGCCAGTCCACCACCGCCGTGCTCTCCAGCTCGTTCATGCCGCGTCCGGTAATGATGATGGTATCCAGCGGTTCACGCGGATCCAGCTCCGGCAGACGATAGTCCGCCAGCAGATTCAGGCCGGACTGGCCGTGGATCACCTGGTGAGGCTGCGTGGTGGCGATAATAATCCGGTAGCGGGGGTGCGAAAGCCCTTCCGGATGCAGCCGGTTGGCCTGCATCAGAATGTCGGCGATACCGGCGGCTTCAAACAGCATGCCGCCGTCGGGAACGATAATCAGGATCTTCTTCATGTCCTGAAAAGTACCTTTATCACAGAATAAGTCAAGCGACGCGTACGCCCCACGTTTCTGGCAAAGCAAAGCGATTTAAGTTCTTTGTTATTTCAGGCGTTATCCCCGATCGTCAGAGAATTATCTCTGGCGAAACGGCGTCTGAAGGAATGAGTCAACGAAGCTCCCTCTATTTACATCCGCAACAACGCGAACAAATCCGCCATCTTGCATCGGGTTTTTTATGGCGAAGCGAACTGCCCACGTGGCTGTTGATCGTCTCTATTTATGCGGGCTGGTTTGCCACGCTGACCTTCTGGCAAACGCTCGGCCTGCTGCCCGCCACGCTGCTGCTGATCGGGTTTACCGCCTGGTTCATGTCCCTGCAGCATGAGCTGATCCACGGACACCCCACGCGTTTTGCCTGGCTCAACCAGCTGTTTGGCACGCTCCCGCTGGCGGTCTGGTATCCGTATGGCCTGTACCGGGACTCCCATCTTGCCCATCATCGCCACCATAGCCTGACCCATCCGGTGGATGACCCGGAGTCGTACTATTTTACCGACGAGAGCTGGGCGCGCTTTTCGCCGTGGCAGAAACGCGCGATCCGCGCCCGGAACACCTTCGCCGGGCGGCTGATGCTGGCGCCGCTGCTGGATATCCTTCAGACGCTGGGCAGCGCCGCGGCGGCGTTTCGTCACCTTCAGCTGCGGGCAATGACGATGTGGCTGGTTCACGTTTTGCTGCTGGTGGCGCTCTTCGCCTGGATGACGCATACCGGTTTTTCATCCGTCTGGTTCGTGCTGGCGGTCAGCTATCCGGCGCTGGCGCTGACCAAGATCCGATCGTTTTTCGAACATCGCGCGGCGGACGATCCCCTGGCGCGCTCCGTTATTAACGAGGCCGGGTTATTCTGGCGTGTACTGTTTTTGAATCTCAACTACCATTCAGTCCATCACGATCTGCCGGGCGTTCCCTGGTACGGGCTGAAGGCGATCTACCAGCAAAACCGGGAGGCGTACCAGCAGCGAAACCACGGTTTTCTCGTCAGGGGCTATGGTGAATGGCTGCGCCAGTTCTGGGTCAGACCCGTCGACGTCACCGTTCACCCCGGAAAACAACAGGGGGAAGGGTATGAGTAACCTGCTGGCGTTTCCCATGTATGCCGTGGATCGCGCCGACACCCGCGCGCTCTGGCTGGCGGTAAAGGGGCTGCTGGCCGCGCGCGGTGTGTCCGTCGATCGTGACCCCGGCTGGCCGGAGTCCGATCTGCTGACCCACTGGCAACAGCCTGCGCTTATCCTCAGCCAGACCTGCGGTTATCCGCTGGTCACGCAGCTCCCGGACGTGCAGGTGGTCGGCTGTTTTCACTACGCGGCACCGGGCTGCGAAGGGATCCAGTACCGCAGCTTTCTGGCGGTGCGCGAGGAGGATAGGCACCTGACGCTGGCGGATTTTCGCGGACGTCGTGCGGTCTGTAATTCCCCGGACTCGCAGTCCGGCTACAATGCGCTGCGAAAAAAAGTGGCTCCCCTGACCGCTGACGGTCCGTTTTTCGCGCAAACGTCCTTTAGCGGCAGCCATCGCCAGTCGCTGATTGATGTGAAACGCGGGGCAGGGGATATCGCGGCCATCGACTGCGTAACCTGGGCACTGCTGCAGCGCCATGAGCCGGAACGGCTTGCGGGGCTGGCGATCATTGACCGTACCCCGCTGACGCCGGGACTGCCGCTGATCACCTCGCATAACACCTCACCTGAAACGCTTAACGCCATTCGCGATGCGCTCCACGCGCTGGTCAGTTCACCGGAACATCTGGAGATTTGCGACGCGGTGCTGATCGGCGGTTTTAGCGAGGTGACGCGCGAAGCCTACGCCTCATTGACCGCGTGATAAATCTCCTGCGCGTCGGTAAAGCAGCGCAGCGCCAGCGAGGAGATGGGCTTCTGCCTGCGCATAATCAGGCCGACGGGAGCCTCAATGTTCGCATCGGCGATGGGGACAATCCTGAAATTGCCGTTCAGTGCTTCCAGCCCGTTGTTCAGCGGCATGACGGCGCAGCACACGCCGCTCTGAACCGCCTGAATGATCTGGAACGTGGAGTCGCTCTCGAAAACGGACGTCGGTTCGATGCCGACAGATTTAAAGCTGGCCTCCATATGCGCCCGGTAGTGCATCCCTTTGGTCAGGAACCCCAGCGGAAAATCCGTCAGATCGTGCCAGGTCAGCGTTGCCTGGCCGAGCTGGAAATGGCGGACGTCGTGCAGCAGGCCCATCTTCGTTTTTGGCAGCTGGATAACGTCAAACAGGCTGGTGTCGATGCTGTTGAGGTAGCAAATTCCCAGCTCTAGCTGGTTGCGGCTGACGCCGTCGGCAATCTGCGCTGAGGACATGGAATAGAGGCTATAGGTCAGCTCCGGGTATTTTTGCGTCAGATGACGAATAAAAATCATCGGATCCACGCTCGCCAGCGGCACCATCCCCAGACGTAATTCGCCCACCACCAGGCCTTTGCACAGCGCGGCTTCCGCCTGTAACCCGTCGTGCGCGGCCAGCAGGGTGCGGGCCCACGCGAGGATGCGTTCACCCTCCGGGGTAAACCCTTCAAAGCGCTGCCCGCGCGCAATCAGCACCAGCCCCAGCTCCTCTTCCAGGCTGCGGATGCGCATGGAAAGGGTCGGCTGGGTGACGTTGCACTGCGAGGCCGCTTTACCAAAGTGCCGGGTCTCGTCGAGTGCGATTAAATATTTTAACTGTTTAATATCCATCATATTCTCTGCGCGAGCAGCCTTACAGCATGCGGATCTCTTTTGAGCGCAGGGTGATGCGAACCGGAACGGATTTATACGACGGCGTACCGCTGTCCTTATCCAGATAATCAAGCGGCACCAGCACGTTGGCCTCCGGGTAATAGGCGCCGACGGTGCCCGGCGCGATGCTGTACGCCACCACGGTAATGTCTTTCAGACGCTGAACGCTGCCGGGGAGGGCGGTTTCGATATCCACGCGGTCGCCGTGTTCCAGTCCTGACTGCGCCATATCGTCTTCGTTCATAAACAGCACGTCGCGGCGGCCAAACACGCCGCGGTAGCGGTCGTCCAGGGCGTAAATGGTGGTGTTGTACTGGTCATGGCTGCGCAGCGTGATCAGGCGCAGAACGTGCTCGCCTTCACCGCTGGCGTTCTCGTGAACGCCGTCGAACACCGAGAACATCGCTTTTCCCGTCGCCGTTGGCCAGATACGCTGCGTTGGCGGCAGCGGCATACGGAAGCCGCCGGGAACGCGGATCCGCGCGTTGTAGTTCTCAAAGCCTGGAATGGTCTGCTCAATCAGATCGCGGATCCGGTCGTAATCCTCAACCAGCGTTAGCCAGCCCACGCGGGTGTCCAGCAGGGTGGCTTTCGCCATGCCCGCGACGATAGCGGGTTCTGACCGAAGCAGCGGCGAGGCGGGTTTCAGCTTGCCGGATGAGGCATGCACCATCGACATGGAGTCTTCGACGGTAATGGACTGACGACCGGTGGCCTGGATATCCAGCTCGGTGCGGCCGAGACACGGAAAGATAAAGGTCTCTTTGCCCACCAGCAGATGGGTGCGGTTGAGCTTGGTGCCGACGTGCACGCTCAAATCCAGGTTACCCATCGCCGGAAAGCCCCGCTCGTGATCGGGCATCGCGACGGCAAAATTACCGCCGAGACAGATGAGCGCTTTCGCACGTCCGTCGATCATTGCCTGCGTGGCCTGCACCGCATCGTGTCCGTGGTGAGACGGCGGCTCAAAGCCGAAAACGTCCTTCAGACGGTTCAGGAAGGCCGGGGTAGGCTTCTCGCTGATCCCGACGGTTCGGTTCCCCTGAACGTTTGAATGGCCGCGCAGGGGGCAGATACCCGCGCCGGGCTTGCCGATATTCCCGCGCAGCAGCAGCAGGTCAGCGATCAGGCGGACGTTCGCCGTACCTTTATTGTGCTGGGTAATGCCCATCCCGTAGGTAATGATGGTGGCATTTGATTTCGCATAGGCGTCGGCGACCTTCCCGAGCGCCGCCCGATTCAGGCCAGACTCGCGCTCGATCTCGTCCCAGCGGGTTTGCGCGATATCGGCGGCGAAGTCCTCAATGCCCTGGGTGTGTTCGGCAATAAATGCGCGATCCAGCACGTCACCGCGTTCGGCCTCCATTTCGAGAAGGTGCTTGGCAATGCCTTTCAGCGCGGCGGCATCGCCCCCGGCCTTCACCTGGAAATAGGTCGAGGCGATATCCGTGGAGCCGTAGGTCGCCATTTCAATCACGCTTTGCGGGTCGGCGAAACGTTCCAGGGCACGTTCGCGCAGCGGGTTAAAGACGATAATCGGCACGTTGCGACGTGCCAGCTCGTGGAGAGTACCCATCATTCGCGGATGGTTGGTGCCGGGGTTGTGGCCGATGGAGATCACCAGCTCGGTCTTATCGAAGTCGTCCAGCGAGACGGTGCCTTTCCCGATGCCAATCGAGCGCGGCAAACCGACGCTGGTGGCCTCGTGACACATATTCGAGCAGTCGGGGAAGTTATTGGTGCCGTATTCGCGAGCGAACAGCTGGAACAGATACGCCGCTTCGTTGGAAGCTCGCCCGGAGGTATAAAACTCGACCTGGTCCGGTTCGAGCCCGCGCAATACTTCGCCGATGCGTTCAAACGCCTCGTCCCAGTCGACGGGTCGGAAGGTATCGCTTGCCCGGTCATAGCGCAGGGGATGCGTCAGTCGACCATAGCCTTCCAGTTCAAAGTCCGATTTTGCCAGCAGCGAGGAGACGCTGTTTTCGGCCAGAAACGCGGGGGTGACGCGTTTGCTGGTCGCTTCCCAGGTCACCGCTTTGGCGCCGTTCTCGCAGAACTGAAACGTCGATTTGTGTTCTTTATCGGGCCACGCGCAGCCTGGGCAGTCAAAACCGTCAGGCTGGTTGGTGCGCAGCAGCGTGGCGGGGGCATCAAGGGTATCCATTTGGGTACGTACCGCGATGGCCGTCGCTTTTAATGCCCCCCAGCCTCCGGCAGGACCGTCATAGTGTCGGATACCTGGCACTGAGCGTCTTTTCTTATTCATACCCACTCCTGATTTGTTCGGTCACGCACGTCTGAACCCATAGACAATAAGCGAAAGCAATGACAACCGGATGGCGATGCGCATGCGGTGCGGAAAGATGCTTTATCTTAAATTCTTTTATTACAGGGATTTATGGGAACTGACGTGTAAATATTTAAAGAAATTATAACGAATTTTTAGCATTTTAATAATAAATCTTATCTATCGCCCGGTAGGCGAGATAGATGGCGGTGAGTAAGGAAGGATGTAGCACCGATAAAACTTCGAATGAAGCCTGCGAGCGGTAGAAATAGACAATGCTCGCGGCTGGCAGGGAATTGCGTGCATTTTTTGGTTGTGACAATGACGGGAAGGTTAACTCAGGCTTAATGATTGGTGGTTATATTTTATGCCTGACAGGGTAATTATCACATCGTGAAATATAAAGTTATTTTGTGCCGTGAAATTAACGTCGCGCTGCATAAGTGAAATAGGGACATTCATGGCGTAAAGTGCATTCAATATTAAAGATACCCTGTTAGTGCAACAAATAATTCATCGTCAATATATTCTGCTGACATCACCAATACGCCAATTCTACTAATTATGGTAGTGGCGATAATAGCAGTATTGCGTTAGCGAAAGTGGTTCTATTTTGTGTTTTTATTTTGTAAAACATCGTGTTATGTAGTTTTTCGATGAAAAAATAACGCCATTTAGGCTATGTAGGATTTTTTATTAGGATTAATCCTATAATCTACCGGCTGCTTCATTTACCAACAGTTACGTAACGGTAAATATTGAATTGATGCGAAGCTCATGTAAACTTGTTTACCGTTTGTCAAAATATGTCAGGAAGACGCTGGGCCTTATTCTGAAGGGCTCGTGCGGTAGCTATGCCCTTAAAATAGTAACGCCCCGAAAATATCCTGGCTATTTTAACAATAGCACTTAAGTCAAACTTCACTCCCTTATCTTCATCATCGAAATATCGCTACGGAAAAGCATATGAAAATGCGCGTACTGTTTTCACTTCTGTTTGTAATGGCGGTGGCGGGCTGTAAAGCGCCGCAGAAACCTGTGATCAACGACGATACGATCGAGACCAGCCAGGTCAACGGCGTAACCTTAACCCACCGTCACGCCGTTACGCCGCCGGCGGAATTCACGTCGGTTAACGAGCCGTATCGTGCCATGTATCCAGCCTCCCTGATGAGCCGTCCTGACTTCGGCGGCAAAGTTATCCGCAATCTCGAGACCGGAAAAACGTACGTGGTGCTGGGGCAGGTTGAACACTACTGGATGGCGCTTGCCGATGAAGGTAACGATCAGCTGATTGGTTACGTCCCGATGCGCGCCGTGATCAAGGCCGACCAGTACGACGCCGCCGTGCGTAAACAGGCCATTCGTCCGAAGGCGCGTAAAAAAGCGACCTGTGTCGATGTCGATGGCAACAGCAAAGCCTGCAAAGACAGCGCTAACGGTACTTGGATCCTGAACTAAACGGCTTTCATGAGCGCATTTTTATGAATAATAAAAATTTTCATAAGCTGTGGTTATTCTTTTACGCGGTGATTTTCGCCCTGGTCAGTGGTTGTACGTCGTCTTCACACAGCGACCCCTCCCGCTACAATCTGCAGTTTCAGGCTCATCCACAAATCAATGAATCTGCGCCGCTTAAGGTCCGGGTGCTGCTGCTGAAATCCGATGCGGATTTCATGTCCAGCGACTTCTACTCCCTGCAGAACAACGCGTCAGCCACGCTTGGCGCGAATCTGCTGAACAGCGACGTGTTTTTCCTGATGCCGGGACAGCTGTCCAAAACCCTCAGCGGGCAAAGCTCTCCGGAGGCCCGCTACATCGGCGTGATGGCGGAGTATCAGGTGCTGGATGGCAAAAAATGGCGCGTTTCACTCCCTCTGCCCGTGCCTGGCGAAAATCATATCTACCAGTTCTGGAAATGGTCCGCTGATGAACTTCAGGCCAACGTTTTTCTCGACGTGAACGGCATTCGGGTCATCAGCCAGTAACGCGCTTCAAAACAGGAAACACATCATCATGACGAAAGCAGAAAAGGTCGTCTGGACCGAAGGCATGTTCCTGCGTCCACACCATTTTCAGCGGACTGAAAGTTATCTGCTCAACCATGTTCGTGAATGGGGTGCGCTACAGCGGTCATATCTCTGGGGCTTTCTTGACGTTGAACTGGATGAAGCGATGCTTCGTCAGGGATGCATTGCCCTGAGCTACTGCAGCGGCCTGCTGCCGGACGGCACCTTTTTCCAGGTGCGTAACGGGCGCAACGGCCCTGCGCCGCTGAAAATTCCTGACAATCTCACCAACGAAAAGGTGGTGCTCGCGCTGCCGGTCCGTCGTGGCGAGAGAGAAGAGGTGATTTTCAGCGAAGAGCCGGCCTCGCTGGCGCGCTTCATCGCTTTCGAGCAAGAGGTGGAAGACGACAACGCCATGTCGGTGGGGGATGCCACCGTCCAGTTTGGTCGTCTGCGTCTGACCCTGATGCTGGAAAAAGACCTCACGGCAGAATGGACCGCCATCGGCGTGGCGTTTGTGACGGAGAAACGTAACGACAATCACGTGCGGCTCGACAACAGCTACATCCCGCCGATGCTCAACGCCAACAACAGCCCGCAGATCTACAGCATGATCAACGATCTGCACGGTCTGCTGGTGCAGCGCAGCCAGCAGATTGGCGGTCGTTTACGCCAGCCCGGCCGCTTTAATACCTCCGAACTGATTGAGTTCACGCTGCTGTCGCTGGTTAACCGTCATCTGGGCGAGGTTTCTCATTTAAAAACCCTCCCGCTGCTGCATCCGGAAACGCTCTGGCGCAGCTGGCTGCCGTTTGCGACCGAGCTCGCCACCTGGACGTCCCAGCGTACCGCCGAAAGCGTGCTGCCGATTTACGATCATGACGATCTGGCAAACTGCTTCAGCAAACTGATGCTGATGCTGCGTCAGGGGCTGTCGCTGGTGATGGAAGACCACGCGATTCAGCTGCCGCTCAACGAGCGCTCTCACGGCCTGAACATCGCCACGGTGCCTGAAACCAGCATGGTGCGTGAGTTCGGCTTCGTGCTGGCGGTTAAAGCCAACGTGCCAGGGGAACACCTGCAAACCCATTTCCCGGCGCAGATGAAGGTCGCGCCGGTCTCGAAAATCCGCGATCTGGTTCAGCTTCAGCTGCCGGGCATTATGCTGCGCGCCATGCCGGTCGCGCCGCCGCAGATCCCGTGGCATGCCGGCTACAGCTACTTTGAGCTGGAGAAGGGCAGCGAGCTGTGGCACGAGATGGATAAGTCCGGCGCATTCGCCCTGCATCTTGCAGGGGAATTCCCGGGGCTGGATATGGAGTTTTGGGCCATCCGTAGCCCGACAGAATAATAAAGCGAGCGCTTAATATGCAGGAACGACAGGACACCGGCAGTGATGCCGGGTTTACCGGAGCCAGTAGCAACAATCAGCTGGTAGCGGCCGCCAATCCGCTGCTCAACGCGATTCCGCAGATCCGTCATTCGGTCTCCCATGACGATCAGGTGGCGTTACGCCAGCGCCTGATCGATGAGATTCGCCGTTTCGAAGTCCGCTGCCAGCAGGCGGGGCTGCCCTACGAAGTGATCGTCGGGGCACGTTACTGCCTGTGTACGGCGCTCGATGAGGCCGCCGCGCTCACCCCCTGGGGCAGCAGCGGCGTCTGGTCAAGCAACGGTCTGCTGGTGACGTTCCACAACGAAACCTGGGGCGGCGAGAAGTTCTTCCAGCTGCTGGCGCGCCTGTCGCAGAACCCGCGCGAGCATATTCTGCTGCTGGAGATGATCAACTACTGCCTGCTGCTGGGCTTCGAAGGACGCTATCGGGTGCTGGACAATGGCCGCACCCAGCTTGAAACCATCAAGCAGCGGCTGTGGCAGATGATCCGCGGCGTGCGCGGCAGCTATCCGCCGCCGCTTTCTCCCCATCCGGAAGATCGTCCGGTGCTGCGCAAGCTCTGGCGGCCGATGGTTCCCCTGTGGGCCTGCGTGGCGCTGGCCGGGTTTATCGCCTGCCTGTTTTATATCGTGCTTAACTGGCGGCTTGGCGATAACACCAGCCCGGTGCTGGCGAAGATTTATCAGTCCCAGCTGCCGGAAACCACTATTCAGCAACCGGCCCGTCAGCTACCGGCGGTGCTGAACCTGCGCGGCTTCCTGAAGCCTGAAATCGAGGCTGGCCTGGTCGCGGTGAAAGACGAAGCGGACCGCAGCGTCGTTATCCTGAAGGGCGACGGGCTGTTTGCCTCTGCCTCTACCGTCGTGCGTGACCGCTATGAACCGGTCATCAACCGCATTGCGCAGGCGATGAATAACGTCAGCGGCAAAATTCTGGTGGTGGGCTACAGCGACAACGTGCCGATCCGCAGCGCGCGCTTTGCCTCTAACTATGAACTCTCTCTGGAACGCGCCCGCTCGGTACAGAAAATGCTGCAGGGAAGCCTCTCTCAGCCTGGCCGCGTGAAGGCGGAAGGGCGGGGCGAGATTAACCCGGTGGCGTCGAACACGACGCCTGAAAATCGCGCCCGTAACCGCCGTGTGGAAATTACTCTGCTGGTGTCGCCTGAAAACACTCAGGCTGAGCTGAACGGATTGCCGCAAGGAAACTAAGGATGCTGACTACACTTCTTTCCATCTTGACCAACCGCATTCTGTGGAGCTTCCTCGGCGTAACGGCGCTTGCGGCGGTGATCTGGATGATTGGTCCCCTGTTGTCCATCGTGGACACCCGACCGCTTGAGTCTGAACAGAACCGTATTATCAGCATTGCCGTGGTCTATCTGCTCTGGGCACAGGGCCACATTCTGCCGCGCCTGTACAATGCCTGGCTGAACCGCAAGCTGATGGACAAGCTCAAGGAGAATACCGCCAGCCCGGAAGCCGCGGATCCGCAGAAGCGGCTGAACAGCGAGGAGCAGATCCTCGCCAGCCGTTTTGATGAAGCCGCGCAGATGCTTAAAAAAGCGCACTTCAGCAAAGCGGGCCAGAGCGCCCAGTGGACGCAGCGCTTCAGCACGCAATATCTCTATCAGCTGCCGTGGTACGTCATTATCGGCGCGCCGGGCTCCGGTAAAACCACGGCGCTGGTCAACTCCGGGCTGCAGTTCCCGCTGGCCGACCGTTTCGGTAAAACCGCGCTGCGGGGCATTGGCGGCACGCGTAACTGCGACTGGTGGTTCACCAATGAGGCGGTGCTGCTGGACACGGCGGGCCGCTATACCACCCAGGAGAGCGAGCAGGTGCAGGACGCCGGCGAATGGCTGGAGTTCATGGGGTTACTGCGTAAGTATCGCCGCCGCCAGCCGATCAACGGCGTCATCATCACCATCAGCATTTCTGACCTGCTCACCCAGTCCGCCGAGGCGTCCCGCCAGCAGGCGGTAAACCTGCGTCAGCGTCTTTCCGAGCTGCATGAACAGCTGGGTATCCGCTTCCCGGTGTACGTGATGGTGACCAAGGCCGACCTGCTTAAAGGCTTCCGCGCCTGGTTTGCCGACTACGATAAAGCGCAGCGCGACCAGATCTGGGGCTTTACCCTGCCGTGGGAGCAAACCAAACACGCCGATTACGACCTGATGGGCAACTTCCAGCAGGAGTTTTCTCTGCTCCAGCAGCGCCTCGATGCCGGGCTGCCGGAAACCATGCTGAAAGAGCATGACGCGAAAACCCGCGCGGAAGCGTATCTCTTCCCGCAGGAGTTCGCCGCGCTGCGTCCGCTGCTGGCGGACTACCTGAGCACGGTCTTTGCCCGCTCCAACTTCGAAACCGAGTTCTCTCCGCGCGGGATCTACTTCGCCAGCGGGACTCAGGAAGGCATGCCGTTCGACCGCGTGATGGGCGAACTGAACCGCGCGCTGTCGCTGCCGGAAGGGGGGGAGGCGGATAACTGGGATTCGGTCAGCAAAGAAGCGCCTATCCCGGGTGCTAAAGGTCAGAGTTTCTTCATTAAGAACCTGCTGCAAAACGTCATCTTCCAGGAAGCCGGGATCGCGGGCGAAAACCGCTGGTGGGAGCTGCGCAACCGGGCGGTGATCTGGTCCGGCTACGCGGCGCTGCTGGCCCTGCTGGCGATCCTCGGCGGGCTGTGGCTGACCAGCTATGCCAAAAACAAAACCTATCTGGCAGAGGTGGATGCGAAGGTGCCGCTGCTGGACCAGCAGAGCAAGGCGCTACAGAACCAGCCGCAGCGTGACCTGTTCGATCTGCTGCCGCTGCTGAATGGTCTGGTTGACCTGCCGAAAAGCGACGCGTTTGATGTCAACGATCCGCCAGTATCCCGCCGTATGGGGCTCTATCGCGGGGATGACGTCAGCGATGCCGCGCAGTCTCTGTACCAGAAAGCGCTGGATCAGATGCTGTTGCCTGCCGTCGCCATGCACATCACTACCTGGCTTCGCAACGACAACGGCAGCGATGTGGAATACAGCTATGAAGCGCTGAAAGCCTATCAGATGCTGTATCAGCCGAAGCACTATGACGGCAAATTCCTGCATTCGTGGGTGATGCTCAATCTGCAGCGAAATCTGCCGCAGAACGTCACGAAGGCGCAGCTGCAGCAGCTGGAATGGCACCTGACGCAGCTGCTGGAACCGAAAATTCAGGCCTCGCCGTACGCGCAGGATGAATCTCTGGTTGCCCGCGAAAGAGCGATGATCAACCAGCAGCCGCTCTCCACGCGCGTATACGGTCGACTCAAACGCCTGCTGGAACATGATGACAACCTGAAGCCGGTCTCCCTTTCCGACCTGGGCGGACCGCAGAGCGAGCTGGTGTTTTCACGCAAAAGCGGCAAGCCGGTGAGCGAAGGCGTACCGGGTCTGTATACGCCGGACGGCTACTGGAAAAGCTTTAACGGCCAGATTGACAGCGTAACCACCGCCCTGCACGAGGACGACGCCTGGGTGCTGGGGGCCGCCACGGCGCAGGAGGATAAACAGCAGATCGATAACGCCGTGCGCCAGCTCTACATGCGCGATTTTATCGCTAACTGGGATCGCTTTCTCGCCGACATTCAGCTCAATAACAGCGCCGATCTTTCCCAGCGCATTAACACCGCGCGCCTGCTCTCCGGCGCAAACTCGCCGCTGCGCCGCCTGGTGCAGAACCTGAGCCAGGTCCTGACGCTGTCACGCAATGCGCCAGCGCCGGAAGATGCGGGTAAAGCGCAGGCGCAGAGCAACCGCGCCACCCGTACGCTGGAAGCCCTGTTCAGCAACAATGACGCTGCGCCGACCCAGGCCGCCGTGGTCACCCAGGCGCCGGAACAGCTGGTGACCGACCACTATGCGCCGATGATTGAGCTGGCGCAGCCGCTGGAGAAGGGCGGGAAGACCATCGTGTTTGATGATTTTCTCAAGCAGGTGGACGAGCTCTATCGCTACCTGACCGCCGTCCAGGACGCGGCCAACAGCGGTATGCCGGCACCGGGCGGCGAGGCGATCAGCCGTCTGCAGGCCAGCGCCGGTCGCCTGCCGGGCGGTCTGCAAACCATGTTCAGCAATATGGCGGTGGGCGCCAGCAGCGATACCCAGCGCCGTGACCTTGAAAACGTGCGGAAGCGGATTAACGTTGAGGTGGGCGGTTTCTGCCGTCAGGCGATTGCCGGTCGCTACCCGCTGGTGCGCAGCGCCAGCACCGAGGTCACCCCTGACGATCTCGCGCGCATGTTTGCGCCGGGAACCGGGCTGATGGACGCTTTCTTCCGCGACAATCTGACCAATAAAGTGGATACCACGCAGGCAAACTGGCGCTTTATGCCGGGCATCGACGGTAAAACGCTGCCGGGAAGTGAAGGGCTGCTGAGACCATTCCAGCAGGCCCAGTCGATTCGCGACGCCTTCTTTGCTAATGGCGCAACGACGCCGTCCTTCAAGGTGACGGTTCGCACCGTGCGAATGGATAACACCATTCTGAACCTGACGCTGGACGTTGACGGCCAGCTGCTGCGCTACAGCCACGGTCCGCAGGCCGTGCAGATCATGAACTGGCCGGGGCCGGGCGGCACCAACCAGGTCCGCATGCAGCTGGGGCTGGCTAACGGCAGCACGGCGACGCTGGTCACCAACGGCGCCTGGGCGCTCAACCGCTTCTTCGATAAAGCGAGCACCAGCCCGGGCGCGGGTAGCCTGAGCCGTCAGGCCACCTTCAGCGTCGACGGACATCAGGTCACGCTGGAGTTTGCGCCAAACAGCATTCGTAACCCGTTCCAGCTTCCCCGTTTCTCATGCCCATAACCGCAAGGACAGCCGTATGACGAATACCCCTGCGATGAACCGCTACAGCTGGTATGGCAAATTACCCAGCGCCGGAGATTTTTTGCAGCGTCGCTTTCCTGACACTTTACAGCGCCAGTGGTCACACTGGTTCCAGGTCGGTCTGCTGGCCTGGCAGCAGGAAGAGCAGCGCAGCGGCGAGCGCCAGTTCCAGAAAGCGCCAGTCTGGAATTATGTGGTACCGCCTATGCTTGGCAGCCAGATGATCCAGATGGGCTGTCTGCTGCCCGGCCGCGACAGCGTTGGCCGACAGTACCCGGTTTGCCTTCAGCTGAGCTTCGCTCCGTCAGAGTGGTCGACCAGCCTGCTCAGCCAGGCCGAAAGCTGGTACCAGCAGATTGGGCGCCTGGGGCTGCACGCGGTGCGCAACAGTTTTTCCGCCTCGCAGCTGGATGAGATGCTGATGACCATTCCGGCACCGCAGCCCGTCGAGGCGCAAAAGCGTTCCGACATCCTTGATGTAATTGGCTATGACGAGGATGGCCAGAGCACGCTGGGCTGGCCTCAGGCGGCGGAGTGTTTTGACCCGCTGCGTCAGACCAGCTACTGGTGGACCAACCGCTGCGACGGCTACCCGCTCTACACCCACGTGCACAGCGGTAACTTTACCGGGCAGCTTTTCACCCTGCTGTTCGACCCGGCAGGAGGCGCCCGTCCGGGGCGTCACGGTCTCTATCCGCCCATGTTTGAATAAGCAGGGATCTTATGAATATCGAAGAATTTCTCGCGCCAATAAGCCCCGAAAAGCCCTGCGGCGAAAACCTGGAGTACGACGCCGACTTCCAGATCATGAATCAGGCCAGTCAGGGGAAAGCGGAACAGCAGTTTGGCGACACTATTATCCCGGCAGAGCCCGCTGACTGGAACACGGTAGAAAAATTCGCCACCAGCCTGCTGACCCGCACCAAAGATCTTCGCGTACTGCTGGCGTTAACCCATGCCTGGACGCGCCGCCGCGGGCTTGCGGGCTACGCGGACGGATTGTTGCTGGTGCAGGAGGCGATCGCCCGTTACTGGGAGACGCTTTATCCGCTGCTGGAAGAGTATGGCGAAACCGATCCGTTCTATCGCATTAACGCCCTGGCGGGGCTGAGCGATAAATCCGACCTCACCGTCGCCGTGCGAAACGCCTCGCTTCTGCGTTCAAACGGCGATGAAATTTCCCTTCGGGATGCCCAGGCGCTACTGGACGGCAGCAAGACGGAATGTCCGGACTATCCCGGCGGCCGTCCACGGCTGATTGACGAACTGGCCCGCGGCGACCAGCCGGGAACCGCAGCGGTTATCGTCATTAACGAACGTCTGCTGGCGATTCGCGAGCTGCTCACCGGGCATCTCGGTGAAAGCGGCGTGCCCGAGATGGAGCAGCTGCTGAAAACCGTCGGACTGGTCGCCAGCGCGTGTCAGGTGACCGACATCAGCAAGCTGCTGCCGAACCGTGAGGCGCAGGCAGAACCACAGGCCGAGCAGCAGTCGGCGACAGCGCAGCCCGCTCAGCCGGTCACCGACTGGCGAAGCGTTCAGGTCACCAGTCGCGCCGACGCGCAGCTGATGCTGGAAAAAGCGAAGCAGTATTTTGCGCAGTACGAACCGAGCCACCCCGCACCGCTGATGATTGAACGGGTGCAGCGGCTGTCAGAACTTAACTTTATGGACATTATTCGCGACCTGGCGCCAGACGGCGTTAACCAACTTGAAAACATCTTTGGGCGCCGCGAATAACGCGTCCAGGCATTATGACGACAGGCATGGATCCTGCCGTTTCACCTTCACCGCGCATCTTTGATGGAGAACATCATGGCAATGAGTAACAGTGGGCAGAAATTCATCGCACGTAACCGTGCCCCCCGCGTGCAGATCGAGTACGACGTAGAGATCTACGGTGCAGAACGTAAGATTCAGCTGCCGTTTGTGATGGGCGTCATGGCCGATCTGGTCGGCAAACCGGTAGAAAATCTGCCGGCCGTCGACGAGCGTAAATTCCTCGAAATCGACATCGACAACTTTGACGAACGCATGAAGGCGCTGAAGCCGCGCGTGGCGTTCCAGGTGGATAACACCCTGACCGGCGAAGGCAAGCTCAACGTGGATTTGACCTTCGACAGCATGGACGATTTCCTGCCGGATGCGGTGGCCCGCAAGGTTGAGCCGCTGAACAAGCTGCTGGAAGCGCGTACCCAGCTCTCTAACCTGCTGACCTATATGGACGGCAAAAACGGTGCGGAAGAGCTGATCGCTAAAATTCTGCAGGATCCGACGCTGCTCAAATCCCTGAGCCAGTTGCCGAAAAATGACGAAAGCGCGAAAGGTAGCGAGGAATAATCGATGAGCAACCAGACTCAACAACATGAGCAGCAGGCGGGTCAGGCGTTCAGCCAGGATGAATTCAGCGCGCTGCTGAACAAAGAGTTCCGCCCGAAAACCGATCAGGCGCGCTCCGCCGTTGAAAGCGCGGTCAAAACCCTGGCGCAGCAGGCGCTGGAAAATACCGTCACCTTCTCCAATGATACCTACCGTACCATTCAGAACCTGATTGCCGGTATCGACGAGCAGCTGTCGCAGCAGGTGAACCAGATCATTCACCACGACGAGTTTCAGAAGCTGGAGAGCGCCTGGCGCGGTCTGAGCTACCTGGTGAACAACACTGAAACTGACGAGATGCTGAAGATCCGCTTTATGAGCATCTCCAAGCAGGAGCTGGGCCGCACCCTGAAGCGCTTTAAGGGCGTGGGCTGGGACCAGAGCCCGATCTTCAAGAAAATCTACGAGCAGGAGTACGGCCAGTTCGGCGGCGAGCCGTTTGGCTGCATCGTGGGCGACTACTACTTCGACCACAGCCCGCAGGACGTTGAGCTGCTGGGCGAAATGGCGCGCATCGGCTCTGCGGCGCACTGTCCGTTTATCACCGGTACCGCACCGGGCGTGATGCAGATGGAGTCCTGGCAGGAGCTGGCTAACCCGCGCGACCTAACCAAGATCTTCCAGAACACCGAATACGCGGCCTGGCGTTCACTGCGTGAATCCGAAGATGCCCGCTATCTGGGGCTGGTGATGCCGCGCTTCCTGTCGCGCCTGCCGTACGGCATTCGCACCAACCCGGTCGACAGCTTTGATTTCGAAGAGCAGACCGACGGCGCGAACCACAACAGCTACTCCTGGGCGAACGCCGCGTACGCGATGGCCGCCAACATCAACCGCTCCTTCAAAGAGTACGGCTGGTGCACCTCGATCCGCGGCGTGGAGTCCGGCGGTGCGGTTGAAAACCTGCCGTGCCACACCTTCCCGAGCGATGACGGCGGCGTGGACATGAAGTGCCCGACCGAGATCGCCATCAGCGACCGTCGTGAAGCCGAGCTGGCGAAGAACGGCTTTATGCCGCTGGTTCACCGCAAAAACTCCGACTTTGCCGCCTTCATCGGCGCGCAGTCGCTGCAGAAACCGGCGGAGTACCATGACCCGGATGCGACCGCTAACGCGCGTCTGGCCTCTCGTCTGCCGTACCTGTTCGCCTGCTGCCGCTTTGCCCACTACCTGAAGTGCATCGTGCGCGACAAAATCGGCTCCTTCCGCGAGCGCGAAGAGATGGAGCGCTGGCTGAACGACTGGGTAATGAACTACGTGGACGGTGACCCGGCGAACTCCTCTCAGGAGACCAAGTCCCGCAAACCGCTGGCGGCTGCGGAAGTGCAGGTGCAGGAAATTGAAGACAACCCGGGCTACTACGCCGCGAAGTTCTTCCTGCGTCCGCACTACCAGCTGGAAGGTCTGACCGTTTCCCTGCGTCTGGTTTCTAAACTGCCGTCGCTGAAGACGAAAGACGCGTAAAAGCGTCAGACTGCTGACAACGTGCGTTTAGTGAGTTTCGCCCGGCGGCGCTACGCTTGCACGGGCCTACGATGAAATGTGCAATCTATTTATATCGTTGCCCAATGTAGGCCGGGTAAGCACAGCGCCACCCGGCAAGAAAGACGGCTAAATTGTTAATGCTGTCCTTAACAGGTTCCAGAATAACGCACGGTAATAATGACTTCACATTCCTTCCGTTATTTCGAAGGAATGTAAGACTGTCAAATGACACGGGTCATTTGATGTGAGGCAGAGGTAAAATATGGACGGTTTTATTCAGCCCCATGCTTTCCTGTTTGCCATATAAGTGCTTTTTCGAAAGCAATATTGTTCATCCACGAAGAGTAGATATTATGGCTATTGATATGTTTCTGAAGGTCGAGGGTGTTACGGGCGAATCTAAAGATTCTAACCACACCGGCTGGACTGATATTACCTCCTTCTCCTGGGGCGCTTCCCAGCCAGGTAATATGAGCGTTGGCGGTGGCGGCGGTGCCGGTAAAGTTAACTTTAACGACCTGCACGTAAACGCGCTGATCGACAAATCCACCACAGCTGTCCTGAAACACTGCGCTAGCGGTAAACACCTGACTAAAGTTGAACTGTCCGTCTGTAAAGCTGGCGGCCAGCAGGTGGAATACTCCCGCATTACGCTGGAAGATGTGCTGGTCACTTCTGTTCAGTACACCGGTGCAGACAACGGCGATACCGTTGGTGTGACCTATGCATTCCAGGCTGCGAAAGTGAAACAGCAGTACTGGGAGCAGACCACGTCTGGTGGTAAAGGTGCTGAAAGCAGCGCTGGCTGGAACATCAAAGAAAACAAAGAAGCATAATAATAGTGGGCCCGAAAGGGCTCACTTTATCCTGAGCTTCTTATCAAGGAGAAATGAGATGTCTCAAATGCGTCCTGCTTTTGGCGCCGCCTGGAACCGATTCAGAGAAGTGAACGTAAACGTAGAACAGGTTGGCAAGTTATTGGGTGGAAAAGTTCAGCATAATATCGACGCCGGTATTTTTAAAAATGCGTGCCCAATACGTATGAGCTACGTCCTGAATTATTGTGGTATTCCGATTCCTTCTAATAGCAAATATGCGACAGTGACCGGAGACGACAAAAAGCGCTATATGTTCCGCGTTAAAGATATGATTGCATTTCTACCCACGGTACTGGGCAATGCAGATATGTCAGTCTCTTCCCCAACGCCTGCCCAATTTGCTGGCAAGCAAGGTATTATCATCTTTACCGGTCACGGCTGGAGCGATGCAACCGGGCATGTAACACTCTGGAATGGAAATATTTGCTCGGATGACTGTCATTTCCTTGGTTCTCCAGGAAATGGTTCATTTATTCCTACCAACGCAACATTCTGGAGCCTGAAATGAAACGTTTACTGCTGCTCGTGTTGGCATTAAATACCTCTGCTGTTTATGCCCAAACGCTGCCTGATATCAGCGCTTTTTCGCAGCAACAAATTTTTGAAAACTGGGTGCAAAACCGCTGTATCGGTAAGATTGCGGACAGCAAAGCCCTGAAAGCTGATGCAGAGGCCAGCGCCGCCGCCTGGCTCGAAGCAAGCAATCTCCCTGCTGAGAACTTTGAAAAAGCTGACAAGGTGATTGCTTCTCTACTGAAAGAGAAAGTGGGCGGCACTCAGCCGGGTCATTATCAGGTTTTGAAGTGCAGCTTAATCGCCAATAGCGACGCGATTCGTCCGCTCAAAACGCCAGAATAGAACAGATGGAATCGGCCCCAAACGCCGCCGTTCTCGTCCCGAGAGCGGCAGCGTTTGAGCGCTAATCATACCAGCAGGAATACGCCATGCGATTCACGATTATTTCTACGAAACCCGGTCATCAGCCGCCGCAAAGCAGCTGTGATTTTTACGCCCCGGGCGGCACCATTGGGCGCGGTACGGATAACAATCTGGTATTGCCGGATAATGACCGCACCATCTCTCGTCTGCAGGCCATTGTCCACGTTGACGCCCAGGGCGAATGCCGCGTGACCAACCGTGGCAGCGTCACCCGCGTGGTATTAAATGACATTCCGCTGGAGCGAGGGCGTCAGGTTGAACTGCAGGATGGCGACATTCTCGGTATTGATGACTACCGTATCGAAGTCACCGAACTGATCCACGATACCCAGCCCGTGAGCCGAATGGCGGCCAGCATGCATCAGCAGTCGCGTCCGACAGCAGCACCCGCGACCTCTCCACAGCCGAAACCGGCGAGTGCCGCACCGCGCGGGAAGGCCGAGCCGACCGCCGTGCCAACGGAGATCTGGGATAGCCTGATGCAGGAGTTCTCCATCTCCGACAGCATCTCCAGCAACCGCACAAAACCGCAGCCTGCTGCATCGCACGATCCGTTCTCCCAGCCTGCGGCCCCGGAGCGTAACGCCGAAGATCCGCTGGCGATGTTCAACGACAGCGATCCAAAGCTCGAGCGTAAGAATGTTGACCCGGACACGCTGTTCAGCGACGAAGCGTTGTTCAAAAAAGAGAGTATTTTTGACGACGTCACCCCGTCAACGCTGGTGCCGCCGGGCGAGAATAGCCCCGTTAAGCCAGAAGAGGAGGCGACGGATGAGCTCGATCCGCTGGCCCTGTTTGGCGGTAAGGCCAGCGCGCCAGCCGCGCGTAATGACGACCCGCTCGGGCTGATGGGCGGCGCGCCATTGACCCATCCGGATGACATTGTTGACGAAAAACCTGCGCCAGTGCCGGAACCCGAGCAGAAAGAGGACGTGCTGGCCGATTCTCCGCTGTTCGCCCCCGAGCCGCAGGAAGAACCGCGTGCTGAAGAAGAGCCCGCGCGACCGGATTACGCAGGCTTCACCATGCCTACGCCACAGGCCGTTGCGCGCAGCAGCGCTCAGACCCCGAAGGGCCGTCTGCGCATCGACCCGGTCAATAACGCCGCCGCCCCAATCGCCACGGCGAATAGCGGTGAGAGGGGCGAAGTATTGCAGGGCGAGCTGCTGGAGGCGCTGCTGGAAGGGATGGGGCTGAGCGAAATGCAGCCCGTCCCGCAGTTTGACCGTGAAAACATGCGTCAGCTGGGGCAGATCCTCGGCATGTTCTCTCAGGGAACCGTGGCGCTGCTTTCTTCGCGCTCCATACTCAAGCGCGGCGTGAAAGCCGATATGACCATGGTGCTGGACGATGCCAACAACCCGTTCAAGCTGTTACCGACCGGCAAAACCGTGCTGATCCAGATGTTCGGCACCCCGATGCCGGGCTTTATGCCGCCGACAAAATCCGTGCGCGACGCGCTGATCGATCTGCAGGCGCACCAGCTGGGCATGATCTCCGGTATCCGCGCCATTATTGCCGCGATGCTGCAGTCCTTTAACCCGGAACAGCTGGAAGAGCAGGCGAAGCAGAACGGGATGACCTCTCGTCTGGCGCTGCCGGGCAGCCGCAAAGCCGCCCTGTGGGACTATTTTGTACGCAGCTATGGCGAGACGGCTGGCGAGATTGAGGATGACTTCCACACCCTGTTCGGCGAGGCCTTCCTTCATGCGTACGACATGGAGGTAAATCAGTACAAAGACTCACAGAGCGGATCGGAAGACAAATGAATATCGCAACGGCTTCTCTCTCCCGCCAGGGGACGCGCGCCAGCAACCAGGATCAGACGGGAGAAACCATAGGGGAACGTTCAGCCTGCTTTGTCGTCTGCGACGGCATCGCGGGCCTGCCGGGCGGTGAGGTGGCTGCAGAGCTGGCCCGCAACAGCATTATCTCCCGCTTCGATGGCGACAAACATCTTAACGCGCAGCATATCCGCGACTACGTGCAGACGGCGAACCGCACGATCCTCAGCGAACAGCAGGCCGTGCAGGACTATCGCCGGATGGGCACGACGCTGGTCAGCCTGTTCATTGACCGTGACTACGGGCTGGCCTACTGGGCGCATGCCGGAGACAGCCGCCTGTACCTGTTTCGCCGGGGATGGCTGTGGCATGTGACCACCGACCACAGCCTGGTGCAGCAGATGAAAGATGCCGGGCACCAGACCGACAACCTGAACAGCAACCTGCTCTATCTGGCGCTGGGGATTGAAAACGGCGGGCCGGAAGCGAGCTACAGCGACGTGGTGCAGGTTGAAGACGGCGATGCCTTTTTACTGTGCACCGACGGGTTCTGGCACGGCGTCAGCGAAGAGCAAATGAAGCAGTCGCTGCATATGGTCAATACGCCGCAGGAGTGGCTGACCTTAATGAACCAAATCATTCAAAAGAATGGCGAACAGGAGGGGAATGCTCAGGATAACTATACTGCCCTGGCGGTATGGATGGGCAACCCTCAGGACACCACTTTGCTGCACACCCTCTCTGACGCAGCACAATTTCTTCCCTGCGGAACTGATTAGACACACAAGGAACGATATGAAACTTTGGCTATCGGGTTTGGCACTTCTGGCGGTCACCTCCACCGCGCAGGCTGAGAATTTCCGCATCGTGCAGTCTCCTGCGCAGAAGCTGGATATCTGGATCGACAACATCAAAGACAACACGCCGCAGAGCTGGTGTAAGCCTGAGGTGGCGCTGCGTATCGTGGCGAACGGCAAGAAAGACGTCTCCGTGCTGGAGAACTTTGTGCCGCGTCTTGGCGCACTGCTGGAACACCAGTGCAGCAAAGTGAATAAGCTTAGCTGGACGCTCAACGACCCGGCGGGTACCACGCTGGCGCAGGGCACGGCTGGCAAAGCGCAGGACTGGGCGCTGGTGGTGAAACAGGAGCAGGCCGCGCCTGCTGGGACCGTCACCGCAACCCCAGCCAGCGGCGCGTTACTGCCGCCAGACCAGAACGTGGCATCGCGCACTGTCTCGGCTGACCGTACGCCGTGGCAGGAGTTTACCCTGCAGGACGGCTGCCACCTGCGCACTTTCTGGGAAGGTGGCGCGTCCGCTCCGGCGCTCTTTATTCCGGATTCTGATACCACCCGCTGCGGTAACGGCAGCTGGCTGAGCGGACACACCGTTGTTTCGCAGTCCCGCAACGGCGGACAGAAAGAGATGGCGGTGACCTACATCCATGGCTTCCCGGTGACCGGACTGAATCAAAGCGCCGACCCTGAAAACGCGCTGATCACCTCCGTCAACAAAGAACGCATGGTATTCAGCACGCCAAACAGCGACCAGAGCTGGATGATCCTGCCTTACGATAACACCCTGAACAGCTGGAAAAGCAATGGCACCGTAGCGGTGGAGATTTCCCGTGAAATCGCCAGCGATGATGCAAAACTGCAGGCGCGCATCGCGGCGGTGAAAAAGACCTGGAGCGCCTGGGTCGCACCCGGCACGCCGCTGAATATCGTTCTGATTGACACCCTGCGTCCCCAGCTGCGCGATCCGGCCGTCGGCGCATGGCGCGCGGCGAATTAAGGAATGGCTATGAATACGCTCTATCAACGCCTGGCGGGCGAGTCGCTCAACGATGCGCTGGCGCGCCTTGAGGCTGAAATCAAAGCCCGTCCGGCGGATGCCGACCTTCGCGCCGCGTTCGTGCAGTTTTTAACCCTCAGCGGCAACTGGACGCGTGCGCTGACCCAGCTGAAAAGCTGGCTGGCGCTGAAGCCTCAGGCGAAGCCTACCGTCACGCTGCTGGAGCAGTCCATTCAGGGCGAGCTGCAGCGCGCGCAGGTGATGGCGGGACAGGCGCGTCCGGCCATGCCTGAAGCCCAGTGGCCGTGGCTGACTACTCTGGCCGCGGCGCTGAGCGAGGAGGGCGAGCGCGCCCGGGCGCTGCGTCTGGAGGCCCTCGATCGGGCTCAGGCCACCCCCGGCCACATCACCCTTGAAAACGAGGAGACGCAGGTGTTTGACTGGCTGATGGATGGCGACGCCCGTCTCGGCCCGGTCTGCGAAACCATCGTGAACGGCCGCTATTTCTGGCTGCCGTTTAGCGCTATCGCGGAGATCCGTTTCCAGGCGCCTGCCAGCGTGACCGATCTGGTCTGGCGTCATGCGCTGGTGCGCCTGACCGACGGTACGGAGCAGGTGTGTCAGATCCCGGCGCGTTATCCTTTTGCTGCCGATGCCACTGATGCGGTCAAACTGGGCCGCACCACCGAATGGCAGCCGCTCGACGAAGACGGCACCCTTTACGAAGGTACGGGCCAGAAAGCCTGGCTGAGCGAGCAAAGCGAAAGCCCGCTGCTGTCCTTAAGCCTCGTGACGTTTGCGACGGATGGAGCCGATGAGTAATCCCGCTGGCGAAGGCGATCTGCTGCGCAGCGGCTGGCAAGCCCGCAGCAGGCAGGAGAAGGTGGGGGCGCGCGACAAAATGCAGCCCTCGCTGCTGGATCGCCTCACCGATAACGACCCGGAAAAAAAACGCGAGTCGGCCAACAGCAATCTGATCACCCACGCCGCGCTGCGCCGCAATGTGTTGCGGGATCTGCAGTGGCTGTTTAATACCATTAACCACGATGCCTCCGGCGATTTGAGCGCCTTGCCGCACGTGAACCGCTCGGTGGTCAACTTCGGCGTCGCGCCGCTGGCCGGAAAGAGAATGTCGGATATCGAATGGCACGATATCCAGCGCAAGCTCACCGAGGCGATCGTCAATTTTGAGCCGCGCATTTTGCCGCAGGGGCTGCAGGTCCGCTGCGTGTCGGATACCTCCTCGCTGGATCTGCACAACGTGCTCTCCATCGAGATCAAAGGGCGTCTGTGGTGCGTGCCGTACCCGCTGGAGTTTCTGTTTCGTACCGATGTCGATCTGGAAAACGGCCATTTTGAACTGAAAGATGCGGGGTAATCATGGAAAGTAAACTGCTCGAATACTACAACCGTGAGCTGGCCTACCTGCGCGAAATGGGGGCCGAGTTTGCCGAACGCTATCCTAAGGTCGCCGGGCGGCTGGGCATGCGCGGCATCGAAGTGGCGGACCCGTATACCGAACGTCTGATGGAGGGCTTCGCCTTCCTGACCTCCCGCGTGCAGATGAAAATGGACGCGGAGTTTCCGCGCTTCTCCCAGCGTCTGCTGGAGATGATTGCGCCTAACTATCTCGCGCCCACGCCGTCGATGGCAATCGCGGAGATTGAGCCCGACAGCAGCCGGGGCGACCTGAGCAAGGGCTTCATTGTGCCGCGCGGCACCATGATGGACAGCCTGGCGCTGAAAAAAACCGGCGTGACCTGCAGCTATACCACGGCGCACGAGGTCAACCTGCTGCCGCTGAAAATCGACAAGGTCGAGCTGGGCGGCGTGCCCGCCGATCTGCCACTCGCGCAGCTGGGGCTGAGCCAGCAGGGGATCAACAGCGCCTTACGGATCCGCATCGCCTGCGACGGCCCGCAAAACCTCGGGCACCTGGATTTCGACCGTCTGGAATTTTTCCTCGGCGGTCCGGATATTGAAGCGCTGAAGCTGCTGGAGCTGGTGATGGAGCACCACGCCGGGATCGTCTGTCAGACGGTCAGCCCGCAGCCGCAGCGGCAGCTGCTGGCGTCGGATGCGCTGCGCCAGGAGGGCTTTGAGCCTGACCAGGCGCTGCTTCCGGACGATCTGCGCAACTTTGACGGCTATCGCCTGCTGCAGGAGTATTTCGCGTTTCCGGCCCGCTTCCGCTTCATCAGCCTCAGCGGTCTGAGCAAGCTCATCCAGCGCTGTGAAGGCGAAAAAGCCTTCGACATCTTCATTCTGCTGGATAAGTCGGATGAACAGCTGGAGCGCGTGGTCGATGCCAGCCATCTGGCGCTGCACTGTACGCCGGTCATCAACCTGTTCCCCAAGGTCGCGGCGCGTCAGAAGCTGAATGAAGGCCAGCATGAATACCATCTGGTGGTGGATAACATCCGTCCGCTGGATTATGAAATTTACGCGGTCAAAAAAATCTATGGCAGCGCGGACGGCCAGCGTGATGACCAGACGTTTCGTCCTTTCTGGAGCACCTGGAGCGGCGATGCGGGCAACTACGGGGCCTATTTTTCCCTGCGCCGCGAACAGCGCGTGCTGTCCGAGCACGCCCTGCGCTACGGCACCCGTACCGGCTATATCGGCTCGGAGGTGTTTGTTTCGCTGGTGGATGAACAGCACGCCCCGTGGCAGGAAAACCTGCGCTATATCTCTGCCGAGGTGCTGTGCACCAGCCGCGACCTGCCGCTGATGCTGCAGCAGGAGCTCGGGCAGTTCATTATGGCCGATTCCATGCCGGTGAAATCCCTCACCCTGCGTAAAGGCCCGACGCCGCCGCGCCCGGCGCTGGCGGAAGGGTTCAGCACCTGGCGGCTCATCAGCCAGCTGCAGATGAACTACCTCAGCCTGATGGACAGCGAAAACGAAGAGGGTGCGGCCGCGCTGCGCCAGCTGTTAGGGCTGTACGCAAACCTGGCAGAAACGCCCGTTGCGCGTCAGGTGGAGGGGGTACGCCACTGCGTGCTGGAGCCGGTTCACCGCCGCGTGCCTGAACCCGGTCCGGTCGTTTTCGCCCGCGGGATCGGCATTACCCTGACTGTCGATGAGCGAGCCTTTTCCGGCGCCAGTCCGTGGCTCTTTGGCAGCGTGATGGAACGTCTCTTTGCCCGTCTGGTGTCCATCAACAGCTTTACGGAGTTCACCCTGAAGAGTCAGCAGCGCGGCGAGATTGGCTACTGGGCGCCGCGCATGGGTAAAAGGGCGCTGATATGAGTGACACAGCTGCACCGCTGCGCGTGCATCGCCTGACCCGGCTGCCGGATGCGTTCTGGCACGGCGTCCGCGAGACGCCCTGGCGCTACGATCTGTTTCAGCTGTTAAGGCGCATTGATGCCCAGGGCGGCGAGCGCTACCCGCTGGGACGCGCGCCGCTGCCGAAATTTGAGCCGCTGCGCATCGGCCAGCAGCCGTCGATGAGTTTTGCGCCGTCGACGCTGGCTCAGGTACGTCAGCGGGAGGAAAGCGGGCTGCATGAGGTGTCTATCCTCAGCTTCGGCCTGTTTGGCCCGAACGGCCCGCTGCCGGTCCACATGACCGAATACGCCCGCGAGCGTATTTATCATCATCAGGACACCAGCCTCAGCGCGTTTGCCGATCTGTTCCATCACCGTCTGGCGCTGCTGTTTTACCGCGCCTGGGCGGATGCGCAGCCGGCCGTCTCTCTGGATCGCGCCGATAACAGGCGCTTTGAGGGCTACCTGGCGTCGCTGATTGGCATGGGGCAGCCGGGGCAGATGAACAAAGGCAGCCTGAGCTCGCATGCCCGCTTTACCCACGCCGGACACCTGACCCGTCACGGGCGGGATCCGGAGGGGCTGGAGAAGATCCTGCGCAACTATTTTAAAGCGCCGGTTAAGCTGGTGAGCAACGTACCGCAGTGGATGCCGCTCTCCACGCGCGAGCAGGCGCAGCTGGGAGCAGGACGCCGCATGCCGCGCATGGGTGAGTCCGCTTTTCTCGGCGTTGCGGTGCGCGACGTGCAGCATAAGTTTCGCATCGACATTGGCCCGCTGAGCGCGGAGGAGTACAACCGTTTTCTGCCGGGGGAAGCGTGGGTCACCGAGCTGCGCGACTGGGTGCGTCAGTACGCCGGGGTGGAGTTTGAATGGGAAACGCGGGTGATCCTGCGTGAAGACGCGGTGCAGGGCACCACGCTCGGCAGCAATGGGCGATTAGGCTATAACACCTGGCTGGGCCTTCAGCCGCAGCCTGTCCCGCGTGGCGATCTGGTGTATCGCGCAGAGCGGTAATCCTTCCGTATACCGAATCATTGTTAATGGAAACTAACATGTCAGAAATTAGCCGTGCCGTGCTTTTCGGCAAACTGGATACGCTGTTATTTACCTCTCTGGAAAGCGCCACTGCGTTCTGCAAGCTGCGCGGCAACCCCTACGTTGAGCTGGTGCACTGGCTGCATCAGCTGATGCAGCAGCAGGATGGCGATCTGCAGCAGATCATCCACCACTTTGCCCTTGATGAACAGCAGCTGACGCGCGATATCGTTGCCGCGCTGGATGTCCTTCCGCGCGGGGCGAGTTCCGTTTCCGATCTCTCCGAACATATCGACAGCGCCGTGGAGCGCGCCTGGGTCTTCGGCTCGCTGAAGTTTGGCGTCAGCCGTATTCGCGGCGGCCATTTGCTGATCGGCATGCTTAAAACCTGGAACCTGGCCAACGTCCTGAAAAGCATCTCATCGCAGTTCACCCGCCTTAACGTCGAGGTGCTGATTGAGCAGTTCGACGCTATCTGCGCCAACAGCAAAGAGACGCAGCAGGCCGCTGCCGCCGTCGATGCCCCGGCGGGTGCGGTACCGGCTGCGCAGGGGACGCTGGCCCAGTACGGCCAGGACCTGACCGCCCGCGCCCGCGAAGGGAAGATTGACCCGGTTGTCGGGCGCGACGAGGAGATCCGCCAGATGGTGGATATCCTGATGCGCCGCCGCCAGAACAACCCCCTGCTGACCGGGGAAGCCGGGGTCGGCAAAACCGCCGTCGTTGAAGGGCTGGCGCTGCGTATCGCCGACGGCGACGTCCCGGAGCCGCTGCAAAATATTCAGCTGTGGCTGCTGGATATCGGCATGCTGCAGGCAGGCGCAGGCATGAAAGGCGAGTTCGAGGCCCGTCTGCAGGCGTTAATCAATGAAGTGCAGTCCAGCGCCACGCCAATTATTCTGTTTATCGATGAGATCCACACCCTGATTGGCGCAGGCGGCCAGCAGGGGACCGGTGATGCGGCGAACCTGCTGAAGCCCGCCCTGGCGCGCGGACAGCTGCGCACCATCGGTGCCACCACCTGGGCGGAATACAAAAAGTACATCGAGAAAGACCCGGCGCTGACCCGTCGTTTCCAGACGGTGCAGGTTCACGAGCCGGACGAAGCGAAAGCCATTCTGATGCTGCGCAGCACCGTGTCGCCGCTGGAGACGCACCATCAGGTGCTGCTGCTCGACGAAGCGGTCAGCGCGGCGGTGAAGCTGTCGCATCGCTACATCCCGGCGCGTCAGCTGCCGGACAAAGCCGTTGCGCTGCTCGACACCGCCTGCGCCCGCGTTGCGGTCAGCCAGAGCGCGCCGCCTGCGCAGCTCGAAGACTGCCTGCGCCATCTTGCCGCGCTGGACGTGGAGATTGAGATTGCTGAACGCGAAGCGCGCGTCGGTGCAGGTGACGCTGAGCGCGTAGCAACGTTACGCGTCGAACGCGACGCGTATGAAACAAAACGCGAAGCCCTGGCCCAGCGCTGGGAAGAAGAGCGCAGCCTGGTGCAGGAGATTATTCGCCTGCGCGCGGCGCTGTTCGCGGCGGGCGATGAAGACAGCGCCGAGCTGCGCGGCCAGCTGGCGGAACAGCAGCAGGCGCTGAACGCCTTGCAGGGTGATGAACCGCTGCTGTTTGCGGCGGTGGATGAAAACGTGGTTGCCGCGGTGGTCTCTGACTGGACCGGGATCCCGCTGGGCCGAATGGTGAAAAACGAGATCGACGCGGTGCTCAACCTCGCCGACACGCTGAACCAGCGCGTTATCGGCCAGCGTCACGGTCTGGATCTTATTGCCCGCCGCGTGAAAACCTCGCGGGCGAAGCTCGACGATCCGAACAAACCGGTGGGCGTCTTTATGCTGTGCGGCCCGTCCGGCGTTGGTAAAACCGAAACCGCGCTGGCGCTCGCGGAATCCCTGTACGGCGGCGAGCAGAACGTTATCACCATCAACATGAGTGAGTTCCAGGAAGCGCACACCGTTTCCACCTTAAAAGGTGCGCCTCCGGGGTACGTAGGGTATGGTGAAGGCGGCGTGTTAACCGAGGCCGTGCGCCGCCGCCCGTACAGCGTGGTGCTGCTGGACGAAATTGAAAAAGCGCACCCGGACGTCCACGAAATCTTCTTCCAGGTCTTTGATAAGGGCTGGATGGAAGACGGCGAGGGGCGCCACATTGATTTCCGTAACACCATCATTATTCTGACCTCCAACGTTGGCACCGACCTGATTAGCGCCATGTGCGCCGATCCGGAGCTGATGCCGGAGCCTGAGGCGTTAAGCGGTGCCCTGCGCCAGCCGCTGCTGGAGGTATTCCCGCCGGCGCTGCTGGGCCGCCTGCTGGTGGTGCCGTACTACCCGCTCAGCGACGAGATGCTGGGGCAGATTGTTCGCCTGCAGCTCAAGCGCATTCAGCGTCGTCTGGAAGAGAATCACAGCATTATTTCTGAGTTTGACGACAGCGTGGTGGAACAGATTGTTCAGCGCTGTACCGAGGTGGAGTCCGGCGGCCGCATGGTGGACGCTATTCTGACCAACACCTTGCTGCCTCAGATGAGCCAGATATTACTTACCGCCAGCCGCAGCGACGAGCAGTACCGACGTCTGCACGTCACCTGCGAGCAGGGCGAGTTTCACTGTCAGTTTGCCGCGTAATAATCATCAAGAGAACTGTAAAAGATGACGGATAATGATAACAATCGGACTGTCCCAAACGCGCTCCCGGTCGGGTACCGCTTCAACGAGTTTGAAATCAAAGAGGTGATCGGCGGCGGCGGTTTTGGCATCGTCTATCGCGCGTGGGATCACCAGCTCGAACGCACTATCGCTATCAAAGAATTTATGCCTTCCTCGCTCGCGGTGCGCGGCGACGACATGACCCTGGTGCTGCGCAGCGAGCGCTTTGGCAAAGCGTTTTCCGCAGGCCTGAACAGCTTTATTCAGGAAGCCCGTCTGCTGGCGCGCTTCAACCACCCGAACCTGCTGCACGTCCTGCGCTTCTGGGTGCAAAACGATACGGCCTACATGGGGACGCTGTTTTACAGCGGCACCACGCTTTCTCGACTGCGCGAAGAAAAGCCGGAGCTGATCAACGAAGCCTGGATCCGCCGCACGCTGCCGATGCTGTTCGGTGCGATCAAGACCATCCACAACGAAGGCTACCTGCACCGCGACATCTCTCTGGATAACATTCAGATCCAGGATAACGGCCTGCCGGTGCTGCTCGATTTCGGCTCCGCGCGACGCACCATCGGTAACCTCTCCGACGAAACGGAAACCATGCTGCGCCCGGGCTTTGCGCCGATTGAGCAGTACACCGACGACAACGAAAGCGAGCAGGGCCCGTGGACGGATATTTACGCCCTCGGCGCGGTGCTGCGTACCCTGATTGTAGGCTCTCCGCCGCCGGTCAGCGTGGTGCGCTCTATTCAGGACACCTGCAAACCGCTGGTGGAAATCATGCCGCAGGGCTATTCCATTCCGCTGCTGCAGGCCATCGACCGCGCGCTGGCGCTGCACATGGAGGACCGTCCGCAGTCAATCGACGAGTTCGCCGCGCTGATAGAGATGCCGGTCGCCGGGATCAACGACGTGCTGACGGCGAAAAAGCCCGGCACGATGCTGGTTCCGGTCGAAGACGAAAAACCGGCTTCGCTGCTCGACTGGCGTCGCTACAAGATCCCGGGCATGGTTGCCGCGGGCGTGCTGGTGGGTATTGTCGCCGGGGCGATGCTGTTCAGCGGCGGTAACGATGCTCCTGAGCAGGCTGTACAGGCACCGGCGGAGACGCGCCCGGCTGAAACCGCCGCGAACGCGCCAGACGTGAAGCCGGAAACGGCGAAGGTTAGCGAGCAGGCGACGGCCCAACAGACTTCACCGCCTGTCGACACAAGCCCTGTTGCGTTGGTCTATATCCGCATCCTCGACGGCGAAACGCTGAAAGTGAACGGCGAGCCAAAAGCGCTGCGTCCGGCGACCAACGGCTATGCATCGCTCAAGCTGCCAGCCGGTGAGGTGAAGATTGAACTGCAGGGCAACGGAAGAACACGTGGCCAGACGCTGGATATCACCAAGCCGGGCACCTGGCTGGTGAATCCTTAGAATTACGCTCAGTCACAGATGCGAACCTCTTTTCTGAATCGCATAAGCTAGATGGAATAAAGATTATGCTCAACCGAATTACCGTTCAGCTCCCGGTGGAGGGGCTTCTGTTCTGGAAACTGACGGGCCGCGAGGCGATGTCCGAGTCGTTTGCGCTGACGCTGACCGTGCTCGGCACGGACGCGCGCATCGACCGCAGCAAGCTGCTGGGCCAGCCGGTCACGGTGACCATCCCGACGCAGAATCTGCTGACGTCCCGCTATGTCAACGGCAAGATTACCCGCGTGGCGGTCAGCGCCGTTGAGCTGACGGGCACCCGCTACGCGGTGTACCAGCTGACGGTGGAGCCGGACCTGTGGCCGATGAAGCGCGACCGTAACCTGCGAATCTTCCAGGGCCAGACGGTACCGCAGATTGTGAAAACCCTGCTGGATGAGCATCAGGTTAACGTTGAGGATAAACTCACCGGCAGCTACCGGGTGTGGGACTACTGCGTGCAGTATCAGGAGTCGAGCCTGGACTTCATCAGCCGCCTGATGGAGCTGGAGGGGATTGCCTATCACTTCCGCCATGAGGCCGACAAACACACCCTGGTGCTCACCGACGCTGCCACGCAGCATCAGCCGTTCAGCGGCTATGAGGTTATTCCTTACCACCAGACGCCGTCAGGCGGCAGCACGGACGAAGAGGGCATCAGCCAGTGGGCGCTGGAGGACAGCGTGACGCCGGGGATTTACAGCCTCGACGACTATGACTTCCGCAAGCCGAACGCGTGGCTGTTTCAGGCCCAGCAGAACCCGGCGTCGCCGAAGCCGGGCAGCATCGACGTGTACGACTGGCCGGGGCGCTTTGTGGATAAAGGGCACGGGGAGTTCTATGCCCGCATCCGTCAGGAGCGCTGGCAGGTTGAGCATCAGCAGATTCAGGCTACCGCGACGGCGGCGGGGATTGCGCCAGGGCACACCTTCACCTTAACCAACGCGCCGTTCTTCAGCGACAACGGTGAGTATCTGGTGACGGCGGCGGGTTACCACCTCGAAGAGAACCGCTACGCCAGCGGCGAGGGGGAGACCATTCACCGCACCGATTTCACGGTGATCCCGTCGGCGGTGGTGTACCGTCCGGCGCAGACCACGGCGTGGCCGCGAACCTACGGCCCGCAGACGGCGAAAGTCGTGGGGCCGAACGGCGAGAGTATCTGGACGGACAAATACGGTCGCGTGAAGGTGAAGTTCCACTGGGACCGCCTGGCGAAGGGCGATGACACCAGCTCCTGCTGGGTGCGCGTGTCGAGCGCGTGGGCGGGCCAGGGCTACGGCGGGGTGCAAATCCCGCGCGTCGGCGACGAGGTGGTGGTGGACTTTATCAACGGCGATCCGGATCGTCCGATTATCACCGGACGCGTGTACAACGACGCGAGCATGCCGCCGTGGGCGCTGCCGGCAGCGGCGACGCAGATGGGCTTTATGAGCCGCTCTAAGGGGGGCTCCGTGGACAACGCCAACGCCCTGCGCTTTGAGGACAAGGCGGGCGCAGAGCAGGTGTGGATCCAGGCCGAACGCAACATGGACACCAGCGTTAAAAATGATGAAACGCACAGCGTCGGCGGCGCGCGTAGCCATTACGTGAAGAAAAACGAGCTGCATCGCGTGGAAGCGAATCAAACCCAGGCTGTGAAAGGCGGAACCGAGATCCTGACGGGCAAAGGCAAGCTGGATGCGGCTGTAGAGCAGTATGTCATTGCTTCCGGGACGAAGCTGCGGCTGGTCTCAGGTGAAAGCGCCATTGAACTGAATGCTAACGGCAAGATTAACCTGATCGGCAAAGAGTTTAACTTCTTTGTGGAAGGGGATGGTTATATTACCACGGGTGGTAAGCTGCACCTGAATACCTCGGGAACCAAGCCGGGCACAACAGCACCGGGTTCTGGGCATAAAGGGGATATTGATGCGGCGGTGCAGGCGTATTTCTCTCCGGATCAGGCTAAAAAATCTGCCGGTGCTGGAGTTTCCGGAGGATCAGGTAAAGCGGCACCTGTGCAAAACAATTCAGCTGCATCAACTGGCACAGATAAAACCAGTGAATATGGTTATTCGTTGCAAGACATGGTGGATAAGCAAAAGAATTTAAAGGCTAAACCTCAAAAGTGGACGCGACGCGGTTTTGTTAACGCCTCTGAAGAGGATATTAAGAAATATGCAAACCCGGATAACTACAATACAGGAACTGATAAATATCAGTTCCTTGATCTCTCATCTTCATCAGGTGTTTCTGAAACTGATATGGCTTCCTTCCTGAAAGGTAAAGGCGTACTTGAAGGTCAAGAAAAAACATATCTTGATGCAGCAAAGAAATACAATGTCAGTGAAGTTTACCTGGCTTCACATTCTGCTCTCGAAACAGGTAACGGAGCGAGTGAACTGGCGAAAGGTGTCGAGGTCAATGGTGTAAAAGTTTATAATATGTACGGCATTGGCGCTTTAGATGGCAATGCCGTTAAAACAGGATCCAATTACGCATATAAAATGGGATGGACTTCGCCAGAGAAAGCGATAGATGGTGGTGCGAAATGGATTTCCGAAAAATACATCAATAATGCGGATTATGCCCAAAACAATCTTTATAAGATGCGATGGAACCCAGCTTCGCCAGGAACACATCAGTATGCAACTGATGTTAACTGGGCTGTAGCCCAAACATCAAACATGAAGAAAATGTTTGATAATTTCCCTGGGGCAAACCTATCATATGATATTCCAAAGTTTAAGTAATGGATCAACTTATGAGTAAGAAAATTCTGAGTGTTTTATGTTCGGTTCTGGTGCTCTGCAGCTTGAACAGTAATGCCGCGACTGCTCAAATCAATAAAAAAGTTGAAAATTCATCCCATAATCTTTTAGCAAATCCCGACTTTTCTGTACAAATAAACAAACAGTCTGTCGCATTGGGCGACAGGTGGACTAATGACGTTGCACGTAAATTTGAGTTGCCGATTGACGGCTATTTTGTCGGGGAAGTTCCGTTTGACGGAGTAAATTATAAATTCTTCCAGCATCAAAAGTCTGGGTTAGAAATATTCAGTTCCAATCTTTGGTGGGATAAAGCCGAGAGAAGTGTTGATGATTATATTGTGTCGCAGATTACGCTAACTGCTCCGGATGGTAAAACAGCTCGCGGGATCCATATTGGTTCAACAATAAATGAACTTAATAAAGCTTATGGTGGTGGCCAGGTAGAAAATGATTCCGGGAAGCTGTGGGTTTCCTATGAATTGGGTAAGAAATTACTCTCTTTTGAGGTTAAAGACAGCAAGGTTGTAAAAATAACAATGAATTACGATAATGGTTCTTCAGAGTGATTTATGACCAAAAAATTTCTGGCAGTCGTATTGTTCACCGCTTTATTGGCAGGCGTCGTTGAAACGTCATCTGCGATTGAATTATCGCAATACAATAAGCTCGAAACGGTAAGTCGCATCGTTAACGATAGCGAAGTGACAGACAATCTCAGGAAGACGCTGGGAAATCATTACCAGACCTTTATTGATAACTTTGATGTCTTCGGTGAACCGCATTCCACCCCAGGTGGCGGATTGTTTGTTGAGGGCTGGCTAAAGGATCTCTACCAGGAGAATGCGTCAGTGCTGGTCATCAATCCTGACGGAAAAATCTTTGCGGCCTGGGTGGTTCCGGAGTCGGACGTTATTCATTATCAGTCTTCTGATAAAAGACCGGTTATTAATGCCGATATTCAGCAATGGGCTTCCAGATTCAATGCGAGGCATTTTGCAACGAACAGCCAATCAGGCCTCGCGTTTGACGGAGAATGGGCTGGCGAATACGAGAACGACTCAACGTTAACCCTGCGGTTAGCTGAATCAGGCAACCGTATCACCGGGTCTTATTGTTATATCTCCCAAAGAGGAAACCGCATAGATTGCCCGGAAGATGATGAGCGTAATCTTAGCGGTACGATCGCAGGCAATCGTGCCAACGTTGAGTTCAACTCATCGTTTGGCGGCGTAGGCGGACGGGCTGTTCTGGAAATAAAGGGGAGTGAAATGGAATGGCGTTTAGTGACTCCTCCTCAAAAAGGAAATTATTATGCTCCGCTGCGTTATACGTTGCGTAAAGCCGTTTCGGTTCATAGCGCTGAAACCAGAAAGCTCGACACCGAAAAGTTCTCTATTTCGCTGATAAACAAGTGCGGCCATTTTGATAGCGAATGTGACCAGATGGTTTATCTCGGCGTGCGCAAAAGCGATAACAGTACGATCTCCTTAAGGGGAAAAACGTTGCACGACTCCGCAGGTAAAATAATCGGCTCAACGTACAAGAATGGCGAGACCGTTTACACCGTGACGTATGCACCCGCGAAATTGGTTGTCAGCAAAGGCAGCCATGTTTTAGTCGAACAGTCAGGCCAGTGGCTTAAATAATAAAACAGCCAGCCAAAAGGCCAGCGTGGATTGGCCTTCTTGTTTCTCACCATATTAATCATCCCGAGTTCACTTATGAAATACACCCTCCAGGAAGGTTCGTTTTCCCTTTTTCCTGCTGCCTGGCAGGATAACAGCATGAACATTATTCGCGATGACGAAAGCGGGCTGTCCGTGGTGGTCAGCCGCGGCGTTATCCCGGATGGCAGCAACTATGAACAAGAGTTCCACCGCCAGTGGGATGTGCTGCGTCCTCAGATGGGCGAAATTGCCCAGAGCGAATTCCGGAACGTAAAGGCCGGGCCTGACGGAAAAATTAACGGGCTGGAAGTTGAGACGACGTTTGACCGTAACGGGCAGCGCCTGTGGCAAAAACAGCTGGCCGTACAGACGCCGGGCAAACCGATACTGATGATTTTTACCCTCTCGGCACTCAGAGCATTCACCGAAGAGGACGAGGTGCGCTGGAGCGCGCTTAAGCAGAGTCTGACGCTAAACGACAACCGGAATGTGTAAGGCATGAGCGATAACAACGCGGCCCGTAAGGGCGACGAGATTATTCACTCCAGCATTTTTGCTGACATCACCAGCATTGTTGCGGAAGGTGCCGCCTATGCTGTGATCGGCGCGGCGGTAGGCGCAGCAGCAACCGTGGCGGCGCCATTGCTGGGGGCGGGGGCAGCAGCAGCAGGCGTGGCAGCAATTGGATCCAGCTGTCTGTTAAGCGGCATCATTGGCGGCGTGTTGGCGAACGTGGCGGGGATAACCGACGATATCAGCAACGCCGCTGAGGGGTTAGGCAATGCGCTTTTCCCGCCGTCGCCTGCGGGTAAAATCACCACCGGTTCGAATAACGTCCTGACCAACGCAATCCCCGCCGCGCGCGCGGCAGGCACGCTGACGCCCGCCGATACGCCGTCCCCTGAGCCGCAGTCGCCGGGCAGCTTTGCCGATTACGCGGGCATGCTGCTTTCCGCCGCCGGACAGTTTGGCAGCGAAATGTGGCAGCCGAGCGTGGCCTCTGCCGCTGCGGGAACCTCGCCGCTGGAAGAAGACAAGGTGGCGTGCGAAAAGCACTCCGGGCCGCAGTATCTGGCGGAAGGTTCTAAAAGCGTCTTTATCAACGGGCAGCCCGCGGTGCGCGCGAAAGATCGCACCACCTGCGAAGGCACCGTTTCCGACGACGTCTCCCCGAACGTGATCATCGGCGGCGACACGCTCACGGTCCGCGACATCAAAAGCGGCAAAACGCCGGGCCTGGCGCTGGGGATGATTGCGCTCTCCCTGCTGCGCGGGCGTCCGGGCAAGATCCTGAAAAACATGCCCTGCGCGCTGGCTTCAGCTGGCGGCGGGATGCTGGCCGATATGGCGGTCAACGCTGTGTTTGGATCCTCGCACCCTGTCCACGCCGCCACCGGCGTGAAGGTGCTGAATGACGACGACGAACTCGATTTCTCGCTGCCGGGGCGCTTCCCGCTTCGCTGGCAGCGCAGCTACAACAGCCTGACCACCCGCGAAGGGCTGTTCGGTCTGGGCTGGGCAACGACCTTTGACAGCTATCTGGCGCTGGAAGAAGAAAACGCGACCTGGTTCGACGAAACTGGGCGCGAGCTGAGCTTCGAGTTGCCGCCGGTCGACCGCGCGTTTTACAGCATCAGCGAAGGCATCATTATTCGCCGGAATGAGAGCGGCGACGTGGCGATTGCCGACGATGACGGTGCGGTATGGCGTCTGTATAAACCGACCCGGGCGAATCCATCCATCCTGCGTCTGGCCTCCCTCAGCGACGAATACGGCAACGCGCTGCTGACGGAGTGGGACGAGCAGGGCAGGCTGGTCGGTCTTCACGACGAGCCGCGGGCGATAGACGTCACCCTGCGCTATGAAGATGAACGATTCCCACAGCGCGTTACCGCTGCCAGCCATTTCGACGGCAGCCAGACATGGCCGCTGATGCAGTGGGGCTACGACGCGCGCGGCCAGCTGGCGAGCGCGACGGATGCCTCCGGCGTGGTGACGCGTGAATACCGCTATAACGACCACGGCCTGATGGTCTGGCACCGGATGCCGGGCGGTCTGGAGAGCGAATACCGCTGGAAAAAATTCGATCACTGGCGTGTGGTGGAAAACCGCACCAGCACCGGTGACGGGTGCCGCTTTAGCTACGATTTAGCCGCCGGGCTGACGACAGTCGAGCACTACGACGGTCAGACGCGCCGCCACTACTGGAACGCGCAAAATCTGATTGTCCGCTACGTTGACGAGCGCGGTGAAAACTGGCGCTACGAGTGGGATGACAACGAACTTCTGACGCGTCGCATCGATCCGCTCGGAAACGCCGTCACCTTCGTCTACGACGAGATGGGTAACCGGGTTCAGGAGACCGATGCCGACGGAAATACCCGCACCACCGCCTGGCTGGAGCACCGCGCGCTTCCTGCGGCCATTATCGAAGCCGACGGCAGCGCCACCCGGTTCTGGTACGACGAACATCACGGGCTGAAGCGCGTGGTGGATCCGATGGGGCAGACTACGCAGCTGCGCCGGGACGCCTTCGGCCAGGTCATTGAAGAGGTTGATGCAGCCGGAAACAGCCGCTACCAGGAGTACAACGAGGCCGGGCAGATCGTTCGTGCGACGGACTGTTCCGGGCGTATTACCCGCAACCGCTATCATCCGCTGGGCTGGCTGGTGGCTGAAGTTAGCGCCGACGGTGAAGAGACCCGTTATCGCTACGACGCCGCAGGGCGTCCGGTACAGCTCGATCGTCCGGAAGGCTGGACGGAATCGCTCAAATGGAACGAACGTGGTCTGCCGGTGAAGCATGCGGGCGCTGACGGTAAAGAAAGTGAGTTCAGGTACGATGAGGCAGGGCGCTTAACCGCCACCCGTAATACCCAGGGCGAAGAGGTCCGTCGCCGCTGGGACAGCCGCGGGCGTCTGATTGCCCTGGAAAACGAAAACGGCGAAGCATATCAGTTCCGCTGGGGGGCAGATTCGCTGCTGCTGGAAGAGGTAGGGCTCGATGGCGTGGCCTCGCAGTATCGCTATGACGCCTGCGGACGCACGATAGCGTGCACGTTTGCCGCCGGTCATCCGGAGGCTATCACCCACGCCTTCGCCTGGAGCGCGAGCGGCCAGCTGGTCGCCCGTACCACGCCGGAAGGGCAGACACGCTACCGCTACACTCCTTCCGGGCTTTTGAGCCGGATAGGGCTGCATCCTGCGCTTTCAGCCGATGCGTGGACCACCGAGGCAGAGCAGGAGCTCGCCTTTGACTATGACGCGCTTGGTCGCGTCACGCGCGAGGCGGGCGAGCACGGCGAGCTGGCGTGGGAGTATGACGCGCTGGGTAACCGCACCTCCGTCACGCTGCCCGATGGCCGCGAGCTGAAGCAGTTCTACTACGGCAGCGGGCATCTGCTCAGCATTGCTCTCGATAAGCTGTCGGTCTCCGATTTTACCCGTGACGAACTCCACCGGGAGACGAGTCGCACTCAGGGGCTGCTGACCACCCGCAGCGAGTACGACCGCCTTGGTCGGCTGCATCGCCGGGACGTCTTTACCGGCAATGCCCAGCGCCCGTCGCCGCGCCGCTGGTCCCGCCGCTGGGATTACGACTACCGCAATAACTTGGTGCGGGAAGAGCGGGACGATAATCCGTTCAGCTGGTACCGCTGGCAGTACGACAGCGCCGGGCGCCTGCTCGTTCAGGACGGCACGCTGCCCGGACAGGAGCAGTGGCGATGGGACGCTGCCGGTAACCCGCTCGAAGGATCTGCTGAGAAGGTCACACACAACCGCCTGACGCAGCTGAACGGCATTCGCTGGCGCTATGACATCCACGGCCGCACCGTGGAGAAAGATAACGGCCAGACACGCTGGTACTACCGCTACGACGGTGAACACCGCCTGACGGAAGTCATCAGCCAGCCGCGGGACCGCAATAAACCGCAGACGCAGGTCAGCTTCCGCTACGATCCGCTCGGGCGACGCATCAGCAAAACGCGACGCCAGATGCTGGGCGGACAGCCAACCGGCAAGCCGGTCACCACCCGGTTTGTCTGGGAAGGGTTCCGCCTGCTGCAGGAGGTGCACGGGGATGTGCCGCTCACCTACGTTTACAGCGATCAGGACAGCTACGACCCGCTGGCGCGTATTGATGGCGTTGATGCCCCTGAGATCTTCTGGTTCCACTGCCAGCCCAACGGCACGCCGGAGCGGATGACGGATATCGAAGGGCAGGTACGCTGGGAAGGCGTGAACAGCGCCTGGGGCAAGCTGCTGCGGGAAAGCGAGACGCAGGTATCAGGATATTCTCAGAACCTGCGGATGCAGGGGCAATACCTGGACCGTGAGACAGGGCTGCACTACAATCTGTTCCGGTATTATGACCCGGACTGCGGGCGGTTTACGCAGCAAGACCCGATAGGGCTGGCGGGGGGGATAAACCTTTACCAGTATGCACCGAATGCGCTGGGGTGGGTGGATCCGTGGGGGTTGAGTTGCCGTAAAAAATTTATGGGAAGAACCCCTGGAAAAAATAGTAAAACTGGACGTGAAGTAATCGCACGAATGCGAGGAGAAGGACGTATTCGTGGTACGGGCGATAGGATGCAATTTAAAAGCTCAACTGATGGTAAATGGTACCGTATTCAGGATGCGGACATGGCTCATTTAACAGATGCAGTTAAATACTGGAATCAGAAGGGTGGCTACTATGGCCCTAAATCTCGTGAGGTCAGAGCCTTTATGAGAGATTCCAGAAATTATGAGCTTGAATATTATGGCCACAATCGGTCTCAGGGAGCGCTGCTACCTGATAGATATAAAGATTCCGCTGATTTTATTGGCCCACAGGAAAAATCCCAATATTTCCAATGAAGGAGCATTGTTCCATGAAAGATCTTGAAGACCCAAAAATTGAATCCGAAATTAACTCCTTTGTTGAAAAAGGAAACGAGTTTCACGATGACAAAAAATACGCTGAGGCTTTAGAGCAATACCAAAAAGCATGGCAAGCTCTCCCTGAACCAAAGCTTGAATGGGAACTCGCCAACTGGATCTCTGCCTGCATGTACAGCGCATATTTTGATCTCGCCGATTACGATGAGGCGAAGAAATGGGGAGAGACGACTTTGCGCACACGTGGATCGGATATAGACACCGCACCATCAATCGACCTCGGCATGGTCTGCTACGAGTTGAATCAATTCGATGAAGCGTATAAATATTTCAACGATGCTTATAACTACGGCAAAGAGCGTGCGTTTCAGGATAGACCTAAAAAATACCTTGAGTTCTATCTGCGCAAGAAGGCGTAAAATCGGTAATTTATGAAAAAAAATCCACGCCTTGGCGTGGATTTTTTTTCATTCAAAACAAATCAGACGTTAAATAAGAAGTTCATCACATCGCCATCTTTAACGATGTAATCTTTCCCTTCCGCACGCATCTTGCCTGCTTCTTTCGCGCCTTGCTCACCCTTGTAGGTGATAAAGTCTTCAAACGCGATAGTTTGCGCACGAATAAAGCCTTTCTCAAAGTCGGTGTGGATTTTACCGGCCGCCTGAGGTGCAGTCGCACCCACAGGAATCGTCCACGCACGCACTTCCTTCACGCCAGCGGTGAAGTAGGTCTGCAGGTTCAGCAGCTCATAGCCCGCGCGAATGACGCGGTTCAGGCCCGGCTCTTCCAGACCCAGCTCGGCCATGAACTCTTCACGGTCGGCGTCGTCCAGCTCGGCGATGTCGGATTCAACGGCAGCGCAAACCGCCACAACCACAGAACCTTCAGCCGCTGCGATTTCGCGCACTTTATCCAGGTACGGGTTGTTCTCGAAACCGTCTTCGTTAACGTTGGCAATGTACATGGTTGGCTTCAGGGTCAGGAAGCTCAGGTATTTGATCGCCGCCTTGTCTTCTTCAGTCAGGTTTTTCAGCGCGCGCAGCATGCCCGCGTTTTCCAGCTGTGGCAGACATTTTTCCAGCGCAGCCAGTTCCGCTTTCGCGTCCTTGTCGCCGCCTTTGGCTTTCTTCTGCACGCGGTGAATCGCGCGTTCGCAGGTGTCGAGGTCAGAGAGCGCCAGCTCGGTGTTGATGACTTCGATGTCGTCAGCCGGATCCACTTTGTTGTTTACGTGGATGATGTTGTCGTTCTCGAAGCAGCGCACAACGTGGCCGATCGCTTCGGTTTCACGAATGTTGGTCAGGAACTGGTTACCCAGGCCTTCACCTTTGGATGCGCCTTTTACCAGGCCCGCGATGTCCACGAATTCCATGGTGGTTGGCAGGATGCGCTGCGGCTTCACGATTTCCGCGAGCTGGTCCAGACGCGGGTCCGGCATTGGCACAACGCCGGTGTTAGGTTCGATGGTACAGAACGGGAAGTTCGCCGCTTCGATACCCGCTTTGGTAAGCGCGTTAAACAGGGTGGATTTGCCCACGTTTGGCAGACCGACGATACCGCATTTGAATCCCATTTCTAAATCACCTTAATATCTTGATAATCAATCCGTTAACGTTAACCGATTGATGAAAAGTAAATAACTACGCCTATTATACACGTAACCCGCATGACGCGCGGTAAAAAAGCCGTATCGGGCGGATTATTGCGCTTTGAAAGCGTGCAAGCGGTTTGTCGCTTTGGTTAACCCATCTTTCAGCCAGATTTCGGTGCAGCGCGCCGCTTCGTCTACCGCCTCGTCAATCAGTTTCTGCTCAGAAACCGGGGGTTTACCGAGTACGAAACCGACAACTTTGCTTTTATCGCCCGGATGGCCGATTCCTACGCGCAAACGGTGGAAATTCGGGTTATTGCCCAGCTTGCTGATGATGTCTTTAAGACCGTTATGGCCGCCGTGCCCGCCGCCTAGTTTGAATTTTGCCACGCCGGGCGGGAGATCCAGCTCATCGTGGGCCACCAGAATTTCATCCGGATTGATGCGATAAAACGTTGCCATTGCCGACACGGCTTTACCGCTCAGGTTCATAAAGGTGGTGGGCACCAGTAAGCGAACATCCGCGCCAGCAAGGTTGATACGTGAGGTATACCCAAAGAATTTAGGTTCTTCACGCAGGGGAGCACGTAACCGCTCGGCCAGCAGATCGACGTACCATGCCCCGGCGTTGTGGCGGGTAGCCGCATATTCTGCGCCCGGGTTGGCGAGGCCGACAATCAGTTTAATCGTCACGATTCAATTCCTAATGGGTTCCAGATCTGGCGCGTAGTTTACTGTCTGGCGCACCGCTTGACAAAATTCTGCGATCTTCTCAGCGAAATACGAATAATTTCTGATTTGAACAATTAGAATTTCAAGCTGTTCAAAGTCTTATTTGTAAACTTTTGTTTGGGAGTTATCTGTAATTGTGATCATTCACGCAACTCATAAAAGGGGCGTTGTCTATACTTTACACACAAGGATTAGGGGCTTTTCCCCTGACAACCCAAAGTTCCGGAGGTGACACATGAAACGCAAAAACGCTTCGTTACTCGGTAACGTGCTGATGGGATTGGGGCTGTTCGTGATGGTAGCCGGCGTGGGTTATTCAATTTTAAACCAGTTACCGCAGCTTGACCTCCCGCAATACTTTGCGCATGGCGCGATATTGAGCATCTTCGTTGGTGCGGTATTGTGGCTGGCAGGGGCTCGCGTGAGCGGCCATGAGGAAGTGTGTGACAAATACTGGTGGGTGCGCCACTACGATAAACGCTGTCGTCGCGACCAGCATAAGCACAGCTAGTGCTACGATAAAGAACACCGAAACGGCTCCCGAGGGAGTCGTTTTTTTTTGCATCAAGGGTTGACCCTCACGTAACGTAAGGCTCCAGAGTGGCACCACTGGCAAAGAAAAAGGAGCAGTTATGTTGATTCAGGTGGGTGAGCTGGCGAAACGTGCCGGGATCACCGTGCGGACATTGCACCACTATGAGCAAACAGGGTTGTTGCTGCCTTCTGCCAGAAGCGCGGCAGGTTACCGGCTTTACAACCTGGCGGATGTCCAGCGTCTGCACATGATCCAGGCGCTGGCAAAAGCGGGGCTGGAACTTGCTGAAATCAGGGATTTCCTGGAACAGGAGTCGCTGTCGTTAACCGAGTTACTCGATGCGCAAATCACGCTGCTGGATAAACAGCTGCGCGGCATACATACGCTGCGCGACCGTCTGGTGGAGCTGCGGACCGGGCTTATCGACGATGCGACGCCGGATCTGGAATCCTGGCTACAGACTCTGGAGTTAATGAATATGTACGATCGCTGGTTTAGCAAAGAAGAGTTACAGCAGCTGCCGTTTGCGGTGCAGAAGGATGCGCTGACGGCTATCTGGTCGGGGCTGGTTGCAGAGGCCAAAACGCTTCTGGAGCAACATGTACCCGTTACGGACGCGCGAGCCATGGACCTGGCGACGCGCTGGATGGAACGCCTGGAGCAGGACACGGCAGGCAAGCCGGAATTTCTCACCCGGCTGAACGAGATGCACAGCGTTGAACCGCAGATGCAGGTGCAGACCGGTATCACGCCTGAGATGACGGATTACATCACGCGCGCGTTTGCGGAATCCAAGCTCAGCATATGGGAGAAGTATCTCACCGCCGAAGAGATGGCCTTTACCCGGGCACACTACTTTGACCGCATGATGGAGTGGCCGCCGCTGGTGGCGAAACTGCATCAGGCGCAGCGGGAAAATAGCGATCCTGCCTCGGAGGAGGCGCAAAAGCTGGCTGAAAACTGGCTGGTATTGTTCCAGTCTTACGCGGGCACGAACCCGGAGACCCAGCAAAAGTTTCGCACTGCCATGCAGCAGGAGGCGCACCTGATGAAAGGAACATGGATGACGCCTGCCGTGATTGCATGGCTCCAGCAGGCGATCGGGGTGATGATGCAGAGACGTTTCTCTGCATCAGGTCATTCACAGATCCGCTAACGCAGCTTCACGGTTAGGGTAGAAGGAGAGTCGGCCAGGGATAGGCTGCACGCCCGCGCGCGCCATGGTGCGCAGCGGCTGAAACTCCAGGTTACTCACCCGCAGCTCGCAGCCTTCCGGCAGACGTGCCACAAAGCGCTGGAAGGCATCCAGGCCGCCTGCATCCAGCACCGGTACAGCATCCCATTTCAGCACCACAACCCGTTTGCCCGCGATGCGGGACTCCAGATCGCTAAACAAACCTTCCGCCGCGGCGAAGAACAGCGGGCCAATCACGCGCAGCACCAGCACATCGTCAGGCACCTCGACGTTAACCGGGGAAAGGCGCGTCATCTGCGCGATACGGCGCATAAACAGCAGGGACGCCAGCACGATCCCGACGCTGATGGCGATAACCATGTCGAACAGCACGGTCAGCGACATGCAGATCAGCATCACGATGATGTCGTCTTTCGGCGCGCGTCGCAGCAGGTTCACCACCTTATGCGCCTCACTCATGTTCCAGGCCACCATCAGCAGCAGGGCGGCCATGGCGGAAAGCGGCAGCCAGGAGAGCAGCGGGGCGAGGATCAGCAGGGCGAGGATCACCAGCACGGAGTGGATGACCGCCGAAACGGGTGAGGTTGCCCCCGCGCGCACGTTGGCCGCAGAACGGGCGATGGCTGCCGTTGCGGTAATACCGCCGAAGAACGGCGCGACGAGGTTGCCTAATCCCTGACCGACCAGCTCGCTGTTGGCTTTGTGTTTGGTGCCGGTCATACCGTCCAGAACGACGGCACAGAGCAGGGATTCAATTGCCCCCAGCATCGCCATAGAGAACGCGGCGGGAAGCAGGGCACGGAGGGAATCCCAGCTTAGGGTGAAGCTGGAGCCGGGCATGTCCCACGGCAGCACCAGCTGCGGCAACAGTTGCGGAATGCCGCTACCCTGTGAACCGTCCGCCAGAACATAGTGGAACTGCGAGCCGATGGTCGCGACATGACCACCGAACATATTGACGAGGGCCATCACCGCGCAGCCCAGCAGCAGCGCGGGAAGGTGTCCCGGCAGACGAATCCCCAGACGAGGCCAGACGATCAGCGTGCCCAGCGTCACAATCCCGATGGCGGCGTCGCCCAGGTTGGCCGTCGGTAGCGCCATAAACAGCGCCCCCACTTTTTGCAGGTAGTGTTCCGGTACGTGGGGCATCTGTAGACCGAGGAAGTCCTTGATCTGCATGGTTCCGATGGTGATACCAATCCCCGAGGTGAATCCCAGCGTCACGGAAAGGGGGATGTACTCGATCAGCCGACCGAAGCGGGCCAGGCCAAACAGAATCAAAAAGACGCCGGACATCAGGGTGGCGACCAGCAGGCCTGCCAGACCAAACTGCTGCGAAACCGGGTAGAGGATCACCACGAAGGCGGCGGTCGGGCCGGAAACGCTGAAGCGTGAGCCGCCCGTCAGGGCAATGACGATCCCGGCAACGGCCGAGGTGTACAGGCCGTACTGCGGCGCAACGCCGCTGCCAATCGCCAGCGCCATCGCCAGCGGGATGGCGATAATGCCGACCGTGATCCCGGCAATCAGGTCACGTACAAAGCGTGACGAGGTGTACTTCTCTTTCCAGCAGGCGTCGATGAGGGCGCGAAAGGGCAGAACATGTGAGGAGGTTACGTTTTTCACAATTATCTATCATCCGTATGCGCATCATCTGTCATGTGAATGGCAGGTGAAGGAGGCATTAATCATACAAATAAAACCCAGAGACAAAAAAACCCGCCGCAGCGGGTTTTTCGACCGTGTTCGATTAGTGTTCGAACATTGCTGAGATAGATTCTTCGTTGCTGATACGACGAATCGCTTCGGCCAGCATCCCGGACAGGGTCAACGTACGCACGTTTGGCAGTGCTTTGATCTCGTCGCTCAGTGGGATGGTATCGCATACCACCACTTCGTCAATGACGGAGTTGCGCAGGTTGTTTACCGCGTTACCGGAGAAGATCGGGTGAGTTGCGTAGGCGAACACGCGCTTAGCACCACGCTCTTTCAGCGCTTCAGCTGCTTTACACAGCGTACCGCCGGTATCGATCATGTCGTCAACCAGCACGCAGTCACGGCCAGCAACGTCACCGATGATGTGCATCACCTGAGAAACGTTAGCGCGCGGACGGCGTTTGTCGATGATCGCCATGTCGGTATCGTTCAGCAGCTTAGCGATAGCACGGGCACGTACCACGCCGCCGATGTCCGGAGAAACCACGATTGGGTTATCCAGGTTCAGCTGCAGCATGTCTTCCAGCAGAATTGGGCTGCCGAATACGTTATCAACCGGGACGTCGAAGAAGCCCTGGATCTGCTCTGCGTGCAGGTCAACGGTCAGTACGCGGTCAACGCCGACGCTGGACAGGAAGTCAGCGACAACTTTAGCGGTGATTGGCACACGTGCGGAACGGACGCGACGGTCCTGACGGGCATAGCCGAAGTAAGGGATTACAGCAGTGATACGGCCTGCTGAAGCGCGACGCAGGGCGTCGACCATAACAACCAATTCCATCAGGTTGTCGTTTGTTGGAGCACAGGTGGACTGGATGATGAAAATATCACCACCGCGTACATTTTCGTTAATTTGTACGCTGACTTCGCCGTCGCTAAAGCGACCTACGGCGGCGTCGCCGAGGGAAGTGTACAGGCGGTTGGCAATACGTTGTGCTAGTTCCGGGGTGGCGTTACCAGCAAAAAGCTTCATATCAGGCACGAGAAGAACCTCAGGCATGCGTCCAGTGGTGGATAGCGTTCGCCGCAAACTGTGCGGGCCAGGCAAATGCTATCCAGGCGGTGTATTAAAGAGCGCGATGCAACGTCTGGAACAGGGTGACGTTGTCACCGAAACTCAGTCTGCGCCAGAATGGCCTGCTGTAGGGGGGAGGTGTTCATCCCACGTGCTACAAAACCATGCAGCCAAACCGGCGCTTGCTCAAGCACCTGACGAGCGGCGGATTCGGTGTCAAATTCAGCAAAGACACAGGCCCCTGTACCAGTCAGGCGCGACGGCGCGTATTCTAACAGCCAGGAAAGCACCGCATCAACCTCGCGAAAACGTTTTCTTGCGATATCCTCGCAATCGTTGCTGAATTCACAATTTAATAACGTTTCTATTGACCGAACCGGGGTATTCCTTTTCAGGTCAGGATCTTTAAAGATGACCGGGGTCGGAATGCTCACGCCAGGGTGGGCAACCAGATACCATTTCTCCGGCGGTTCAGCCGGGGAGAGGATCTCACCCACGCCCTCAGCAAAGGCCGCATGACCGCGCACAAACACCGGGACATCCGCTCCCAGCGTCAGGCCCAGGGCTGCCAGTTCGTCCTTCGACAGCCCGCAGCCCCAGAGATGGTTCAGCGCAACCAGCACGGTGGCGGCGTTGGATGAGCCACCGCCCAGACCGCCGCCCATCGGCAGGCGCTTCTCGATACGGATATCCGCACCGCTTCCTGCGGGCAGACGGCCCGATTCTGCTGCGGCTTTCACCAGCAGGCGCGCGGCGCGCACGATCAGGTTGTCCTCATGCGCCACGCCGTCGACCGGCGTCAGCAGGCAAATCTGCCCGTCCTGGCGCAGTTCGATGGAGATCGTGTCGCCATAGTCAATAAACTGAAACAGCGTCTGCAGGGTGTGATAACCGTCAGCACGCTGGCCGGTGATGTATAAAAACAGGTTCAGCTTTGCCGGAGAGGGCCAGTGGGTCATCATTTAACGATCCAGTTGTCCATTTTCAGCTTGATGCGCTGGCTGCCCTGAGTCAGTTCCATATTCGATGGCAGCGACGGTTTACTCTTACTGTCATAGGCGCTGTACACCACTTTCCAGGTTTTACCGTTCTGCGTGTAGTTCACCTGGCTCAGACGATACTGGTCGTCAAGGGTGTAGTCAGTTGCCTCACCCGGCAGGCCCAGGATCCACTGGCGCAGGCTGTTGAGCGGGATAGGCATCCCGGTCAGCTTGCCAATCATCTCTTCGGCATCGGTCGCGGTATAGTGCTGGCCTTTGTTATCGGTGATCTGTGCTTCACCCGGTTTCGCGATAAGCTCCAGCTCGGTGCTGCCCAGCGGGTTCAGCAGCAGCAGGCGATAGTTGTCCTGACCCGTCTGCTGCCAGAAGAAGCGGGCATAAACCTTTTGTTCGTCAGAGAGATAAGCGAAAGCGCCGCGGGTCTGGTACTGGTTCAAATTACGGACGTCCTGCTGGTGCTGACGCCACTGCGGTGAATCAGGGCTTTTGCCCGGGCCTTTTGGTTGGGTGACGGTACATGCGGTCAGAACCAGTGCTGCCAGCGGCAGCAGGCGAATCAGTCGGGTCATAATGAGGACAAATCCTTGAGATACGTTGCAGTTATAACTGTTAATGCTAGCGTCGAAGGGGGCTACCGTCTACGTTCAAATTATCTCAAAGGGTTGTATCTACCCTAAATAATTCAAGCTGCATGAAGGCGGCAAGAGAGTGAATCCCCAGGAGCATAGATAACTATGTGATTGGGGTGAACGAGCGCAGCCAACGCGCATGCAGCTTGAAGTATGACGGGTATAAGCTATTACTCCGAAAGGGGGCAGTCCCTTTTATTGATCTCGCGCATCCTGTATGATGCGTTCTGCTAACCTTATTAACGCTGGTACTACTCCCGCTCAACATGACCCTATTAGCACTCGGCATCAACCACAAAACGGCTCCGGTTTCGCTGCGAGAACGCGTGACGTTTTCGCCGGATACGCTTGACCTGGCGCTGGACAGCCTGCTTGCACAGCCGATGGTGCAGGGTGGCGTGGTGCTCTCGACGTGCAACCGTACCGAGCTGTATTTAAGCGTGGAAGAGCAGGACAACCTGCATGAAGCGCTGATCCGCTGGTTATGCGACTACCACAATCTCAACGAAGACGAGCTGCGCAATAGCCTGTACTGGCATCAGGACAACGATGCCGTCAGCCACCTGATGCGCGTCGCCAGCGGGCTGGATTCGCTGGTGCTGGGCGAGCCGCAGATCCTGGGGCAGGTGAAAAAAGCGTTTGCGGACTCGCAAAAAGGGCACCTGAAGGCCAGCGAGCTGGAGCGCATGTTCCAGAAGTCGTTCTCCGTGGCGAAGCGTGTGCGAACCGAAACCGACATTGGTGCCAGTGCGGTTTCCGTTGCTTTCGCGGCCTGCACCCTTGCACGCCAAATCTTTGAATCCCTGTCTACCGTCACCGTGATGCTGGTGGGTGCGGGCGAAACCATCGAACTTGTGGCGCGCCATCTGCGCGAGCATAAAGTGAAAAAGATGATTATCGCTAACCGTACCCGCGAACGCGCGCAGGTGCTGGCGGATGAAGTGGGCGCAGAGGTGGTTGCCCTGAGCGACATCGATGAACGCCTGAAAGAGGCGGACATTATTATCAGCTCTACCGCCAGCCCGCTGCCGATTATCGGAAAAGGGATGGTAGAGCGTGCGCTGAAGTCCCGCCGTAATCAGCCGATGCTGCTGGTGGATATCGCCGTCCCGCGCGATGTTGAGCCGGAAGTGGGCAAGCTGCCTAACGCCTACCTCTACAGCGTGGATGACCTGCAAAGCATCATTTCGCACAACCTCGCCCAGCGTAAAGCGGCGGCGGTTCAGGCGGAAACCATCGTTGAGCAGGAAACCAGTGAGTTTATGGCCTGGCTGCGCGCGCAAAGCGTCAGCGAGACCATCCGCGAGTATCGCGGGCAGGCGGAGCAGGTGCGTGATGACCTGACTGCCAAAGCGTTAGCGGCCCTTGAACAGGGCGGTGACGCAAATGCAATTATGCAGGACCTGGCGTGGAAACTGACCAACCGCCTGATCCATGCACCAACCAAATCTCTTCAGCAGGCCGCCCGTGACGGGGATGATGAACGCCTGACTATTCTGCGCAACAGCCTCGGGCTGGAATAGCGCCCTATACCCATTTTCTAAGACAAGGTGCACTTACGCCTATGAAGCCTTCTATCGTCGCTAAACTGGAAGCTCTGCACGAGCGCCATGAAGAAGTACAGGCGCTGCTCGGGGACGCCGGGACCATCGCAGACCAGGAACGTTTTCGCGCGCTCTCGCGTGAATACGCGCAGTTAAGTGATGTTTCTAAATGCTTTACCGACTGGCGACAGGTTCAGGAAGATATTGAAACCGCGCAGATGATGCTCGACGATCCTGAAATGCGCGAGATGGCGCAGGAAGAGTTGCAGGACGCGAAAGCGCGTTCCGAAGAGATGGAGCAGCAGCTTCAGGTGCTTCTGCTGCCGAAAGATCCGGACGATGAGCGTAACGCGTTTGTGGAAGTGCGCGCCGGTACCGGCGGTGACGAAGCGGCCCTGTTTGCCGGGGATCTGTTCCGCATGTACAGCCGCTACGCCGAATCGCGTCGCTGGCGCGTGGAGATCATGAGCGCCAACGAAGGCGAACATGGTGGCTACAAAGAGGTTATCGCCAAGATCAGCGGCGACGGCGTGTACGGTCGTCTCAAGTTTGAATCCGGCGGTCACCGCGTGCAGCGCGTACCGGCCACCGAATCTCAGGGACGCATTCACACCTCAGCCTGTACGGTAGCGGTGATGCCGGAGCTGCCGGAAGCAGAACTGCCGGACATCAACCCGGCGGACCTGCGTATTGATACTTTCCGCTCCTCTGGCGCGGGCGGTCAGCACGTCAACACCACCGACTCCGCCATCCGTATTACCCACCTGCCAACCGGCATCGTCGTCGAATGCCAGGACGAGCGCTCACAGCACAAAAACAAAGCCAAAGCGCTGTCCGTGCTGGGCGCGCGCATCCACGCAGCGGAAATGGCGAAACGTCAGCAGGCGGAAGCGTCTACGCGTCGTAACCTGCTGGGCAGCGGCGATCGCAGCGACCGTAACCGCACCTATAACTTCCCGCAGGGCCGCGTAACCGACCACCGCATCAACCTGACGCTGTACCGTCTGGACGAGGTGATGGAAGGGAAGCTGGATATGCTGATCGAGCCTATCGTGCAGGAATACCAGGCCGACCAGCTGGCGGCACTGTCCGAGCAGGACTAATGGATTTTCAGCACTGGTTACGTGAGGCGGCCGGAGAGCTTTCAGAAAGCGAAAGCCCGAAGCGCGATGCCGAAATTTTGCTTGAGCATGTGACGGGTAAAGCCCGTACGTATCTGCTGGCTTTTGGCGAAACCGAACTGACCGCAGAGCAGGAAGCGCAGCTCGCCGCGCTGCTTGCCCGTCGTAAAACCGGCGAGCCGGTGGCGCACCTTGTCGGTGAACGTGAATTCTGGTCGTTACCGCTGTACGTCTCGGCGGCGACGCTGATCCCGCGTCCGGACACCGAATGTCTGGTTGAGCAGGTGCTTGCGCGTTTACCGGCGGCGGCCTGCAGCATTCTCGATCTCGGTACGGGAACAGGTGCTATCGCGCTGGCGCTCGCCACCGAGCGGCCCGACTGCGCTGTGACGGCGGTGGACGTAATGCCCGACGCGGTGGCGCTGGCGCAGCGTAACGTGGAACGTCTCGGGCTCCGCAACGTGACGGTGCTGCAAAGCAGCTGGTTTGCCGCGCTGGAGAATCGCTCATTTACGATGATTGTCAGCAATCCTCCTTACATCGACGAACATGACCCGCACCTTGCCCAGGGAGATGTTCGCTTCGAACCGCTCACGGCGCTCGTGGCCGCCAACGCGGGATTAGCCGATCTTGATCACATTGTGACAACGTCACGGGAACATTTACTTCCCGGCGGCTGGCTGCTCGTGGAGCATGGCTGGACGCAGGGAGAAGCCGTGCGGGCACTGTTTACGCAAGCAGGTTACGCTGCAGTCGAAACCTGCCGCGACTACGGCGGCAACGAACGCCTGACGCTGGGGCAGTGGTTATGAGCCTGTTTACCGTGCTTATTACCGTCCACCTGATTTCCGTGGCGCTGACCATCAGCTTTTTTATCGTCCGTTACTGGTGGCGCTACAGCAACAATCCGCTGACGGATGCCCGCTGGGTGCGTATCGCGCCGCACTGCATCGACACGGTGTTGTTTCTTTCCGGTGCCGGGCTCATGTGGAAGACCGGCTATCTGCCATTTACTGATAAAGGCGCATGGCTGACTGAAAAGCTGTTTGGCGTTATCATCTACATCGTTTTGGGTTTTATCGCGCTTGGGCGTCGTCGTCCGCGCAGCCAGCAGGTTGGGTTTATCGCCTTTCTGCTGGGTCTGGTGGTGCTGTACATCATCATTAAACTCGCCACCACAAGAATACCGTTACTGGGGTAAGTCATGAGGTCCTTAGCCGATTTCGAATTTAATAAAGTGCCGCTTTGCGATGGCATGATCCTGATTTCTGAGATGATTCGCGACGATTTTACGTCGCAGTTTGTCTACGATGAGCTGGAGAATCTGGTCAGCCTGGCGCGTGAAGAGATTAATCAGGCTCGCCCGCAGGACTGGCAATTAGAGAAGCTGCTGGAGCTTTTCTACGGCGAATGGGGTTTCTGCGACACGCGGGGCGTATATCGTCTGTCTGACGCGTTATGGCTGGACCAGGTCTTAAAAAATCGTCAGGGCAGCGCCGTGGCGCTGGGCTCTATTTTGCTGTGGGTCGCGCACCGTCTGGATATTCCGCTGGTCCCGGTCATTTTCCCGACGCAGATGATCCTGCGTGCAGAGTGGCTGGACGGCGAAATGTGGCTCATTAATCCCTTCAACGGCGACACGCTGGATGAACATACGCTGGACGTTTGGCTGAAAGGCAATATCAGCCCGGTGGCTGAGCTCTTCAACGAAGATCTCGACGAGGCGGATAACGCCGAGGTCATTCGCAAGCTGCTGGATACGCTGAAGTCCGCGTTAATGGAAGAGCGTCAGATGGAGCTGGCGCTGCGCGCCAGTGAAGTGCTGCTGCAGTTCAACCCGGAAGACCCGTACGAAATTCGCGATCGCGGGCTGATCTATGCGCAGCTCGACTGTGAGCACGTGGCGCTGAATGATTTGAATTATTTCGTCGAGCAGTGTCCGGAAGACCCCATTAGCGAAATGATTCGTGCGCAGATCAACGCGATCTCGCACAAGCAAATTACACTGCATTAATCTTAATTCCGATTCACACCTGAATAAGGCGATCCTATGAAACAAAAAGTGGTTAGCATTGGTGATATCAAGGTAGCAAACGACCTGCCGTTCGTACTGTTTGGCGGCATGAACGTGCTGGAATCCCGCGACCTCGCCATGCGTATCTGCGAACACTACGTGACCGTGACCCAGAAGCTGGGCATCCCGTACGTGTTTAAGGCCTCTTTTGACAAAGCCAACCGCTCCTCCATCAACTCTTACCGTGGCCCGGGCCTGGAAGAGGGAATGAAAATTTTCCAGGAGCTGAAGCAGACCTTTGGCGTGAAAGTGATCACCGACGTGCATGAAGCCTCACAGGCGCAGCCGGTGGCAGACGTGGTCGACGTGATTCAGCTCCCGGCATTCCTGGCTCGCCAGACCGACCTGGTTGCGGCGATGGCGAAAACCGGTGCTGTTATCAACGTGAAGAAACCACAGTTCGTCAGCCCGGGTCAGATGGGCAACATCGTCGATAAATTTATCGAAGGTGGCAACGACAAGGTGATCCTGTGTGACCGTGGCGCTAACTTCGGTTACGACAACCTGGTTGTCGACATGCTGGGCTTCAGCGTGATGAAAAATGTCTCCGGCCAGTCTCCGGTGATTTTCGACGTGACCCACGCCCTGCAGTGCCGCGACCCGTTCGGCGCCGCGTCCGGTGGCCGTCGTGCCCAGGTGACCGAGCTGGCGCGTGCCGGTATGGCGACCGGCCTGGCAGGTCTGTTTATTGAAGCGCACCCGGATCCGGCAAATGCGAAATGCGACGGCCCATCTGCGCTGCCGCTGGATAAGCTGGAGCCGTTCCTGAAACAGATCAAAGCGATTGACGATCTGGTGAAGAGCTTCGACGAGCTGGATACCAGCAACTAATAAAAAAACCCGCTTCGGCGGGTTTTTTTATGTTTTCTCCCTCTCCCTGTGGGAGAGGGTTGGGGTGAGGGCATCAGGCCGCACCGGATCACTCTCAGGCAAAAATCGTCATCAAATAGGCAATAAACAACGCCATATGCGCCGCGCCGTTCAGCACGTTGGTGCGCCCGGTTGAGAATGAAATCTGGCACAGCAGTAGCGAGGCGACCATCACAACCATCTCCGGCGCACCCAGCGCAAACTGCAGCTCGTTGCCCGTCATAAAGGCAATCAGCGTCACCACCGGGACGGTGAGTGAAATTGTCGCCAGAACAGAGCCGAAGAACAGGTTCATTGCGCGCTGCACCTGATTATTCAACACCGCTTTCAGCGCGCCCAGCCCTTCAGGGGACAGAATCAGCAGGGCCACCAGGAAGCCGGTAAACGCTACCGGCGCGTTCAGCTCGGTTAACAGCGTTTCCAGCGGGTTGGCATTCATCTTGGTGACCGCAATCACCGCAATCAGATGCACGATCAGCCAAACCGTATGCCACGCGCTGCTGTGGGCCGACGGCTTGCCGTGGTGCGGGTCATCGTCGTCGCCGTCATCTTCATGCTCGTACACAAACAGGCTCTGGTGCGTTTTGGTCTGAATCAACAGGAACACGCCGTACATGGCGGCAGAAATGAGCGCGACCAGCAGCGCCTGACCGGTAGAAAAATTCGCGCCCGGCAGCGCCATCGGGAAGACCAGCACGATAATGGCCAGCGGGAAGAGGGCAATCAGATACTGTTTGATGCCGAACAGGTTCATATACTGGGTCGCGAACTTGCGGCCGCCCAGCAGCAGAGAGAAGCCCACCAGGCCGCCCGTCACAATCATTATGATCGAGTAGAGCGTGTCGCGCATCAGCGTCGGCGCGGCATCGCCGGTTGCCATGAGCGCGGAAATCAGGCTGACTTCGAGAATCACGACGGAAAGGCTGAGAATTAACGATCCGTACGGCTCGCCCAGACGGTGGGCCAGGACGTCCGCATGGCGAACGACGCTAAACGCGCTGGTTAAGATGCCGACCAGGGCAAGAATATTGATACCAACCACCACTGGCAGTGACTGACTGCTTCCCCAGAAGAGCAGCACAGCCAGTGCCAGAACCGGGAAAATGAGTGACGTCTCCTTGTGGCGGGTCTTTACCGCCTCGTGTGTTGCTGTCATGTGCTTCTCCATCAATGCAGGTGCTTGTAATTATAGATAGATTTTTGAGGTCATTAAACTAACAGATCTCTGTTAAATACCCTTTATTTTTTACTTAATTTTACCCTTTGTCATAATTTTGTTTCTTGATGGGTAAAATGCAGAGTCTTTGTTTATTAGTCATTAAATAACAATGTATTAAAAATATAATGTCCTCATAAATTATTGCCGGGTGGCACCATGCCATATCGTCGTCCACACTTATCTCTTTAGCCAAAAGAGAGGTCAGTGATGCCCTATAAAACGAAACGCGAATTACCCGATAACGTGCAAAACGTGCTGCCCGCCCACGCGCAGGATATCTACAAAGAGGCGTTTAACAGCGCATGGGATCAATACAAAGATAAGGACGATCGCCGGGATGATGCCAGCCGTGAAGAGACGGCGCACAAAGTCGCCTGGGCCGCCGTAAAACATGAATATGAGAAAGGAGACGACGATAAATGGCATAAAAAGAAATAGCCGTGAAATAATTCGCTGCCTTCATTTTGACTTTTCAGGCGGTTGAACTTCCGTTGTATTGCAACTGGTCCGCTAATTGCTTATCGTTATTTAACTGCTGGCAAAATGACCAGCACATAATGCCGGGAAAGCGAATTACAGATGTCGCAAGGAAGCATGCAGTGGCGGAGGTGTAAAGTGTTAACGCGTGATTTCTTAATGAAGGCAGATTGTAAGACGGCATTTGGTGCTATTGAGGAATCGCTTCTCTGGTCAGCTGAACAACGTGCGGCGTCACTCGCTGCCACGCTTGCCTGCCGCCCGGATGATGGCCCGGTATGGATTTTTGGCTACGGCTCCCTGATGTGGAACCCGGCTCTGGAATTTGTCGAATCGGCAACGGGCACGCTGCCCGGCTGGCATCGCGCATTTTGCCTGCGACTGACGGCCGGACGCGGCAGCGCGTGCCAGCCGGGGCGCATGCTTGCACTGAAAGAGGGCGGGCGCACCACGGGCGTGGCGTATCGCCTTCCGGATGCCACGCTGGAAGAGGAGCTCACGCTGCTCTGGAAGCGCGAGATGATCACCGGCTGCTATATGCCGAGCTGGTGCAAGCTGGAACTGGATGACGGTCGTACCGTCAATGCGCTGGTGTTTATTATGGACCCGCGCCATCCGCTGTATGAAGCGGATACTCGTACGCAGGTGATTGCCCCGTTGATTGCCGCCGCGAGCGGGCCGCTGGGCACCAACGCGCAGTATCTCTTCTCTCTCGATCAGGAGCTAACCCGCCTCGGCATGAAGGACGACTGTCTGAATGAGCTGGTGGTGAAGGTGAAGGCGCTGCTGGAAGGGAACCCGCTCAACGGCACGCTGCGAGCAGGCTTTGCCTGATAATACGCCCGGCTCGCCGGGCGTTTAATCTTATGCGGCCACGTAGCTGACGGAATGCTCCAGCGACTGACTGTGGCTGTCGATCAGCACATCCCACGTGCCGGTATACGGCACGGTAAGCCACGCTTTATCATCCTGCACGGTCAGAATATCCGCCTGGGATTGTTTTTGTGCTTTCGCACTCATCAGATGAATACGACAGCGCTCTGAGCAACGCACCACAACCGTATCCCCGCCAAACAGTTTCAAACTTGTTTTTACCAGTGCCATTTTTTACCCCGTCGATTTTGCCCATCCCGAGCGTGATATTGTTCACAAATTACTCATTGCATAACACCAAAGCGGGGGGCGAGGGATGATGATTTTGATCAAAAAATGGCATAACGTTTAAACAAAAATGACAAAATGCCTGAAAGCATTCAGCTGGCGCGGGTTTTACCCGGTAAACCCGCGTCGGAATAAAATTAAATGCGGAAATGGCCGGCAGTTTCAGCAAGGTCGCACGCCTGGCTCTGCAGGGCACCCGCGGCGGCGGCGGATTCCACCACCAGCTCGGCGTTCTGCTGCACCATGCGGTCGAGATGGGTCACCGCGTGGTTGATCTCATGAATGCCTTTCATCTGCTCGCTGGTGGCGATGGAAATTTCGCGCATGATGCCGGAGACGCTGCCGATGCTGGAGCGGATCTCATCCATGCTTTCCCCTGCCAGATGCACGTAGCGGGAGCCGGTTGCCACGCTGTCGGTGGTGGAATCAATCAGCGATTTGATCTCTTTCGCCGCCTGGGCGCTGCGGCTCGCCAGGTTACGCACTTCGCCTGCGACGACGGCAAACCCGCGCCCCTGCTCACCGGCACGCGCCGCCTCGACGGAGGCGTTCAGCGCCAGAATGTTGGTCTGGAAAGCAATGCCGTCAATCACGCTGGTGATATCGCCAATTTTTGCTGACGCGACTTCAATGGACTGCATGGTGCTGATCGCCTGCGATACCACCTCGCCGCCGCGCGCCGCGGCCGCAGAGGCTTTGCTCGCCTGATCGTTGGCTTCTGCTGCCGATTCATTCGACTGGGTCACGGAGGCGGTGATCTGCTCTACTGCGCTGGCCGTCTCGCGCAGGCTGGATGCCGCCTGCTCGGTGCGTCCGGAAAGATCCTGGTTACCTGCGGCAATCTCCTGCGCCGCGTTTTTCACCGATTCACTGGCATCCCGGAGCTGCACCATCACCACCGACAGCTTATCGCTGAAGGCGTTAAAGGCCTGGGCAATCTGCGCGACCTCGTCCTCGCCGCTGTCCGGCAGGCGCTGAGACAGATCGTTAGTCCCGTTGGCAATGTTGTGCATCGCGTCGCGAATGTCGGACAGACGCTTCAGCAGGCGGGCAATCAGGAAGTGAACAATTGCCGCGCTCAGGAGTGCCAGGATCACCAGCGAAATCGCTGATGCTTTAAGCAGGGAACGCATGCCGGATGTGGCGTCACCGTTGTCGAGCGCGACGACTAGCAGCCAGTTAGTGCCCGGTACGGCTGTCGCCACGAAGGTTTTTTCAGCGTCGTTCAGCGTTCCGTCAACCGGCGTACCGCTTTTCAGCGCAGCAAAATCAATGCCTTTGATCGTCTCAGCAAAGGGTTTGAGCGTCAGGGCCGGATCGTTAGCGGCAATCACGCTGCCGTCACTGTTCAGAAGCAACCCGCTGCTGGCCGGGGTTGGATGGATCCCGCGCACGTTAGCCACCACGCTGTCCATGGCCACATCGCCCGCCACTACCGCCTTCAGGGTGCCATTTTCTTTCACCGGCACGGCAAACGTCACCACCAGTTTACCGGTCCCCGCGTCAACGTAGGGCGCGGTGACAACCGGACCGTCCGTGCTGACCACCTGCTGATACCACGGGCGAATGGTCGGGTCATAATCCGCCGGAACGCCCGCCGGTTCAGAGAATTTCGCCGTTTTGCTGGCGTAGCCAACATAGACGTTGGTGAATCCACCCGCCTGCGCAAGCTGTTTAAACACCGGAACCGGATCGTCGCTCAGCGCAACGGTCTGCGCGGAGGCAATCACCGTCATCTTGCTTTTTACCCAGTCGGCAATCGCCATGTTATGGCTGGCGCTGGTGCTGGTCAGAATATCGCGCTGGGACTGCTGGTTATCCTGACGTGTGACCTGGAAGTTGATTACGGTATTAAGGAGGAGGGCGACGACCAGACAGCCTGCCGTCGCAACGATGATGCGTGCACGAATCGATCTGAACATAAGTGAAATACCTGCTGTGTTGTTTCCATGCCTATCGGCAACCCCGCAGGTAAACTTGATGCTGAAACCGCGTCCATAAGAAAATAATATTTTTACGAGTTTATTATTAAAAAGTTAATACTTTATCGGCGGTCAGGGTCCACTCCGCCAGCTCGACCAGCGTTCCGATTTCCACGCCATCAATCAGCGGCAGCGAGGTAATGCCGCGCCCGTCGGTGCAGGTCTTGCACAGCTTCACCGGCACGTTTTGCGCGGTCAGGATCTCCAGCATCTGCTGAATGTTATAGCCCTCTGCCGGTTTTTGACCCTTCAGCCCCGCGGTGACCGCGTCCGACATTAAAAAGAGCCGTAACGCCAGGTCGCTCTCTTTTTCACGCAGCGCAATGGCCAGGCGCAGGCTGTTAAAAAGGGATTCGCTGCCGTAGGCCGCACCGTTGGCGACGATCACAATCTTTTGCATGTTGACTCCTGTTCTTATAAAGGCACGAATAATATAGGGTTTACCGAGTTTACGCTGCTTGCAGCCGACAATAAACTTCAGGATATTCCTGAAATGTCCCGTAAGGCTGCAATTCTTTCCCAATGACGTTAAGGTAAGAGGGTCTTTAACAAAACTCAGGCGCAAATCCCGACGTTGATGGCTGTATCGTCCCGCATTCTTTTGCTGTTATTACTCCCCCTTCTTACGGCAGGAGCCGTTCACGGTGCGCCGAATTCCTTTATCCAGCAGGCACAACATCCGTTCGATAATAATGGGGATAGTTTGCCTGACCTCGGCATGGCGGCACCAACGGGCGAGGGGGAGAAGCACCTGGCCGAAATGGCGAAAGCCTTCGGTGAAGCAAGCATGACCGATAACGGCCTGACAACGGGCGAGCAGGCGCGTCAGTTTGCGTTTGGTCAGGTGCGCGACGCGGTGAGCGGCGAAGTGAACCAGCAGATTGAATCCTGGCTTTCGCCCTGGGGGAACGCCAGCGTGAACTTACTGGTAGATAACGATGGCAAATTTAACGGCAGCAGCGGGAGCTGGTTTATTCCCTGGAACGATAACAGCCGTTATCTGAGCTGGAGCCAGCTTGGCCTGACCCAGCAGACGGATGGTCTGGTGAGTAACGCAGGAATCGGTCAGCGCTGGGTCGCCGGGAAATGGCTGCTGGGTTACAACACGTTTTACGATAACCTTCTGGATGAAAATCTGCAGCGTGCCGGACTGGGCGCGGAAGCGTGGGGGGAAAATCTGCGCCTGTCAGCCAACTATTATCAGCCCTTTGCCGGCTGGCGCGACCGCTCCGACGTCCAGGAGCAGCGCATGGCGCGCGGATATGACGTCACCGCTAAAGCCTGGCTGCCGTGGTTCCATCATCTCAATACCAGCGTCAGCTTCGAGCAATACTTTGGCGATAACGTCGACCTCTTCAATAGCGGAACCGGCTATCACAATCCGGTGGCGGTGAATCTGGGGCTTAACTATACCCCCGTTCCGCTGGTCACCTTGACCGCCGCGCATAAGCAGGGAGAAAGTGGCGCGAGCCAGAATAACCTCGGACTGAAGCTCAACTATCGCTTTGGCGTGCCGCTGGTTAAGCAGCTTTCCGCTGGTGAAGTTGCCGCCACGCGCTCCCTGCGCGGAAGCCGCTATGACTCGCCGGAGCGCAATAGCCTGCCGGTGATGGAGTTCCGCCAGCGTAAAACGCTGTCCGTGTGGCTGGCGACGCCACCGTGGGATCTGAAAGGGGGCGAGACCGTCATGCTGAAGCTTCAGGTTCGCAGTGCGAACGGCATTCGTCAGATCCACTGGCAGGGGGATACGCAGGCATTGAGCCTCACGTCGCCGGCTAAAAGCAACAGCAGCGACGGCTGGAGCGTGATTATGCCTGCCTGGGATGACCGTGAAGGGGCGACAAACCGCTGGCACCTGTCGGCGGTGGTGGAAGATGAGAAAGGCCAGCGCGTCTCGTCCAATGAGATCGCGCTGACCGTCGTGCAGCCGCTGGTCGCATTGCCGGACAACGACCCGCGCTGGAAGCTTCTGCCGGAGGAGTAATCCTTAAAAAATACGTTCCTGGTGCACCCACACCGCGGCTTCAACGCGGGATTTTAACTTCATTTTCTTCAGCATATGCTTCACGTGCACTTTGACCGTGCTTTCGGTGATGTCCAGGCGGCGGGCGATCATTTTGTTCGGCAGCCCCTGAGCAATAAGCTTCAGAATATCGCGCTCGCGCGGGGTTAACTGACTCACGTCACGGTCAGAGGTGGCGCGATTGGCGCGCAGGCTGGCGGCCAGCACCGGCGTTAAGGCTTCGCTGAGAACCATCTCGCCCGCCGCAGCCTGCTGCAGCGCCTTAAGCAAGTCTTCCGGCTCCATATCCTTCAGCAGATAACCATCCGCCCCGCGCTTTAGCGCCGTGACCACATCCTCTTCATGGTTTGACACGCTAAAGACGACGATGCGCCCGGAAAGCGATTTTTCCCGCAGCTTGTCGAGGGTTTCCAGACCGTTCATGCCGGGCATATTCAGATCGAGCAGGATCAGATCGGGATCGAGGGATTCGGCAAGCTCAATGCCCTGTTCACCGTTGCTGGCTTCGCCAACCACGGTGATATCGGGTGCCATGCTGACCAGCTGTTTCACGCCAGTACGCAGCATCGGATGGTCGTCGATCAACAGGATGGATGCCGGTTCCTGATTAGTCATGGGTTTCTCCTTGAGCAGTTGTAAGCGGTTTCTCGGGAATAAAGGTGACGACAACTTCCGTGCCGCCCGTCTCTCTCCGGCGAACCTGGCAATCACCGCGCAGGCTTTGGGCGCGGTCTCGCATAATAATTAAACCATAGTGGTTAGTGCGTTCGGCATTTTCCGGCACGCCGCGGCCGTTGTCGTGAACCGTGAGCTTCACCTGATTGCCGTGCTGGCTAACGGTGACAGTTACCGCCGTCGCGCCGGAATGCTTGAGCACGTTGCTCAGCGCTTCACGGGCAATCTGCAGTAAATGTATGGCCTGGTGGGAGGGGACAAACCGCGGCGGCAGCTGGTAGTCCAGCTTCACCGGGAACCCCAGCCGGGCGCTAAATTCGTGACAGCTCGCTTCCAGCGCCGGGCGCAGGCCCGGCTCGGTCAGCTGCAGACGGAAGGTGGTCAGCAGCTCGCGAAGCTGTATCCAGGAGGTGTTCAGCTCGTTGCGGATCTGGCTGAGCAGCTGCTTATTGCTTTCCGGCATCTCCGCATCCTGCATCTGCAGGCAGCTCACCTGCATTTTCATACAGGAGAGCGACTGGGCGATAGAGTCGTGAAGCTCGCGGGCAATAGTCGCGCGCTCTTCCATGACGATCAGCTGCTGCTGCTTTTCCTGATGCCTGTCGAGTGCCAGCGTGGCCGTGAGCTGTTCGACCAGCGTATCAACCAGCTGCTGCTGGTCGTGGCTCAGGTGACGCCCGGCCGGCAGCGTTGCCAGCAGAATACCGTACTGGGTGTGGCTGTCGGTCAGGCGCCACTTCAGGGTGGTGCCGCCGGACGTCAGCGGCGGCAGGCCGCGTGGGCAAAGATGGCAGCCTTTGTCATCGCAGGACATATCGGACTGACAGGTAAATTCCTGATGGTTATCTTCGTCTTCAACGTCGTAGACCCGCAGCTCAAGGTCGTGCAGCAGGGTCAGATTTTGCAGGCCGTTCAGCACCGGCGAAAGGCGTTCGCATAGCGGCACCTGCATGTGCAGACGACGGTTGGCCTGCCACAGGAAGGAGAGGATCTCGTTTTTCTGCTCCAGCCCGGCCGTTTTTTCCTGAACGCGCTGCTCCAGCACCGCGTAGCTCTCGGAGAGCTCTGCCGACATGGTGTTGAGCGCCTGGCCGAGCATGGCCATCTCGTTGCGCCCGCTGATGTGCGTGCGCTGGGTAAAATCGCGTGCGGTGACCGCGCGGGCCATTGCCAGCAGCTGTTTCCACGGGTTCAGCAGCCGCGCGCGGAGCCAGACGATGGTGAAAATCAGCAGCAGACCCATAAACAGCGCCATTGCGCGGTGCACCATCACCACCCGGTCGATGCGGAGTTCGGTGGTTTGGTCAAAAGAGGAGACCAGCGCATCAATGCGTGAGACGAACCCCGCCACGTCCTGCGCAACGGTTTCTGTGCTGCGCGCCTGCTTCAGCCCGGGCTCCAGCTGGGCGTGCCAGTAGCCCTGAAGGGCGTTAAGCTGGGACTGCTGACCGGCGCGGATGGCGGCGTTTTCCAGTTCGGGGCTGAAGACCGTGCGCTCCATTTCATCAATCAGGGGCCGATCGTCCTGCGTCAGGGGAACCGATGCCAGCAGGCGATAACTCTGCATGCGTAGCGAGCCTGCCTCGTTGATGGCATGCGCATTACCCTGTACTCCCTGCACCAGCCAGCCGGAGATCGCCATGCCGGTCACGCCGATGGCGGTGGACAGCAAAACGATAAGGGCTAGCTGATTCACGAGCGTCAGCGGAGATAAACATCTTTTTAACATAGAGTTGGCGTGCTCCTGACGTAGCCTGCTTGCAGGAATGGCGCTATTCTGGTGCATACCCTGGAGTATACCCATACCAATAAAGGATTACCCCTAAATTGCCAACGGAGTAGAGGGAAGGAGGTGGGGGTAGCCAGGAACCGTCAGTCCCGTGAAAAACCACGTCTTTTTTACCGAATTAGCCTACTCACTAAGGGTGAGGCCTTATTTTGCGCCGCAAATCCTCCCACTTTTCCTTTGATTTATATCAACTTACCGCCGCCCTAAAACCCTAATGTTTGCAGCATCATTCGAGAATCAGAGGTGTCTATGAGTCACTCATCCGCTCCCGAAAGGGAAAATGGTGCCGTTATTACAGACTGGCGTCCAGAGGATCCGGCGTTCTGGCAACAGCGCGGCCATCGTGTAGCAAGCCGGAATCTATGGATTTCCGTGCCCTGTTTGTTATTAGCGTTTTGCGTATGGATGTTGTTTAGCGCGGTGGCGGTCAATCTGCCAAAAGTTGGTTTTACGTTTACGACCGATCAGCTGTTCATGCTGACCGCGCTGCCGTCGCTGTCAGGCGCGCTGCTGCGTGTACCTTACGCGTTTATGGTGCCGGTATTTGGCGGTCGTCGCTGGACGGCGTTCAGTACGGGCATCATGATCGTCCCCTGCGTCTGGCTCGGCTTCGCGGTGCAGGATACCTCTACGCCGTTTAGCGTATTCGTGATTATCTCCCTGCTGTGCGGTTTTGCGGGCGCGAACTTCGCCTCCAGCATGGCGAACATCAGCTTCTTCTTCCCGAAAGCGAAGCAGGGCGGCGCGCTGGGCATTAACGGCGGTCTGGGGAACATGGGCGTCAGCGTGATGCAGCTCATTGCCCCGCTGGCGATCTCGGTCTCCATTTTTGCGGCCTTTGGCGGCGGTGGCGTTGAGCAGGCGGATGGTTCTTCCCTCTATCTGCAAAACGCCGCCTGGATCTGGGTACCTTTCCTGGTGATCTTCACCCTCGCAGCCTGGTTCTTTATGAATGACCTGTCCGCGTCGAAGGCGTCGCTGAGCGAACAGCTGCCGGTGCTGAAGCGTGGACACCTCTGGGTGATGGCGCTGCTGTATCTGGCCACTTTCGGCTCGTTTATCGGCTTCTCTGCGGGCTTCGCAATGCTGTCGAAAACGCAGTTCCCGGAGATTCAGATCCTGCACTTTGCCTTCTTCGGGCCGTTTATTGGTGCCCTGGCACGTTCGCTGGGCGGCATGGTGTCTGACCGTCTTGGCGGCACCCGCGTGACGCTGGTTAACTTCGTCGTGATGGCAATCTTCTGCGCGCTGCTGTTCCTCACGCTGCCCGTCGACGGACAGGGCGGTAACTTCATCGCCTTCTTCGGCGTGTTTATGGTGCTGTTCCTGACGGCCGGGCTGGGGAGTGCGTCTACCTTCCAGATGATCTCCGTGATCTTCCGTAAGCTGACGATGGATCGCGTGAAGGCGCAGGGAGGGAGCGAAGAGCAGGCGATGCGCGAAGCGGCGACGGATACGGCTGCGGCGCTGGGCTTTATCTCTGCCATCGGTGCGATTGGCGGCTTCTTTATCCCGAAAGCGTTTGGTATCTCTCTGGACCTGACCGGCTCACCGGCCGGCGCTATGAAAGTCTTCCTCGTCTTCTATATCGCCTGCGTTGTGATTACGTGGCTGGTATATGGCCGAAATACCAAGAAAAATAAGTAAGTGTGATTATCCGTTTACGCGGCCTTCGGGCCGCGTTTTTTTTGGCCTGAATAATAGTTACAACATACTTACGGCTTTTACGGCAGACACCTGCGGTGACACTGCGATCGCCATCGCTTTGCAGGTGGGTCTACCCCTTAATACCTGAGATGTTAAATTTTGGCTGGCTTTTTGTACGATAAAATAAAAATAACTATATATTTCATATTGATAGGATTTTTTTAAAGATACCGCTTTGGTGGTATTCGGTATAACCCCTCGCCTGAAAGTCCCTCCTCGTCTTGATCGTTATCAATTCTCCCCCTCTTTCAGGGCGTTACCTTCGCTGCAAATCAGCAATGTCGATTTAGAGAGCCACAGGCTCCACACAGGAGATACCCGATGAGCAAATTTTTGGACCGGTTTCGCTACTTCAAACAGAAGGGTGAAACTTTTGCCGATGGGCACGGCCAGGTTCTGGATACCAACCGGGACTGGGAAGACGGTTACCGTCAGCGCTGGCAGCATGACAAAGTCGTCCGTTCGACCCACGGCGTGAACTGTACTGGCTCATGCAGCTGGAAGATTTTCGTTAAAAACGGTCTGGTGACCTGGGAAATGCAGCAGACCGACTATCCGCGCACCCGCCCGGATATGCCAAACCACGAACCGCGCGGCTGCCCGCGTGGCGCCAGCTACTCCTGGTATCTCTACAGCGCTAACCGTCTGAAATACCCTCTGATGCGCAAGCGCCTGATGAAGATGTGGCGTGAAGCGAAAGTGCAGCACAGCGATCCGGTGGATGCCTGGGCATCCATCATCGAAGACGCGGACAAAGCAAAAAGCTTCAAGCAGGCTCGCGGTCGCGGTGGTTTCGTTCGCTCCTCATGGAAAGAAGTGAACGAGCTGATTGCCGCCTCCAACGTCTACACCGTCAAAACCTACGGTCCTGACCGCGTGGCGGGCTTCTCGCCAATCCCGGCGATGTCGATGGTCTCTTACGCCTCCGGGGCGCGCTATCTGTCGCTTATCGGCGGGACCTGCCTGAGCTTCTACGACTGGTACTGCGACCTGCCGCCTGCGTCTCCGCAGACCTGGGGCGAGCAGACCGACGTGCCGGAATCCGCGGACTGGTATAACTCCAGCTACATCATCGCCTGGGGCTCTAACGTTCCTCAGACGCGTACGCCGGACGCGCACTTCTTTACTGAAGTCCGTTACAAAGGCACCAAAACCGTGGCGGTGACCCCTGACTACGCGGAAATCGCCAAGCTTTGCGATCTGTGGCTGGCGCCGAAACAGGGTACCGATGCCGCGATGGCGATGGCGATGGGCCACGTCATGCTGCGTGAATTCCATCTTGATAAGCCAAGCCAGTACTTCACCGACTACGTTCGTCGCTACACCGACATGCCGATGCTGGTCATGCTGGAAGAGCGTGAGGGCTACTATGCCGCTGGTCGTACGCTGCGCGCCGCCGATCTGGTGGATTCGCTGGGTCAGGAAAATAACCCTGAGTGGAAAACCGTTGCGTATAACAGCAACGGCGAGCTGGTGGCGCCAAACGGCTCTATCGGCTTCCGCTGGGGCGAGAAGGGCAAGTGGAACCTTGAGCAACGCAACGGCACCACCGGCGAAGAGACGGAGCTGCGCCTGAGCATGCTGGGCAGCCAGGACGAGATCGCTGAAGTCGGATTCCCGTACTTCGGCGGTGAAGGTTCAGAGCACTTCAACAAGGTTGAGCTGCAGAACGTTCTGATGCATAAGCTGCCGGTTAAACGCCTGCAGCTGGCCGACGGCTCAACCGCACTGGTCACCACCGTTTATGACCTGACCATGGCGAACTACGGTCTGGAACGCGGTCTGGGCGATGAAAACTGTGCAACCGGCTATGACGACGTGAAAGCCTACACCCCTGCCTGGGCGGAACAGATCACCGGCGTGCCTCGCGCGCACATTACCCGTATCGCACGTGAGTTCGCAGAAAACGCGGACAAAACGCACGGCCGTTCGATGATCATCGTCGGTGCGGGTCTGAACCACTGGTATCACCTCGATATGAACTATCGCGGACTGATCAACATGCTGATCTTCTGCGGCTGCGTCGGTCAGAGCGGCGGCGGCTGGGCGCACTACGTGGGCCAGGAAAAACTGCGTCCGCAGACCGGCTGGCAGCCGCTGGCGTTTGCCCTCGACTGGCAGCGTCCGGCACGTCACATGAACAGTACCTCCTACTTCTATAACCACTCCAGCCAGTGGCGCTACGAAACGGTCACCGCGCAGGAGCTGCTGTCGCCGATGGCGGATAAATCCCGCTACAGCGGCCACCTGATTGACTTCAACGTGCGTGCTGAACGCATGGGCTGGCTGCCGTCTGCGCCGCAGCTGGGCACTAATCCGCTGCGCATTGCGGAAGCGGCGAAGAAGGTGGGCATGTCGCCGGTGGATTACACCGTGAAATCCCTGAAGGATGGCTCTATCCGCTTTGCGGCAGAACAGCCGGAGAACGGTAAAAACCACCCGCGTAACCTGTTCATCTGGCGCTCCAACCTGCTGGGCTCGTCCGGTAAAGGCCACGAGTACATGCTGAAATACCTGCTCGGTACCGAAAACGGTATCCAGGGGAAAGATCTCGGCAAGCAGGGCGGCGTCAAGCCGGAAGAGGTGGAGTGGAAAGATAACGGTCTCGACGGCAAGCTGGATCTGGTGGTGACGCTCGACTTCCGTCTATCCAGCACCTGCCTGTACTCCGACATCGTGCTGCCAACCGCGACCTGGTACGAAAAAGACGACATGAATACCTCGGATATGCATCCGTTTATTCATCCGCTGTCTGCGGCCGTTGACCCGGCGTGGGAATCGAAAAGCGACTGGGATATCTACAAAGACATCGCGAAGAAATTCTCCGAAGTTTGCGTAGGTCACCTGGGTAAAGAGACCGACGTGGTGACGCTGCCAATCCAGCACGACTCCGCCGCCGAACTGGCGCAGCCGCTGGACGTGAAGGACTGGAAAAAAGGCGAATGCGACCTGATCCCGGGCGTGACCGCGCCGCACATTATTCCGGTTGAACGCGACTACCCGGCAACCTACGAGCGCTTTACCTCTATCGGCCCGCTGATGGAGAAAATCGGTAACGGCGGGAAAGGGATCGCCTGGAATACCCAGAGCGAAATGGATCTGCTGCGCAAGCTCAACTACACCAAAGCGGACGGTCCGGCGAAAGGCCAGCCAATGCTGAACACGGCGATTGATGCGGCAGAGATGATCCTAACCCTGGCCCCGGAAACCAACGGCCACGTTGCCGTGAAAGCCTGGGCAGCGCTGAGCGAGTTCACCGGCCGTGACCATACGCATCTGGCGACGAATAAAGAGGAAGAGAAAATCCGCTTCCGCGATATTCAGGCGCAGCCGCGCAAGATTATCTCCAGCCCGACCTGGTCAGGCCTGGAAGATGAGCACGTGTCTTATAACGCGGGCTACACCAACGTTCACGAGCTGATCCCATGGCGCACCCTGTCCGGTCGTCAGTCGCTGTATCAGGATCACCAGTGGATGCGCGACTTCGGTGAAAGCCTGCTGGTCTACCGTCCGCCAATCGACACCCGCTCCGTGAAGTCCGTGATGGGAGCTAAATCGAACGGTAACCCTGAGAAGGCGCTGAACTTCCTGACGCCGCATCAGAAATGGGGTATTCACTCCACCTACAGCGACAACCTGCTGATGCTGACCCTGTCGCGCGGCGGTCCGATTGTCTGGATGAGCGAAGCGGACGCCAAAGATCTGGGTATTGAAGATAACGACTGGATCGAAGTGTTCAACAGCAACGGTGCCCTGACGGCGCGTGCGGTGGTGAGCCAGCGCGTACCGGCCGGGATGACCATGATGTATCACGCGCAGGAACGTATCGTTAACCTGCCGGGGTCAGAAATTACCGAGCAGCGCGGCGGGATCCACAACTCCGTGACCCGCATTACGCCGAAGCCGACCCACATGATCGGCGGCTATGCGCAGCTGGCCTACGGCTTTAACTACTACGGCACCGTAGGATCGAACCGCGATGAGTTCGTGGTGGTACGTAAGATGAAGAACATTAACTGGTTAGACGGCGAAGGTAATGACCAGGTACAGGAGAGCGTAAAATGAAAATTCGTTCACAAGTCGGCATGGTGCTGAATCTGGATAAATGCATCGGCTGTCATACCTGCTCGGTCACCTGTAAAAACGTCTGGACCAGCCGTGAAGGTATGGAGTACGCCTGGTTCAACAACGTGGAAAGCAAGCCGGGCACCGGCTTCCCGACCGACTGGGAAAACCAGGAGAAGTGGAAGGGCGGCTGGATCCGTAAAATCAACGGCAAGCTGCAGCCGCGCATGGGTAACCGCGCGATGCTGCTGGGTAAAATTTTCGCTAACCCGCACCTGCCGGGCATCGACGATTACTACGAGCCGTTTGACTACGACTACCAGAACCTGCACAACGCGCCGGAAAGCAAACACCAGCCGATCGCCCGTCCTCGCTCGCTGATCACCGGTCAGCGCATGGACAAAATAACCAGCGGTCCAAACTGGGAAGAGATTCTGGGCGGCGAGTTCGAGAAACGCGCCAAAGACCAGAACTTCGAGAACATGCAGAAGGCGATGTACGGCCAGTTCGAAAATACCTTCATGATGTATCTGCCGCGCCTGTGCGAGCACTGCCTCAACCCGGCGTGCGTGGCGACCTGCCCAAGCGGCGCCATCTACAAGCGTGAAGAAGACGGCATCGTGCTGATCGACCAGGACAAGTGCCGCGGCTGGCGTATGTGTATCACCGGCTGCCCGTACAAAAAAATCTACTTCAACTGGAAGAGCGGCAAGTCTGAGAAGTGCATCTTCTGCTACCCGCGTATCGAAGCCGGGATGCCAACCGTCTGCTCCGAAAGCTGCGTAGGCCGTATTCGCTACCTCGGCGTGCTGCTGTATGACGCGGACGCGATTGAAAATGCCGCGAGCACCGAGCACGAGAAAGATCTGTATCAGCGTCAGCTGGACGTCTTCCTCGATCCAAACGATCCGAAGGTGATTGAGCAGGCGCTGAAAGACGGCGTGCCGCAGAGCGTCATCGACGCGGCGCAGCAGTCTCCGGTGTACAAAATGGCGATGGACTGGAAGCTGGCGCTGCCGCTGCACCCGGAATACCGTACCCTGCCGATGGTCTGGTACGTGCCGCCGCTGTCGCCGATTCAGTCTGCCGCTGACGCGGGCGAACTGGGCAGCAACGGCATCCTGCCGGACGTGGAAAGCCTGCGTATCCCGGTTCAGTATCTGGCTAACCTGCTGACCGCAGGGGACACCCAGCCGGTCCTGCTCGCGCTGAAGCGTATGCTGGCGATGCGTCACTTCAAACGTGCGGAAACCGTAGACGGTGTTACCGATACCCGCGCGCTGGAAGAGGTCGGCCTGACCGAAGCGCAGGCGCAGGAAATGTACCGCTATCTGGCGATTGCCAACTACGAAGACCGTTTCGTGGTGCCGAGCAGCCACCGTGAACTGGCCCGCGAAGCCTTCCCGGAAAAAAATGGCTGTGGCTTTACCTTTGGCGACGGTTGCCACGGGTCAGACAGCAAATTCAATCTGTTCAACAGCCGCCGCATCGATGCCATGGATGTGACCAGCAAAACGGAGCCGCACCAATGATTGAACTCGTCATTGTTTCGCGTCTGCTCGAGTACCCGGATGCTGCGCTTGCGCAGCATCAGCAGGAACTCTTTGATGCACTCGCGTCATCTGAAAACCTGGATAAAGACGATGCCCAGAAGCTGGGCGTCTTCCTCCGCGATCTGCTCGCGCGCGACCTTCTGGATGCCCAGTCGGACTACAGCCAGCTGTTTGACCGTGGTCGTGCGACCTCGCTGCTGCTGTTTGAACACGTACACGGTGAGTCCCGCGATCGCGGTCAGGCGATGGTGGACCTGATGGCCCAGTATGAACAGCACGGCCTGCAGCTCGACAGCCGCGAGCTGCCGGATCATCTGCCGCTGTATCTGGAGTACCTGGCGCAGCTGCCGAAAGAAGAGGCGCTGGGCGGTCTGCAGGACATCGCGCCGATCCTGGCGCTGCTCGGCGCGCGTCTTCAGCAGCGCGAGAGCCGCTATGCGGTGCTGTTCGATCTGCTGGTGAAGCTGGCCAACGCCGCGGTCGACAGTGAAAAAGTGGCGGAGAAAATTGCGGATGAAGCCCGCGATGATACGCCACAAGCGCTGGACGCGGTCTGGGAAGAAGAGCAGGTGAAATTCTTTGCTGACCAGAACTGCGGCGAGTCTGAAATCTCCGCTCACCAGCGTCGTTTTGCCGGCGCGGTTGCCCCGCAATATTTGAATATCTCTAACGGAGGACGGCACTAATGCACTTCCTGAATATGTTCTTCTTTGACATTTACCCGTATATCGCGGGCACCGTGTTCCTGGTGGGAAGCTGGCTGCGTTACGACTACGGCCAGTACACCTGGCGTGCTGCCTCCAGCCAGATGCTGGATCGTAAAGGGATGCATGTGGGCTCTAACCTGTTCCACATCGGTATTCTGGGGATTTTTGCCGGTCACTTCCTGGGGATGCTGACGCCGCACTGGATGTATGAAGCGTGGCTACCGATTGAGGTGAAGCAGAAGATGGCGATGATCGCCGGCGGTGCCTGCGGCGTGATGACCCTGGTCGGTGGCCTGCTGCTGCTGAAACGCCGTCTGTTCAGCCCGCGCGTGCGTGCGACCACTACCGCAGCGGACATCCTGATCCTCTCCCTGCTGATGGTGCAGTGCGCGCTGGGCCTGCTGACCATTCCGTTCTCGGCGCAGCATATGGACGGCAGCGAAATGATGAAGCTGGTCGGCTGGGCGCAGTCCGTGGTGACCTTCCACGGCGGAGCCTCCGCGCACCTGGACGGCGTGGCGTTTATCTTCCGCGTTCACCTGGTGCTGGGGATGACGCTGTTTGTGCTGTTCCCGTTCTCTCGTCTGGTGCATATCTGGAGCGCGCCGGTAGAGTACCTGACGCGCAAATACCAGATTGTGCGCGCCCGTCGCTAATTCACCGTTTTGACACTCACCCCGCACTCGCGGGGTTTTTTTTCGCCCCAGCCCAGGTTGTTGCCCGCTGCAGCAAACAGGATCAGCGCGCCGCCCCCGAGCTGCGTCAGGTTCAGCGAGTGTCCGAACACCAGATTATCGACAACGATCGCCACCACCGGATAGATAAACGACAGGGAGCCGGTTATAGGCGTAGGCAGCTTCTGAATTGCGCTGTAGAGCAGCTGGTACATAATGCCGGTATGGACGATGCCCAGCGTCAGCAGGATCGGCCAGGGAAAATCACCGGAAAATGACGGCATGCTGGCAAACGGTAAAAGCATCACGACGCCCGTCAGCACCTGGATAAAGGCAATATGCTGCGGCGCAACGGATCTGAGTTTGCGGGCAATAATGGCCGTGACCGCATAGAAGAAAGCCGCAGCCATTGCCAGGCCGATTCCGGCGAGCCATTCACTGCCATGCGCGCCGGTCAGCTCGCTGGAGAGCAATATCACCACGCCGCCAAAGGCGAGGATCAGCCAGCCCCATTTCACCAGGCTGACGCGTTCACCTAAAAACATTCCCATCAGGACCAGCATAAACGGCTGGGTGTTATAGACCACGGTCGAAAGACCAATGGAGATCCGCTCATAGGCTGCGAAGAGCAGCAGCCAGTTCACCACTAATGCCACGCCGCCGAGAATAGCCAGCAGCAGCGTGGTGCGGGTGAGGGGACTAAAGGGCTTTTGACTTACCCGGATAAAAATAAAAAGCGCTATTGCCCCGATAAGACAGCGCCAGAAAACCACTTCCGTCACCGGCAGACCGCTGAGTAAAACAAACGCACCGATAGAGCCGGAAATTAACATCGCCAGGCTCATTTGCCAGACGCCTTTATGTAAATCACGCATCATCCACCTCCTGATTAGTGACGCTATTGTCGAAAATTGCTGTCGGGTTTTACAGAGGTGAGATAAGGTTGAATACGTTAATGGCTTTCTAAAATTAGGTGAAAGCGATGGAATACCTTCTCGATGATATCGACCGACAAATTTTAGCCTGCCTGGTCGAGGATGCCCGCATGTCTTTGAAGGTGCTCAGCGGACGCATCGGTCTGACTTCCCCCAGCACGGCAGAGCGCCTGAAAAGGCTGGAAGAGCGCGGTGTGATTCAGGGGTATGGCGCACGGGTGAATCTGGTGGCGCTGGGGTATACGCTGCAGGCGCTGGTGCGCGTGCGGCCTTTGCCGGGGCTGTTGCATAAGGTGGACAAGTACATTCAGGCGATGCCGGAGTGTATTGAGAGCGACAAGGTCACCGGGGAAGATTGCTTTGTTATTAGGCTGGTGGTGCGATCGATAGAGCAACTGGATACGTTGCTGGACGGTCTGGCAGAGCATGCCCAGTGTAATACGTCGATTGTGAAAAGCTCGCCGGTGAATCGCCGTTTGCCGCCGATGTAGGTTTCTGTCGCCGGGTGGCGGCTGCGCCTTACCCGGCCTACAACGACGGATTCAGTTCAGTTTTATAATGATTTTTTTGGATTATTCGGGAAGTGATGGTGGTGGGGGAAGGATTCGAACCTTCGAAGTCGATGACGGCAGATTTACAGTCTGCTCCCTTTGGCCGCTCGGGAACCCCACCAGGGGTAATTCAAATTTTGATGTCGTGCTGAGAGATGGTGGTGGGGGAAGGATTCGAACCTTCGAAGTCGATGACGGCAGATTTACAGTCTGCTCCCTTTGGCCGCTCGGGAACCCCACCACGGGGTAATGCTTTTAACTGGCCTGCTTCCTGCTGGAAGCGGGGCGCATCATATCAAATGAGACGCCCCTGTAAAGCATTCCTTTAGGGAAATGAAGCTGTTTGCCTGCTTTTTATCCGTAAAGGCGCAAAGCTAATCAATTCATTTTCCGAAAGATTAAAGAATGATGGTTCTGTTGCCGTACACGAAGACCCGCTGCGCAAGCACCTGATACAGCGCACGACTCAATACGTTCTTCTCTACGTCACGCCCCGCACGCATCATGTCCTCGGCAGTGTAGGTGTGATCCACGTGAATCACGTCCTGCATGATGATTGGACCTTCGTCCAGGTTGTCATTCACGTAGTGCGCGGTCGCACCGATGATCTTCACGCCACGTTCGTACGCCTGGTGGTAGGGACGCGCACCAATAAAGGCCGGCAGGAACGAGTGGTGAATGTTGATGATCTTGTTCGGGAAACGCGACACGAAGGATGGCGTTAACACGCGCATGTATTTCGCCAGCACCACGTAGTCCGGGCTATGCGCTTCAATGGCCTGTGCCATCAGATCGTCGTGTTCTTCACGGGTATGGCCTTCGTGGCTCACCAGCTCGAACGGAATATCAAAACGCTCAACCAGCGTGCGCAGCGTCTCATGGTTGCCAATAACGGCAGCAATTTCAACGTCCAGACCGCCGTAGTTTGCTTTCATCAACAGGTCGCCAAGGCAGTGTGCTTCTTTGGTCACCAGGATCACGATGCGGCGCCGACCTGCTGGGGTTAGTTCGCGCACGGAACCTTCAGGAAGCGCGCTGTCCAGATCGGCAAGCAGGGTGGTGTCGTTGAAAATACCTTCCAGCTCGGTACGCATAAAGAAGCGGCCGGTACGGTGGTCAACGAACTCGTTGTTCTGCACGATATTCAGTTCATGTTTGTAGCAAATGTTGGTAATTCGTGCGATCAGCCCTTTTTGATCGGGACAGATGGTGCGCAGAACTTTACGTTGTAATGATTGCATCGCCGGGAAATCCTGTTTGTATTTGCGAAGTCTGGGCTGTCAGGCATTACTGCCCGCAACACTTTTTAAATTTTTTACCTGAACCACATGGGCAGGGATCGTTACGACCAAATTGTGGGCGCGTTCCGTCAATATAATACCACTGCCCGCTTTCCTTTAAGAACCGGGAACGCTCGATAATGGCACCAGGTTTATTACTCTCGGTAAAACGGGCAACAAAGCTGACGTAACCTTCATCAGCATGACTGCCTGTTGCGGATTCATAGACGGTAAGGCCGAGCCACTGCGTGTTCGCGAACCCGGCTTCGATGTCCTGTCTGAATTCGTCAGCGTGGCAGGAGGGATGCCAGGTTTTGATCAGGTAGTCTGCGTCTTTGATCACAAAAGCAGTGTACCGTGAACGCATGAGGTGTGACGGGTCTGGTGCAACCTGATCGCCAGACAGATATCGCTGGCAACATAGGCTATACTCCAGAGCGCTACCACAGGGGCAGAGTTGAGACACGATTCTCTTCCTGGAACAAAAAATAAAGGCGTTAAACGCTTCGGGTAGCACTATGTTAACTGAGCTATTGCGTTGACGCTATGTCAGGAATCCAGGGGAAGTAAAACAGGACTAATGAGAAAGGTTAAAATTGGACTGGCGCTGGGCTCAGGTGCAGCCCGGGGATGGTCACACATCGGCGTAATTAATGCCTTAAACAAGATGGGCATTGACGTTGATATTGTCGCAGGGTGTTCAATAGGATCGCTTGTCGGCTCCGCTTACGCGTGCGGGAAGCTTCCGGAACTCGAGACGTGGGTGCGCTCCTTCAGCTACTGGGACGTGCTGCGTCTGATGGACCTCTCGTGGCAGCGCGGTGGGCTGTTGCGCGGCGAACGCGTGTTCAACCAGTTCCGCCAGGTTATGCCTCTCGAAGACTTCACTGATTGTCAGATGCCCTTCGGCGCCGTCGCGACGAACCTCAGCACGGGACGCGAACTCTGGCTGACCGAAGGGGATATTCACCTTGCCGTGCGTGCCTCCTGCAGTATGCCGGGGCTCATGGCGCCTGTCCCACACAACGGCTACTGGCTTGTCGACGGTGGTGTCGTGAACCCGGTCCCCATCTCTTTGACCCGTGCAATGGGGGCAGACATCGTGATTGCCGTCGATCTGCAGCACGACGCTCACCTGATGCAACAGGACCTCATGCCGGTCAATCTCCAGAGCGAGGATGCCGAGGGCGAGAAACTGGCCTGGCATGAGCGCCTGCGCGGAAGAATCGGGCGTATGGCCGCACGTCGCTCGGTTACCGCGCCGACGGCAATAGAAATCATGACCACGTCAATCCAGGTACTGGAGAATCGCCTTAAGCGCAATCGTATGGCAGGCGACCCGCCAGATATTCTTATTCAACCCTACTGTCCGCAAATATCTACCCTTGATTTCCATCGGGCTGAGGCCGCCATCGCAGCGGGCTCGTTAGCCGTCGAAAAGAAAATGGACGAGTTGTTGCCTTTTGTGCAAGCAGCACGTTAAGCACCTTTTTTTGATTACTTCAGCAAAATCTGACAGGCGATAGTGCCGATAGCATGCCACTATTTAGTTACTGTCAGCCAGGGGAGGAACCATGACGCAGCCATTGGCCGGAAAACACATTTTGATTGTTGAAGACGAGCCCGTTTTCCGATCGCTACTGGAATCGTGGTTATCCTCGCTGGGAGCAATCACTTCACTGGCTGAAGATGGCATCGACGCTCTGGAAAAAATGATCAGCATTACGCCCGATTTGATGATTTGCGACATCGCGATGCCGCGCATGAACGGGCTGAAGCTGGTTGAACATCTGCGCAACGAAGGCAACCAGACGCCGATTCTGGTGATCTCTGCCACAGAGAATATGGCGGATATCGCCAAAGCATTACGTCTTGGCGTACAGGATATTCTGCTTAAACCGGTCAAGGATCTGAACCGGCTTCGTGAAACGGTCTTAGCGTGTCTTTATCCCAATATGTTTAATTCCCGGGTAGAGGAAGAGGAGCGTCTTTTCCAGGACTGGGATGCCCTAGTGAGTAATCCTCCTGCCGCAGCGAAACTGTTGCAAGAACTCCAGCCTCCCGTACAGCAAACTATTTCACACTGTCGCGTAAATTATCGCCAGCTGGTGGCGGCTGACCAGCCAGGACTGGTGCTGGATATCGCGCCTCTGTCTGATTCCGACCTTGCGTTTTATTCTCTGGATGTCACCCGGGCGGGGGATAATGGTGTATTAGCCGCGTTACTTCTACGCGCGCTATTTAATGGTTTGCTGCAGGAACAGTTATCGCATCAGGGACAACGGCTGCCGGAGTTAGGCAGTTTACTCAAACAGGTAAACCAGCTTTTTCGCCAGGCCAATTTGCCCGGACAGTTCCCGCTGCTGGTCGGCTATTACCACAGCGGTTTAAAGAATCTGATCCTCGTTTCAGCAGGTCTCAACGCTTCACTGAATACCGGTGAACATCATATTCAGGTAAGTAACGGTGTGCCGCTTGGGACATTGGGAACGGCGTATCTTAATCAAATTAGCCACCGCTGTTCCTCCTGGCAGTGCCAAATTTGGGGCGCCGGGGGACGGCTACGCTTAATGTTGTCCACGGAATAAGCAATTGGATCTTAATTTTAAGATTGCTTTACCTGTGTTTTGCGGGGAGTGCTACTATCGCTGCCCAGTTTCATGCGTATTTATCCTAATTGATCGGCAACGCGTTCTTTTCAGACCCGGACTGCGGGGCGAGGCTGATATACTCAACGCGTTATTTATTGCATAAAAGTTCAAAACTTGAACAGCTCAGGAGAATTTGAATGGCTGCCCTAAATTCGAAAGTCAGAAAGGCCGTCATCCCGGTAGCGGGATTGGGGACCAGGATGTTACCAGCAACTAAGGCGATTCCTAAAGAGATGCTGCCTCTGGTTGATAAGCCATTAATCCAGTATGTCGTAAATGAATGTATCGCAGCCGGCATCACTGAAATTGTGCTGGTTACGCATTCATCAAAAAACTCTATCGAAAACCATTTCGATACAAGCTTTGAACTTGAAGCCATGCTGGAAAAGCGTGTTAAGCGTCAGCTGTTAGAAGAAGTTCAGTCTATTTGCCCTCCACACGTTACCATTATGCAGGTTCGCCAGGGCCTGGCTAAAGGTCTGGGCCACGCTGTTATGTGTGCGCATCCTGTTGTGGGTGATGAGCCTGTCGCGGTAATTCTGCCTGACGTTATTCTGGACGAATATGAATCCGATCTTTCTCAGGATAACCTGGCTGAGATGATCAAACGTTTCGACGAAACAGGCAGCAGCCAGATTATGGTTGAGCCTGTTGAAGACGTGACGGCGTACGGTGTGGTTGACTGCAAAGGCGTTAACCTTGAGCCGGGCGAAAGCGTGCCAATGGTAGGCGTAGTAGAGAAGCCTAAAGCCGACGTAGCGCCTTCAAACCTGGCCGTCGTAGGCCGCTACGTTCTGAGCGCGGAAATCTGGCCTCTGCTGGCGAAAACGCCTCCAGGAGCGGGTGATGAGATCCAGCTGACGGATGCCATCGATATGCTGATCGAGAAAGAGACCGTTGAGGCTTACCATATGAAAGGTAAGAGCCACGACTGCGGTAATAAGCTCGGTTATATGCAGGCGTTTGTTGAATATGGTATTCGCCACAATACCCTTGGCGAAGAATTTAAAACCTGGCTCAAAGAGAGCGCTGGTTTTAAGAAATAAGCCAGGGCTGCAAATGTTCGAAACCGGTGAGGCGTTGCCCACCGGTTTTTTTTATGCCCAAAACACCCCGGAATCAGCGTGGTTGTAAGCGTGGTGAAATAGCCGAATAACGCTTTATGACAGAGTGTAAGGGGATGTTTGCGACAAATTTTGGTTAAAAAAAATCCCGCATTACGCGGGATTTTTCTGAATGTGGCGTGATTAATCCTTGATCAGGAAATCATCCAGCTGTTTACCTTGCTCATCCATGGCTTTCTTGATAACAGCAGGAGTACGACCCTGGCCAGTCCAGGTTTTAGTTTCGCCGTTCTCGTCAACGTAGCTATATTTAGCAGGACGAGCAGCACGCTTGGCTTTGGTACCGGTTTTAGCGGCAGCCATGCTGTTCAGCAATTCATTTGGATCGATACCATCAGCAATCAGCATTTCACGATATTGCTGCAGTTTACGAGTGCGCTCTTCGATTTCAGCAGCAGCAGCGCTTTCTTCTTCGCGACGTTCATTAACTACAACTTCTAATTTTTCCAGCATTTCTTCAAGCGTTTCGAGGGTGCATTCTCTTGCCTGCGCACGAAGAGTACGGATGTTGTTCAGAATTTTAAGTGCTTCGCTCATTGTAGTAATCTCAAACTTATAATGGGGGGTGGTTTGTTGACCTAATAATAGAGCCATAAATTCAGATGTGCAATAGCCAGGAATGTAAGGAATTCAAAAAATACTAAATAATGTCACTATTATTAATTACGCTAACTTAAATTTCATCACCCGACTGTCTCGCCTGTTATCACGTAAACCTGCTTAACCCGGTCGATTGCATCTTTTTTTTGTGACATTTACCGCAGGAATTATAGTTGCGGCGGATAAATATCAGCCTTTTGTATTAGTTCCCACCCGTGATGTTAAGACTGAAATAGTTAATAAATGGTGAATTTTAATGAACGGTGATTCCACTATAAAAAGAAGTGTTATGTTTGGCTGAACATATAACATATTGCCCTGGCTCAATGCGTTTACTTCATGTTTTAACGGATTATTTTCGTAAACAGAAGGCGCTGAGCTCCGCGCTGAACCGCTTCCTCTGTGCGCTGTATCGCTGATGACCTGACAAAATATGGTACAATGACTCATCGGGAATATTACACATTGATTGGGGTTTTTACGGCCAATGGCACAACTTTATTTCTACTATTCGGCGATGAATGCCGGTAAATCCACCGCGTTGCTGCAATCCTCGTACAATTACCAGGAGCGCGGGATGCGTAGCGTTGTTTATACGGCTGAAATTGACGATCGCTTTGGCGCAGGGAAGGTGAGCTCCAGAATAGGGCTCTCGTCGCCTGCCAGGCTGTTTAACCCGAAAACCGATCTGTTTGAAGACATTCGCACAGAACATGCTGCTCAGCCCATTCACTGTGTCCTGGTAGATGAGAGCCAGTTTCTGACGCGTGAACAGGTTCACGCCCTTTCTGAAGTGGTTGATGAGCTCGATATCCCGGTGCTTTGTTACGGACTGCGCACGGATTTCCGCGGTGAGCTCTTTGCCGGGAGTCAGTATTTGCTTGCCTGGTCGGATAAACTCGTCGAACTGAAAACGATCTGCTTCTGCGGTCGCAAAGCCAGTATGGTGCTTCGTCTCGACCAGGCCGGAAAACCTTATGCAGACGGTGAGCAGGTGGTGATAGGCGGTAATGAACGCTATGTATCGGTATGTCGTAAGCATTATAAAGAAGCGCTGTCTGTAGGCTCCCTGACGGCGATTCAGCACGACAACAGGAAATAAGGTCAGCCCTTATTGTTCAGACATAAAAAACCCGCCATAAAGGCGGGTTTTTCATTTGCTGTCAGTTAAGCGCTTTTCTTCGCTTTCTTGTCAGCTTTGATGACAGGAACTTCTGTTTTCACAGCGGCAACGTCATTTTCTTTGAACTCACGACCGTAGAAGGTATCCAGCAGAATCTGTTTCAGCTCGGAGATCAGTGGGTAGCGCGGGTTAGCACCAGTACACTGGTCATCGAATGCATCTTCAGACAGCTTGTCTACGTGAGCGAGGAAGTCAGCTTCCTGAACGCCCGCTTCACGGATAGATTTAGGAATACCCAGTTCAGCTTTCAGGCTTTCCAGCCATGCCAGCAGTTTCTCAATCTTCGCAGCAGTACGGTCGCCCGGTGCGCTCAGACCAAGGTGGTCTGCGATTTCAGCGTAACGACGGCGTGCTTGCGGACGGTCGTACTGGCTGAAAGCAGTCTGCTTGGTTGGGTTGTCGTTAGCGTTATAACGGATAACGTTGCTGATCAACAGGGCGTTCGCCAGACCGTGAGGAATGTGGAACTGAGAACCCAGCTTGTGCGCCATAGAGTGGCAAACACCCAGGAAGGCGTTCGCAAACGCGATACCAGCGATGGTTGCTGCACTGTGAACGCGTTCACGTGCTACAGGGTTTTTAGACCCTTCGTTATAGGACGCTGGCAGGTTTTCTTTCAGCAGTTTCAGAGCCTGCAGAGCCTGACCGTCAGAGAACTCAGACGCCAGTACAGAAACGTAGGCTTCCAGGGCGTGAGTTACCGCATCCAGACCACCGAACGCACACAGTGACTTCGGCATTTCCATGACCAGGTTCGCATCAACGATAGCCATGTCTGGGGTCAGCGCATAGTCAGCCAGTGGGTATTTCTGACCTGTTGCATCGTCTGTTACTACCGCGAATGGTGTCACTTCTGAACCGGTACCGGAAGTCGTGGTTACCGCGATCATCTTCGCTTTTACGCCCATTTTCGGGAACTTGTAGATACGTTTACGGATGTCCATAAAGCGCAGCGCCAGTTCTTCGAAGTGGGTTTCAGGATGCTCGTACATGACCCACATGATTTTCGCGGCGTCCATTGGGGAACCACCACCCAGTGCGATAATCACATCTGGTTTGAAGGAGTTAGCCAGCTCAGCACCTTTACGCACTACGCTCAGGGTAGGGTCAGCTTCAACTTCAAAGAACACTTCAGTCTCAACGCCAGACGCTTTCAGCACAGAGGTGATCTGGTCAGCGTAGCCGTTGTTGAACAGGAAACGGTCAGTCACGATGAGCGCACGTTTGTGGCCATCAGTAATCACTTCATCCAGCGCGATTGGCAGTGAGCCACGGCGGAAGTAGATAGATTTCGGAAGTTTGTGCCACAACATGTTTTCAGCTCGCTTAGCAACGGTTTTCTTGTTGATCAGATGTTTTGGACCAACGTTTTCAGAGATGGAGTTACCACCCCAGGAACCACAACCCAGAGTCAGGGAAGGTGCGAGTTTAAAGTTGTACAGGTCACCGATACCACCCTGAGAAGCAGGGGTGTTAATCAGGATACGTGCAGTTTTCATCATCTGACCGAAGTGAGCAACACGTTCTGGCTGGTTATCCTGGTCGGTGTACAGACAAGACGTGTGACCGATACCGCCCATGGCAACCAGCTTCTCGGCTTTCTCTACCGCGTCTTCGAAATCTTTCGCACGGTACATTGCAAGCGTTGGAGACAGTTTTTCGTGTGCAAACGGCTCGCTTTCGTCGACAACTTTCACTTCACCGATCAGGATTTTGGTTGTTGCCGGAACGGTAAAGCCTGCGAGTTCAGCAATTTTGTACGCTGGCTGACCCACGATGGCGGCGTTCAGCGCGCCATTTTTCAGGATGATGTCCTGAACCGCTTTCAGCTCTTTGCCCTGCAGCAGGTAGCCGCCGTGGCTGGCGAAACGTTCGCGAACAGCATCGTACACGGAATCAACAACAACAACAGACTGTTCAGATGCACAGATCACGCCGTTATCGAAGGTTTTAGACATCAGTACAGACGCAACGGCACGTTTGATGTCAGCGGTTTCGTCGATAACAACTGGGGTGTTACCGGCACCAACACCGATGGCCGGTTTACCGGAGCTGTATGCGGCTTTAACCATGCCAGGACCACCGGTCGCCAGGATCAGGTTAATGTCCGGATGATGCATCAGGGCATTGGACAGCTCAACGGAAGGTTGGTCGATCCAGCCAATCAGATCTTTTGGTGCGCCAGCAGCGATCGCCGCCTGCAGGACAATATCCGCAGCTTTGTTAGTCGCGTCTTTCGCACGTGGGTGTGGAGAGAAGATGATTGCGTTACGGGTCTTCAGGCTAATCAGTGATTTGAAGATAGCAGTAGACGTTGGGTTGGTAGTCGGAACAATACCGCAGATGATGCCGATAGGTTCAGCGATGGTGATGGTACCGAAGGTGTCGTCTTCGGACAGCACGCCACAGGTTTTCTCATCTTTATAGGCGTTGTAGATATACTCGGAAGCAAAGTGGTTTTTGATCACTTTATCTTCCACGATACCCATGCCGGATTCGGCAACGGCCATTTTAGCGAGAGGGATTCGAGCATCTGCAGCAGCCAGTGCGGCCGCGCGGAAGATTTTATCAACCTGTTCTTGGGTGAAATTGGCATATTCACGCTGGGCTTTTTTAACGCGCTCGACGAGTGCGTTCAGTTCAGCGATATTAGTAACAGCCATAATGCTCTCCTGATAATGTTTAAACTCTTTTAGTAAACCAGCGCTCGATACGTCACACAGTATAGACAGAGCCGATACGACTTGCGTAACACAAAGTAAAACAAAGAGTTACTTTCTGCGTCAGCACACTAATTTACTAAAAGAGCCTTACCTTAGCATCATCCCTTTTTGTCAGGCGATCTCCCTGGGGGCGTAACCAAGATTACTCACTTCTGAGTACGGAAATCATGATCTGCGTCAATTTTCCCCCAAGCTGATACCTTTCAGCAGGGTTATTTCGTTGAGATTTTTCCAGTGTTAAATAATTACGTAAGTATTGGAAGCGCCGCTATCATTGATTATACATATGTTTAACATCCTGAAATGATAACGTTTTGGCACAGATTTCGAGTGAAGTGTGCTAATAAAAAGGGTATCTTCAGCGCGATTTCTCATGACAAGTTGTCAGTCCCGGGCATGTGTATAAGCGGAGCAAAACGTGATCCAAACGCTCTTTGATTTTCCAACGTATTTTAAATTTTTTATTGGTTTGTTTGCCCTGGTCAACCCGGTGGGGATCATTCCTGTCTTCATTAGTATGACGAGTTACCAGACGGCGGCGGCCAGGAATAAGACCAACCTCACCGCTAACCTGTCAGTGGCTATCATATTGCTCACCTCCCTTTTTCTGGGTGACGCCATTCTCCAGCTCTTCGGGATTTCGATCGACTCTTTCCGCATTGCGGGTGGGATACTGGTCGTGACCATCGCCATGTCCATGATCAGCGGTAAGCTGGGCGAGGATAAACAGAACAAGCAGGAGAAGTCAGAAACCGCCATTCGCGAAAGTATTGGCGTGGTGCCGCTGGCCTTACCGCTCATGGCCGGCCCCGGTGCCATCAGTTCAACTATTGTCTGGGGCACGCGTTACCATAGCCTGATGCACCTGATTGGTTTTTCCGTCGCCATTGCGCTTTTCGCGCTCTGCTGTTGGGGCGTATTCCGCATGGCACCCTGGCTGGTGCGCCTGTTGGGGCAGACGGGCATTAACGTCATAACCCGTATCATGGGCCTGCTGTTGATGGCGTTAGGGATTGAATTCATCGTGACGGGTATTAAAAGCATTTTCCCCGGTTTGCTGCACTGATATTTCGTATGAAAGAACGGAGCGACGGCTCCGTTTTTTTTACGTCATTATCAGTAAATCCTATAACTAAAGTTGAAATGCTCACATATCATAATAAATTCTACTAATAATGTTCATTGCTTGTATTTCAACAAGTTATTAATTCCCCTAAAACCCGCCTGCGCAGAAAACCTGCGATCGCTCTGTTATTTTACTCACATGATACTCTGGGGCTTGCTGAGCGATAACCGAAATGATATTAGTAATTTCAACATTCCCCTAGATGAATGTGCTAAATAATAACCAGTTGTTAAATTTTTGTACAAAATCACTCGATGATAGCGCAGCGACGCGCTTGTAGAGAAAAATTTCTCTATCTTGTTGAATGCCATGCTTTTTCGGCGGTATTCGATGTCCGGCAGGGCTGCCCTCAACGATGCGGTACTCACCGTAAAAGAGAATTGCTTAACAAATTTGCAAAATGTATTGGCGCGCGTTTACGCCATTTGATACTTTCCGGCCTAATATTTTGCAGCATAAAACAAGCAGATGAGAATTATTTTCATATGGTTCTCTTCTCAGATATCCAGCACAGGTCTCAAACAGGGGAGGCCTGTAAAGAATCGACGCAAGACGGCCATACGAGCGGTCAGTAATAAAAAAGTCGGTGATAGCAAGCAGTAAAAGAAGAACCTGACAGCAGCAAAAAAAACTCCTGCGCTGTACAGGCCCCAACAGGGGATTACACAGCTGGCGAAGGCCAGTCATTATAATGAGTGGAGTACCAACACAATGTCCATCATCACAAAAAAAAATCTGGTAGCGGCGGGGATTTTAACTGCGCTAATCGCGGGCAACGCTGCAATGGCTGCGGACGTTCCTGCAGGTGTTCAGCTGGCTGAGAAACAGACGCTGGTGCGTAACAACGGTGCGGAAGTTCAGTCTCTTGACCCGCACAAAATTGAAGGTGTTCCTGAGTCTAACGTTAACCGCGACCTGTTCGAAGGCCTGCTGGTGACAGACGTAGACGGCCACCCGGCGCCGGGTGTTGCAGAAAAATGGGAAAACAAAGATTTCAAAGTCTGGACCTTCCATCTGCGTAAAGATGCGAAATGGTCCGACGGTACACCGGTCACAGCCGAAGATTTCGTTTATAGCTGGCAGCGTCTGGCGAACCCAAACACCGCCTCTCCGTATGCGAGCTACCTGCAATATGGCCACATCGCCAATATTGATGACATCATCGCGGGCAAAAAGCCGATTACCGACCTGGGCGTAAAAGCGATCGATGCTAATACCTTTGAAGTGACGTTGAGCGAACCTGTTCCGTACTTCTATAAGCTGCTGGTTCACCCGTCCGTCTCCCCGGTACCAAAATCCGCCGTGGAAAAATTTGGTGAGAAATGGACGCAGCCTGCCAATATCGTAACCAACGGTGCCTATAAGCTGAAAGACTGGGTGGTCAACGAACGTATGGTGCTTGACCGTAACCCGCAGTATTGGGATAACGCGAAAACCGTCATTGACCAGGTGACCTACCTGCCAATCTCTTCCGAAGTGACTGACGTTAACCGCTACCGCAGCGGTGAAATCGACATGACCTATAACAACATGCCGATTGAACTGTTCCAGAAACTGAAAAAAGAGATCCCTAAAGAAGTTCACGTCGATCCGTACCTGTGCACCTACTACTACGAAATCAACAACCAGAAAGCGCCGTTCACCGACGTACGTGTCCGTACCGCGCTGAAGCTGGCACTGGATCGCGATATCATCGTGAACAAAGTGAAAAACCAGGGCGACCTGCCGGCGTACAGCTATACCCCTCCATACACCGATGGCGCAAAACTGACCGAGCCAGACTGGTTCAAACAGACTCAGGAACAGCGTAACGCCGAAGCGAAGAAACTGCTGGCCGAAGCGGGCTACACCGCAGATAAGCCGCTGACCTTCAGCCTGCTGTACAACACCTCCGATCTGCACAAAAAACTGGCTATCGCCGTCGCCTCGATCTGGAAAAAGAACCTGGGCGCGAACGTGAAGCTGGAGAACCAGGAGTGGAAAACCTTCCTCGACAGCCGTCATCAGGGCACCTTTGATGTGGCACGTGCTGGCTGGTGTGCGGACTATAACGAACCGACCTCCTTCCTGAACACCATGCTGAGCGACAGCTCGAACAACACCGCTCACTATAAGAGCCCGGCGTTCGACAAGCTGATTGGCGACACGCTGAAAACCACTGACGAAGCACAGCGTAAAGAACTGTACTCTCAAGCCGAGCAGCAGCTGGATAAAGATTCCGCGATCGTTCCGGTTTACTACTACGTTAACGCCCGTCTGGTGAAACCGTGGGTAGGTGGGTATACCGGCAAAGACCCGATGGATAATATCTACGTTAAAAACTTGTATATTATCAAGCATTAATGGCAATGAGTGGGGCGGGCGTGCTCGCCCCACGGTGTCTAACCAACGTCACATAATATAGGCACACGCCAGAAGGTACGGGCAATGTTGAAATTTATCCTACGTCGCTGTCTTGAAGCGATTCCAACGCTATTTATTCTCATCACGATTTCCTTCTTCATGATGCGCCTTGCGCCGGGAAGTCCATTTACCGGTGAGCGTACGCTGCCGCCTGAAGTCATGGCGAATATCGAAGCGAAATACCACTTGAACGATCCTATCTCGACCCAGTACTTCAATTACCTGAAGCAGCTGGCCCACGGCGATTTTGGACCGTCATTTAAATATAAAGACTATTCCGTTAACGACCTGGTCGCGTCCAGCTTCCCGGTTTCGGCTAAGTTGGGTGCTGCGGCATTTATTCTGGCCATCGTTTTCGGCGTCACCGCAGGCGTTATCGCCGCGCTCAGACAAAATACCAAATGGGATTATGCCGTAATGGGGGTGGCAATGACCGGGGTAGTGATACCCAGCTTCGTTGTCGCGCCATTACTGGTGATGATATTTGCCATCACGCTGAAGTGGCTGCCTGGCGGCGGCTGGAACGGCGGGGCATTGAAGTTCATGATTTTGCCGATGGTGGCATTATCTCTGGCGTACATCGCCAGTATCGCGCGTATCACCCGTGGTTCAATGATCGAAGTGCTGCACTCGAACTTCATTCGTACCGCGCGCGCTAAAGGGCTGCCGATGCGTCGGATTATCTTCCGCCACGCTCTCAAACCGGCGCTGTTGCCCGTGCTCTCCTACATGGGACCGGCATTCGTCGGGATCATCACCGGCTCTATGGTTATCGAAACAATCTACGGTCTGCCTGGCATTGGTCAGCTGTTCGTTAACGGCGCGCTCAACCGCGACTATTCGCTGGTACTGAGCCTGACGATTCTCGTCGGTGCGCTGACCATTCTCTTTAACGCTATCGTCGATGTGCTGTATGCCGTCATCGACCCGAAAATTCGTTACTAACGCTGGAGCACGCCATGATGTTGAGTAAGAAAAACAGCGAGGCGCTGGAAAACTTCAGTGAAAAACTGGAAGTAGAAGGTCGTAGCCTCTGGCAGGACGCGCGCCGTCGCTTTATGCACAACCGTGCAGCGGTTGCCAGTCTGGTTGTTCTGGTGATCATCGCGCTGTTTGTGACCCTGGCGCCGATGCTGTCGCAATTTACCTATTTCGACACCGACTGGGGCATGATGTCCAGCGCGCCGGATATGGAATCTGGCCACTATTTCGGCACGGACTCCTCGGGACGCGACCTGCTGGTGCGTGTCGCTATCGGTGGCCGTATCTCGCTGATGGTCGGTATTGCTGCCGCGCTGGTGGCGGTGATCGTGGGGACGCTTTACGGCTCACTTTCCGGCTATCTTGGCGGCAAAATAGACTCGGTAATGATGCGTCTGCTGGAAATCCTGAACTCCTTCCCGTTTATGTTCTTCGTCATCCTGCTGGTGACCTTCTTCGGCCAGAACATCCTGCTGATCTTCGTGGCCATCGGGATGGTGTCCTGGCTGGATATGGCGCGTATTGTTCGCGGCCAGACGCTGAGCCTCAAACGCAAAGAGTTTATCGAAGCCGCGCAGGTAGGCGGTGTATCTACCGGGAATATCGTGGTTCGCCATATTGTTCCTAACGTGCTGGGCGTGGTGGTGGTCTATGCCTCACTGCTGGTGCCAAGCATGATCCTGTTTGAATCTTTCCTGAGCTTCCTGGGTCTGGGTACACAAGAGCCACTGAGCAGCTGGGGCGCGCTGCTGAGCGATGGCGCAAACTCGATGGAAGTTTCACCGTGGCTGCTGCTTTATCCGGCGGGTTTCCTGGTCGTCACCCTGTTTTGTTTTAACTTTATCGGCGATGGCCTGCGTGATGCCCTCGACCCGAAAGACCGTTAAGGAGCGCCGTCATGACAATTATTGAAACGGCCACTGCGCCACAGGTGCAACAGCAGAACAATCTCCTGCTGGATGTGAAAGACCTCCGCGTGACCTTTAAAACGCCGGACGGGGATGTTACCGCCGTCAACGATCTCAACTTTAACCTGCGTGCGGGTGAAACGCTGGGGATCGTTGGGGAGTCCGGTTCCGGAAAATCCCAGACTGCCTTTGCGCTGATGGGCCTGCTGGCCTCTAACGGCGTGATTGGGGGATCTGCTAAATTCAACGGCCGTGAAATCCTCAACCTGCCGGAACACGAGCTGAACAAGCTGCGTGCTGAACAGATCTCGATGATTTTCCAGGATCCTATGACCTCGCTGAATCCGTATATGCGCGTAGGCGAGCAGCTGATGGAAGTCCTGATGCTGCACAAAGGCCTGGGCAAAGCGGAAGCCTTTGAAGAGTCGGTCAAAATGCTGGATGCGGTGAAAATGCCGGAAGCACGCAAGCGTATGCGCATGTTCCCGCACGAGTTTTCTGGCGGTATGCGTCAGCGCGTGATGATTGCGATGGCGCTGCTGTGCCGGCCAAAGCTGCTGATCGCCGATGAGCCTACCACCGCGTTGGACGTTACCGTTCAGGCGCAAATCATGACCCTGTTGAACGAGCTGAAGCGTGAGTTCAACACGGCGATTATCATGATCACCCACGACCTGGGCGTGGTGGCGGGCATCTGTGACAAAGTGCTGGTGATGTACGCCGGTCGTACCATGGAATACGGCAAAGCGCGCGATGTCTTCTATCAGCCTGCGCACCCGTACTCGATTGGTCTGCTGAATGCGGTGCCGCGTCTTGATGCGGAAGGGGAATCCCTCCTCACCATTCCGGGCAACCCGCCAAACCTGCTGCGTCTGCCGAAAGGCTGTCCGTTCCAGCCGCGCTGCCCGCACGCGATGGAAATCTGCAACAGCGCTCCGCCGCTGGAAGAGTTTGCACCAGGCCGTCTGCGCGCCTGCTTTAAGCCGCAGGAGGAGCTGGTATGAACGCATTAGATGAAAAACGCAACGTGCTGCTCGAAATCGCTGACCTTAAAGTGCATTTCGACATCAAAGACGGCAAACAGTGGTTCTGGCAGCCGCCTAAGACCCTGAAAGCGGTGGATGGCGTCACGCTGCGCCTGTACGAAGGGGAAACCCTGGGCGTGGTGGGAGAGTCCGGCTGCGGTAAATCGACCTTTGCGCGAGCCATTATCGGCCTGGTAAAGGCTACCGACGGAAAAGTGGCCTGGCTGGGTAAAGATCTGCTGGGCATGAAACCCGACGAGTGGCGCGAGGTGCGCAGCGATATCCAGATGATTTTCCAGGATCCGCTGGCGTCACTTAACCCGCGTATGACCATCGGCGAGATTATTGCCGAGCCGCTGCGGACCTATCATCCGAAGATGTCTCGTCAGGAAGTGCGCGATCGCGTTAAGGCGATGATGATGAAAGTCGGCCTGCTGCCTAACCTCATCAACCGCTATCCGCATGAATTCTCCGGCGGTCAGTGCCAGCGTATTGGTATTGCCCGTGCGCTGATCCTCGAACCGAAACTGATTATCTGCGATGAGCCGGTTTCCGCGCTGGACGTGTCCATTCAGGCCCAGGTGGTTAACCTGCTGCAGAAGCTGCAGCGCGAAATGGGGCTGTCGCTGATCTTCATCGCGCATGATCTGGCCGTGGTGAAACACATCTCTGACCGCGTGCTGGTGATGTACCTGGGTCATGCCGTAGAGCTGGGCACCTATGACGAGGTGTACCACAATCCATTGCACCCTTACACCAGAGCGCTGATGTCCGCGGTGCCGATCCCCGATCCCGATCTGGAGAAAAATAAAACCATTCAGCTTCTGGAAGGGGAATTACCCTCACCGATTAACCCGCCGTCGGGCTGCGTCTTCCGCACGCGCTGCCCAATGGCCGGGCCGGAATGTGCGAAAACGCGACCGGTTCTCGAAGGTAGTTTCCGACATGCGGTTTCCTGCCTGAAAGTAGACCCGTTATAATCGCAAGGGCTGACATGATGTCAGCCCTTATTTTTTGCGAGGTCACTGTGTCGCGTTTATTCACGTCAGCCCGTCGGCGGCTATATCATTTTTTATTCGATCCTGAAACGGTATCCGGACGACGCTTCGAAGGTCTTTGCGGTTTATTTGCGCTCCTCAGCGTGGTTGTCATCTTTATAGAATCAGGTGCCGGGACGCAATACCATCTGACGTTTGACGAATGGCATATCTTTGTCTGGCTCGAGCTGGCGATTACCTTGGTCTTCACCGCTGAATATCTCCTCAGAGTAATCGCCTGGCCCAACCCGGCCAGATATGTTTTCAGCTTCTGGGGATTTATCGATTTAGCCACCATCCTGCCGCTCTATGTGATGTGGCTTTGGCCGGAGATTAGCCTGAGCTATGTCTTTGCCTGGCGAGCGATGCGCGTGATTCGGGTATTACGTATTCTGAAATTACTGCGTTTTATGCCGTCATTACGCGTGTTCTGGAGTGCCATCGTCAGCGCGCGGCATCAGCTTATTCTGTTCTATTCGTTTATTGCCATCGTCATGATCGTTTTTGGCGCGCTGATGTATTTAATAGAAGGGCCGAAGTATGGCTTTACGACGCTCAATGCGTCCGTCTACTGGGCCATCGTGACCGTCACCACCGTGGGTTACGGTGATATCACGCCCCATACGCCACTGGGTCGCATTGTGGCATCAGTGCTGATTTTGATTGGCTATTCGGTGATTGCGATCCCGACGGGATTGATTACCACGCACATGAGCAGTGCCTTTCAGAGCCGCAAGCAGCAGCGCAAATGTCCTCATTGCCAGCAGGGCGAACATGAACACAGCGCGCGGTTTTGTTACCGCTGCGGCAGTGGATTGCCGGAGTAAATAAAAAAGGCTGCAATCGCAGCCTTTTTTATTATTCGCGCCAGAGTATATGGCACAGCTTATGGTCTTTCTCACGACACAGCAGGACGCGAGCGAAAATATCGTTAATTTCGCCGCCATCTTCATCGGCCAGCCCAATCACCACTTCGGCAAAGAAGTCAGGATTCAGGTCGAAATCCACATGCTCAGCCCAGTCTTCTGAAGGGTCGAACAATTCAGCGCCGCCGCGCTCTTCGAACTGCAGATTAAAGAGGATCACGTCTGCGGGATCGAGGTTATCAACCGCCAGTTCGAGAAAAATGTCATAGGCCTGCTCGAGCGTTTCGTCTTCGGTCAGGCGATTGTTCAGATCCATTTCCATGATGACTACCTGTTTAACATCGTTGGGCACGTTTTACAGCAACGGACTAAAGAAGTAAAACAGTCGTTCGGCAATTCTCTGCCACAGCGGACGTTTTACCCACAGTCTGGCATCCAGCAGCCGCGAGCGGGAGATATAATCATCCTGCACCGCGGCAAGATCGCCGCCAAAGCCGGCATCATCAATGACCAGCGTAATTTCAAAGTTTAGCCACAGGCTGCGCATATCCAGGTTGACCGTTCCCACCAGGCTCAGTTCACCGTCGACGAGAACGCTCTTGGTGTGGAGTAATCCGCCTTCAAACTGGTAAATTTTCACCCCGGCGGCCAGCAGTTCGCTAAAGAATGCCCGGCTGGCCCAGCCTACCAGTAGGGAGTCATTTTTGCGCGGCAAAATGATGCTCACATCGACACCGCGCTGCGCGGCGGTACAGATCGCGTGCAGGAGGTCGTCGCTGGGGACAAAGTAGGGCGTCGTCATGATCAGGTATTCACGCGCCGAGTAGGTTGCCGTCAGCAGCGCCTGATGGATTAAGTCCTCCGGGAAGCCCGGCCCGGAAGCAATGGTATGAATGGTATGACCGCTGGCCTCTTCAAACGGCATAATGTTGCCGTCCGGCGGCGGCGGCAGGATACGCTTGCCGGTTTCAATCTCCCAGTCGCAGGAATAAACGATGCCCATCGAGGTGGCAATCGGCCCCTCCATTCGCGCCATCAAATCGACCCATTGACCTACGCCCGAGTCCTGCTTAAAGAAGCGCGGGTCAACCATGTTCATACTGCCGGTGTAGGCAATATAGTTATCGATCATGATCATTTTGCGATGCTGGCGAAGATCCATCCGGCGCAGAAACACGCGCAGGAGATTCACCTTTAACGCCTCAACCACCTCGATCCCGGCATTGCGCATCATGCCTGCCCAGGGGCTACGGAAAAATGCCACGCTACCCGCCGAGTCAAGCATCAGGCGGCAATGAACCCCGCGCCGCGCGGCGGCCATCAGCGATTCAGCGACCTGGTCAGCCATCCCGCCGGGCTGCCAGATATAAAAAACCATCTCGATATTATGACGCGCCAGTTGAATATCACGGATTAACGCCTGCATGACGTCATCGGATGAGGTCAGCAGTTGCAGCTGGTTGCCCTTCACACCGCCAATCCCCTGACGGCGCTCGCACAGCTTAAACAGTGAGGAGGCGACGCTGCTGTTCTCCTCAGCAAAGATATGTTTGCAGGCTTTAAGGTCGTTCAGCCACTTCGCGGTTGAGGGCCACATTGCACGGGCCCGCTCGGCTCGGCGTTTACCCAGATGTAGTTCGCCGAAAGAGAGATAGGCAATAATTCCCACCAGCGGGAGGATGTAGATTATCAGAAGCCAGGCCATGGCAGAGGGTACGGCTCTGCGCTTCATCAGGATGCGCAATGTCACACCCGCGATTAACAGCCAGTATCCCAAAATGACCAGCCAACTCACCACGGTGTAGAAGGTTGTCATAGGTAAAAAAATCCTTTTGAAAGCGTATTGTTATGAGTGTACGCATCAGGATTCATCTGGCAAATAAAAACGCCAGGTAAAAGCGCTGGTTTGCTGCCGGGTTGGGTTTATAATGGCCTTTCTTTTAGAGATAAAGTGTTAGTGAAAGAGTTGTAGACATGAAGCGCAGTAGAACTGAAGTAGGGCGCTGGCGCATGTTGCGACAGGTGAGTCGTCGCAAGGCTCGTTGGCTGGAAGCACAATCCCGCCGCAATATGCGTATTCACGCCATCAGAAAATGTGGAATGACCCGGCACCGCAACGCGTTGCTGTTCGCAGTCCAGGATATCTGAAACCATGAGGGCACCGTAATGGTGCCCGCTGATTTTATAGCGTCTGATTTTTTGGGAATAGCGTATTTGCAGCGTTGTTCCTGCTGTGTTTAGCAAAAGGAGGGAGAAGTGTTTGCGGAGTTTGGCGTACTGAATTTCTGGACTTATGTTGTTGGTGCGTTTTTTATCGTGCTGGTGCCAGGGCCGAATACCCTGTTTGTGCTCAAAACCGGGATTGGTCACGGCGTTAAAAAAGGGTATCTCGCCGCGACGGGCGTATTTATCGGTGATGCGGTACTGATGTTTCTGGCCTGGGCGGGCGTCGCGGCATTAATCCAGACCACGCCGGTACTGTTTAATATCGTGCGTTATCTTGGGGCCTTCTACCTGCTCTGGCTGGGGGGGAAAATGCTCTGGTCGGTGGTGAATCGTCAAAAAAACGCCCATGAGAGCGGCCCTGAACCGGCCAGTATGATCATGAAACGTTCGCTGGTGTTAAGCCTGACCAACCCCAAAGCGATTTTGTTCTACGTATCGTTCTTCGTTCAGTTCATTGACGTGAATGCACAGAGTACCGGCACTTCTTTCCTGATCCTTGCCACGACGCTGGAGTTAATAAGCTTCATGTACATGAGCTTCCTGATCTTCTCCGGCGCGTTTGTCACACGTTACCTGAAAACCAAAAAGAAACTGGCAAAGCTGGGGAACGGTTTGATAGGGCTGCTGTTTGTCGGATTTGCGGCGAGGTTGGCGTCGCTGCATTGATGAATGAAAGGCTCCTGAGGGAGCCTTTTTAATGTCTGGCGTAATTGGAAAGCCGCGCCAGACAAGGCTTCACGTTTTACTACTAGCAGTCAAAAGCCTTAAAAAGCGGCTAGGGTGTGGACACATTGTGGACACTCTGACCACCATTAGCACCCTTCAACGGATTAAGCGAAATCGCGTCCTGCAGGTACTGAGGAGCGAAGTGCGCATAGACCATTGTCTGCGCAATTTTCGTATGACCTAAGATCCTCTGCAGTGTAATGATGTTGCCTCCGTTAATCATAAAGTGCGTGGCGAAAGAGTGTCGTAGCGCATGTGTTGCTTGTCCCGCCGGTAAATCGGGCTTAACCTCTTTGAGGGTTCGCCTGAAGTCAGCATAACTGGCCTCAGGAAACAGAAAGCCTCGTGTTTTGCCGACTACGTAAGCCGCAACATCATCAGAGATCGGGACCGTGCGCGGTGTGTTGGTTTTCGTCTTAACGAAAGACACCCGGTTATGAATCACGTTCTCCGCCTTTAACCGTGCCGCTTCTCCCCATCTTGCCCCGGTACTCAAACACAAAACCGCAATTCTACGATTATCACCTGATAGCGCTGCCAGTAAGGCGTCAATTTCCTCAAGAGTGAGATAGCCCGTTTCGGCAGTCTGCTCTTTCAGTTTTTTGAACCCCCTAAATGGATGCTCGCCGTTATACATTTCTGACTCAATCAGGGTAGTAAACATCCCACCTAATGTAATCAGGTCGCGGTTGATGGTAGTTGGCTTAATACCTTCAGCCCGGCGTTGAGCACAATATTGCGTTATCAGGCTCTTGGTGATCTGGAAAGCGCATGGGTTACCGGTCATCGTTTCGAAACGCTCAATTTTCCTGAGATACGATTGACCGTGCTCCTCATGTTTACCTTTCAGCTTCCACCATAACTCTTTCAGTTCCGACAATTGGCGTTTGTCCGTTGGTTTTGAAAGCCATTCCTTTGAGTGATGGTTATATTGAGTATGCTTTTCAAATGCCATCGCCTCGCTTTTCTTGTCGAACTTCCGACGGATGCGTTTTCCGTTACGCCCGGTCGGTCTAATGTCCACTTCATATCGACCATCATCGAGCTTTTTAACAGACATAAAGCCTCCCGATGATGTTACTGCGTACTTCAATTTCCTGATTTAAATAGCAAAAACTTACTGTGCATTTACTGCACAAATAAGCGCCATAAATAGTTAGCCAGTTTTCTGGTCTGAGTGGGATGACGTTGTTGTCTGCTGCCCAAAGTGCGCGAGAGCCGGTGCAATCTGCCCAGCTTCGGGTGTTATTTGATCAGTCATAAACCACAAGGTGTATTTCGTGAAGCGCGGATGCTGGAGGATTTTCATGATTTGTTCGACTCCCGGCTTTTTGTCACCGGCTTCATAACTACAAAAAGAACCGTAAACGATTCCAGTTAACTCACTGAATTGTCGCCTATTTAACCTTTCTGACTCTCGTATCAGCTTGATTTTTTCATGGATCTGTATTGACATAAAATCACCTATAGTTGAACATTATCATCTATCGTAGATTTATCTATTCGATAGATGAATCACCTTTTAGAGCAACTAAACCCTATTTAGAGCAATTAATCACACTAAAGGAGAATCGTAGCAGATGAGTAACCAGCTTGTAAGCAGAACAGATGCGGTTCCATATCAGGAATTTGCCCGTCTTATTGGAAAAACTCCCGCAGCGGTTAAAGGGATGATTGAGAAGGGCAAGTTGCCTGTTGTTGAGATGACCGATCCGCAGTCAACGAGTGGGCGCGCAGGTGAATATTGGGTTTATCTGCCTGCCTGGAACAAGGGTATGAAGATGGCCTATGACAGCCGCCCGAAGGAAATTCGTGATGGTTGGCTGATGTGGCTCGGATTAGGGGAGCCAGTATGAAGAATGAACCTCGCTGTATTGCACAGTTGCTTCGAAGAGAAAGCCCTAATCCAATCAACTTCATTATCACACACGGTCGCGGCCGCAAGGGCATCATCATCCGAACCCGAAAGCCGGGCGTTATTGAGAAGCTTCGTCGCCTGGTCAAAAAGAGAGGACTGTGGTTATGACGGTAATGACACTGGACGTGATCCAGAAACAACCAACAGCACTTCGCGGTCTGGTCTGCAAGTATTTGGCTCAGCCTCGCTGGCAGGATACCTGTGATTTTTACAATCAGATGATGGAGCGGGAGCGTCTTACGGTTTGTTTCCACGCTCAATTAAAACAGCGTCACTCTGTCATGCGCTTAGAGGAAATGACCGAAGCAGATCGTGAGCGTCTTGTTTGTGCGCTTGATGAATTGAGAAATGCATTTGCCCGGCACCGCCAAATTGGCTCGTCAAAAGCAACTTTCATCAGTCGCCTGACCGTTAGCCAAAGGCGCTCATTGTTTCTTCATGCGGGACTGACAGAACAGGAATTTATGATGCCGCACTGGCGTTTAAATGAAGAGGACTGTTATTGGCGTGACAAACTTTTCAGGGCTTTGCGAGAGCTGTTTAGCCTATTTGAGTACGCACCAACCATTTTAACCTCGGTAAAACCTGAGCAGTATTTACATTAATTAATCTGGATTCGTTTTATTACGCGCCCTAAAGCGTGGGGACTCCTTTTGTCTGGAGATAGGCAAATGCAAAAACAAATTACAGCATCAGGTGGCATGTTTTCCGCTCTTCTGGAGCAGGCAGTAAACGAAGCACAGCGCGACCTCGCGACACGATTCTCATCTCGATTTGACGGGCTTATCGCGCATATCAGCAAGTCTGAGCTCAATCGTACCGAGATTATCGAGTTATTAGGTCAAGAGTCGGCAAATCTGCACAACTCAATTTTCGATTGAGCAGGCTAACCACTTTTAAAAGGAAGCCAGAATGAGCATACGCATCGAGATAAATAACCAGTACGTCATCACCAGTGACCGCTATCAATTCATTTTGCAGGAGAAGAAGACCGCAACATCCGGGAAGAACAAAGGCAAGGATTGGCTGGACGTTGTGGGTTACTACCCAACTATCCCTAAGCTTATCTCAGGCCTGGTATTGCATGATCTTTTGACCAGCGATCTTATTGGCTTCTCAGCTTTGGAAGCTCGAATTGAACGCCTGGGGAAGCAATGTCTGGACGCCTTTAAATAGTATGTCCATCGAATCTCGGGGGCGTATTGCCCCCTCGCCACCACCACCATTTTTTAAGGGCACCAGTGATTCATTCGTTGGTGCTTATCCCTGGAATAACGTCAACAAAGAGGCTATTGGCCGCGACAGACCCCTTACACGTGCCGAACTCCGTCAGGTGCAAGGTGTTTTAAACCGTATTGACCGTCTGCCGTTTTTCCTGCAAACGCTGTTCACATCCCGTTATAACTTCATCCGCCGTAAAAAGAGCCCTTTGGGTGGGCTGTATTTCCTTAAAAACACGTTTGAGCGCAAGCTGCTGCCGCGTCTTGAGCGTGTTAATGAGCTGTGCGGGATGAATGAATCCGCCTCGATTGGGTTTCTGTCCGAGCGCGACCAGTATGCGCGCCTACCGGATATGAATGACAAAGAACTCAGGAAATTTGCGGCCAGAATTGCCTCTCAGCTCTGGAGCAAACACGAGGAGTTAAGCGACGCATGGGCGGAGGCTCACGGCGGGAAAGAGACACTTTTCACCGATGAAGCTCAGTCGCACCTATACGGGCAAGTGGCCGGTATTGCTCGCGCATTTAACATCACCCCGATGTACTGGAAAAAATACCGTAAGGGGCAGATGACGATCCGCATGGCATTTTCCGCTATTTCACGACTGATAAAAGACGAGTGGTGGGTTAACCAGCTCAAGGCGCAGCGTATGCGCTGGCGCGAGGCGCTGCTTATTGCTGCCGGTGAGGTCAACAAAGCCCGTTCACCCTACGCCAGCAAAATGGCGATCCGCGATGTTCATTCGCGCCGCCTGGCTAATCTCGAATACCTGAAATCCTGCGAGCTAGAAAACAAAGTAACCGGCGAGCGTATCGACCTCATCAGCAAGGTCATGGGGAGTATTTCAAATCCTGAGATACGCCGCATGGAGCTGATGAACACCATCGCCGGGATTGAGCGCTACGCGGCTAGCGCCGGTGACGTGGGGATGTTTATCACCCTGACCACACCCTCGAAATATCATCCGACCCGACAGGTCGGCAAAGGCGAAAGCAAAACGGTGCAGCTCAATCACGGCTGGAACGAAAACGCATTCACACCCAAAGACGGCCAGCGCTATCTCTGCCGAATCTGGAGCCTGATGCGTACCGCGTTCAAAGATAACGATTTAGAAGTTTACGGGCTGCGCGTTGTCGAACCGCACCACGACGGAACCCCACACTGGCACATGATGTTGTTTTGCAAACCCGGTCAGCGTAAAGCCATTAACGAAATTATGCGTCGTTATGCCCTCAAAGAGGACGGACACGAAAAGGGCGCCGCAAAACAGCGCTTTGAATCACGCCATCTTAATCAGGGCGGAGCCGCGGGTTATATCGCTAAATACATTGCAAAAAATATCGACGGTTACGCGCTCGACGGCCAGCTCGATCACGATACCGGCAAGCCTCTGAAAGATACGGCCGCAGCCGTCACCGCATGGGCGTCAACATGGCGTATCCCTCAGTTTAAACCGATTGGTCTCCCGACGATGGGCGCTTACCGCGAACTGCGGAAACTGCCGCGTGGTGTGAGTATTGCCTGTGAGTTTGACGACAGGGTCGAGGCCGCGCGAGCTGCTGCAGATGAGGGTGACTTTGAGCGGTACATCATCGCGCAGGGTGGGGCAAACATGCCGCGTGATGCTCAGGCCGTCAGGGTTGCCCGTAAGGTGACGGATGAGGTTAACGAGTACGAGGAAGATATCGAGAGGGTGGTCGGTATTTATGCCCCTCACCTCGGGGCTCACCGTGTCCATGTAACCCGTACAGCCGAATGGCGAATTGTTCCAAAGGTTTTGGCTGTTGAGCCTTTGACCTTAAAAAGCGGCTCTGCCGCGCCTCGGAGTCCTGTCAATAACTGTGGAAAGCTCACCGCCGGTGGCAATCCAGTTATGACTCCTACACCGTCTGAGCAAGCCGCAGCGGTGTTAAATCTGATTGAGCGCGGGGTTATCGGATGGAATGAGCCAGACGTCGTGAAAGTGCTTAACGGTGCGTTAAAAGCTGGTACACCGCGCAAAAATCGCCAGCAAAGAAGCAACGCGCCGCTCAAAACGAGCGAACAAGCGCCATCAGCCAGGATGACAAAACCCGAAAGGGATCGCGTCGCAAAGATTCGTTTCGATTTGGCTCAGGAGGGCATTACCCCGGAACGGTGGGAGCTCGATGCGCTGGCGCGTGGGGCTACGGTGATTTATGGCGATAAAAAATTCAAATACGCGGTTGTTGATGAGTGGTCGGAAAATCAACTCAGACGAAGTGGGCTTTAGGAATTTTATTTGATTCAAACAAACTCTTATTAGAACTTTTAATCGGGCGGTATATTTTTTTAACGTCCCTTGGAGTGTGGTAGTTGACTCTAGTTAGGACGTACATGTGATAATGTTTAGATTAATCAAAACGAGGCGGCGGTGTCGCTCACTGCGGCGATGAGTTTCTCTAGTTCAATTCGACCGAAATCACGGGGGAGAAGTGACGAATTCCCTCTGAATTATTCGCTTTTGTAATGTTCAAAACTACAGATAGTGGGGTGTATTATGCGTTGGGCAGTATTGATTGGCGGGTTTTTATGTTTGCTATCGTTTGGATTTGGTCTGTTGATAGGTGGTGTTGATTGGGGATGGATGCATAAAGGTGCCTCCAACGAAGTAGCGTTTTGGTCTATGTTAGGAGGGTGGTTATCTGGTGTTGCTACGCTTTTCGCTGTAATTGTATCGCTGGTTTTGGCTTTTCAGGCGTCACAGAACAACACCGAACAGATTGCGATTAATGTAGATCCTATCAAAGATAATTCAGGGTTAACAGCTATCAATTTTAAAAACCTGAGAAGCATAACTACACCATTGCTGAAGATTTACCTTCATCTGGATGGTGCCAAAGATGATGCGGAAATTAACCATTTAAAATACTGCGGTGATAAATTTCCTTGGACTTTTCAACAGCTTGGTGAGAGTTATAGGTTTGAGTTTTATATAGATTCTTTAGCTAATTTTCGCCATGTTTATGAGAAAATTTCTTCTAGTGGTAATCCTACCTTTAAAAAAGGTCATTACATCATTGAAACTGCAATGAAACGTTATAAAGTTAGTCTTCCGAAAGATCATTTAATAAGGTTGAAAAAGTTGTACGGAAACTAGTGAAAAATATATAACCATATGAGATACCTGTGGATGCAAGAGGTGCATTTTTTTGCAAGCGTTTGAATTTGAAATTTTTGCTTAGCAAAGCCAGCGTTGGCGCGGTTCGGGGCTCCTGATGCACCTGCATTAAAAGCGACCCGTTAAGCGCGCAGGCGAGGCGGGGATAGCACTGCGCGCCGGGATGAAACAACAGTCAGGAGTGTGGATCTTACGAGTAATCAGTATTCTCAGATGCTATACTCCTTCTTTTGTTAGTTATTCATAGGAACTCTCTATGTATTATAATGCAATCGAACTTATTATCGATACCGAGCTATTTGACGATTACAATGCTTCATTAAATTATAGTAACTTAAAGGATGAGGTTTTTTTGAGCAACTAAAAATATACTGCGATAAAGCAGAGTTGTTGTGCGGAGATGCATCATTTATGAGCCCGGAATCTCCTTTTAACCTTTACCTTCCAAATAGGAATAATACGGATTATTTTTATAAGTCACTTTTATCGATGGATTCAATAATCATCAATGATGATGTTTTTGAAGCGTTTGTTTATTTAAAAGATTTTGAATACAGTCGGCGGATTGTAAATTCCACCCGCAATCCGTTTGAAACTGCAAAAGCTAAAGTGTCAAGTTTTGTTAGCTTTCTTAAGGCTAATCGACTTTTATTTAGTAATGGCACGATTTCTGCGTCTCCAAGTAGGGTGTTAGATTATGAGTCAGCAAAAAAAAGAGATTTGCTTGTAAACTCAGCTGATATATCTAAAATGTTGAGTGGTGTTTCAAAGAAAACAATTAATATATATAAGAAAAATATCAAAGCAACACCAGTTACAAGGGTTGGTGAGACTGATGAGGGAATTCTCTTTAAACAACTACCCCCTAAAGCTATTTCAGGGGAGTTAAATGTCAGCATCGAGGGGTGTGATGAACCCTATGTAAATGGATACATGTATGCACTTGCGGATACTTATATAGATGCTGATGGTAAGGAGCAAGTAAACTACGAGACTAGAAAATTCGCTGTGCCATCGAGTCGTTTGAAATATGACAATTGGGTTGGAGGTGTTATCAATAGGACAATCAAAGAGCATCTAGCTACTATAAATTTAAATTTGTCATATGCAAATGATGTAAGTGCAACTATTGCATACCCATGTGAGTTTACCAATAAAATTCTTAATAGTATGAACGGCTCTGGCAGTGAAAAAAGAAAAATGTTATCTATCAATACGCCTTTTTTACATGGGGTTACGCCAGATCTTATCGCAAAAATAAAAAATGACTATGGTGAAAGTTTTGATGCTTATAAAAAAGTATTGATGGATTCGGCTTTTAAGATGCAGCAGGCAAATAATCGCCGTCAAATTGAAATGATTGAAGAAGAGTTTAGAGTAAGAGTTTATGATGAAGGCGTTGGTGAAGTACAAAAGACGTTGAAGGATCTTAAAAGAAAAGCTTTTGGAGAGGTATGTATTGAAGCAGGATTGGCCTCGCTAGGGTTTATTGATTCTAAAGTGTCTCTTTTGTCTGTGTTAAGTGCAGGTGTCGGTTTCTACCGTACAGCGAGAAATCTAAAGGACGAACATTCAAAAATAAGAACAAATCCGTCTTACTTCATATTAAAGGCCTTTGTTAAGTAATCTTTCTAATCTTAAGGGCTAGTAGCCCTTAAGATAGAAATTCTTTGTTAATCCTCGACTAAGTTGTAGTTTTTAAATTTTATTACTTCCATGCCTAGCCAGTCGTTGATCTCTTTGAAACGCTCCTGCAACGGCGTCAGCTCGTTACGCACAAATACCCGCGCCACCTTCTCGATATCGCCCATCGAGCCGATATTTTCAGGCTTGCCGCCCATGAGCTGGAATGGCACGCGGTGCGCATCGAGCAGGTCAGCGGCGCTCACCTTCTTGATGTTAAAAAAATCATCCTTCGTGGCGACTTCACTCAACGGCACGATCTTAATGCCATCCGGTTTTCCGTTCGGGGCGTAGAAAAACAGGTTTTTAAAATTCCCGAGTCCTTTTGAATCGCGCATCGCGGAGCGCAGCGCCTCGACGTCGGTGCTGCTTTGCGCTGCGTCAGTCACGTACATGATGTAACCCGCGTGCGCGCCGTTCTGGTAATACTTGCGACGAAACAGCGTGGCGGATTCATTCAGCCAGGCAGAATTGAGCGCGCTCAGGTATTCCGGCATCCCGTAGAGCTCCTGATTAATATCGGGCTCAAGCAGGTGAAACACCGAATCGGGGGCGAACTGGTGCGGGTGCGTATAGTCCGACACGTACCAGTAAACGCCATTCTCGACACCACGGCGGGTGTATTTGGCCGGGGAGGTTTCCAGCTTCATGAGCTGGCCGGTCACGCTCATGCGCTTTTCGAGATAGCCGTTTGCAAAGACCAGATAATCGAGCACAAGGCGGCTGAAGTCCTGACGGGACAGCAACGGGTGCGGGATAAAGGTGCTGGTCAGAATGTTGCGCTTGACGTAAATCGGGGAGCTGTGGTGAACGGCGGCGCGCAGGCTTTTTGCCAGTCCCGAGAAGTTGACCGGCGGCTCGTACCATTTGCCGTTATTGATGCACTCGACATAGTCGAGGATGTCGCGGCGATCCAGAACGGGTGACGGCTCACCAAAGGTGAACGCCTCCATTTTCTGCGGCGCCCTGGCGGTCATGCTGGTCTGTTTTGGCTGTTTGTTTTGGCGTTTTTTCATCTTAGTTAATATCCAGAATTGAACTTGATTGCATACCGCTACCGGCGGAAAGCGGCTCGTTTAACAGGGCGTGCATGGTCGCCCACGCGATATCCGCGTGGCTGGCTTCCTCGCTGCGGCTGGCTTCATAGGTGGCGCTGCGGCCGCTGCTGGTCATGGTTTTGCGGATAGCCATAAATGACTGCGTGATGTCGGTCGCACCGGCGTCATATTCCAGACACCCGCGGCGAATGGTGTCTTTCGCTTTCAGCACCATTGCGGTTTTCATTTCCGGCGTGTAGCGGATGGCGCGCGCCGCCGGGAAGAATGAGCGCACGAGCTGGTAAACACCCTGGCCGATGCCGGTCGCATCAATGCCGATATAGTCGACGGTGTATTTCTCGGTCAGCGCGCGAATGGCCTCGGCCTGCGCGGCAAAGTCCATGCCTTTCCACTGATGACGCTCAAGGATGCGGAACTTGCCACCGGCAACCAGCGGCGGAGCCAGCACCGCGCACCCGGCGCTGTCCCCGGTGTGTGACGGGTCATAGCCAATCCAGACAGGACGCCAGTTAAACGGACGGTCGGCGAACGGCTCGAAGTCCTCCCATTCTTCCATCGCATCGACCATGCAGCGCTGCAGCTCCTCGAACGGGAATACCGATGCCTTATCGTCGACGAACTCGCACATAAACAGGTTACGGAAGTCATCCGCGCTGTTTTCCTGCTTAAGCTGGTCGAGGTTAAACAGGGTGCAGCCACCGGCGAGCGCGTCCTCAATGGTGACAATCTGCCGCCACTGGCCGTCCCCGCATAACATGCCACCGGCAAGCGCCTGATGACTGATGTCGATGTCGACACGTTCGTCGCGGTTGCTGCGGCCACGGTTAAACAGCTCGCCTGACCAGAACGGATATGCGCCGTGCGCCAGCGTCGACGGGGTCGAAAAATAGGTGGTGCGCAGGTGTGACTGCGAGGCCATGCCCGAGGCGACTTTACGCAGCTTCTGGAAATTGGGTATCCAGAAAATTTCATCGACATACAGGTCGCCGTTGTGGCTCTGCGCGGTGTTGGAATTGGTCCCGAGAAAAATCAGCTCAGCGCCATTGTTGCCGATGACGATCGGGTCGCCTGACAGGTCGACGTCAACCAGACGGGCAAAGGCGATGATGTACTTACGGAACACGTAAGCCTGCGTTTTACTGGCCGACAAAAATATCTGGTTTTGCCCGGTCTTAAGCGCGCGCAGAAGTGACTCGCGCGCAAAGTAGAACGTCGCGCCAATCTGTCGCGATTTCAGGATGTGGCGGATGCGGTGCTCTAACCCCGCTTTATGCCAGCGGAGCTGATAGTCAAAGGACTGGTCGAAGAAAATCTCTTCCAGCTTTTCGATTGCCTCATCGCTGAAATAATTACGTTTCGGCTTTTTGCGATCGCCTTTGTTGCGGCTGGCGATATTAGGGTTTAAATCCACCTCGTTTCCGGTCTGGCCGTAGCGGTTAATGCGAGCGAGCCGCTCCATCTGGCGCGACAAAAAATCCGCGACTTTGAAGTCATGCGCAGTCAGGTCTGGCTTAGCGTAGAGCTGGATAAGCCGCGCCTCTAATGTCGATTGCACGCGGTTAATCGGCGCGGTTTCTTCCCATCCATCCCGCTGTTTCCAGCTCTGCACGGTCGGGCGCTTGAGCTGCAGCATGTTGCAGATTTGCGGTACGGCGAACCCCTGCCAGTACAACAGGCGCGCCTGTCGTCGCGGGTCATTTAACAGAGAAAGGTCAGTTGAAATGGTCATGCTTGCCTCGTTTTTGGTGTGACGTGGCAAGGCTAAGGAAATAGGGGGGTATTCGCGCTAAGTGCCTGTTGTATCAGATCTAACAGGAGCGCAAGCGGTGGCTGATACGGGGCAGAGTCGGGAAACTAAACCCGACCCGAAAACCCAACATCAGGACACCTGAACAATGGCAAAGAAAGTTTCTAAATGGTTTCGCATCGGCGTCGAGGGTGATACCTGCGATGGCCGCGTCATCAGCGGCGATGATATCCAGGATATGGCCGACACGTTCGACCCGCGCGTCTACGGCTGCCGCATTAACCTCGAACATATCCGGGGGCTGATGCCTGACAGTCCGTTTAAACGTTATGGCGATGTAACCGAGCTTAAGGCGGAGATTATCAGCGATGGCTCTGCGCTCGATGGCAAAACAGCGCTGTACGGCAAAATCCAGCCGCTCGACGAGCTGGTCAGCATGGTTAAGGCCGGGCAGAAGGTTTACACCTCCATGGAGATCCGCCCGAACTTTGCCAACAGCGGCAAGTGTTACCTCGTTGGCCTGGCCGTCACCGATGACCCGGCAAGTCTCGGCACGGAATACCTCGAATTCTGCAGCCGCGCCGCGCAGAACCCGCTCGCCGGTAAAAAAGACAAGCCGGGCGATCTCTTCTCTGTTGCGTCACTCGCTGAGCTGGAGTTTGAGGACGTCCCCGACACCATGCTCAACAGCCTGACCGATAAGGTTAAAGCCATTTTTGGCCGTAAGCAGGCCAGCGATGACGCCCGTTTCGCTGATGTGCATGAGGCGGTGACCACCGTCACCGAGCAGGTGCAAACCAATCTCAACGCTACCGACCAGCGCGTCACCGAGCTGGAGACCGCTTTTGCACAGCTTAAGCAGGACGTGAACAGCAAAGTCGATGAAAACGCGCAGGCGTTTACCTCCCTGAAAAGCTCCCTCGACAGCACCGAAAGCCAGCGCCAGCCGCGCCGCGAGCTTTCAAAAGGCGGTACGGGCGACGAGCTGCTGACCAACTGCTGATAACACGCCGGGCGTGTTGCCCGGTCCCAACCTTTTTACCCGAACAGGAAAAACCATGCGTAAAGATACCCGCTTTAAATTTAATGCCTACCTGTCCCGCGTTGCGGAGCTGAACGGCGTTTCCACCGATGACGTGGCGAAGAAATTCACCGTCGAGCCGTCGGTCACGCAAACCCTGATGACCACCCTGCAGATGTCATCCGCGTTTCTGACCAAAATCAACATCGTCCCGGTCGACGAGCTGAAAGGCGAAAAAGTCGGGGTGGGCGTTAACGGTACGATTGCGAGCACCGCCGACACCACCGGTGATGATGAGCGTAAGACCGCTGACTTTACCGCGCTGGAGTCCAATAAATACGAGTGCGCGCAGATTAACTTTGACTTCCATATCCGCTACAAACAGCTCGACCTGTGGGCGCGATTCCAGGACTTCCAGACCCGTATCCGTGACGCCATTATCAAGCGCCAGTCCCTCGATTTCATCATGGCCGGTTTCAACGGCATTGAGCGCGCGGCGACGTCCGACCGCAAAAAGAATCCGATGCTGCAGGATGTGGCGACCGGCTGGCTGCAGAAGTACCGCAATGAAGCGCCAGCGCGCGTGATGTCCAAAATCACCGACGAGGACGGCGCGGTTATTTCAGAAGTGATCCGCGTGGGTAAAAACGGCGACTATGCGAACCTCGACGCGCTGGTCATGGATGCCACCGGCAACCTGATTGACGAGATTTATCAGGATGACCCGGAGCTGGTTGTCATCACCGGGCGTAAGCTGATGGCGGATAAATATTTTCCGATCGTCAACAAAGAGCAGGCAAACACCGAGTCGCTGGCCGCTGACATCATCATCAGCCAGAAGCGAATCGGCAACCTGCCTGCCGTGCGCGTGCCTTACTTCCCGGCAGATGCGCTGATGGTGACGCGTCTCGACAACCTGTCTATCTACTTCATGGATGACGCGCACCGTCGCGCCATCATTGAAGAACCGAAAAAAGACCGCGTAGAAAACTACGAGTCTATGAATATCGACTACGTGGTTGAGGCTTACGCCGCCGGTTGCCTAATTGAAAACATCAAGCTCGGTGACTTTACCCCACCGGCAGCGCCGGAAAGCGCTTCCGCGCCTGCAGCACCGGAAAGCGGAGAGTAAGCCATGACGAGTCCCGCAGCGCGTCACATGATGCGGGTCTCGGCCTCTGAAACAGCGCAGCGGGCTGCCGTCCCGTTGCGCAATGCAACTGCCTATGAGCAGATGCTCGTTAAGCTGGCCGCAGACAACCGCACGTTAAAACAAATCAGCTCCAAAGAGCGCAAAGCCGCGAAAAAGCGCGAGCTGCTGCCGTTCTACCTGCCGTGGGTCGCTGGCGTCCTCGCAAACGGCAAAGGCACACAGGATGACATCATCATGACGGTGATGCTCTGGCGTCTCGATGCTGACGATATCGCCGGGGCGCTGGAAATCGCCCGTTACGCCATGACCTACGGCCTGACCATGCCGGTCGGTCGCCGTCCGACGCCGTGCCTGCTGGCCGAAGAAGTGGCACTGGCCGCGCAGCGCCTGCTCACGGCAAAACAGCCGGTCAGTCTGGCGAACCTGCTCGACACTATCGCGCTGACTGAACGCTCGGATATGCCCGATATCGTGCGTGCGAAGCTGCACAAAATCACCGGCTACGTGCTGCGTGATGCGGAGCAACTACCGGAGGCGCTGGCGCACCTGCAGCGTGCGATCCAGTTAGAGAGCACCATTGGTGTTCGAAAAGACATTGAGCAGCTAGAGCGCCAGCTCAGGCCAAAACCCGAACCGGCACCGAAAACGACTAAACCGCGCACGCGCAAGCCTGCCGCCAAACCAGCGGCACGGCGCGGGCGTCCACCAAAGGCGGCAAAAGCCGCAGGTTAAACGAGCGCTCCCCGAGCCGGGCGGCACGCCGGTCAATGCGGGCATTTATTGCCCTGACTGCGACCGGCGTCCACCGCCCACCCATTACCCGAGGTTGTCATGACGACGCTGATTATTGAGCCAAAAAAAGAGCCGCAGGATGTGCCGGGCGTGGTGATACCGCCGCCGGGCGTGAGCGAGCCGGTAATCAAAAACACCCCGTTTTTTCCTGACGTTGATCCGAAGCGCGTGCGGGAAGAAATGCGACTGGAGCAGACCGTTTCCCCCGTGCGCCTGCGCCGGGCGATTAAGACCGCGATCGCAGAGACAAACGCGGAGCTGAGCGACTGGCGCGAAAGTCAGCGCGATGCCGGTTACGCCACGCTGGCGGATGTCCCGACCGACAAGCTCGACGGCGAGAGCGTGCGCGTTTTCCACTACTTCAACGCCGTGTGCTCGATGACGACGGCCACGCTGTATGAGCGTTTTCGCGGCGTGGATGCGACCGCCAAAGGCGACAAAAAAGCCGACAGCATCGACAGCACTATCGATGAAATGTGGCGGGATATGCGCTGGTCTGTGGCGCGCATCCAGGACAAAGCGCGCTGCATTGTGGGGCAAATCTGATGAAAGCGTATGCGCTGCAGGGTGACACCCTCGACGCGATTTGCGCCCGGTACTACGGGCGCACTGAGGGCGTGGTCGAAACCGTCTTAGAGGCTAATCCCGGCCTGTCTGAGCTCGGTGTGATCCTGCCGCACGGCACGGCAATAGAGCTGCCCGAGACCGAGAGCGCGGCCAGAACCGAAACGGTGAATCTATGGGACTGAGTATGGAAAAAATCACCACGTTTATTGCCTACTGGCTGGCCGTGGGGCTGGCGTATGTCGGGGCAATGTCCCCCGAAAAGATGGCGCTTTACGTAGGCGGCGGATGCGCCATTTTTACCGCGCTGACGAACTACTGGTTTAAGCGCAAGACGTACCTCTACCTGACATCGCTCGGACTCGATAAAGGGGCTATTCGTGAAATCAATCGTTAAAAAGTGCAGTGTGGCCGCCGTGCTGGCGCTGGCAGTACTGATGCCTGACTTTCGTCTGCTTAACACCTCGCCCGGGGGGCTGGCGCTCATTGCCGACCTCGAAGGCTGTCGCCTGACGCCTTACCAGTGCAGCGCGGGAGTGTGGACGTCAGGCATCGGCCACACTGCAGGCGTCGTGCCGAAAGGGGAAATCACCGAGCGACAGGCGGCGGCGAACCTCGTCGCGGATGTGCTGAACGTCGAGAAGCGTCTCGCAGTCTGCGTGCCGGTGGAAATGCCGCAGCACATTTACGACGCGCTGGTCAGCTTCTCATTCAACGTGGGAACCGGTGCGGCCTGCCGGTCGACGATGGTCGCCTATATCAAGCGTCATCAATGGTGGCAGGTGTGCGACCAGCTCCCCCGCTGGGTTTACGTGAATGGCGAAATTAACAAAGGGCTGGAGAACCGCCGCGCGCGCGAGCGTGCTTACTGCCTCAGGGGGATTCAATGAAAGTGATGTTGTTTTTACTGGCTGCGCTGATGGCGGTTGTGCTCTGGCAGCGTCATGAAAACGGCAACCTGACGCGCTCGTTTGAACGGGCAAACAGGGTCGCCACGGAACAAAAAACCGCGATCGGAATGCTCAAAAATCAGCTTTCCGTTTCGCAGGGAATTGCCAGGCGAAATGAAACCGCGCAGGTCAGTCTACGCGGCGAACTGCTGGCCGCCGGTGCAATGGCCGTGCGGCGTGAAGAAACCATTACGAGGCTGATAAATGAGAATGAAACCTTACGCCGCTGGTATAGCGCTGAACTGCCTGATGTTGTGCGTCGGCTGCACACCCGCGCCGCCTGCGCCTCCGCCGGTCATTGTTTACAGCGCCTGCCCGAAGGTGAGCTATTGCCCGATGCCGGGAAGCGAACCGGCCACTAATGGCGACCTGAGCGCCGATATTCGCAGGCTTGAGCACGCGCTCGCCGCCTGCGCGCTGCAGGTTGAAACCGTCAAAGACTGTCAGGATAAACTTGATGAAGAAAGCACGCAGCCTGCGCGAAGCGCTGATTAAAGCCGTTCCGCAGCTTGAAACAAACCCCGAAATGATGCGCATCTTTGCCGATGAGGGGAATATCGATGCGCGTCTCGCGGCCTCGCTGTCGCATGAGAAAATTTATACCCTGAATGTGATCGTGTGTGACTTCGTGGGCGACCCTGACCTGATTTTCGTGCCGGTGGCCGCATGGCTCAGGGAAAACCAGCCGGATATCTGCACGCTCGATGACGGGCGCAAAAAGGGCTACCGTTTCCAGATGGATTTGAACGACGGGGACAGCGTCGATATCAGCATCAGCCTGCAGCTCACCGAGCGCACCATCATCAGGGAGGAAAACGGCGCGCTGCACGTGAGCTATGCCCCTGAGCCGCCGCTGCCGGAGCCCGTAATCCCACCAAAAGAGCTCTATCTTGACGGAGAGCTGGCGAGTAAATGGGATGAGTGAATTTAAGCCCTTTGACGACCGGCTCAACGGTCTGATTGCTGCTCTGTCACCGGCATCGCGCCGGAAGCTGGCCGGGGAGATAGCAAAGGAGCTGCGCAAGTCGCAACAGCAACGTATCAAACAGCAAAAAGCCCCGGACGGCTCACCGTATCAGGCACGAAAGCGTCAGCCGCTCAGAGCTAAGACCGGGCGGATTAAGCGGGCGATGTTCCAGAAGCTCCGCACAAGCCGGTACATGAAAGCCACTGGCCGCGAAAACAGTGCAGTAGTGGAATTTACTGGCAAAGTACAGCGCATTGCGCGCGTCCATCAGTACGGTCTCAAAGACCGGCCAAACGCGCATGCTCAGCACGTGCAATACGCAGAGCGTCAGCTGCTCGGGTATAATGGAGAAGACAAGGCACTCGTGCTTAAATTTCTTATAAGGCATATTAGTTAATCCTTACAATGATTAACTTAACTGATCAAATGTTTGTTTTGAACTGTAATTATTTAAATGGTTAGCAAAGCTGAAATGCGGGAAACTTTTTCTAAAAAACTGGTGGGTAGGCTTGACATGTGCAAAGCTAGTAAGTATATCTGAATAACAACATACCCTAACCATAATTGTTGCGTCGCGCTTCAATTGTAATGATTGATGGTTTGGTTTCTATAGGGATAGAAAATCAATTAATAGGAGTTGGCATGGCCGAGTTAACAAATTCGCAAACAATTATGGAGAAAATAATTCGTGAGGAGGCTGCGGAGCAAAATATAAGTTATCCAGATTATTTTGAGATGTATACTGCCGCTCAAATCCTTAAGGATTATGATGTTACCTATTCTGATATAGAATATAGCGTGGTTGGGGATGGGGGGGATGGGGGCATTGATTCTATTTATACCTTCCTTAATGGCGAGTTAATAAAGGAAGATACGGATTATTCAAAAGGCGGAAAACATAACAATATTGAGTTGGTTGTCATACAATCAAAAACCTCTAAAGGTTTCAATGAGGATGCGGTTGTTAAATTTAATGAGGTGGCAAGGGATTTATTTAACATCTCCACGGACATAACAACGGAAGAAATAACTCGGAGATATAATAAAGATCTTCGTGATAAAGTGTCAATATTTCGAGACGTTTATAGTTCTTTAATGAAGGGATTTCCAGATCTAACCTTTTCTTACTATTATTCTACACTTGGTGAAGAGGTGCATATCAATGTTCTTAATAAAGGGATTCCTTTAAAAGAAACCATTTCAAAAATGTTTACGGGATCGAAATTTTCTCTTGATTTCGTTGGGGCAAGTAAACTTGTTGAATTAAATCGTAAGGTTAAAAGTACGTCAAGGATGATGGAGTTAGCCGAATCACCTATCGCTACTGTTAATGGCAGTTATCTTTGCTTAGTAAATCTAAAAAAATACCATGAGTTCATTTCCGATAATGATTCTATTTCGAGAAGTATCTTTGAATCCAACGTAAGAGATCACAATGGCGATGTTGTAGTGAATGTTGCAATTCAAGATACATTAAATAATGGGAAAGAGGATTTCTGGTTTTTAAATAATGGTGTTACCGTTATTACATCTAAGGCGGTTTTATCTGGAAAAACACTTACTATCGAAAACCCACAGGTAGTTAATGGTCTGCAAACTTCACATGAAATATATAACCATTTTGCTAACTTGGTCGAGGATGTTGCTGAAAACAGAAATGTTCTGGTCAGAGTGATTTGTGAAAGTAATCCAGAATCTAGAGATAAAATAATTAGGGCGACAAATAGCCAGACTAGTATCCCTCCGGCTTCACTTCGAAGTGCTGATGAAATCCATCGCGATATTGAGGATTTTTTCAAAGCGAGTGGCTTTTTTTATGACAGGCGCAAGAATTTTTATAAAAATGAAGGAAAGCCTGCGTCTCGAATTGTTTCTATTTCATATTTATCTCAATGTGTCATGACGGTTGTGTTATTAGAACCAAATAACGCTCGCGCTCGACCTTCTACACTTATCAATGATAATGCTCGGTATGAGCAGATTTTTAATAAAAAATATCAGTTGTCGCTATATTTAAACTCTTATTTAATTCTAAAGAGGTGCTCTGAACTATTGAAAGAGTATCAATTTGAGAGTAAGCGTGACTTTAATAATGTTATATATCATATCTCCATGGCTGTTGTTTTAAAAATCGCAGGTTCTGGAGTGTCTAAAAAGAATATGCCTGGGTTTGTAAGTGATTTTGAATTGAGGGATATTACGGTACCTTTGTTTGATGAAGTGTTTCATATCGTATGGGATGAGTATTCCCGGCTCGGTGGGGATGATAATGTGGCAAAAGGTACTGTTTTTGTTGAAAATATTATCAACTTAATTCAGTAAGTTAGTATTAATTCTCTATGCTGCAATCAAATACCCATTTTTGGGTTTTGGTTCGAATAGAGTTTCTGTTGTTGTGCCTGCTCCTACAAAACCCCCCTTGGTTGCCGCTGACCATCCCCGGCGGCATCCTTTCCCCATGAATAATCTAAATTCTCTGCAGGAAATCGCACGCGCGATCCGCAACCTTATCCGCACCGGCATCGTCACCGACGTCGACCACGACGAGGGGCTTTGTCGTGTCCAGACCGGCGGCATGGAAACCACCTGGCTGAACTGGCTAACCTGCCGCGCCGGTCGCTCGCGCGTATGGTGGGCTCCATCCGTTGGCGAGCAGGTGCTTTTGCTTGCTGTCGGCGGCGAGCTCGATACGGCCTTTGTGCTGCCCGGCATTTTTTCTGATGACAATCCCGCGCCGTCTGCCTCCCCTGATGCGCTTCACGTGTCCTTTCCTGACGGGGCGGTTATCGAGTACGAGCCCGAAAGCGGTGCGCTCACCGTGTCAGGTATCAAAACCGCAGACGTCACCGCGTCGGACGCCATTACGGCCACAGTGCCGGTGGTGCTGGTGAAAGCGTCGAGCCGCATCACGCTCGATACGCCGGAGGTGGTGTGCACCAACAAGCTGACGACCGGCACGCTCGAAGTGAAGAGCGGCGGGAAGATGAGCGGGAACATCGAGCACACCGGCGGGACACTGAAATCAAACGGCGTGCAGGTGGATAACCACGACCACGGCGGCGTCGAACGGGGCGGAAGCTGGACGGAGGGCATCAAATGACGGTGCGTTATCTGGGAATGAACAGCCAGACCGGCCTCAGTATCTCTGAGGTTGAGCATATCCGGCAAAGCGTGCGCGACATTCTGGTCACGCCGGTAGGCTCGCGAGTCATGCGTCGTGAATACGGCTCGCTCCTGTCGCAGATGATTGACCAGCCGCAGACTCCGGCGCTGCGCCTGCAGATTATGGCCGCGTGTTATTCCGCGATCCAGAAGTGGGAGCCACGCGTAGACCTCTCGACCATTACCTTTGAACGGTCTGAGACCGACGGCGGGCTGTATGTCGACATCACCGGCACCCGCTCGACCGGCGGCCAGCCATTTTCCATCACCATTCCACTGAGCTAAATCACTATGGCAACCGTTGACCTGAATCAGTTACCCGTTCCCGATGTGGTGGAAGAACTGGACTTTGAAACCATTCTTGCCGAACGCATTGCGACGCTAATTTCACTCTATCCAGAAGACCAGCAGGAGGCCATTGCCCGGACGCTGGCACTTGAATCAGAGCCGATTGTTAAGCTGCTGCAGGAAAACGCCTATCGTGAAGTTATCTGGCGTCAGCGTGTGAACGAAGCCGCGCAGGCGGTAACGCTGGCCTATTCAAGCGGTCGAGACCTTGACGTTGTGGCCGGGAACAATAATACCGGACGCCTGACCATTACCCCTGCTGATGACACCACCATACCGCCAACGCCTGCCGTTATGGAATCAGATGCTGACCTGCGACTGCGCACACAACAAGCTTTTGAAGGATTAAGCGTGGCGGGTCCGGTTGGCGCCTATGAGTATCACGGTAGAAGCGCTGACGGACGGGTCGCCGACGTGTCGGTCGAAAGCCCGTCGCCCGCCTGCGTGACGATTACCGTGTTATCGCGTGAGGGTGACGGCACAGCGAGCCCTGAGTTACTGGCAATCGTTGAAAAAGCACTGAACGCCGAAGATGTGCGACCGGTGGCTGACCGTGTGACCGTCCAGTCAGCCGAGATTGTGCCGTACCAGATTGACGCGACGATCTACGTTTACCCCGGCCCCGAGTCTGAGCCCATCAGGCAAGCATCAGAGCAGAGGCTTCAGAGCTATATCAGCGCGCAGCACCGCCTCGGGCGTGATATCCGCCTGTCAGCCATTTATGCGGCGCTGCATGTTGAGGGGGTGCAGCGTGTCGAGCTGGCATCACCGCAGGCCGACATTGTGCTGAGTAAGTCGCAGGCGTCGAACTGTACCGAGTACCAGATAACTATCGGGGGCTCGGATGAGTGACCGGCTGTTACCCGTTGGCTCGTCGCCGCTGGAGGTCGCCGCCGCTACCGCGCTCTCTGAGATTCAGCGCGTGCCGGTATCGCTGCGCACCCTGTGGAACTGGCGCACCTGCCCGGTAAACCTGCTGCCGTATCTGGCGTGGGCGCTGTCGGTCGACCGGTGGGATGAGAAGTGGCCGGAGGCAACAAAGCGAAGCGTCATTATGTCCTCGTTTTTCGTCCATCAGCACAAAGGCACCATCAGCGCATTGCGTCGGGTGGTTGAGCCGCTCGGCTTTCTGATTGAGGTGCGCGAGTGGTGGCAGCTCGACGAGGCGCCAGGCACTTTCCGTCTCGTTGTTGGTGTGCTCGACAGCGGCATCACTGACGAAATGTATCAGGAGCTCGAGCGCCTGATTGAAGACGCCAAACCGGCAAGCCGCCACCTGACGGGGCTTGCTATCAGCCTGAGTGCGACCGATGAGCTGCATGTCGGCGCGGGATGCTACGACGGCGACGCGCTCACCGTTTACCCCTACACCCCCGAGGAAATTGTCGTCGGCGGTGAATATTACCCGGCCTCGGCCATCCATTTGATTGATAACCTGAGAGTGAACGCATGACCGCAAAATATCTTGCCATTCTGACCAATCAGGGCGCGGCGCGGCTGGCGAACGCGGCGGCACTCGGTACCAGACTAAACCTGACGCAGATGGCCGTCGGCGATGCGAATGGTACTTTGCCGACCCCTGACCCGGCGCAGACGAAGCTCATAAATCAGAAGCGCATCGCGCCGCTGAACCTGCTGACCGTTGACCCGGCCAATACCAGCCAGATTATCGCGGAACAGATTATTCCCGAGAATGAGGGCGGTTTCTGGATACGCGAGATTGGTCTCTACGACGATGAGGGGATTCTGATTGCCGTGGCAAACTGCCCGGAGACCTACAAACCGCAGCTGCAGGAGGGGAGCGGCCGCACGCAGACCATTCGCATGATTCTGATTGTGTCGAGCACGTCGGCGATTACACTGAAAATCGACCCGTCGGTGGTGCTGGCAACGCGCCAGTATGTCGAGGATAAGGCTATCGAGGTGAAAGCCTATGCCGATAATCTGCTGGCCGCACACCTCGCCGCTGCAGACCCGCACACGCAATACCTCAAAACGGCGGATATTGATAAATACATTCCGGTCGGTTTTCCGCTGCCGTGGCCGCAGGCAACACCGCCGGAGGGATGGTTAAAATGCAACGGCGCGGTTTTTGACAAGGTGAAGTATCCAAAGCTGGCTGTTGCTTATCCATCCGGTAAATTGCCTGACTTGCGCAGTGAGTTTTTGCGAGGGTGGGATGACGGGCGCGGGATAGATAATGGACGAGCGCTATTATCCGCTCAGGTCGGCTCTGGAGTTGGGATGTTCCTCGGGGGGCATTCAGATGGGACCGCATATATCCCATTGAGTGATTTCGACAGCGTTGTCGACAACAGCCCGTCATGGTCACACATAAATACCGCAGGGCTGATTTCTTCAATTGGTGGTCAACGGTCATCATTCGGCGCTCGCCCACGCAACATTGCATTTAACTACATCGTGAGGGCGGCATAATGGCAAAAGCGACGCTGAATAAACAGGGCATTACCACAAAAGCCGGTGATATGACGGTTTATAACTATGACGGTGAAACCCGCGAATATCTGACGTCCTCTGTCGAGTTTCTGGCGCTGGGCGTGGGGATTCCTGCTAATTCCTGCACCGATGCACCGGTCGAAGAAAAAGAAGGTTTCGCGGTGTGTCGCGCGGCCAGTCTTGACGGGTGGGAGTATGTCGCAGACCATCGCGGTGAGACGGTTTATGACACGGAAACCGGTCAGCCGGTCAACATTACCGCGCCCGGTGACTATGCCGTCGGCATAACTACGATTGCACCGTCGACCCCCTATGACCGCTGGAACGGTGGCGAATGGGTCACGGATAAGGACGCGCAGAAAAACGGTCAGGTTAAGGAGGCTGAACAGAAAAAATCCGCGCTGCTGTCAGAGGCGCAAAGCGCTATCAGCCTTTGGCAGACTGAGCTGCAGCTCGGCATCATCAGCGACGATGACAAGGCCAGCCTGATTGCGTGGATGAAATACATTCAGTCGCTGAACGCGATCGACACCTCTGCTGTGCCGGATATTGAGTGGCCGGAAAGACCAGAATAAACGACGCCCTCCACCCGGAGGGCTTTTTTGTATGTTGTGTTATCCCTCCACCAACGGCATTGCATCGCGCCTGCGCGACACACAACAGAAAATAGTCGCACCCCTTAACCACGGAGTTAAACAGATGGGCGACTATCATCACGGCGTCGAGGTCATCGAGATTAATGATGGCACGCGCACCATTTCCACCGTCTCGACGGCCATCATCGGCATGGTCTGCACGGCCAGCGATGCTGACGACAAGACGTTTCCCCTTAATGAGCCGGTGCTGATTACCAGTGTGCAAACGGCTATCGGTAAAGCCGGTAAAAAAGGCACGCTGTCAAAATCCCTGCAGGCCATCGCCGACCAGTGCAAGCCGGTCATTGTGGTGGTGCGCGTTCCTGAAGGTACCGACGACCCGTCAGACCCGGAAGCGGCGCAGAAAGAAACCATTTCCAACATCATCGGCACGACCGACGAAAACGGCAAATATACCGGGCTGAAAGCGCTGTTAACGGCGAAAACCGTCACCGGCGTTAAGCCGCGCATTCTCGGCGTGCCGGGGCTGGACACGCAGGAAGTGGCGACCGCGCTCGCGTCGACCTGCCAGAGCCTGCGCGCGTTCGGCTATGTGAGCGCGTGGGGCTGCAAGACCATTTCCGACGCCATCAAATACCGCGAGAACTTCAGCCAGCGTGAGCTCATGGTGATTCACCCGGACTTTCTGGCATGGGACACCACGGCGAACGAAACCGATATTGCATGGGCGACCGCCCGCGCGCTCGGTCTGCGCGCCAAAATTGACCAGGAGACCGGCTGGCACAAAACGCTGTCCAACGTCGGCGTAAATGGCGTCACCGGCGTCAGTGCCTCGGTCTCATGGGATTTGCAGGAGCAGGCCACGGACGCCAACCTGCTGAATCAGGCCGGGGTGACAACGCTCATCCGCAACGACGGCTTTAAGTTTTGGGGTAACCGCACCTGCTCGGACGATCCGTTATTCGTGTTTGAAAACTACACCCGCACGGCGCAGGTGCTGGCCGACACGATGGCAGAGGCGCACGCTTGGGCGATGGATAAGCCCGTTTCCGCAACGCTCATCCGCGACATCGTCGCCGGTATCAATGCCAAATTCCGCGAGCTGAAAAACAACGGCTATATCGTTGACGGCTCCTGCTGGTATGACCCGGAGTCAAACAGCGTGGAAACCCTGAAAGCCGGGAAGCTGTATATCGATTACGACTACACCCCCGTCCCGCCGCTGGAAAACCTGACCCTGCGCCAGCGCATCACCGATACCTATCTGGCAGACCTGTCAGACTCGGTCAACAGCTAAGGAGCTCAGAGCATGGCGTTACCACGCAAACTGAAATACCTGAACATGTTTAACGACGGTCTCAGCTACATGGGCGTCGTTGAATCCGTCACCCTGCCAAAGCTGACCCGCAAGCTTGAGAAGTATCGCGGCGGCGGGATGCCGGGCTCGGTGTCTATTGACCTCGGCCTCGACGACGACGCGCTGTCGCTTGAGTGGACGCTGGGCGGCCTGCCTGACGTCGCGCTGTGGGCGCAGTATGCGTCACCGGGTGCCGACAGCGTGCCGCTGCGCTTCACCGGCTCATTCCAGCGCGATGATACCGGCGCAATTTCCGCCGTTGAGGTGGTCATGCGTGGCCGTCACAAGGAGTACGACGGCGGCGAGAACAAACAGGGCGAAAGCGGCACGACCAAAATCGCGACCGAGTGCTCGTATTACCAGCTCACGATTGACGGCAAAGAGGTCATCGAGATTGACGTCGTCAACATGGTGATGAAAGTCGACGGCGTTGACCGTCTCGCTGAGCACCGCCGGGCGATTGGCCTGTAACCCGTTAACCGGTCAGCCAGGCTGGCCGGTCACTTACTCACATTCAAAGAGAGCAACATCATGGAAAACATCAACGAAACCGCCACCATCGAAACCGAAAACCCAAACATTGTGATCCTCGATAATCCAATCATGCGCGGTGAGCAAAAAATCGAACAGGTGACGCTGACCAAACCCAATGCCGGAACCCTGCGCGGTGTCAGTCTGGCCGCGCTGGCAAACTCTGACGTCGATGCGCTGATTAAGGTGCTGCCGCGCATGACATACCCGGCGCTGACCGAGCCCGAGGTCATGCGTCTGGAAGCATCAGACCTGATTTTGTTCGCCGGTAAGGTGGTCGGTTTTTTGTCACCATCTTCGGCTCGCTGACCTTCCCGGATAACTTTTCGGTCGATGACCTGATGGCGGATATCGCGGTGATATTTCACTGGCCGCCATCAGAGCTGAATTCCCTGAGCGTGACCGGGCTCATCACATGGCGCGAAAAGGCGCTGCAGCGAAGCGGACACCACCATGAGCAATAACGTCAGGATTGAGGTACTGCTGAACGCAGTAGACCGGGCAAGCCGACCGCTCAAAGCTATCCAGACTGCCAGCAAGACCCTTGCTGGCGATATCCGCACTTCTCAGAACAGCCTGCGCGATCTGAATGCGCAGGCTGGCCGAATTGACGGATTCAGGAAAGCGAGCGCGCAGCTTGCCGTGACAGGCCAGTCGCTTAACAAGGCGAAACAGGAAGCCGCCGCGCTGGCCGTCCAGTTTAAAAACACGCAGAACCCCACAACCGCGCAGGCGCGCGCGATGGAGGCGGCAAAGAAATCCGCCGCTGACCTGCAGCTCAAATACAACAGCCTCAGGCAGTCGGTACAGCGCCAGCGCACCGAGCTCGCGCAGACCGGGATTAACACCCGTACTCTCTCGGCGGATGAGCGCCGCCTGAAAACCAGCATCAGTGAGACGACCGCGCAACTTAACCGGCAGCGCGAGGCACTGGCGCGGGTCAGTCAACAGCAGGCGCGACTCAGTCGCGTTAAAGAGCGTTATCAGGCCGGTAAATCCCTTGCCGGAGGCGCTGCAGCGGCAGGCGCGGCGGGCGTCGGTATCGCCACGGCGGGAACAATGGCCGGAGTGAAATTACTCACGCCCGGTTATGAGTTTGCACAGAAAAACTCTGAGCTGCAGGCCGTGCTCGGGGTCGATAAACAGTCACCCGAAATGGAGGCGCTGCGCAAACAGGCGCGCCAGCTCGGGGATAATACCGCTGCGTCTGCAGATGATGCGGCCAGCGCGCAGATTATCATTGCGAAAAGCGGCGGGGATGCCGCAGCGATTCAGGCGGCGACGCCGGTCACGCTGAATATGGCGCTGTCTAACCGTCGCTCGATGGAAGAAAACGCCGCGCTGCTGACGGGGATGAAATCCGCGTTTCAGATGTCAAACGACCAGATCGCACACATCGGCGACGTGTTGTCGATGACCATGAACAAAACGGCCGCTGACTTTGACGGGCTGAGCGACGCGCTGACCTATGCTGCGCCGGTGGCAAAAAATGCCGGGGTCAGTATCGAGCAGACCGCCGCAATGGTCGGCGCGCTCCATGACGCCAAAATCACCGGCTCGATGGCGGGGACGGGCAGCCGTGCCGTCCTGAGTCGCCTGCAGGCTCCGACCGGTAAGGCATACGAGGCCATTAAAGAGCTCGGCGTTAAAACGTCTGACAGCAAGGGCAACACGCGCCCGATATTCGCCATTCTGAAAGAAATGCAGCGCAGTTTTGAGAAAAATAATCTCGGAACAAGCCAGAAAGGCGAGTACATGAAAACCATCTTTGGTGAGGAAGCCAGCTCGGCGGCGGCGGTACTGATGACCGCGGCCTCAAGCGGCAAACTCGACCAGCTCACGGCGGCGTTTAAAGCCTCGGACGGGAAAACCGCTGAGCTCGTTAAAATCATGCAGGACAACCTCGGCGGCGACTTCAAAGAATTTCAGTCAGCCTATGAGGCCGTCGGTACTGACCTGTTTGACCAGCAGGAGGGGTCACTGCGTAAGCTCACCCAGACTGCCACGAAATATGTTTTAAAGCTCGACGGCTGGATCCAGAAAAATCAGGGGCTGGCGCAGACCATCGGCATCATAGCAGGCGGCGCACTGGCAATTATTGGCATCCTCGGGGCAATTGGTCTGGTCGCCTGGCCGGTCATTACCGGCATTAATATTTTGATTGCCGGTGCATCACTGCTCGGGACGGTTTTCTCTGTGGTGGGCGGCGCCATCATGACCGTGCTCGGAGCGCTTACGTGGCCGATAGTGGCTATTGGCGTTGCCATCGTCGCCGGTGCGCTGCTTATTCGCAAATACTGGGAGCCCATAAGCGCGTTTTTCTCAGGCGTAATGGAGGGGTTAAAGCAGGCTTTTGCCCCTGTAGTGGAATTATTCGAACCGTTAAAGCCGGTTTTTGACTGGCTGGGTGACAAACTTAAAGTGGCGTGGCAGTGGTTTAAAGACCTGATCGCACCGGTTAAGTCGACGCAGGAGACGCTCGACAGCTGCAAAAATGCGGGTGTGATGTTCGGTAAGATGCTGGCCGAAGCGCTGATGTTACCGCTCAAAAGCTTTAATACATTGCGTACCGGCGTTAACTGGTTACTGGAAAAGCTCGGGGTTATCAATAAAGAATCAAGCGACCTTGACCAGAAGGCCGCAAAAGCCAGTGCCGCCACCGGCTCGCAAAACGGGTCTTATATTCCGGCAACCTCATCATATGGCGGCTATCAGGCATATCAGCCGGTAACGGCGCCGACTGGTAAGACTTACGTCGACCAGAGCAAGCCAGAATATAACATCAACCTGAATGGTGGCATCGCGCCGGGCAGCGACCTTGACCGGCAGCTCCGCGAGGCCGTCGATAAACTCGACCGTGAAAACCGTGCGCGTCAGCGCTCAAGTATGCGCCATGACTGAGGGGGATAAAGCATGTTAATGGTTTTGGGTTTGTTTGTGTTTGAGCGCCGCACGCTGCCCTATCAGTCCATGCAGTATTCGAAGGATTACCGCTGGGCGTCAAACGACCGTATCGGCAAGCCACCGGCTTACCAGTATCTCGGGGAAGGTGAAACCACGCGCACGCTGTCGGGCGTGCTCTATCCCGAAATTACCGGCGGACGCCTGTCACTGACCGCCATCGAGCTGATGGCAGACGAGGGGCGCGCGTGGCCGCTGATTGACGGAACGGGCATGATCCACGGCATGTATGTCATCGACAAAGTGACTCATACGCACACCGAGCTATTCAGCGACGGAGCGGCGAGAAAAATCGAGTTTAGCCTGTCCCTTAAGCGGGTAGATAAATCGCTGGCGGCCATTTATGGCGATCTGAAAACGCAGGCCGACAATCTGGTCACGTCTGCCGGTGACTGGCTGGGAGGGCTGGCGGGATGATTACGGGTATGAATATTCAGGCCGGGGCGAAGATTGCCCCGGCGTTTATGCTCAAGCTGGATAATGAGGATATCACGCAGGATTTTAGCGACCGCCTTATCAGCCTGACAATGACCGATAATCGCGGATTCGAGGCCGACCAGCTCGATATCGAGCTCGATGACACAGACGGCCAGATAGCTTTGCCACCGCGCGGCGCAACGTTGACGCTGTGGTTAGGCTGGCAGGGATCCGCGCTGATAAAAAAAGGGACGTTCACGGTCGACGAAATCGAGCACCGTGGTGCGCCAGATACGCTGACCATCCGGGGGCGCAGCGCCGATTTTCGCGGGTCGCTGAACTCGCGCCGGGAACAGTCATGGCATGACACCACGCTCGGGCAAATTGTCGAGACGATTGCGGCACGCAATAAACTGACGGCCAGCGTGGCCGACACGCTGAAAGCCGTCGCCGTGCCTCACATTGACCAGTCGCAGGAATCCGACGCGGTGTTTCTGTCCCGCCTGGCTGACCGGAACGGGGCGTCGGTTTCGGTAAAAGCAGGGAAACTGTTATTCCTGAAAGCGGGGAGCGGTAAGACTGCCAGCGGGAAGCCCATTCCGCAGATGACGCTTGAGCGCGGCGACGGCGATCGTCATCAGTTTGCTATTGCTGACCGGGAAGCCTACACCGGCGTGACGGCGAAATGGCTGCACACCAAGGACCCGAAGCCGCAAAAGCAAAAGGTGAAGCTCAAGAGAAAGCCCAAAGAGAAGCACCTCCGCGCGCTGCAGCACCCGAAAGCGACAAAAGCCACGGCAAAGACTAAAGCCAAAAAAGAGCAGGAAGCGCGCGAGGGTGAGTACATGGCCGGTGAGGCTGACAACGTGCTGGAGCTGACGACCATCTACGCGACTAAGGCGCAGGCCATGCGCGCCGCTCAGGCGAAGTGGGACAAACTGCAGCGCGGCGTTGCGGAGTTTTCAATCTCGCTGGCGATTGGCCGGGCAGATTTATTTCCTGAAACGCCAATCGCGGTGAAAGGGTTTAAGCGCGTCATAGACGAGCAGGCGTGGATAATCAGCCGGGTGGTGCATAACCTCAACGGGAACGGCTACACAACGGGCTTAGAGCTTGAGGTTAAGGTTTCGGATGTGGAGTACGAAAGCGAAGAGTTAACGCAGTGATTTTATTTTAAGTATTTGTTATATAATAGAAAAGTGAGTAAAATTACCGCATCGGAAACTTAATGAGGTGCTCGCCATGTTTCACTGTCCAAAATGCCATTTCGCCGCTCACGCCCGCACAAGTCGCTATTTTACTGACACGACAAAGGAGCGGTATCACCAGTGCACTAATATCAACTGCAGCGCGACGTTTGTGACCACTGAGACGGTAGAGCGTTTCATCGTATCGCCGGGCGTTGTAGTACCAGCGGCACCGCACCCGACATCATCCGGCCAGCAACAAATCCATTGGCAGTGATTAAATTAAGCCCTTAAATGGGGCTTAATTTTTTTGTAATGTCATTTTCTAGGACTAGCAAAATTCCAAACATTTCTATTATTAACTTTCCTGATTAGGTAATGTATATTTGTGTGTTGTATTAAAAAACACTAATTTTTTCTAGTGGATCGCCGATAACTACTAAGTTGATATTAGGAAAGTTGTTTATAACATTGATTTGAAATTTCTAAGGATGTTTGCGTGAAAGAGAGAATACAAGTAACAAGGCGTCAGCATTATGTATTCAGGAAATATTTAAAAGCTTGGGCTGACACTAAGAAACGTGACCCGCAACTATGTGCAATGAATAAAAATTCAAAAGGAATTTTTCGGTCTGGGCTTATGGGGGTTGCACAGCAAAATTATTTCTATGAATTTAAGGTGTTGACTGAAGTTGAGAAAATGATGGTTGTAATTCTCTCAACTTCACGATATGAAACTTTAAATAACTTCGACCCATACTTTACACTTCGTGAAGTGGAAATTATCAACTTAAAAGAGAGAGTTGAAACCGCTAAATCTACAAGTCAGTATACCCCTGAGCATTTTATTGACGAACGTCGACAGTTAGGTGAGACAAAGCAATCACGATATGAAAATGTTGGGCAAAGGTTCATTGAACTTCTGTTAAACGAAAATGTAAATTTTTATAGCATTGATAAAGAAAGAATCGATTTTATATTTTTCTTAATGATGCAATACGTTCGAACAAAGGCGATTAGAGAAAGTCTTAACAGCGCTTTTTCAAACGTACATGAGGATTTGGAAAGACTAAAACGTTCGGTTGATTTAGTCAGTGCTTTAGCAATAAAAAATGATATACCTTTCGATAAGGAAAAAGCGGAGGAGGAGTTAGACGATTTAAACGCTAACTTAAATTTTGATAAAGTCACTCCTTTCATAACATACAGTACGGTTGATGAGCTCACTTACGCATTCGCTTATATGCAAAAAATGAATTTAAATATTATAAAAGCACATCCAGACATAAAATTTATAACAGGAGATCAGCCAGTAATAAACATTCACGCACCATCGCGAAATTCTCATGAAGAAATAGATAACCTTGAGTTTTATTATCCACTGTCACCAATGATTGCCATTGTTTTAAACTTCAAAGACCATGATCCATGGCCGGAAAAAATAAGCAAGGAGCAAACATTGGAGTTAAATAATAAAATCTTTGAAGCTGCTCATCTTCAAGTTTATGCAGGTGATGAAAGTGACTTCCGTTCTGGAGGGATAATATAATGATGATTATTCATCAATAACCACTACTTTTTTCTTAAGACTAATATTGAAAGGCATACATATTGGTTATGCCTTGTTCAACTTAAAGAATATAAATTTCTGTAAAGTAAGTTATCACAGCTAATTTATTTGACGGAAGGCGTGTAAGTTCATTGCGTTGAGAAAATTTCAAAAGCGTATGCATTACTTGCTAAATGTGTCAATCCACCTTTCCTAAGTCAAACTACAAGCCCCGCTTGAGCGGGGCTATAGATATCGATGTGGTCAATGTGTGGACACGGCCTAAAATAAATCCTTTTATTTCATTGTGTTGAAGCGTTTAAAATGGCTCCTGAGGGAGCCTTTTTATTATGTTTGACAACCCCTCACCATTTGGTTGTATAGTGCAACCAAATGGTGAGGACTGAACATGCACAGCGAAACCCCGGTAGTCAGTGTTATTCGACGTTCCTCGCGCCTCATGGTGCGAGAGTTAGGTTTTATGGCCTCGACTCTGGCCTCAACAAATTACTCCCCTTCGGCCGTCCATACCCTGGTCGAAATCGCCTTGCGCAAAGAGATGACGGCGAGTCAGCTGGTGCAGCTGCTGGGCCTTGAAAAGTCCAGCGTCAGCCGGATGCTGGCTCGTCTGATTGCCGCGGGCGAACTCGAGGAGGTGACTTCACCTGAAGATGCGAGAGCGAAGAGCCTCAGGCTGACCGCGAAAGGTCATGAGACGGTCAGTAAAATTAATACCTTTAGCAATGAGCGCGTGCTCTCAGCAATAAAGCGTCTTGCTCCTGTCCAGCAGCAGACCATTTCTGAGGGACTCTCCCTTTATGCCAACGCGCTGCTGGCGTGCCGTGAAAAGGGCAACGACACGCGCCCTGACGAACTCACGATAGTTAAGGGGTATATTCCCGGCATGATTGGCCGTATCGCGGAGATGCACGGGGTTTATTACGCGCGCGAACACCATTTTGGCCGCTTTTTTGAGGCCAAAGTGGCTACAGGGGTTGCAGAGTTTAGTGACCGCCTGGATAAGCCATGCAACCAGATCTGGCTGGCGGTGATGAACGGCAGGATAGTGGGGTCAGTGGCGATAGACGGCGAGGATTTAGCGCCGGGTGAAGCCCATCTTCGCTGGTTTATTCTTGACGATGGCTGCCGGGGACACGGGGTGGGGAAAAAACTGTTGACCGAAGCGATGCGCTTTTGCGACAGCCTTGGTTTCTCTGCCGTGCATCTCTGGACATTCAATAAGCTCACCGCCGCACGACGTTTATACGAATCGTTTGGTTTTACGCTCGTCAAGGAGTGGGAAGGCGACCAGTGGGGAAGCCTGATTACAGAGCAGCAGTTTACATGGTATAAAGACGCATAACCGCCGCGATAAAAAAGGCTCCTTTCGGAGCCGCTTTGGTATCAGAACACTTTCTTATACGGTCGAACCGTCACTTTCGCATACACACCTGCTGCAACATACGGATCTGCGTCAGCCCATGCCTGAGCGGTTTCCTGAGATTCAAACTCAGCAATCACGGTGGAACCGGCAAAACCGGCGGCGCCCGGATCGTTGCTGTCTACTGCAGGCATTGGGCCGGCGGTCAGTAAACGGCCTTCATCCTGGAGCAGCTGCAAACGTGCCAGATGCGCAGGGCGCACGGCCTGGCGTTTTTCGAGCGAATCAGCAACATCTTCAGAGTAAATCACGTAAAACACGGCGAAGCTCCTTAACCGGTAAAAGTGTCAGTTACGTTATGTGAAAGGGCAAACGACTGCAATGTAAAATAAAAACAATGTTAATATCCTGACCTGAATGCGCCTTTTTTGGCCTCTCATGCGCTAAAGTTGCGTCAGAACAAAGTGTCTTATTGAATATGATTGCTATTTGCATTTAAAATCAGTGTTCGGTTTTTTAACGTTGATGATTATGACTTCGATGACCCTTGATTTACCTCGCCGCTTTCCCTGGCCGACGCTGCTTTCTGTCGTGATTCACGGTGCTGTTGTTGCGGGTTTGCTGTATACCTCGGTTCATCAGGTTATTGAAATGCCCGCGCCCGCGCAGCCGATTTCGGTGACGATGGTCTCGCCAGCGGATCTCGAACCGCCGCAGGTTGCCCCTCCGCCGCCACAGCCGGTGGCGGAACCAGAGCCAGAGCCCGAGCCTGTTCCGGCGCCACCGAAGGAAGCGCCGGTTGTGATCCATAAGCCTGAACCGAAGCCAAAACCTAAGCCGAAGCCAAAGCCGGTGAAGAAGGTCGAGGAGCGTCCAAAACGCGAAGAACGTCCGGTTGAACCGCGCGCGACCCAGACGGTCGAGAATGCGGCGCCTTCGCGTCCGGTGATGAATAACACCGCAACAGCGCCTAAGCCGACAGTCAGTGCCCCGGCGGGTCCGCGCGCGCTGAGTCGCAACCAGCCTCAGTATCCGGCGCGAGCGCAGGCCTTACGTATTGAAGGCCGCGTACGGGTAAAATTTGACGTCACTGCGGATGGCCGCGTGGATAACGTGGAAATCTTGTCCGCTCAGCCTTCTAATATGTTTGAGCGCGAAGTGAAATCGGCGATGCGCAGATGGCGCTATGAAGCCGGAAAACCGGGCAGCGGACTGATTGTGAACATTGTTTTCCGCCTGAACGGCGGGGCGCAGATGGAATAAAAAAAGCCTCCTGATGGAGGCTTTTTTTTGCCTGTCGATCAGGCCTGCGGAAGTTGGCGAGGTTTACCCTCGCTATCTACGGCGACATAAATAAACAGCGCTTCGGTGGCCTTATAACGCTGCCCAATAGGTTCAGAAGAGACTTTCTTAACCCATACTTCGATGTTGATTGAAATAGAGGTGTTGCCGCGTTTGACGCAGCGCGCGTAGCAGCAAACTACATCTCCCACCGCAACCGGGCGAAGGAAGGTCATGCCGTCCACTCGCACAGTCACCACGCGCCCGTGGGCAATCTCTTTTGCCAGAATTGCGCCGCCCATATCCATCTGCGACATCAGCCAGCCGCCAAAAATATCGCCATTGGCATTGGTGTCAGCGGGCATTGCCAGTGTGCGTAAAACCAGTTCGCCCTGCGGGGCGTTATTTGTTGTCATTGTTTTAACTCGTAACGGAAGACTTCAGGCGGGATGCTACTATGATTTCACAGCGGAGAGAATAGACCAGAACGCCTGTCGTTGACGTTCTGGTCAGTCATTAATCAGTGCTTGTCGTCCTGCGGCATGTGGCGATAGATGTATACGCCGCTTAACAGCGTGAAGATAAGCGTCAGCGCGGTCAGGCCAAAGACCTTAAAGTTGACCCAGATATTCTGCGGCAGCCAGAAGGCGATATAGATATTGGCAAGACCACAGAGAATAAAGAAGACCGCCCAGGCGATATTCAGACGGGACCAGACTTCCTGAGGCAGCGTCAGCTCTTTGCCCAGCATGCGCTGGATCAGCGGCTTTTTCATGACCCACTGGCTGATTAACAATGCGCCCGCAAACAACGCGTAAATAACGGTCACTTTCCACTTAATAAATTCATCGTTGTGGAAGAACAGCGTAAGCCCGCCGAACACGGCGACCAGGACGAACGTTATCAGCGCCATCTTTTCGACTTTACGATAGCGAACCCAGCTGTAGATCAGTACAACAGCGGTCGCAACGATCAGCGCAGTGGTCGCGGCATAAATGTCATACAGCTTATAAAAAGCAAAAAAGACCACGAGCGGTAAAAAATCAAGAAACTGCTTCATTCTGTGATTCCATCTTCTGAGCGGGGCGGGAGGCAGCGATGCCACCCGCCTCAGGATTACTGACGAATTAACATATACAGGCGGAACAGATAGACCAGCAGTACCGCTGAAATCAGGTTGCTAAGCGTATTCGCCACTACCGCGCCAACATTTGGCGTTAATACCGCAAAATTCGGTGCAAACAACAGCAGGAGCGTTTTGGCGAGCAGCCAGCCGATCACGGCGGGAGCCACCAGACGCATATTAGCCCATGCCAGCCTGATGCTGCTGCGCATCGCGGTAAAAATCCCCATCTTATCCTGCACGACCATCACGGGCGCGAATGAGAGCACGATAGCCAGTAATACGCCCGGCACCACGACCAGCATAATCCCCATTTGCACCAGCAGGGTGGTTAAAAAGATCAGGATAAACAGCTTAGGTAAGACTGGCGCACTGGCACCAATCGCCCGTAAGGCGCTGACCCGGTGACCTGCCGATACTAGCTGAATCATCAGCAAAACGCCGCCCGCCAGAACCGCATTACCAATCAGGCCTGAGAACGTGGATGCGGCAGACGCCCGCAGCAGAATTTGCTGCTGTTCAGGGGTCATGTTTTGCACCAGTTCAAATAGTCCCACGCTTCCGGCAAGGTGGTCGCCCTGGCTCAGGCTGGCAATCTGTTCATCACTCGGTGAGAAGGCATGGCCCAGCACCACCGTGATAAAGGCACATAGCAACGCGATCAGTAAAAAGGTTATGAACTGATTGCGGAAAAAGTTTCCCGTGTCACGGTAGACAGACTTCGCCGTGATAGACATGCACTCTCCTTGAGTATTGCAGGTGTTAATTAGCCGGCAATTGTACACCGGATGCACCTGCTGTGGCAGCATCAAGGCTTGTATGGAAAAGCATATCTTTGTAAAGCGGCGGTAATCCAACGCGCGCCCGGGCACGATTGCAGGCTTCGTTGACCTGCCCATCTTCTCCCGACATGGCAAATTCCCGGCACGGGCTGGGCCGATCCTCATAGATGGAACACCGGGTAGAGACCCCGGGCTCACCCTGTAGCGCCATACAGCGGACCTGCTTTTGGTTAGTGCCGCTCATGCAGCGCAGAAAAGGCGTTAGCGGCTCTGTGAGATGAACCGGAACGGTACCGCCGCCATCGCTGGCTTCGGCCCAGTAGAAAGAGACTCGAAAATACGCACAACAGGCTCCGCACGTCATGCACGGGTTGATATCACTCATGGCACACCTGCTAAAGAAGAACGCATCAAATCAATTTGTAAGAGCGATAAATTATCCAGCCGCCAGAGGAAGAGCAAGAGGGGGAAAAGGGAAAATTTTGTAACTGTGAAATGCCAAAAATTGACATGGGAACAACTTATCGCTTTTGGGTGCGTAACAAAAAATTAATCCAGATCAATGAATGCTAAGTTACTGGTTTTAATGTGATCTGTAGCAGATCACTTATTACTCATTTGTGAGTATATTCTCACCCGCGATTAAAACCACAACGATGGAGCGGATATGAAAAAATTAGCGGTGGCAGCCCTTGTATTAAGCAGTCTCTCTGGCGGCGCGTATGCGCATGAAGCAGGCGAATTCTTTATTCGTGCCGGTTCGGCTACGGTTCGCCCAACTGAAGGATCGGATAACGTGCTGGGTATGGGCGGTTTTAACGTCAGTAATAACACCCAGTTAGGGTTAACGTTCACCTATATGGCGACGGAAAACGTTGGTGTTGAGCTTCTGGCTGCAACGCCGTTCCGTCATCGCGTGGGTCTGGGCGCAACCGGTGATATCGCTACGGTTCACCATTTACCGCCAACGCTGATGGCGCAATGGTATTTTGGCGATGCCAGCAGCAAGGTGCGTCCTTATATTGGCGCCGGTGTGAACTACACCACCTTCTTTGACGAGAAGTTTAACGATACCGGTAAAGAGGCCGGTCTGACGGACCTCAGCCTGAAAGATTCATGGGGTATGGCGGGGCAGGTCGGTCTGGATTATCTGATTAACCGCGACTGGCTGATCAACGCCTCGGTCTGGTACATGGATATTGATACGGACGTACGCTTCAAGGCGGGCGGTCAGCAGCAGAGTATCAATACTCGCCTGGATCCGTGGGTGTTTATGTTCTCTGCGGGTTATCGTTTCTGATCCGCCGTCAAACTGGCCACAGGGTGGCCAGTTTGCTTTGCTCACTTCAAAACGACGGATAAACCGGCCGCTCATCAAGCTTTACGCAGTGCCTCAGGATCTTTTCCCCATCATATAAATAGCTGAAAGCGTCGCTGGACAGGGAATGAAAAAGAATATCGCCGTTGGCAAACGGGATAATTTCGGTATCACCCGCACGTTTATGTCCCGCACCGGTTTCAAAATGACCTTGCCATCGTTCCTGGGTATGGTCATAAACGTGCAGAATGACCTCGACAAGTCCTCTTTGCGGACAATTAAGGCGCAGGAAGGTAGAAGAGAAATTCAGGGACAGCGCATGGAAGGGAATCAATAAGGCGAAAACCAGTAAAGCTCGTAAATACATCAAACCGCGAAAACCTCCTTCAAAAGGGAAATGAGATTTTACTTAAGTCAAAAATTGCGTTTTTGCCGTGGATCAAGATGTCCTATAATTCAATAGGATAAAGGCCCCTTACGAGGCCCTTAGCGATCACTTCTGAATCAAATAGCGAATGGTCGGGCCATCCTGCTGGATATCCAGCACCGTGTAGCCGTGGTTTTTTGCATCCAGCGGAATGTTGTTAATGGACTGCGGGCAGTCGCTGACCACTTCCAGAATTTCCCCTTTCTTGAGCTGCGGTAGCGCTTCAAGCGTGGCAACAGCCGGATAAGGGCAGGGTTCACCGACCATATCCAGACGGTAATCGGGCACGATCTCTTTCATGCAGCATTCTCCTGGGTTTCTGCTTTAACACTCGCACGACGAAAGAAGCGTTTCTCCTGCGCGATAACCAGTAAAAAAGCGACCAGCAGCAGGGCGTAGGTAACGAGCAGGCCGCCGAGGGGGCCGAAGGTGCTCAGCAGGTTGACCTTGTCCCAACTCGTGGCAAGCGCCGGAGACAGATCGTCCCAGAAGTACGCCAGGATCGTCGAGCCGATAACATTCCCCAGTCCTACCCACCAGTAATGCACCTGACCTTCAACGGCGCGGTACATCCAGCCGGTTTCGCATCCGCCAGCCAGTACGATCCCGAAGCCGAACAGCAGGCCGCCAATGACCGCGTTAGGACCGGCCCACATGATTTTCGGTTCGACGCCGAGCTGAACATAGCTGAAGATACCGATGGCGCTGACCGCCATACCGGCGATAATCGCCTTCGCCATCATCGTCCGACCGGTGATCCACATATCGCGAAACGCGGAGGTAAAGCAGATCTGCGCGCGTTCAATGAGCAGACCAAAACCCACGCCGAACAGCATCGCCAGGCCAAGTTTGGGCTGGTTCATCGCAGTGCATATTGCCCAGGCGACCATAGCAAAAAAGACCAGCATACCGAGGCGGAAACGGCGACGCGCCTGAGAGGGCTTTTGGGTTAACGGAGACGCTGCGCTGACTTTTGTCATTTTCACCGGAATGCGGAACAGCGGCAGCAGGGTGAATTTTGCGCCAAAGTAAGAGCCGATGGCCGTGGCGACAGCAAAAAACCAGGCGTGAAGCGAAAACTGAGGAATCCCCGTAAAGAAAGCGGCAAGGTTACAGCCCATCGCCAGACGGGCCCCAAACCCGGCAATGATACCGCCGACCACCGCCTGCATAATACGAATACGGCTTTTGGGCATACGCAACTTAACGTTGTTTGCCCACAGCGCCGCCGCGAAACAGCCGCCGAACATGCCGACGATCATCATCCCGTCGATGCGGGTAAGCGGTGTGCCGTCCAGATGAATGAGTTTAAAGTACCCCCACTCTTCGGTATGCACGCCAGCGAGCTGCAGCAATTGACCACCCCAGCGGGTGAACTCGCCGGTTACGGCCCAGAAGGTGCCGGTAATGCCGAAATAGTAGGTAGAGAGAATGCCTGCCGCGATAACGGCCGGAACGGGTGACCAGAACTTAACGAGGTAAGTCTGTTTGAAGTGTTGCCATGACATGAATAAGCCTCTGAACTCAGAAGGTGTAAGTGAATTTAACGGACTGGAATATATAACTTTTTTCCTTTCTCCAAAACCTCTCCAAAAAGTTTCTCCCAAATACCGACCTTTTTTATGACTTTTATCACTAAATCCTACGTCTTATCCCACGCGGATAAAGCGTCGTGAGGCGACTGAACAAGTGTTGAATAAATATTTAAATGGTTAATGTTATGTTAAGTCATGCTTGAATGGGATGTTGGCGTTTTCAATGGCGAAAACTGATTCTATAACTACCGATGAGTTCATGGTCATCCACCAGAGGTTATTCCGGATTTCAAAGACGTGGGGTGACTTATGGTTAACGTTATTTTTTTTACGTGCTGAAAGTTGTCGGGTCGTAAACATAAAGTATAGCGATATCAAAGATGACATATTGCATCTTGAGGCCACACCAAAATTTGAGTCGCGGACAATTAGACTGTGCAAGATACTGCGTCAGTTATTTAAACAAAGAAAGGTATCTAACCCGCAGGATGTCTATGTTTTTCAGAGTAAATCCAATCGCGTGAAAGGGTATGCAAAGCCAGTTACAACGGTAGCGATGAACATCGCGCTAAAAGAGGCCGCCAGAGAAATTAGCAATAAAAACATTACCATGAAAAGCGCCCTGCAGGTAATGGGCTAATAAGGTGATAATGTCCCGAGCCGACGATTGTTAACCAGGTCTGGCTACTTTTAGCCAATCTCGGCAAAGCAGTGAAACGCGCAATTAAGTATTAGTGTGCTATTCATTACAATTAATATTAACGCGGAATAAGATGTGTCGTGAAAATAAAAAAGTGAACCGTCTGGCTGAGATGCCAGACGGCAGAAGGATTATGCTTTACGCGTCGCCGCTTTCATTGCGGTCACAAATGCTTTCAGCTCGGCCAGCATCTGCTCGGGCTTGTCCACGTTCTTTTCGATGATCTTCACAATCGCGGAGCCGGAGATTGCACCTGCCGCCTTCGCGTCAATCGCTGCAGTGACCTGATCCGGGGATGAAATCCCGAACCCCTGCAGCGGAGGCGCGGCATGGTACTCGGCCAGCTTCTCCACCAGATGATGCAGCGGCAGTGCGGCTTTATTCTCGGCACCGGTCACGCCAGCGCGGGAGAGCAGGTAGGTATACCCGCGTCCGTAAGAGGCAATCTGGCGCAGCAGTTCGTCATCAGCGTTCGGTGGGCAGATGAAAATCGGGGCGACGTTATGGCGCATTGCCGCCTGACGGAATGGAGCAGACTCCTCAACCGGCACGTCTGCCACCAGAACGGAGTCGACGCCCACGCGAGCGCACTCGGCGTAAAACTCATCGATACCGCGGTTGAACACCAGATTGGCGTACATCAACAGGCCAATCGGAATAGTCGGGTGCTTCTGGCGAATCGCCGCCAGCATCTCGAAGCACTGGGTTGGCGTCACGCCGGAGGCAAATGCGCGCAGCGTCGCGTTCTGGATGGTCGGGCCATCCGCCAGCGGGTCAGAGAACGGAATACCCAGCTCCAGCGCGTCGGCGCCGGCTTCAATCAGGGTGTCGATAATCTTCAGCGACTGTTCCGGGCCCGGATCGCCCAGGGTGACGAAGGGAACGAACGCGCCTTCCTGGCGGGATTTCAGCTCTGCAAATACGTTATCGTAGCGTTCCATCAGATTTCCCCTCGTGCTTTCAGAATATCGTGAACGGTGAAGATATCTTTGTCACCGCGGCCGGAAAGGTTCACCACCAGCAGCTGTTCTTTTTCCGGGTTTTCTTTAATCATTTTCAGAGCATGCGCCAGCGCGTGCGAAGACTCCAGCGCCGGGATGATCCCTTCGCTGCGGCACAGCGTTTTAAAGGCTTCCAGCGCTTCGTCATCGGTAATGGAGACATAGTCCGCGCGGCCGGTACTGTTCAGGAACGCATGCTGTGGCCCGACGGACGGGAAGTCGAGGCCGGCAGAAATAGAGTAAGACTCTTCAATCTGTCCCTCATCGGTTTGCATCATCGGGGATTTCATACCGAAGTAGATCCCCACGCGGCCATGCTTCAGCGGCGCGCCGTGTTCACCCGATTCAATACCGTGACCGGCAGGCTCGACGCCAATCAGACCCACGCTGGTGTCGTCGATAAAGTCTGCGAACATGCCGATGGCGTTAGACCCGCCGCCAACGCAGGCGATCACCGCATCCGGAAGGCGGCCCTCTTTTTCAAGGATCTGCGCTTTGGTCTCTTCACCGATCATGCGCTGGAATTCGCGCACGATAGTCGGGAACGGGTGCGGGCCCGCCGCGGTACCGAGCATATAGTGTGCGGTTTCATAGCTGCCGGACCAGTCGCGCAGCGCTTCGTTACAGGCATCCTTCAGCGTCGCGGAGCCGCTGTGCACAGGGATCACTTCCGCCCCCATCAGACGCATGCGGAAGACGTTCGGAGACTGACGCTCAACGTCTTTCGCCCCCATATAGATGCGGCATTTCAGGCCGAGCAGGGCGCTGGCAAGCGCAGAGGCCACGCCGTGCTGACCTGCGCCGGTTTCGGCGATGATTTCGGTTTTACCCATACGCTTCGCGAGCAGCGCCTGGCCCAGCACCTGGTTAGTTTTATGCGCGCCGCCGTGCAGCAGGTCTTCACGCTTCAGATAAAGCGTGGTTTTGGTGCCTTCCGTCAGGTTGCGGCATTTGGTCAGCGCGGTCGGACGACCGGCGTAATTTTTCAGCAGGTCGGTAAATTCCGCCTGAAACGCCGGATCCTTCTGCGCGCTGACAAACGCTTCTTCCAGCTGGCGCAGCGCGGGCATCAGGATTTGCGGGACGTACATCCCGCCGAACTCACCAAAATACGGGTTAAGTAATGTCGTCATCTTCTCTTCCTTAATATGCACGCAGAGTTTTAAAAACCGAGGCCAGCTTGCTGGCATCTTTAATACCCGGTTGGGACTCTACGCCTGAATTGAAATCGAGGCCTGCGCAGCCGGTTTTGGCGGCTTCTACGCAGTTATCCGGGCTTAATCCGCCCGCCAGCAGGACGTTGTCCAGTTTTTCGCCGTTCAGCAGCGACCAGTCAAAACGCTGGCCGGTGCCGCCCTGGCCGTTATCGAGGACGTATCTGTCCACATGGTTGAGGTTACGCGAGGGCAACGTATCGCCGACGCTTTGTGCTTTCCAAATCTGTACCTGTAGTCCCAGCGCGGCGCGCAGGGCATCGATGTAGCTCTGGTCTTCATCGCCGTGGAGCTGCACCGCGCTCAGGGATAACGCGTCGGCTTTTGCAGCAACGTCTGCAATATCCGCGTTGCGGAAAACGCCCACGTAGCTGAGCGAAGCTGCTGCGATGACCTTACGCGCCTGCTCTTCGCTGACCGCGCGAGGGGAGGAATCGACAAAGATCAGCCCGCCGTAAATCGCCCCGGCTTCATACGCGGCCTGGGCATCCTGTTCACGGGTTAAGCCGCAGACTTTGTTTTCACCCAGCAGCACGCGGCGCACGGCAGCATTGAGATCGTCATGCTCCATCATGGCGGAGCCAATCAGGAAACCGTTGGCGAAGTGGCTCAGCTCGCGCACCTGGGCATAGCTGTTAATGCCGGATTCGCTGATAACCGTCACGCCAGAGCCCAGACGCGGCGCCAGCTGGCGGGTACGGTTCAGGTCAATGGACAGGTCGCGCAGATCGCGGTTGTTGATCCCGACCACTTTGGCTTCCAGCGCAATCGCGCGTTCCAACTCCTCTTCGTTGCTCACTTCGGTCAGCACGCCCATGTTCAGACTGTGCGCCACGGCGGAAAGCTGGCGATACTGCTCGTCGTTGAGCACCGAGAGCATCAGCAGGCAGGCGTCGGCCTGGTAAAAGCGCGCCAGCCAGATCTGATACGGGTCGATAATAAAGTCTTTGCACAGGATCGGCTGCGGCGCGATGCCGCTGACGATCGGCAGAAAATCGAAGCTGCCCTGAAAATATTTCTCATCCGTCAGCACGGAGATGGCTGACGCATGATGCTTATAAATGCCGGCAATACGCGCCGGGTCGAAATCGTCACGAATAACGCCTTTAGACGGGGAGGCTTTTTTGCACTCAAGAATAAACGCGGTGCGTGCACCCTGCAGGGCATCATAGAAACGACGTTGGCTTGGTACGACGTCATTCTGGAAACTGGCAAGCGGCTGCTGTTGCTTGCGGGCTTCCACCCAGATGGCCTTATCGGCAACGATTTTCGCTAAAACGGTCTGCATTCTTTACCCTCTTGCCGCAAGTGCGGTAACGCGATCGTAAGCTGCACCGGAGCGCAGTACATCCAGAACTTTTTGAACGTTAGCCTTCAGGTCTTCCTCACCGTGCAAACGCATCAGCATGGCGACGTTGGCAGCAACGGCGGCCTCATGGGCGACCTCTCCCTTACCTTGTAATAAGCGCGTCAGAATGTCACGGTTTTCTTCCGGCGTACCGCCAGCCAGCGCTTCCTGGTGATACGGCGCGAGGCCGAAGTCGGCAGCGTCCAGCTGATAGCTGAGGATTTCTCCGTCGCGCAGTTCAGCCACCAGCGTCGGCGCATGAAGAGAAACCTCATCCATACCGCCGCTGTGCACCACGGCGGCACGTTGATAACCCAGCACGCGCAGCGTCTCGGCAATCGGCAGAACCAGTTCCGGGCTATAGACACCAATCAGCGCCAGCGGCGGGTGCGCCGGGTTGATCAGCGGGCCGAGCACGTTAAACAGCGTGCGGGTTTTAAGCTGCTGACGAACCGGCATCGCGTGGCGGAAACCGGTGTGATACTTCGGCGCAAACAGGAAGCAGACGCCCAGGTCATCCAGCGCTTCACGGGAACGCTCGGCGTTCATATCGAGATTAATACCGAATGCGGCGAGCAAATCGGAAGAGCCTGACCGGCTGGAAACGCTGCGGTTACCGTGTTTTGCGACCTTCAAACCACACGCCGCCGCCACGAAGGCGCTGGCGGTGGAGATATTGATGCTGTTACTGCCGTCTCCCCCGGTGCCGACAATATCGGCAAACTGATAGTCCGGGCGCGGGAACGGGGCGGCATTTTCCAGCAGGGCCGTAGCGGCACCGGCGATCTCCTGCGGGCTTTCGCCGCGCACCTTCATGCTCACCAGCGCGGCCGCCAGCTGTTCAGGTTTCAGCTCACCGCGAACCACGGCGGAGAAGAGCTGGTGGCTCTCCTGCTGGCTCAGGGTCTGCGCCTGGTACAGTTTTTCCAGAATCGGCTGCAGGGTATTGGTCTGCTCCAGCTTCTGTAACGCCCAGTCGAGCGTCTGCTCCAGCAGGCGGGCGCCGTGGGAGGTCAGGATAGATTCCGGGTGGAACTGCAGGCCGCAGACGCGGTCCGCATCGTGGCGCACCGCCATCACCATGCCTTCAAACGAGGCGTTGATGGTCAGCCCGGCTGGAATATTGCTGCCAACCAGCGAGTGATAGCGCGCGACCGGGAGCGGGTTCGGCAGCCCGGCAAACATTGCCTGGCCGTCATGTTCAATGCTGGACGCTTTACCGTGCAGGATCTCACCCGCCTGGCCAACGTAGCCGCCATAGGCTTCAACAATCGCCTGATGACCAAGGCAGATGCCGATAATCGGCAGCTTGCCGCGCATACGGGTCAGCAGCTCCGGCATACAGCCCGCTTCGCTCGGTGCGCCTGGCCCCGGAGAGAGCATCAGCACCGGGTTTTGCATGGTTGCCAGACGGTCAATCAGGGTCTGCGCCGGAACGTGGTTGCGGTAGATAACGACGTTATGGCCATTCGCACGCAGCTGATCTGCCAGGTTATAGGTAAAGGAGTCGATATTATCGAGCAGCAGAATGTCAGCCATCAGAAAATCTCCTGTGCATGGTGTGCGGTAGCAATGGCGCGAAGGACCGCACGGGCTTTACTGCGCGTTTCGTCAGCTTCAGACTGCGGAACAGAATCAAGGACAATCCCGGCACCCGCCTGGACGGTGGCAATACCGTCTTCAACATAGGCGGAGCGGATCACGATGCAGGTATCCAGGTCACCGTGGGCCGTGAAGTAACCCACCGCGCCGCCGTAGCTGCCGCGACGGCGTCCTTCGGCAGCGGCAATCAGCTGCATAGCGCGCACTTTCGGCGCGCCGCTCAGGGTGCCCATGTTCATGCAGGCGCGGTAGGCGTGCAGCACGTCGAGGTCGTGGCGCAGCTCGCCGACCACGCGGGAGACCAGGTGCATCACGAACGAATAGCGATCGACTTTAGTCAGGTCAGCCACGTAGCGGCTGCCGGGGGTGCAAATGCGTGCCAGATCGTTACGCGCCAGGTCAACCAGCATCAGGTGCTCGGAGAGTTCTTTGTGGTCGGTACGCATTTCAAGTTCGATGCGGCTGTCCAGATCGCGATCCAGGGAGCCATCGGCGCGACGTCCGCGCGGACGGGTTCCGGCAATCGGGTAGATCTCAATCTGACGGCTGGTGGCATCGTACTTAAGCGAGCTTTCCGGCGAGGCGCCGAAGAGCGTGAACTCGTTGTCCTGCATGAAGAACATGTACGGGCTTGGGTTACTCTTTTTCAGCACGTCGTAGGCTGCGAGCGGCGACGGGCAGGGAAGGGAGAAGCGGCGTGAAGGCACCACCTGGAAAATTTCCCCGGCGCGAATCGCCTTTTGCATCTGGCGAACCACGGCACCGTACTGGTCGTCAGTCTGGTTAACGTCGCATGTCATTTTTTCCACTCGCTGCACCGGAAGTGCAGGCGGCGCTTCCGTCATCTGCTGCTGCAGTTGAGCGATGCGGTGCTCAAGACGGTTTTTCTCAGCGGGAGAGGGCGTGAACAGGCTTGCCTGGATGCGGGTGTATTGCTTCTGGTGGTCGATCACCAGCAGCGTTTCAGCCAGATAGAAGCAATAGTCCGGGCAGCGATTACCCTGCTCGGTTTCCGGCAACTCTTCAAATCCGGCGACCAGGTCATAAGCAAACAGCCCACCAAAAAACATCGCCTCACGCTCGTCTTCCGGCACGGTGACCAGGTTCTGCAGCAGGCGGAAGGCGTCGAAAACGGACAGGGAGCAGAGGCGCGCGTCTTCGTCCAGCAGCTGGCTCACCGGCGGGAAATGCAGAATGCGCATTTCTGGATGACGTTCGTTTTCAATGCCTGAAGGCAGGGCGGCGTCCAGCAGCGGCAGCAGCGATGCGCCATTGTCTGACAGCGCCTTGATTGTGACGGTGTCACCTAAAGCGGTAATGCGCAGCGCGCTGTCGACCAGCAGCAGGCTCTTGAGATCGTCCTTGCTGTCGATATCCGCAGACTCCAGCAGCAGCGTCGCCGGACGTGCACCGCAGACCTGATGAAACAGCGCGGTGGGGTTGTGGCGATAGGCCGCCTCGCAGGTCAGCAGTTCGAGGTGTGGTTTGGCTGTTTGCATGATTTTATTCTCATTTTCTGTTCAAAAAAAAGCCCGCTTGGAAGCGGGCTGGGTATCTGTTTGCATTTCGCAGACGCGTGACACTGCCCGAGGATCAGGAAGTACGCCACCAACCGTGCAGAGTGAAATGTGCTGTCATTTTCAGATACCTTTCTCGTGTGAACTTGTGTACTAGTTAACTAGTTCGATGGCAAGTTGTCAACCCTTGATTTCAGAATTTCGCGTTAAGTCGGTATCATGGTGTTTTCGGATGTCTCCAACCTGTTATGGGAAGTGCTTTGAGCGATACCACCTACGCCATTATTTATGATTTACACAGCCATACTCAGGCCTCTGATGGCCTGCTGACACCCGAAGCCCTGGTTCATCGTGCCGTTGAAATGCGCGTCGGCACGCTGGCGATAACCGATCACGATACGACAGATGCCATTCCTGCGGCGCGCGCTGAGATCGCCCGCAGCGGGCTGGCGCTGAATCTGGTGTCCGGCGTCGAGATCTCAACCGTCTGGGAAAACCATGAGATTCATATCGTTGGCCTCAACATCGATATAGACCATCCGGCACTGACTGCATTTTTGCAAGAACAAAAAGCGCGCCGCACTCAGCGTGCAGAGATGATCGGCGAGCGTCTCGAAAAGGCGCATATTCCGGGCGCGCTGGAAGGCGCACAAAAGATGGCGAACGGCGGGGCGGTCACTCGCGGCCATTTCGCCCGTTTTCTGGTCGAAGCGGGGAAAGCGACAACCATGGCGGATGTTTTTAAAAAGTATCTGGCGCGCGGGAAAACCGGATACGTTCCGCCACAGTGGTGTACAATAAAACAAGCTATTGATGTGATTCATCATTCTGGCGGTAAGGCCGTGCTGGCCCATCCGGGACGGTATAATCTTTCTGCTAAATGGCTGAAAAGGCTGCTGGCACACTTTGCCGAATGCGGTGGCGAGGCGATGGAAGTCGCGCAGTGTCAGCAGGCGCCCAACGAGCGTGCGCAGCTCGCGACCTATGCCCGCCAGTTTGGCCTGCTTGGGTCACAGGGGTCTGATTTCCATCAGCCCTGCGCCTGGATCGAACTGGGGCGCAAGCTCTGGTTGCCCGCTGGCGTTGAGCCGGTCTGGCAGCTCTGGGAACAGCCGCAGCAAATTGAAGAGAGGGAAGTATGAGTCAGTTTTTCTATATCCATCCGGATAACCCGCAGCCACGTCTGATCAACCAGGCCGTGGAGATCGTCCGCAAAGGCGGCGTAATTGTCTACCCGACCGATTCAGGTTACGCGCTGGGCTGTAAAATTGAAGATAAAGGGGCGATGGAACGCATTTGCCGCATTCGCCAGCTGCCGGACGGCCATAACTTTACCCTGATGTGCCGCGATCTCTCTGAGCTGTCGACCTATGCGTATGTCGATAACGTGGCGTTCCGCCTGATTAAGAACAACACGCCGGGTAACTACACCTTCATCCTGAAGGGCACGAAGGAAGTACCGCGTCGTCTGCTGCAGGAAAAACGCAAAACCATCGGCATGCGCGTGCCGTCGAACCCGATTGCGCAGGCGCTGCTGGAAACCCTCGGCGAACCGATGCTTTCTACCTCGCTGATGCTGCCGGGAAGTGAATTCACCGAGTCCGACCCGGAAGAAATTAAAGATCGTCTGGAGAAGGTGGTCGAGCTGATTATTCACGGCGGCTATCTCGGCCAGCAGCCGACCACCGTGGTCGACTTAACCGAAGATGCACCGGAAGTGATTCGTGAAGGCGTGGGTGACGTAAAGCCTTTCTTGTAAATAAGGTTTTTAATGTCTGAAATTAAGGGAAGAGCGGAGGCTGGATCTCTCCAGCCTTTGGCGGTCATCTCACTTTTTTGAAGATGAGCAGGATCAGAGGGACGCATACAGCGAAACCAATGATAGAGGCTAAAGCCGAATCAGAGTGATTTTGCGAGAGCTCATTAACTAACCAGGTGCATTGAGAAGGGGTAAATTCTCCGCCCTGGCTCATTGTCTCTGAAAAGTTAAGAGCGAAGACAAGATCGAAATAAAGCACGATAACGTAATACGCTACGCAGATCAGCGCGATACTCATCCACCTGATCCAGAACTTTTTATTTATCATCGTAAGTGCTTCCCAATGAACCGCCTACTGTACCGCCTGAGTATGGGGATGTTGAGCCTACAACAGCAGCGGAATCGGCAGCAGCTTGTTGAATTTTTGCACTCCCTCCCATTGGTTGAGGTTTATTTTTCTCGGTGTTAGGGTACTGCTGTTTGAATGTATTAGTCATTTCGACAACGAGCATTGAGGATAAGTCTGCACTCTTTGATTCAAGATAACTTTGCAGTGAAACCGGAATAGTAAAATCTTCTTCTATGTTGATTGGTAGCTGTGTTGTCGTGGATGTGTAACCGTGATCGAATAACTTTGAGCCAGCAAACTTGATCCCCTCAACTGAGTGGGTGGTACAGTTGCTACCAGTCACATCATACTTATCAATCGTGTGGCCTCTTCGCTTTGTACCGTCTTGCATGTTTGGCGTTTGAATTGGTGCTACACCGCCAATCCAAAGGTTTTCGAAGAATTTACGGGTTCTTTTAGAATCTGCATCATCAATGCGGAAAGCGCGAGCACCCATTTCATAAAGTTCGTATCGGTAATAATTACGCGCATCTTCATCTTGGAAAAAGTCTAAAATCCCATCCCCAGTGAAGGTACTTTTATCAGTGCGCCCATAGCGTCCATAGGTATATAGATAAATGCTGTTATTTTCATGCACCGAAACGAAAGCATGACCTGCACTTGTTGTTTCAATCCAGAGGTAAACGCCGTTAAGTAGCGGGTTATCTTCAGGCTTGCAGGGGTCAGCAAAGCTATTTTGCTTCTTCGCTGCCTGTTCATGTTGTTCAGGATCTGACTGTGGGAGAAATGTTGATGTAAGAATCTCTTCTGTGATACCTGAATGTTTCAACGATGAGAGAGTATCTTGTTCATAACAGTCGGGAATGGTAGGGATGAACCTGGCCTTGCACGGACAGGAACTGACGCTGTCCAGTGTTCCCGCCAGTCTTCTTCCATCGTTCCACATGTCAGATGTGCCACCCAATATTTTATATGTCCCAGGATGCTTGCCGCATGACACCTGGTCACCTTCTCGCGCTCCGGCTACACCATACCAAGTTAGCGTTTCATCCCCAGTCAGTATCTTCCCTTTGCAGGTAGTCTGATCACCTATCCGTAGATAGAAGCCCATTGCCATAAATCCCTCTACTTTGTATGAATATAACCAACCTGACTATTTTACACACAGTAATTTCATGGGCAATAATGTTCGAACGAAAGTAAATTATATCAATGCCCAAATCACGCTTTTGGGCAAGAGGGATGTTTCGGGAAACCGGGTTCGTACTCAAGAACCTGATCCAGCTTGCCAGTTGCTGGACTTAAACTAAAGAAACGTGAAGAAGCATTCCTAACGAAGTTAATGTAATATGTCAGGCCACGTTTGTGTGGGTGTCCTAATTGTGATGCCCTTTAATGTAATAAGTACTTATATTACAATGAGAAGCTTTTTAGCTGGCTCATTATTTCATAAAGTACACCAGACGCCTGTGAAGGCGCACAAGATAAATATTAAGTCATTTATAATCAATGATTTAATGTATTTCGGTTAGTGGTTGTTACCACCATGTGTGACAGCCATTAGCCGCATCTCGACTCTCATCATGCATGTACACCTTTCCCTGCCGTTCATGTCTTCGTTGGTACGGTCCAATACTCGGTATTAATACGGACAGACTTATTGGCTCGTCTTGTCTAAAATCTGTTAGTTGCGCATTGTATGCACCTTGGTTAACCTAAGATTAATCTGATGGCAGTGGTGGAGATGCGTGATGTACGAAGCTCTGTTAGCGGTTTGTATGGTAGATTTCAAGGAAGGGTAACTGCTGATGAAGAATAGTATTCTTGCTGATGCTTTGTTGAATGCTGCAAAAAATAGCGAACCTGAAAGCGCTATCACCAAACTTGTTGCATCAAGTGCTGGAGAACAGCAAAAACAAACCAAAAGAAAACTTCATGCTCAAGAAATGTCTCTACCTGAATTGATCAGGGTAAAAAATGAATACTCTGAAAAAATAAACGATCCGGTAACGTCTAATGAGAAGAAGAAAGAAATTTCAGAAATCATTAAATCACTTAATTACGAAATCAGGAATAGAACTAAGGATACGCCTGCACGAAGCCTAAAGGAACCTCGCTCAATATTTAAGCAGGAAAGGAGAGTTGCCCGCGAAAATTATAGAAAATCTATTCAGGTTAGATCTTTCAAGAAAACTATCCCACCGAATCAGTTTACCATTAGCCATGAAAATCGTAGTTTCCTGCCATTGAATGAGAAGACTTTGGAGCGAGAAAGATTGCGTAAAGAGTTAATAGCCAAAGAAGCTCAGGCTGAGTTGGAGAGAATGGCTTTAATTTCTCGCGTCACGCATACTAAAATTATTCAAGAAGAAAGAGCTGATACGAGGAAAACATCACCTGTAAAGGTAATCACAAAATTAGATACCAATTCAATAACCAAAATTGAAGTGCCTGAATTTTATTTTAATAGCGAACTTTACAGTCAGTTGATAAGGACTATCCCTGTCACGCAAGCGTACAAGATCGCAAAAAGCCGTGAACTATCTTCAAAATATTACGAAAGTAAAGTTGAATCAGGTAAGTATACATATTTTAACACGCTCGCTTACTTAATCTCTTTAAGAGGTAAGAACGAAGCAGATGCGCGTGAAATAGCCAAGGAAAAAGGACAGTCTGAGAGGATTTTGTATGATTTTATCACAGTAGGGTATAAAATTTCTCTTGATCAAAAAGATTCTGGCGCGGTAAGAAAGAAACAAGAGAAAATTAGTTCCTATCCTGAGTTGGTTGATCTGAAATTAATTTCGAGTAATGTTCAGCGTACATTGCAGTTAAGAAGAATCAGTGACCAGCAAAATTTCCGAAGGAGAGTTGAGACCAACTTCAAAGGTAGATGTGCAGTCACGGGGCAGTCAATCCAATCTTTACTCCAAGCCTGTCATCTGGAGGATTACAGCTTTTCATGCAACATGGATACGAGTAATGGCATTCTTCTAACCTCAGATTGCCATCGAATGTTTGACAATGGCCAACTTGGAATAAATCCAGATACCTTAACTATACATTTTAATGTCAAATGTATTTATTCACAAATGTTCGAAGGTAAAATTATTGGTGATCATTCGTTATCACTGGATAAAGATAAATTAAGAAAAAAATGGGAACTATTCTTAAATACGAAGAAAGTGATTTGACTAAACTGCTATGTTTTAGAGAGTGTATGACACAGCCCAGAAAGCAAGCCCAATTATCATGACGATCCCTATTAGGTAAAATGCATTAATCGTATTTTTAGCTGCCTGAGTGTAGCCTTTTCCCTTTCCAACATTAACATGGCACCAATTATTGAAAGCCTGGTGATGCTTAAGTTTTGTCTCTGATGCGGTTTTGGTGAACTGACCACTACGGGGTTTGTATAGCAAAACCATATCTTCCACGATCACTGTAGCATCTGGTGGAAAATCTTGCGGAATGTCCTTCACCTTTTCAGGGTAGAGCTTGCGGAAATCTTCTGCTAATAGTTTCCGTTCTCCGTAGGCGTAAATTTCGTGTTGGCTTCCATACCATAACTCAATGTTGCTGAACCCACGGCGCACCATGTCATCAAGTTTCGGGGCTATCTTCTCGTATGTTTTAGAGATAGTGACCATTTAAAGCCCCTCCACATATTTAATTTGTTATCCCAACAACCGCTGCAAATTGTGCACCAAATGGGGTCCTTTTTATTAAACCTTTGCCAAGGTTTTTGGGGTAATCTGTGCCATATCCCAAATCATCCTTTAAGTATTCGTCCCTCTCTTTTAAGGTATCGTAGACTTGCTCTTGACCATCTAAGTGTAAATCATATTTAACTTCAACAAGCCCTAATCTGATCCAGTTCTCAATATATGATGGAATATTTTTATTATAAAATGGTTTATTATTACTGGTTATTGGCAATATGTGTGTATATCCTGCAATATAAGAAAGAGTGCCTTGTTTTTGATAGACTACTCTACCAATACATTTTGGTGCGTTGTTTGTCAAATATAGTTTTAACAAATGAGCTTCTAAGTTGGTCAGTTGTTTGATAATCTCAACAAATGCAGGATGCGTATCTTCTGCCGTGTCAGAGTTCATAGAAGAACTTATAAGGTTCAGATACATCTCTTTAAGATTAACCTCTTCGTGACAAAATGCTAACCCTTGCAAGGCAGGCCCAGCGATTGATGCCTTAGGTTCAACAATATTTTCTGCGGGAATAGATTGAGTTTTTTCTTCGAGATCTTTCTTAAATGCCTTTTCAAAATAGGCTTTGGCTTTATCAATCCCATAATTAACGGCAGCTAATGGTAACAGGCAATTTTTAACTGTTTTACTAATTATGACCGCCGATTCACCAAAGTTTTTAGAAGCTGTTACTGTATTTTCATCATTTTTAGCAAGTTCCATCAAATCTTTTGCAACCTGAGCTGTGACCGTCAAGGGCTGTGCGGATTGTGGATTTTCAGCTTTTTCATCAGACATTACGCATACCTATATTATGGGTAATCATTTGTGAAAGTATATTATCAAATGTCTTGAAGCATTTGCACTGTTTGTATGGTCAATGTTTCAAGACGTATGGTTGCTTTTCAAGATGCGCTATTGCTGGAGCTGCTTAATGAGGTTTGATATGGCATTCCCGGTTTTTACCCTCGCAATCCCCAAATATCAAGGGCATGGTGGAGGTTGTACGGTAGCGCATCGAGGAGTCACGGGCGCTGGTGGCCCCGGAACTGGTGATTGGTTGGCTACTTTCGCGGTTTGTTAGGCTGTGGCTTGTTCGGTCTTGATACGCTGGACGGTGCTGGTGGACACGTTGAAATCTTTCGCTATGGTTCGGATAGACTGACCAGCGGCAAGCGCAGACATAATCCCTAAGCGGTCAACCGCTGCGCCATTGCCGCGAGCGCCTTTGCGTCCCGCTGCTTTGGCTGCTGCGTATCCTTCTGCCTGACGTTCGAGGAGCTGCTCACGTTCCATTTGTGACATTGCGGCAAAGATGTTTAGCATCAGGTTGCTGGCGGCGTTGGCTTTTGCTCCTGCTGTAATTCCTTCCTTGTGGAACTGCACGGATGCCCCCTTGTCTTTCACCTGCTCGATAATGTCCAAAACATCACGAATGTTTCGCCCTAAGCGGTCGAGGCTGTGAACATGGATCACGTCATCTTCACGAACATAAGCGATCATCTCTTGGAGCTGTGGACGGTTGGCATTCTTGCCGCTCACTTTCTCTTCATACTTCTTATCGAGTGTCACGCCGTCGAGCTGGCGCTCTGTGTATTGTTTATCTGTACTCACTCGCACATAACCGATGTTAGCCATTTTGTTCTCCAATCCGTATCGAAATAGTGTGTATCGATTATTGTCGTATCGATTAAATAGATCAAGCTATTTCGCTACGATTTACAAGGGGTTTTGAGGGGGGAACGGCCCAGATCGGGGTGTGTCGAAGTAGTATGCTATTTCGCTACGCCTGATAGAACGTGTATTTGATGGCGTAGTTTTCTAATCGCCAGGGGAAACGGGAGTTGATTACAAAGTGGTTCCACTGATAGGAAATAAGTTCAGGGTCGCTGGTGGTTCGTTCCTCTGTTACGTCAACAACTTTTTCCCCGTCGCGGTGAGCTTCCCACTCACTGCGGTGGATGTAGTAGCCGGGGAGCCATTCGATGATTGGCGTATTAGGAATGATGCGAGGGAAATGGTCTGCGATGCTCTCAGCGCTTCGCGCCTCTGCTTTAAGCTGGTGCTCTTGCTGGATAGCTTCTCCTGCAAGCTGGCGTTCAACTTCGGCTAACCGCTGTGCTTTGCGTCCGTTCTGGAAAAAGTCTTCGTATACTGCGTTTCTGCGTCGTGCCACGTAATGGCCTCCTAAGTAGAAATTGTGATTATTTTTGAAGCCCTGGCGTTGTGCTGGGGCTCGCTGGGCGGGCATGTGTGCGGCTATACTCGCCGCCCGGATGGGGCGCGAGTACAAATTCGCTGTACGACTGATTTTAAGTTTCAGTTTTGAGAACTTGTTCAGCAGATCGCTACACCATGACGAACGTCACGGCGAGCGGCTGAAATGGGGCGGCTAATGCCTTGCGGGAAACTCTGTCTCCTCTCCCCGTTAGAAAACGGTGAAGTTGATAAAGATCTAAGAATACTTGATAAATAGCCCTGTTAGCCTTGTAGCCCTGATCAGGCCAGTGGCGGCGCGGATTTCAAAATACAGGGCTAAAACCATAGCCCTGTAGCCCTGATCACTGGGCCGGGTAATACTTATCAACAAACCAGGAGAGAACACTCTCCGGGATCTTGCTGCTGCCGTCCTGCGGCGCTTGATACCAGACTGATTTAAGCCCTGCGCGAGTGCTCACTCTGGCGCTCATGTACCCGTTATCACGTAGCCATTGACTCGCATCCTGTGGTCGTGGGAATGATGGGCAAGCGTCATGAAATGCCTGGAATGCAAACGCCGGATTTTCTCCGGTGAAGATCTCCGCTTCGTTCTGCTCTTCCGTTATGCTGGCTTGTTTCATACGCTCAAGTGCCAAACTGAACGGTGGGCGATACGGATTGAAGGATTCCAACGGGTAAGCCATTAGCCAGGCGTGTACGGCTTCCAGACCGCCTACGGCGAGCCAATCAGCAAGACGGGCAATAAACTCTGCTGTTTCTTCCCTGTTCGCCCGGTGGCGTATGTAATGGGTGCAGTAATGGCGGCGATCATTCGCCTCCACTTCAATCGGACTCTCACTGTTGCTGAACGTGAAAAACCGGGTGTAAGTGGCTACCTTTCGAGGCTGCTCATACTTCCTGTTAATCTCGATCATCGGTTCAGTCTGGATGCTTTTTAACCGATCTGCCATGTTACGTCTGGCTGGCGGTGGGTCATCGAACAGGATCAGGATTGTACGGGCCATCGCATCATTGTGGACGCCCGTCAGGGTGCCGTAGTTGGAGTAAAGCGTTGTCTGGTGCATCAGGAGCGGCGAGAGGATTTGATTGAACAAAAAACCTTTGCCTGTCCCGGTATCACTCGGAATAACGATGTGCCAGCTTGGGCGCTGTTCCGGGTGCTGGAACATGTGCGCCATGTATGCGCTCACTGTGTCGCGGTCTGCCTGGTCAGGGAAGAGCCTCGCCAGATACTCAAGCCAGAGAGTCAGATCTGCGGCTGGTGTCTTGTCGCTGTGCCAGCGCCTGAACGTATTCAGGGTTCCATTCTGATCGATACCGTATGGCTTAGCCGGGTTGAAATCGTAAACTTTGATGAATGGAATGTGATCCCAAAGAAGGTTTAAATAATCCCGCCGCCACTTTCTACCAGTTGATAAATGGTATTCCCTTTCGAGAATGTCCAGACAGTGATTTGTATTCGTGGGGATGTGGTGGAGGAGTATTTTACCTTGAGCGCTGATAAACGCGTACTTTTCTGCTTGTAAATGGTCAATCAGTGGTCTTATTTGTTGCTTTTCTGTCATCAGTGCCCTCGTTCATAGCATTTCGTAAAGTTTTAATAATGAATGTTGGGCGGCTGTCCTCGCCCTTATTTGCATCAATCCAGCTGAGCACGTCGCGTGCAATAATGAGTTTCAACATTATTTGTTATCCTTAGTTTTGAAGATGTAGCCTTCGGAAAGTAACCACTGATAGAACTGACCAATGGTGATTTTATCTACTGCTTTGTCGAATAACTCTGGCTTGTTCAGTGGTTCGAGCTTGATTTCTGATTTCTGCATGTCCTGTTGCTGGTGGCTCCAATAGTGCTTTAACCAGGCTAAGGATTGTTGCGGGTTTTTGGTCATCGGTAATACTCCAGGTGGTGAAGTTGGTCAAAGCGGACGGCATAATACACCGCAAATTGTTTTAAGATAATTCCGAAGTCATCTTCTTTGAGAAAGCCGTTCCTGCGGTCGAGCGCTGCGTCGTATAACTCATCGTACAGATCGCTATAATGACCGAAATAAACTTCCCACAAGAGCGGTGTGAAATCTTCACGATAGGCAATACCGGATAAGATCCGATTAAAATCGCCTTCAATGGCATTCGTCACCCGGTTCAGGATAAGGCGGCAATGTCCCGTTCTGTGGTCGTGGTCAATAACTGGATCTGTCAGTGGTGAGCCTGTTATGAAATCTTTCCCACCCTGCTCGGCGGTCATCATTTCGCGGTAGGCGCTGGCACTTTTCTGAGAGAGCTTCGACGGGTTGCGCTTCTGTGCATATTCTTCAAACATCCCCGCCTCACTTCGCATTCTCGGAAAGGGCGACACGGAGACGGCTGGCGAATGTCTGGGCCTCGGCTGCTGCTGCGGCTTGTGCGGCTGCTTCTGCACGTTGACGGCGTTCCTCTTCGGCTACGGCTTGAGCGTAACATTCTTCTGCCTGAGCTGTCAGGGATGCCATTAGCTGGGCTTCTGCCTCTGCGGTGAGAGTGGCACGGTCTGCCTCGATTTCCCCTTGCTTGCGGTTTAGCACAATGCGAATTGCAGGTTCCCCTGCGTTGTAGAACGGCTGGCGGTCATAGTCGGCTATGGTGTATCCGTCGAGGATGGCGGCTTGTAACGTAGTGAGGATCACTGGGTAAAAATCTGAGATGCTGAACACATCAGACAGATGGGATTCGATGAACTCAGATACATACTGGTCACGCTGGGCTTTGAACTCGGTTTTCACTTCACGCATTAATGCGGCTGGAAGTTTAGTCATGCTTCTGTTTTTCCTTGATTTCTAATAAACGTTTGATGTTGATGCGGTTGCAACGTGGGCAATAAAAAGGACTCTTCCCACCGACCAGGTAAGACGTGACGTAATAAGTTTTGCCCTGGTAAAATTCCATGCCGATGTAGGCACTCTGCAACCATCGGTTGATTTCGCGGTGGTCGTTGCCATTGCTCCACTCGTTTACGAAGTCCTCGAAGGTGAAGCAATGTTGCATCACTTCCTCAGCCCAATACATAAACGCTACTCGCTGCGGGGTGGTAGGCATCCCGTATTGACGTAGCCTGTCGCGGTAAACGTGGAACTCGAAGCGGGGGAGCCATTCGGCAATGGTTTTTAATTTCTGACTTTTCAACTGTACTGATTTTCCTTATGTTCAAATGCAGGAAAGCCCCCAGGAAGGAATGATCCAAATGTCCAACACAACCACCCAGATCGGGTTCTGGGCTAAGGAGAAAAACATTCGGCAACCTGGAGGCTTTATTCTGCGGAGAGTATGCGACGGTGCGCACGATCATGCTGCTACTATGCGGAATAGCGGCGGGGGAGTAGATTCAACGGGCTGCGATTGACAAGATCGCCGGGTATGCCCTCAACATTGCCTCCCTAATATTAATAATACCACAAATGAGAATTAATTGCAACAACTATTTGTTGACTTTTGTTTTTAAATGTGATTCGTTGATTGTGTTGTCTGGATCTGCATAGTTGAAAGTGGATTGCGGGAATACAGTGAAACTGTCAGAGAGAACGGCCCGGAGCACTCATTTAGAGCGTAGGCATTTGATGGGGGACTGGTGAGAGGCTTCCGCTGTCAACAACGTCAGGTAGCGCCGCTGGTGGCTCTGGGAATCATCTTCTGGATGTTGCAGGGCGATCCCCTGGTATCGTTATTGCATCAGTGAGAAGGGCGACTGCTTACCATGGGCTGCACGATGTGCCAGCTTGGGCGCTGTTCTCGCTTCGTCTGCTGCGTTGTGCGCTGCTTTCTCTCAAAGGATGGGTGAACCGTCAGGGAGACTGGCTGTAATGCGTTCAGTAGCTGCTGGTGAACGTGGTTAAATGAAGACGGTAATCATAGGGGCGATTCTCCAGCATACTCTGGAAGATATTCTCATTGAGATGACTCTCTGGTGGTTATCGGTGAGTAACAGGAAGGGATTATTATAAAGGTTAAGTTGATGATAGTTGGATAAGTGCATGACTTCGGATTACTCATACCTACGTAGCTACATCAGGTAGTAACAAGAACTGATTATTATCAGGGTAGGTTAATGGTTAGTTCAGATCAGAGATAGAGAGTACACTTGAGCAGTGAGTGACACACAGGAACAGGTATACTCTCTTCTTTCATGACTAACATGAAAGATCACTATTGCGCAAAGGTAGCTCTATCCCTTCGGGATAACAAACCTCCCTCGCTTCGCTCGCGATATTATTGTTTAGGGTAGCACATCTTCACACGCATTGTCAAGATCTGATGCCATAATAATTAAATAAGGTCTACATTTATTTTACTGTCGATGTTTAACCTAAACCTCATTGTTGAAAGTCAACAACACATAACAAGTCTTTAAGCGGTGGACGGTGCGTATAAATGGAGGTTACACCTAAACTTTGAGTTCGAGAGTGTCCGACAACAAACTGCATCAAAGGTAAGGACGCGCTCCCAGATGCAAGGCAATGGCTTACGAATGTGTGACGAAGACTATGTATGCGCCTTTTTAGCCCAAACTCATCATAATCAGGGACACCTGTTTCATTCATCAACTTAGCCCATTCGACTGTTGCTGTGGTGTAGTTAGGTAAGTCACCGAAAATCAGATCACCATCGTTAAGAGCCTCGGCAAGGCTGAGTAAACCTGACTCTAAAACCGTATGGAGTGGTATCTGACGTTGGGCATGTTCTGTTTTTCCATCTTCTATATATACGTACCAGCGTGAAGTTTCTTCATCTAAACGAATGTCCCGCTTTCTGATGGAGGCAACCTCGCCACGTCGAGCACCAGTATAAATGAGGGTAAGGAAGTACCATTTGCGCCAATCGTTATCTTCCAGTGAGAACAGCTTGGCCTTAAGTTTGCTCAACTCAGCGTTGCTGAAATGGCCTCTCCGGTTTGGCTTCACTTCATATGTGATTCCGTCGGTAGGGGATTTCTCTAATAGGTCTTTGGTGTCAACGAGGTAAGTTCTAAATAGCGACCGCCAGATCTTGAGATGCTTTTCAACATGCTGACTACTGATCAGGTCTTCCTCTGGTACGTCATAATCAATGCATTCAGGCAAAGATAGGCGCTTGTATGGCAACTTAGTACGAGTAGGTAAGTTTTCGGTCACTTTCAGCGCTTCACGAATATCTTGCTTAGTAACCCAATCAATCGGTTTATCACCAATAACGTAAATCAGCACATCAAAGAAACGCTGGTTCTCGTTAGCGATGCTTGCACGCCATTTTTGACCTTTTTCTTCAACATACTGCGTCCATGCTTCGGAAAGTTTGATTGCCTGGCTTGCGGTTGCTTTAACTTCCGTTGAAAAAGCCTGGCTTGTTTCAACAATACTTTGTGGTGAAGATTTCAGTTTCTGCTCTTCTAACTGATCTTGCAGTGTTGCAATGAGTTGGCGATATCGCAACAAATCTTTCGAATAGAATGCTTCATAGGCTTGCGCGACGGTCGCGCGGCTCATATCAAGTGCAGCACCTACTTGATTCGCAAAGGGCAAATCATCCTTAGAAAGTTCAAGTTTCTTCATGTGAAGACTGGCAAGCACTTCGTTTGCTGTCTGATCGCTACCATTAACCATGCGTTGGAAGTGAGCTTCCGAATAGCCTTGTGCGGCTTCAACCGTATCAGAAACAGATAATGGAGAATCAGGATTTATATTTCTGTGCCACTGTCCTAACTCCGGCAGACGCTCCACTTCGGCAACATCCCTTTCGAGTGCATGTAGAAGATAGTTGTCAAAGTCCTGCTTAGTGGCGGCTCGGTAGCCTTGCATTTTGCGTTTGAACTCTTCGAGGCTCATCGTTCCATTCTGCACAAGGGGAATGAAAGGACGGATCTGATTCATGATCACTTCTGCTTGCTTTCGGCTATCAGTACCGAGACTCAGACGCACAAAACTTGTTGAATCATTTAGTCTAAAGTTAGTGTAGTATGTGCGCCCACGAATCATTGTGTGTGACAGCTTGTGTGACACGTTGTTTGCCATGCTGTGTACCATGAAAGAGTTACAGATCAGTGAGTTAAGTTGATTTTTTAGCTAACTCGTTGTTTTAGAAAGTATACCAGACGCCTGTGAAGGCGACACCTGAGGAAGCTCAATGAGCGAGAAGTTACAGAAAGTGCTGGCGCGCGCCGGCCACGGCTCACGCCGTGAAATCGAAGCCATTATTGAAGCGGGCCGCGTGAGTGTGGACGGTAAAATCGCCACGCTGGGTGACCGCGTTGAAATCGTACCGGGGCTGAAGATCCGCATCGACGGTCATCTTATCTCCGTGAAAGAGTCTGCTGAACAAATCTGCCGCGTGCTGGCTTACTACAAGCCGGAAGGCGAGCTGTGCACCCGCAACGACCCGGAAGGTCGCCCGACGGTGTTTGACCGTCTGCCTAAACTGCGTGGCGCTCGCTGGATTGCCGTCGGTCGTCTGGACGTAAACACCTGCGGTCTGCTGCTGTTTACCACCGATGGTGAACTGGCAAACCGTCTGATGCACCCAAGCCGTGAAGTGGAACGTGAATACGCGGTGCGCGTATTTGGCCAGGTTGATGAGAATAAACTGCGCGATCTGTCGCGTGGCGTTCAGCTGGAAGACGGCCCTGCGGCGTTCAAAACCATCAAGTTTACCGGTGGGGAAGGCATTAACCAGTGGTACAACGTGACCCTGACCGAAGGCCGTAACCGCGAGGTGCGTCGTCTGTGGGAAGCGGTAGGCGTCCAGGTAAGCCGTCTTATCCGTGTCCGTTACGGCGACATTCTGCTGCCGAAAGGACTGCCACGCGGTGGTTATACCGAACTGGATTTGACCCAAACCAACTACCTGCGCGAGCTGGTCGGCCTGACGCCGGAAACCACCTCAAAAGTGGCGGTGGAAAAAGATCGTCGTCGCATGAAGGCGAATCAGATCCGTCGCGCGGTGAAGCGCCACAGCCAGGTGAGCAGCAGCCGCCGCTCCGGCAGCCGTAATAACAACGGTTAATATAAAAGCCCGGTCAACGCACCGGGCTTTTTTCGTTTAGTAATCAACGCCAATTTGCGCTTTGATGCCCGCATCAAACGCGTGTTTGACCGGGCGCAGCTCGCTGACGGTATCGGCCATCTCCAGAATATCCCGATGACACCCGCGCCCCGTGACGATAACCGTCTGGTGTACAGGACGGTTCTTCAGAGCATCCAGCACGGCTTCCAGCGGCAGGTAGTCGTAGGCGACCATATAGGTGATCTCATCCAGCAGAACCATATTCAGCGAGGGATCGGCCAGCATTCTCTTTGCATGCTCCCAGACGGCGAGACAGGCGGCGGTGTCCGTTTCCCGGTTCTGGGTATTCCACGTAAACCCGGTCGCCATGACCTGAAACTCGACGCCGTGAGGCTCGAGCAAATTCCGCTCGCCGTTAGGCCATGTGCCTTTAATAAACTGGATCACGCCCACTTTTTGCCCGTGACCGACGGCGCGTGTCGCCGTGCCGAATGCGGCGGTGGTTTTCCCCTTGCCGTTGCCGGTAAAGACGATGACGATCCCACGCTCGTCCTGTGCCGCCGCGACGCGCGCATCGACCTGTTCTTTCAGACGCTGCTGGCGCTGCTGATGACGTTCTTCACTCATTGCGAAATTCCTGGTTTACGGCCCGGCTGGGCGTCAAAGGTCATCCCGGTTTTGCGGCGGCTGTCGTCGCCCATCAGCCAGAGATAGAGCGGCATAATGTCTGCCGGGGTTTTCAGCTTCTGCGGATCTTCGCTCGGGAACGCGCTGGCGCGCATTTTGGTGCGCGTACCGCCCGGGTTAATGCAGTTTACGCGCAGATGGCGGCTCTGATACTCCTCCGCCAGCACCTGCATCATGCCTTCGGTTGCGAATTTTGATACGGCATAGGCTCCCCAGTTAGCGCGGCCCTCACGGCCAACGCTGGAAGAGGTAAAGACCAGGGACCCTGCTTCGGATTTCAGTAATAAAGGAAGCAATGCCTGTGTGAGGAAAAACGTGCCGTTGACGTTGACCTGCATCACCTGCTGCCAGATATCAGGATCCTGTTCATCCATCGGACGCACTTCGCCTAACAAGCCGGCGTTATGCAGCACGCCGTCGAGTCTCGGATAGTGGGCGCTGATGCGCTGGGCTAACTCCTGGCACACCGCGGGCGTGCAGGTCAGCAAATCCAGTGTATACCACGGGGCCGGCGTGCCGCATACGGCCTCAATCTCCTGAGCGACGTTTTTCAGCTTTTCTTCGTTGCGCCCGATCAGAATGACGTTCGCGCCGTATTCGGCGTATGTCAGGGCCGCCTCGCGGCCAATCCCGTCGCTGGCACCGGTGACAAGAATAATCCGGTTTTGCAGCAGATTTTTTTGCGGTTGATAATGCACGGTGACTCCTCAGGCGACCGGTAACGCAATGGCGCCTTTATGATGACTTTTCGGCTTTATGCCCGAATTAGCCTAATAATTCAATCAGTCTACAGGACGCATTACTGTAAAATTAACAATTTGCAAATATTTAAACTCCAGACCGGGGATTCCTGAAGGCGGCTCGCAGAGGTAATGTCACGAGCGAGACGCATGGGCAGGGCTGTTGTACACTGCCGTGAAAGATTCGTGGTTAAATCAAGGTGGAACGCGTGGAATTACTTTCTCAATATGGGTTGTTTTTGGCCAAAATCGCGACGGTGGTGATTGCCATTGCGGTGGTTGCCGTTCTGATTGTCAACCTGACGCAGCGCAAGCGTCAGCGAGGGGAGTTACGCATCACCCGCCTGAGCGAGCAGTATAAAGAGATGCAGGAAGAGATGTCTCTGGCGCTGCTTGATAGTCATCAACAGAAACTCTGGCTGAAAGCGCAGAAGAAAAAGCATAAACAGGAAGCCAAGGCGGCAAAGGCAAAAGCAAAGCTCAATGCGCCGCAGGATAAGGCTGCTCCGCGTGTCTATGTGCTCGATTTTAAAGGCAGTATGGATGCGCATGAGGTTTCCTCTCTGCGGGAGGAAGTGACTGCCGTTCTGGCCGTGGCGACGCCGCAGGATCAGGTTGTCGTGCGTCTTGAAAGCCCGGGCGGGGTGGTTCACGGTTACGGGCTGGCCGCCTCACAGCTGCAGCGCCTGCGTGAAAAACAGATCCCGCTGACCGTGGCGGTGGATAAAGTGGCGGCCAGCGGTGGCTACATGATGGCCTGCGTGGCGGACAAAATTGTTGCCGCGCCGTTCTCCATTATTGGCTCGATCGGCGTGGTCGCGCAAATTCCAAACTTTAACCGCTTCCTGAAAAATAAAGAGATTGATATCGAACTTCACACGGCGGGTCAGTACAAACGTACCCTGACGCTGCTGGGAGAAAACACGGAAGAAGGGCGTCAGAAATTCCGTGAAGACCTCAACGAAACGCATCACCTCTTTAAAGATTTCGTGCACCGTATGCGTCCGACGCTCGATATTGAACAGGTCGCGACGGGGGAGCACTGGTACGGCGCCCAGGCGCAGGAGAAAGGGCTGGTGGATGACGTCGGAACCAGCGACGATCTGCTGCTCAACCTGATGGAAGGCCGGGAACTGGTGGGCGTGCGCTTTACCCAGCGTAAGCGACTCCTTGACCGCTTTACCAACAGCGCGGCAGAAAGCGCGGACCGCCTGCTGCTGCGCTGGCTACAGCGCGGACAGAAACCGCTGCTGTAAACAAAAACGCGAGGCATATGCCTCGCGTTTTGCATTAATCGACCAGGTGATATTTCTCGGAAAGCGTATGCGCCAGGTATTTGAACATGTTAAACACGGCGGTGCTTTTCGGGGTCGGCAACCCCTGTTCGTCAAGGAAGTATTCACCGCTGAAAATCAGCACGCCATTACGCTGCTCGACGCCGGTGGCTTCAATGCCCGCCAGCGTATCTTCATGGTCACGGATAAGCTTGTTTGCTTCGATAAGCAGAGAGGCTCGGTCAATAGGTTGGGTCGTATTCTGCATAATCCACTCCTTAAACAGTGACAATAGTCTACGCCGAGGGCGCTTTGGGGGCAAATTTTCCCTGTAATGTGAGGGGATAAGGTGCAGGGTCCCGGCTGGCGGGATTTGCTTTTGCATGCTAATAAAGTTGCGTAACGAATTTTATCAGGTAGAGTGTGCGCTTTCGTCATTCTGGCAACAGAATTGCTTGACATTCAACCGGGAATTCGTCACGAATTACACGAGATGTGAGAAAAATACCCGAAAACTCAATCACCTGGGCGTCCTTTCTTTAACGCCCGGTAAGACAAAGGGGTTGATATCCCCTGACGCAGTCGCAATATCATTGGCTCGTCGTCAGCGGAAGGGAAATCAACGTGCGGCGTATTCCTGGAAGAATTAAATTAGGTAAAGGTGAATATGGGTAAAGCTCTCGTCATCGTTGAGTCCCCGGCAAAAGCCAAAACGATCAATAAGTATCTGGGTAATGACTACGTGGTTAAGTCCAGCGTGGGTCATATCCGCGATTTGCCGACCAGTGGCTCAGCCAGCAAAAAGAGCGCAGACTCTACCTCCACCAAAGGGGCTAAAAAGCCTAAAAAGGATGAACGTAGCGCGCTTGTCAACCGCATGGGTGTGAACCCATGGCACAACTGGGATGCACAATATGAAGTGCTGCCCGGGAAAGAAAAAGTCGTTAACGAGCTGAAGCAGCTTGCTGAAAAAGCAGACCACATCTATCTCGCAACCGACCTTGACCGCGAAGGGGAAGCCATTGCGTGGCACCTGCGGGAAGTAATTGGTGGTGATGACAAACGCTACAGCCGTGTAGTGTTTAACGAAATTACGAAGAATGCGATTCGTCAGGCGTTTGAGAAGCCGGGCGAGCTGAATATTGACCGTGTAAACGCACAGCAGGCACGTCGCTTTATGGACCGCGTTGTGGGCTACATGGTTTCTCCACTGCTGTGGAAGAAGATTGCCCGTGGCCTGTCCGCAGGTCGTGTGCAGTCCGTCGCCGTGCGTCTGGTCGTTGAGCGTGAGCGCGAAATTAAAGCTTTCGTGCCGGAAGAGTTCTGGGAAGTTGACGCAAATGTGACCACGCCGGGTGGTGACGCTCTGCCGCTGCAGGTAAGCCATCACAACGATAAGCCTTTCCGTCCAGAAAACCGCGACCAGACCATGGCCGCCGTAGCGCTGCTGGAAAAAGCACGCTATCAAGTGCTGGAACGTGAAGACAAACCGACCAGTAGCAAGCCGGGTGCTCCGTTCATTACCTCTACGCTGCAACAGGCTGCAAGCACGCGTCTGGGTTATGGCGTGAAGAAAACCATGATGATGGCGCAGCGCCTGTATGAAGCGGGTTACATCACCTACATGCGTACTGACTCCACCAACCTGAGCCAGGACGCTGTTAATATGGTTCGCGGCTATATCAGCGACAATTTCGGCAAAAAATACCTGCCGGAAAGTGCGAATCAGTACGCCAGCAAAGAGAATTCCCAGGAAGCGCACGAAGCGATTCGTCCTTCCGACGTCTCCGTCCTCGCGGAATCGTTAAAAGATATGGAAGCGGATGCGCAGAAGCTGTATCAGCTGATCTGGCGCCAGTTTGTCGCTTGTCAGATGACGCCTGCGAAGTACGACTCCACAACGCTGACCGTCGGCGCGGGTGATTTCCGCCTGAAGGCGCGCGGTCGTATTCTGCGCTTCGACGGCTGGACGAAAGTGATGCCTGCGCTGCGTAAAGGTGATGAAGACCGGACGCTGCCAGCGGTGAACAAAGGTGACGAGTTGTCGCTTGTCGATCTGGTTCCGGCACAGCACTTCACCAAGCCGCCTGCGCGCTTCAGCGAAGCGTCCCTGGTGAAAGAGCTGGAAAAACGCGGTATTGGTCGTCCGTCGACCTACGCGTCCATCATCTCGACGATTCAGGACCGTGGCTACGTACGCGTTGAAAACCGTCGTTTCTATGCGGAAAAAATGGGTGAGATCGTCACCGACCGTCTGGAAGCTAACTTCCGCGAGTTGATGAACTACGATTTCACCGCGCAAATGGAAGACAGCCTCGACCAGGTTGCCAGCCATCAGGCGGAATGGAAAAAGGTACTCGACAGCTTCTTCAGCGACTTTACCGACCAGCTTGAAAAAGCGGAGAAGGATCCTGAAGAGGGCGGCATGCTGCCTAACCAGATGGTTCTGACCAGCATCGACTGCCCAACCTGCGGCCGCAAGATGGGGATCCGCACCGCAACCACGGGCGTATTCCTTGGCTGCTCCGGCTACGCGCTGTCACCAAAAGAGCGCTGCAAAACCACCATCAACCTGGTGCCTGAGAACGAAGTTCTCAACGTGCTGGAAGGTGACGATGCGGAAACTAACGCTCTGCGTGCCAAACGCCGCTGCAAAAAATGCGGCACGGCAATGGACAGCTACCTGATCGATCCAAAACGTAAGCTGCACGTCTGCGGTAATAACCCAACGTGTGACGGGTATGAAATCGAAGAGGGTGAGTTCCGCATTAAAGGCTATGACGGCCCGATTGTGGAGTGCGAGAAGTGTGGCTCTGAAATGCACCTGAAAATGGGGCGTTTCGGTAAGTACATGGCCTGTACCAACGACGAGTGTAAAAACACGCGTAAAATTCTGCGTAACGGTGAAGTCGCTCCGCCGAAGGAAGATCCGGTTCCGCTGCCAGAACTGCCGTGCGAGAAATCCGACGCGTACTTCGTGCTGCGTGACGGGGCTGCGGGTGTCTTCCTGGCCGCTAATACCTTCCCGAAATCGCGTGAAACGCGCGCGCCGCTGGTGGAAGAGCTGCATCGCTTCCGCGATCGTCTGCCTGAAAAACTGCGTTATCTGGCCGATGCGCCACAGCAGGATCCGGAAGGCAACAAAACCGTGGTGCGGTTTAGCCGTAAAACCAAGCAGCAGTATGTTGCGGCCGAGAAAGAGGGTAAAGCGACCGGATGGTCAGCTTTCTTTGTCGATGGCAAATGGGTTGAAGGCAAGAAATAATCTTCCCTTACCGTAACTTACCTGTAAAAGGGCCGGATTTCCGGCCCTTTTTTATTGCCTTGTTATTATTTTTTGTTCCGTACTATACAGTCAGGCTATAAATGATATAGTGGTTATAGTTAACCTGTTTCTTATTATTAAATCGTCTTAAGCGATTGACCGCATGCGCTAAATCGGATGGTCTGGCATGAAATTACAGCAGCTTCGTTATATCGTTGAGGTGGTGAATCATAACCTTAACGTCTCTTCTACCGCCGAGGGGTTATATACCTCGCAACCGGGCATCAGCAAACAAGTTCGTATGCTGGAGGATGAGTTAGGTATCCAGATATTTGCCCGCAGCGGTAAGCATCTCACTCAGGTGACGCCTGCGGGGCAGGAAATCATCCGCATTGCGCGGGAAGTCCTCTCCAAAGTCGATGCGATTAAGTCAGTGGCAGGGGAACACACCTGGCCGGATAAAGGTTCGCTGTATATTGCCACGACGCATACCCAGGCGCGCTATGCACTTCCCGGTGTTATCAAAGGCTTTATCGAGCGTTATCCCCGCGTCTCTTTGCATATGCACCAGGGCTCGCCAACGCAAATTGCTGAAGCCGTTTCCAAGGGTAATGCAGACTTTGCCATCGCCACCGAAGCGCTTCACCTGTATGACGATCTGGTCATGCTTCCATGCTATCACTGGAACCGTTCTATCGTGGTGACTCCGGATCACCCCCTGGCGGGTAAAGGGTCGGTCTCTATCGAAGAGCTGGCGCAATATCCGTTGGTGACGTATACGTTTGGCTTTACCGGACGGTCCGAGCTTGATACGGCCTTTAACCGGGCAGGATTAACGCCGCGCATTGTCTTTACCGCGACGGATGCCGACGTGATTAAGACCTATGTGCGGCTTGGTCTGGGGGTGGGCGTCATTGCCAGCATGGCGGTGGATCCGGTGTCGGACCCTGACCTGGTGCGTCTTGATGCGCACGATGTTTTCAGTCATAGCACCACCAAGATTGGATTCCGTCGCAGCACCTTCCTGCGCAGCTATATGTATGATTTTATTCAGCGCTTTGCCCCTCATTTAACGCGTGATGTGGTTGATACCGCCGTTGCATTACGCTCAAATGAAGATATTGAAGAGATGTTTAAAGACATCAAACTCCCCGAAAAATAATCACACCCGGTATCTTTCCCTTACGGAAAGATACCGAAATAACGCCTCAAAGCTAAATTAGAATTATCATCATCTACGCAGTCCCTGTCATATAATGTCATTATCCATTTAACCTGTAAGGTTATAATGTCGTGAATTGGCGACAAAAGTAGAAACTAATTTACGCCTTCGCAAATTTTTCTTTTCAATTATTTATTTCTGGTCAAAAGATTGAATATTTCATACCTCCCGGTGCGTAAATTCACTGGCTTTTCGGCTAAAGTTTCTTTAGGATTTATCTCAACAGATGATTAATTGTACCAATTGTTTGGTCCTAAATGATAAGCGATATCGATTGTATGAGGTTAGCAATGCCTTCAGGAAGTGAAGAACCGCAAAGGGATCCTGCGCTCAAGCGTAAAGCCTGGCTGGCGGTCTTTCTCGTCTCTACCCTGTTTTGGGTGGTGGTTGCTCTCCTGGCCTGGAAATATTGGGGTTAAATATGGCAGTGACGGTACGTACAGAAACGGTAAAACAGATGTGTCAACATCGTGACAACGGCCACAGAGGGCGTAAAGCACCTGCGACTGTTGTACCCGCGTCCTGGAAACTGACGCCGCAGCAGCAAGCGTTTATTGATGTGTTCGCAGAAGACGAACCCAAAAAACAATAATTTAGTTAATTGCGTAATGATGCAAATAGTCTGAATATCGACTCTGCACTTTTGTACTCTTTAATAAATACACATCAGCAATATAGCACTGAGGACTTACCTCGGAACTTTTTATAAATAATGCCTGGTGTCCCTATGATGAATAACATGACGTCTCACAAATACTGGTCATGGATCGGCGTTTTTACCGTGTCGATTCTGTTCTGGAGTCAGCTCATCTGGTTGGCCCTCCACTAAATTGTAAAACCTCGCTGCGGCGGGGTTTTTTGTTTTCCCATTCTGGACCAATCCTAAATTTATCAATTTGGGTTGTTATCAAAACGTTACGACATCTTTGTGTTATCTTTAATTACGGCCCTGATGATTGTCGGGGCATCTCTGTGATTAAGGAGGAGCTTATGTCGTTAACCCTACGCGAAGCCAGTAAGGACACATTACAGGCAGAAAACAAAACCTGGCATTACTACAGCCTGCCGCTGGCTGCCAGAACGCTTGGGGACATTTCGCGTTTACCCAAGTCATTGAAAGTTTTACTGGAAAATCTGTTGCGCTGGCAGGACGGTGACTCCGTCACCCTCGATGATATCCAGGCGCTGGCAGGGTGGCTTGAAAAAGCCCATGCCGACAGAGAAATCGCCTACCGCCCGGCAAGGGTGCTGATGCAGGACTTTACCGGCGTCCCTGCCGTCGTTGATTTAGCCGCGATGCGCGAGGCCGTTAAGCGTCTCGGCGGAGATACGGCAAAAGTGAATCCGCTTTCCCCCGTTGACCTCGTCATTGACCACTCCGTAACAGTTGACCGCTTTGGTGATGACGACGCCTTTGGCGAGAACGTGCGTCTGGAGATGGAGCGCAACCACGAGCGCTACGTGTTCCTGAAGTGGGGGCAGCAGGCGTTCAGCCGGTTTAGCGTAGTCCCGCCGGGTACCGGTATTTGCCACCAGGTTAACCTTGAATATCTGGGTAAAGCCGTCTGGAGTGAATTGCAGGATAAAGAGTGGGTCGCCTATCCGGACACGCTGGTGGGCACGGACTCCCATACCACCATGATCAACGGCCTGGGCGTGCTCGGCTGGGGCGTCGGGGGTATCGAAGCGGAAGCGGCCATGCTCGGCCAGCCGGTGTCCATGCTTATCCCTGACGTGGTGGGCTTCAAGCTCACCGGCAGGCTGTCTGAAGGCATTACCGCCACCGATCTGGTGCTCACCGTCACCCAGATGCTGCGTAAGCATGGTGTGGTAGGCAAGTTTGTCGAATTCTACGGAGACGGACTGGATTCGCTGCCGCTGGCCGACCGCGCCACCATTGCTAATATGGCGCCGGAATACGGCGCAACCTGCGGCTTTTTCCCCATTGATGATGTCACGCTGGAATATATGCGCCTTAGCGGACGTAGCGAAGAGCAGGTCGCGCTGGTGGAGGCCTATACCAAAGCGCAGGGCATGTGGCGAAACCCGGGCGATGAACCGGTCTTCACCAGCACGCTTGAACTCGATATGGGGAGCGTCGAGGCGAGCCTCGCCGGACCGAAACGTCCGCAGGATAGGGTTGCGCTGAGTGACGTGCCAAAAGCCTTTGCCGCCAGCAATGCGCTGGAAGTGAACGTGGCGCAGAAAGACCATCGTCCGGTCGATTATGTTCTGAACGGACATCAGTATCAGCTCCCGGATGGCGCGGTGGTTATTGCCGCTATTACCTCCTGCACCAACACCTCGAACCCCAGCGTATTAATGGCGGCCGGTCTGTTGGCGAAAAAGGCGGTAGAGCTTGGGCTAAAACCTCAGCCATGGGTCAAAGCCTCGCTGGCGCCGGGTTCCAAAGTGGTGTCGGATTACCTGGCGCAGGCCAAACTGACGCCGTACCTTGACGAACTGGGCTTTAACCTCGTGGGCTACGGCTGTACAACCTGTATTGGTAACTCCGGCCCGCTGCCTGAACCTATTGAAACGGCGATCAAGCAGGGCGACCTGACGGTAGGCGCGGTCCTGTCCGGCAACCGTAACTTTGAAGGGCGTATTCACCCGCTGGTGAAAACCAACTGGCTGGCCTCGCCGCCGCTGGTGGTCGCTTATGCCCTGGCAGGGAACATGAATATCAACCTGGTGACCGACCCGATTGGCCACGATCGCAAGAATGACCCTGTCTACCTGAAAGATATCTGGCCATCTTCGCGTGAAATCGCGCTGGCCGTTGAAAAGGTCTCAACCGAGATGTTCCGCAAAGAGTATGCGGAGGTCTTTGAAGGCACGCCGGAATGGAAAACCATTAACGTTATTGGCTCAGATACCTATGACTGGCAGGATGACTCGACCTATATTCGTCTGTCGCCGTTCTTTGACGAGATGCTGGCCGAGCCGGCACCGCTTAAGGATATCCACGGCGCGCGCATACTGGCGATGCTGGGGGATTCTGTTACAACTGACCACATCTCTCCGGCGGGGAGTATCAAAGCCGATAGCCCGGCGGGTCGTTATCTGCAAAGCCGGGGCGTCGAACGTCGTGATTTTAACTCCTACGGATCGCGTCGCGGCAATCATGAAGTCATGATGCGCGGGACCTTTGCCAACATCCGCATTCGTAACGAAATGGTGCCGGGCGTAGAAGGGGGCATGACGCGCCATCTGCCGGGAACGGAAGTCGTTTCGATTTATGATGCGGCGGTCAAATATCAACAGGCAGGTACGCCGCTGGCGGTGATCGCCGGGAAAGAGTATGGTTCCGGCTCCAGCCGCGACTGGGCGGCGAAAGGTCCGCGTCTGCTTGGCGTTCGCGTGGTTATCGCCGAATCGTTCGAACGTATTCACCGCTCGAATCTGATCGGTATGGGGATCCTGCCGCTCGAGTTCCCGCAGGGCGTGACGCGTAAAACGCTGGGGCTGACCGGGGAAGAGCAGATTGAGATTAGCGGTCTGCAAAACCTGCAGCCGGGTAAAACGGTGCCGGTGAAGTTAACGCGGGCAGACGGGAAAACCGAGGTGCTGGACTGCCGGTGTCGTATTGATACGGCAACCGAGCTGACCTATTACCAGAACGACGGCATTTTACATTATGTGATTCGTAAGATGCTGGACTGATGAAACAAGCCCGGCACGCGTGCCGGGCTTTTAGCATCACTCTTTCAGCAGATGGCCCATCTTGGCGGCTTTGGTATCCAGGTAGTGGGCGTTTTTCGGGTTACGGCCGACAATCAGCGGTACACGCTCGACGATGTTGATCCCCGCTTCGGTCAGGATCTCCACTTTTTTCGGGTTATTGGTCAGCAGACGAACTTCGTCCACGCCCAGCAGCTTGAACATATCGGCGCACAGGGTGAAGTCGCGTTCGTCAGCGGCAAAGCCGAGCTGATGGTTTGCTTCAACCGTATCGTAGCCCTGGTCCTGAAGCGCGTAGGCGCGGATTTTATTCAGCAGACCAATATTACGGCCTTCCTGACGGTGATAAAGCAGCGCACCGCGGCCTTCTTCTGCAATATGAGACAGGGCGGCTTCCAGCTGGAAACCACAATCACAGCGCAGGCTGAACAGCGCGTCGCCGGTAAGACACTCTGAATGGACGCGGGACAGCACCGGCGTCTGCCCTGAAATGTCGCCATACACCAGCGCGACATGATCTTGTCCGGTTGCCAGTTCTTCAAAACCCACCATCAGGAAATCGCCCCATGGGGTTGGCAGTTTGGCCTCTGCCACACGTTTAAGCTGCATGTGATTCTCCAGAGTAGGCTGACACGTTTCGTGCCTTTGCCCTGTTTTGCTTTCTGTATCAGTTCATTTTGCCACAAGCTCAGCAGGTTCGCCTAATCGGCACCATGCTATATGAACGTTAAACGCACGATCCGACATCTCCACCCGGAGGATTAATTTCAGTTATGATTGTGACGCTTAGCGAAAAAGGAGAAGACATGCTTTCAATCGCCAGACGTACGGCAGCAGGTGCGGCCATTTTACTGATTATGCCCCTGGCCGTATGGCTTTCAGGCTGGATGTGGCAGCCCGGGCAGAATGCTACGTGGCTTAAAACATTGTACTGGGTTACGGAAACGGTCACCCAGCCCTGGGGCATTATTACCCACGTCATCCTCTGCGGCTGGTTTCTGTGGTGCCTGCGCTTTCGACTGCGTGCGGCGCTGATGCTCTTTGCTATCCTCGGTGGGGCAATCGTTATTGGTCAGGGCCTGAAGTCATGGGTGAAAGACAACGTTCAGGAGCCGCGTCCTTTTGTCGTCTGGCTGGAAAAAGCACACCATGTTCCGGTGGATGAGTTCTACACTTTAAAGCGTAAAGATCGCGGCGCGCTGGTGAAAGAACAGCTTGCGGAACAGGAAGATATACCAAAATTCCTGCGTAAACACTGGCAGAAAGAGACCGGGTTTGCGTTTCCTTCCGGTCATACCATGTTTGCGGCCAGCTGGGCGCTGCTGGGGGTTGGGCTGCTTTGGCCGAGGCGTCGCACGATCACCATCGCGGTGTTACTGGTTTGGGCGACAGGGGTAATGGGTAGCCGCTTGCTGCTGGGGATGCACTGGCCGCGGGATCTGGTGGTCGCCACGCTGATCTCATGGCTGCTGGTGACGCTGGCCACCTGGCTTGCTGAACGATTCTGCGGCTCGCTAACGCCACCGCCGGAAGAGAAAGAAGAAATAGCCGAAAGGGACCAAACCGACGCCTGACGGTTGATATTCCGTATTTTGCCCATAGATCCATGACCGGCGCGTCACTTTTTCCGTTTCGCGCTCGTCGCTAAAATGGTAGTTTATAAGGCTGATTGCGGTGAGTTGAACACACTTTATTCGCTTGAACCACATAACGGGAAGTAATGTGAAATATTTACTCATTTTCTTACTGGTATTGGCGATTTTTGTCATTTCAGTCACGTTGGGTGCACAAAACGATCAGCAGGTGACGTTTAACTATCTGCTGGCTCAGGGTGAGTATAGCGTCTCCAGCCTGCTGGCGGTCTTATTTGCTGCCGGCTTTGCCATTGGCTGGCTGGTTTGCGGTCTGTTCTGGCTGAAAGTCCGTGTTTCTCTTGCGCGCGCTGAACGTAAAATTAAGCGACTCGAAAATAACATTGCCCCTGCGTCTGACATCCCGGAAAGCTCTGGTGTGCCGGTCGTGAAGGAATAATTGACTATGCTGGAGTTGTTGTTTCTGCTTTTGCCTGTAGCCGCAGCCTATGGCTGGTATATGGGCCGCAGAAGTGCGCAACAAACAAAACAGGATGAGGCCAACCGGCTCTCCCGCGACTACGTTGCGGGGGTGAACTTCCTCCTGAGCAATCAGCAGGACAAAGCGGTAGACCTGTTCCTCGATATGCTTAAAGAGGATACGGGGACGGTTGAAGCGCATCTCACACTGGGTAACCTGTTCCGCTCGCGCGGCGAGGTCGATCGCGCCATTCGTATTCACCAGACCCTGATGGAAAGCGCTTCGCTGACCTACGATCAACGTCTCCTTGCGGTACAACAGCTGGGGCGAGATTACATGGCCGCAGGGTTGTACGATCGCGCAGAAGATATGTTCGCGCAGCTGGTGGACGAAACAGATTTCCGCATCGGCGCGCTGCAGCAGCTCCTGCAGATTTATCAGGCCACCAGCGACTGGCAGAAAGCCATTGATACCGCCGAACGTCTGGTGAAGCTGGGTAAAGATAAGCAGCGCGTTGAGATAGCCCATTTCTACTGTGAGCTTGCGCTTCAGCAGATGGGCAACGACGACATGGATAAAGCCATGGCGCTGCTGAAGAAAGGCGCCGCCGCGGACCGCAACAGCGCGCGAATCTCCATCATGATGGGGCGCGTCTTTATGGCGAGTGGCGACTACGCCAAAGCCGTTGAAAGCCTGCTGCGGGTTATCGACCAGGACAAAGAGCTGGTCAGTGAAACGCTGGAAATGCTGCAAACCTGCTATCAACAGCTGGACAAGCAGGAAGAGTGGGTAGCATTCCTGCGTCGTTGCGTGGAAGAAAATACCGGTGCCACCGCTGAGCTGATGCTCTCAGACGTTGTTGAACAGTATGAGGGAAGCGACACCGCGCAGGTTTATATTACGCGTCAGCTGCAGCGTCATCCGACCATGCGGGTGTTCCATAAGCTGATGGACTACCACCTGAACGATGCTGAAGAAGGGCGCGCCAAAGAGAGCCTGATGGTGCTGCGCGACATGGTTGGCGAGCAGGTGCGCAGCAAGCCGCGCTATCGCTGCCAGAAGTGTGGTTTTACCGCGTATACGCTCTACTGGCACTGTCCTTCCTGCCGCGCCTGGTCCACCATCAAGCCAATTCGTGGCCTGGACGGGCAGTAATTTTTTAAAACACTTCATTTTAGTTACAACATACTGATAGCTTTTACCACACGCCGTGCATCGTGCGGTTTGCTGGCCTGGCAGGCGCGTAAATGGATCCTGTCAATTTGCGGCGTCGGCAGGTAGAATGCTGGCCGTTTATCTGTTCCGCGCCGCTGCGCGCCCATAGACGAAAAGGGCTGGTCATGACGTCTGTTACATCCTCCACTTCCCGCGTAATTACGGATTCTCCTGTTGTTGTTGCGCTTGATTACAATAAGCGTGACGCCGCACTGGCGTTTGTCGACGGCATTGACCCTCGCGACTGCCGTCTGAAAGTTGGCAAAGAGATGTTCACGCTGTTTGGACCGCAAATCGTTCGCGATCTGCAGCAGCGCGGCTTTGACGTTTTCCTCGATCTCAAATTCCACGATATCCCGAATACCACGGCTCACGCCGTTGCCGCAGCCGCAGAGCTGGGCGTATGGATGGTCAACGTCCATGCATCGGGTGGGGCCAGAATGATGACGGCCGCCCGCGAGGCGCTCCTGCCGTTCGGTAAAGATGCGCCGTTGCTGATTGCGGTCACCGTGCTGACCAGTATGGACGAAAACGATTTACGCGAACTGGGCGTGACGTTGTCACCCGCCGAGCATGCCGAACGTCTCGCGCGTCTGACGCAGCATTGCGGCCTGGATGGCGTTGTTTGCTCCGCGCAGGAAGCGGTACGCTTTAAGTCAGAGCTAGGGAAAGATTTTAAACTGGTCACGCCGGGGATCCGCCCTGCAGGCAGCGACGTGGGCGATCAGCGCCGCATTATGACGCCTGAGCAGGCGCTGGCTGCTGGCGTTGACTACATGGTCATCGGGCGTCCGGTGACGCAGTCTGCGAATCCGGCTGAGACGCTTAAGGCTATCAACGCATCGCTGAAAAAGGGGGCGTAATGACCGATTCCAACAGCCGTCTGGTCTATTCAACCGATAGCGGGCGTATAGACGAACCGAAAGCGAAAGTGGAACGTCCTAAGGGAGACGGCATCGTTCGGATCCAGCGCCAGACCAGCGGGCGAAAAGGAAAAGGGGTTTGCCTTATCTCCGGCATTGACCTGGATGATGCTGAACTGACAAAGCTGGCGGCCGAGTTGAAAAAGAAATGTGGCTGCGGCGGTGCCGTGAAAGACGGTATTATTGAAATCCAGGGCGATAAGCGCGATTTAATAAAATCTCTGCTGGAAGCCAAAGGGATGAAAGTCAAACTGGCAGGCGGCTAAAATAAATGAGCCACGGCAAATGCCGTGGCTCGTGTAATATACGTGCGTATGTCAGACCTGAAATGCGTTCAAATATCGCAATACCGGGGAAGGCTTAGATAATAATTATTTGCCAACCTGGTGACCGATAATACCACCGACAGCAGCGCCACCTAATGTACCCAGCGTACTACCATCCGTTAATACTGCACCACCGAGAGCACCGGCACCGGCACCAATAGCGGTGTTACGGTCACGTTTAGACCAGTTAGAGCACGCGCTCAGGGACATTGCTACAGTGATTGCCAGAACAGCGGCGGCTAATTTTTTGCTGGTTAAGGTCATAATACTTTCTCCTGAATTATCGATTCACGGAAAGATGTACACGTTAAGTATAGACGAATCGAATACTTAATTCTGTTCTCCGTGAAAGCTGGTCGCGCAGGCGTTACGTAATCACGCAGGTGATAGTCACTTCCTGTTATATCGCTAACATTAATTTTACGACTTTAATGCAGGTTAAACAGGTAAAAACTCTTAAAGAAGTACCAGGAATCATCTCAGAGAAAGAAGGGCGTGTGCGCCCGAAATTCGGGCGCGGAGGGGACTCAGGCGGTCGTTTTAATAATATTGACGATCAGTCCGTCATCTTCCAGCTTATTACGGTGCGCGTCGCTCAATCTTTCGTCGGTAATCACGCGGCTAAAGCGTGAAACGGGGCCCATCGTATAAGGGTGAACGGCGCCAAATTTAGAACTGTCGGTGAGCACAATGGCTTCACACTCTTTTTCCAGCACGGCATTCACGACGTCAGAGCGCATCATATCCCGGCCGGTAAAACCCGTCTCCGGCTGCCAGCCGTCAATTCCGATGAAGGCCTTGCTGAAATGAACCTGCTGGACATACTGACGGGTCAGCGGGCCTACCATGCTTTCACTTTTTTTCTGGTAAATACCGCCGAGCAGAATCACCTCGCAGCGCGTCTCTTTGAGCAAATGCGCGATATAGCTGCTGACGGTGATGATAGTAACGTCCTTTTGATCGGCAAGCGTGCGCGCCAGAAGGGCATTACTGCTGCCGTTTTCAATAAAGACGGTCTCGCCGTTGTTCACCAGGGACGCGGCAAACTCCGCCAGTTCACGTTTGAGCGCGTAGTTATTCATCATGCGCGTCTCAACGTCATCGCTGTCCAGCGGGACAGCATATCCGTGCGCGCGACGCAGGTAGCTCTGTTTTTCCAGCAGATTAAGATCCTGACGGATTGTGACTTCAGACACGCCGGTGGTTTTAGCGAGATCGACTACGCTTACGCGTCCCTGATCGATGACCATCTGCAAAATGAGTTGTTGTCGGGAATTCATAGCATCCATTTAATAAAGCGAAACGAGGTCGGAGACGGTGGGGTTAAACTTCCCACGGCGCTTTTGGCTGTCTGTTTTCAGGCGCATTGTCAGCACCATTCTGAGCAAGAAGTTCAGACTTCAGGATCTCGAGATTACGGATAGCAGAGTGATAATCGCCCGCCACCAGGATATCCAGCACGGTATCAATTCGTTGTGCTACAGCTTGTGCGTCAATAGTCGACATAATCTCACCCCAGGCGCGAAAAGTTAATATTTTCAATGATGCAGAAATTAGGATCAAAAGAGAAGGGAAAAAATGCAATAACTAAATTACATAAACGTAAGTGATAAATTTATTCCCCCTCATGCAGCGGGCTTATTGAGTGGATTAGTCTAAAACTGCGCGCAAGGCGCTTTTTTATAAGAGGAATTAGACTATGACAGTTATCAATCAGCCTACCTGCACACTGTTTACCGATACTGAACGGTTCACGCAGATGTCTGGGTATTACGAGGCGGAGCGTCACACGGTCTGGATGATGCTGCGGGCTCAGCCACGCCCTTGCTTTAACCATGCGTTAATTGAGGAGATCATGAACTTTTCATGGCTGGTACGCCAGTCTGGTTTTGCGGTTGATTTTTGGGTAACCGGTTCGCTGGTTCCTGAAATGTACAATGTGGGCGGTGATTTACAGTTCTTCGTTGAGTGCATTCAGAACGGACGTCGGGAAGCGTTACGGGCGTACGCTCGCGCCTGCGTTGATTGCGTCCATGCGGCCTCACGGGGGTTTGATACGGGGGCCATCTCTCTGGCGATGGTCGAAGGCAGTGCGTTAGGAGGCGGGTTTGAGGCCGCTCTGGCGCACCATTTCGTCCTGGCTCAGCGCGATGCCCGTCTGGGTTTCCCGGAGATTGCCTTCAACCTGTTTCCGGGTATGGGGGGATATTCCCTGGTTGCACGCCGTTCAGGCATGAAACTGGCGGAGGAACTCATCTACAAAGGGGAATCCCATACGGCTGAATGGTACGAACAGCACGGGCTGGTGGATGTCCTGTTTGAGCCCGGACAAAGCTATGTCTCCACCCGAACCTTCATCGATACGCTGCGGCCAAAACTGAATGGCGTAAGGGCGATGCTGCGCGCCCGTACGCGCGTTCTGCAATTGCCCCGCAGTGAACTGATGGACATCACGGAAGACTGGGTAGATGCCGCTTTCTGCCTGGAGCCGAAAGATATCGCCTACATGGAGCGTCTGGTCACGCTGCAAAACCGCCATCATGCGGCGGGCTTGCGTAAAGCCAGTTAACGTTGATTTCGCGCTTGATATCGTTTTAGCCATCGCTCGAATGCGGCAGCGGGCATCGGCTTAGCAAACAGAAAACCCTGCCGTTCGTTGACGCCGTTCTTGGTGAGAAAGGCGTCTTCTTTTGCACTTTCCACACCTTCGGCAATCACCTGCAGATTTAACGCCTGCGCCACCGCGACGATAGCGCGCACCAGAGACTGAGAGATGGACTGCTTATGAATATCCCTGACAAAAGACTGATCGAGTTTAATGGCGTCGATAGGGAAGCGGGCCAGCTGCGAAAGGGAAGAGTAGCCGGTGCCAAAATCATCCAGATGAATTTGCGCCCCGAGTCGGCTGAACTGCTGGATCACGGACAGCGCCAGCTCTTCGTTCTCAATAAGGCAGCTTTCGGTTAATTCGACGTCGACAGGGCAGTATTCAAAATTCAGATCCTTCAGCGCCTGCTTTAAGTCACTGAAGATGGTCTGGTCGGCCAGCTGGCGCGCAGAGACGTTCACCGCCACGCGCAGGTTTATTCCCTTATCGCGCCATTTCGCCACCTGGCGAACCACGTCGAGCATCACCCAGCGGCCCAGGGGCACAATCAACCCCGACTCCTCGGCATAAGAGATAAACTCCAGCGGCGGAATCAAACCGCGCTCTGGCGATTGCCAGCGGACCAGCGCTTCGAGGCTTCTGACTTCCCCGCGCCAGGTTATTTTCGGCTGATAGTGGATCAGAAGCTGATCGTTATCCAGGGCCTTACGCAGGTTGGTATCCAGCCAGAGATACTCAAATACGCGCTGGTTCATCTCGGGGGAGAAGACGCAGAACTTGCCCCGACCGTTCTCTTTGGCGGTGTACATGGCGGTATCGGCGTTACGAATGACGCTTTCCCGGTCGTTCCCATGCTGCGGGGCGAGGGCGATACCCAGGGAGCAGCCGGTATAAATCTCAATCAGCCCGATTCGGAACGGCTGACGCAGACGGGTTAAAATGCGCGACGCCATCGCCTCCAGAGAGCCCTGCGAGGTATTGGTGGCCATGACGATAAACTCATCACCGCCAAGTCGCGCCAGCACCTGCTCCTCGTCCAGACAGCTTAAAATGGCGAGGGCGACGGCCTGTAACAGCTGATCGCCAAACATATGACCGTAAGCGTCGTTGACCTTTTTAAAATTATCCAGATCGAGATACACCACGCCCACCTGCGTGTCGCCGCGGTTGTCGATGGCGTCAGAAATCAGGTCGTGGATCGCATTGCGGTTTGGCAGGCCGGTGATGGTATCGGTATTGGCCAGCACGCGCAGCCGCTCCTGTGCGCGGCGCTCCTCGGTAATATCGGTCCCGGAACAGATAAGGAAAATTTCATTTTTACCGCTGCCGCTGTGCACGAATTTGTTTCTGAACAGAAACAGCCGCTGCCCTTTACGCGTTTTTATCCAGCGTTCGACTTCGTAGGAGCTGCCGTTGCGAAAAAAACCGGTGATATTGCGCTTTGAAGCGGCCGCTTCGCTGCGGCTCATAAACAGCTTAAACACGTTCTGGCCAATGACTTCCTGCTCTTTCAGGCCGGTGTACTCTTCGCTAAGCCGGTTAAAACGCTGGATATTGCCGTGCCGATCGAGAATAACAATGACGGAGTTGGCCTCTGAGACAACCTGTTCCGCGAATGAGAGCCCCTGGGCCAGATCGCGCGCCACGGAGGGCGTATCGTTCCAGGCGGAAGCGGTTCCGGCCCACTCGTTACGGGTAATTTTACGGCCCACAAGATGAACCGGAACATCTTCCCCGTACAGGGAGAGCGACATTGAAATGCTGGAGGTAATAACGGTTAAATGACGGATGAGATCGGCCTGTTCATCGTCCAGCGCCACGACCTGAGTGACATCGGCATTTTCGCTGGTGGAAAGGTGCAGAGCGTTGCTGTCGGCTGACAAGCGCCACCACGGGCTGTGAGTTCCCATGTAGCGAAACAGCAAATTCTGCTCCAGATCGTCCATCATGTTTTCTCCCGCAGCTTTCATTAGCGCACAAATTATTCATTTGCTGTCGACTTTTCCGTTGAGAAACAGCGGCAAAACCGAAGTGAACTTATTGTTTTTCCCTGTTTTCTTATAATAAAACGAGACAGGTTAAAAAGGATACTGAGCGTATAAAAATTCACGTAACCGAATATAACAACACTCTTTTACTGTAGATAATTATGGCGGGTTTGGGCGAAGGGATGCTGAAAATAGTAAGGAAAAATAATGATTTTGTGGCGGGGATAAAAAGAAAAATTGTCGGCCCTTCCGGAAAGGAAATGGCCGACAATTGAACCGGTTATCAGGCGACAGGACGCGCGATAATACTGCGGGTTTCCATGCGAACTTCGGCGATAGTGACGTCAATCACGTCGGTGACTTTGTAAACTGTTTCACCTTTAATTTGCACGGTACCGTTTTCCTGGCTACAGACCATTTCGTCACGAACCGTGTGCAGGAACGGCGCAGGAATAAACGCGACAGCACCGTTATCGACCAGGCGGACGCGCATGCCCCCGCGGCTGATATCGATGATCTCTGCGGCGAAACGGGTATCCGTACCGGCTTTATCCTGCAGGAAGCGTGCGTACAGCCAGTCTCCAACGTCACGTTCTGCCATGCGGTTCAGACGGCGGCGATCGGCCATCTGCAGCGTGGTGTCCTCCTGCGGACGGGCAATGGTTTCACCTTTGATAATCGCTTTCAGCAGACGGTGGTTAACCATATCGCCATACTTACGGATTGGCGATGTCCAGGTGGCGTAAGCTTCGAGGCCAAGACCAAAGTGCGGGCCCGGCTCGGTGCTGATTTCAGCGAAGGACTGGAAGCGGCGAATGCGGCTGTCCAGGAAGCCCGACGGCTGCGCGTCCAGTTCGCGGCGAAGGTTGCAGAAGCCCGGCAGCGTCAGCACTTCTTCCGGATCGACGTGCACATCGTGATTCTTCAGCAGGGCCGCCAGCGCTTCGGTATTCGCCGGATCAAACCCGGTGTGGACGTTGTAAATGCCAAAGCCCAGCCTGTCGCGCAGCACGCGTGCGGCACAGATGTTGGCGGAAATCATCGCCTCTTCAACGATGCGGTTCGCAATGCGTCGCGGTTCGGCCACGATGTCCAGCACTTCGCCTTTCTCGCCCAGCACAAAGCGATAGTCCGGGCGGTCTTTGAACACCAGCGCATGGGTTTTACGCCACTCGCCGCGGTTCAGGCAGATGCGATGCAGCAGACGGATTTGCGCGGCAATGGCGTCGGATTCAGGTTTCCAGCTACCGGTATTTTCGAGCCAGTCGGAGACGTTATCGTAGGCCAGCTTGGCTTTCGATTCGATAGTGGCGGCAAAGAACTCGATATCGTCTTCAATCGTGCCATCTGCGGCGATGGTCATGCGGCAGGCAAGCACCGGGCGCACTTCATTTGGACGCAGCGAGCAGAGGTCGTCTGACAATTCGCGCGGCAGCATCGGAATGTTGAAGCCCGGCAGGTAGTTGGTGAAGGCACGGATTTTCGCCGCGTCATCCAGCTTGCTGCCTTCGGCAATCCAGGCGGTTGGATCGGCAATGGCCACGGTCAGATGCAGTTTGCCGTCGGCGCTCTCTTCAGCGTACAGCGCGTCATCCATATCTTCTGTGCTGGCGCTGTCGATGGTGACAAACTCCAGCGCGGTGAGATCGCGGCGCGTCAGACCTTCGTCCTGCATCTCAGTCGCGACGCCGTTCGGCGCTTCTTTTTCAAGATTATGGCGTGCCAGCGTGACCCACCATGGTACGAAATGGTCGGCGCCAAAGGTGATGAACTGGGTCAACTCGGCATAAAAACCGCGATCGCCTTTCAGAGGATGACGGCGCATTTCTGCTACGGCCCAGTCACCCTCTTTAAAATCATGCTCAACGCCACGGGCGGCGCGGCAGGGAATGGCATCTTTCAGCAGGGGATGATCCGGCACGATAGAAAGACGATCGTTTTTTCCCTGCACCTTACCCACAAAACGGGTCAGGAACGGCTCGATCAGTTCTTCCGGCTCGGCAGACTCTCGGTCCTTCTCGGTATGAATGACGGCCATGACGCGATCGCCATGCATCACTTTCTTCATCTGCGGTGGCGGAATGAAGTAGCTTTTCTGCGCGTCAACCTCAAGGAAGCCAAAGCCCTTTTCCGTGGCTTTTACGACCCCTTCTGCACGCGGCGTCTGGGAATGCAGTTGCTGTTTAAGCTGCGCTAGCAGCGGGTTGTCCTGAAACATAATGTTCTATTTTCGTAGCCATTGAGCGGCTGACAGTTTTACGCGATTCTCACTGTCTCAGCAAGCGGTCTTTGGGTAATTAGTATGGTTATTCCTCTTTACCAAACGCGACTTTCAGACGATTGAGCCAGCCGTCAAACGCACTCTGGGTAAGCAGCGTGATGGCATGTTCGCCGGAGAGTCCTTGATCCGTGAGAGGGGTAAACTGCGCGGCGCTGAAGCGGTCCGGAGAGCGTGTCAGCAGTTCAACAGCAGCCGAAAGTGCGGGGGACGTCAGCGGGATCTCTTCACGGCTGTTTAACAGGATCTCTCCGGTCAGGTCGAGCAGCGACGGCTCGTGGCAAAGGACCGGCGTCAGCGCCTCCAGCGCGGGTTCTGCCTGCCAGCGAGACAGCGACTCAAGCTGATGCGCACTCGCATAGCGCAGCTCGACGACGGGCAAAAGCGGCACCCACGCGGCGTGGCGCGTAGGCAGCGTGTGCGGCTGAATATGATGGCCTGGCAGCCAGCGAACAGGCTGTCCCAACAGCGCCTGAAAAATCGCGACGACGCGCGCCTGAAATCCGATAAACCCGATAATCTGGTTTATCACCACGATGTCATACGTTGACAGGCCCACCTCATCAAGCTGGTTCTGCGCTTTATCATCAATGACATCAGGGGAGCTGGCGAGCTGGCGAGCATACTGCGTAATTTGCGCCAGACGTCGGTTACTTTCGCGGGAGGAGTCCGGGCCTGGAAGCGGGGCGAGGAGGGCGGCGTAATGGTTACAGAGCCGCTGAACGCCACAGGCCTGTGCGACCGTTAACGCGGTACTGAGTCGATCGTAGGCGCTGAGCGTATGCAGGCGGTTCACGGGAATCGAGAGCGGAAACAGCTGGTGGCATAAGTCTCTGGCAGGGGTAAACCAGCCAGAACAGGCGGCGACAATCTCATCAGGCAAGGCTAAATCGAGCAAAAAACGATCGTCGACGTTAGCGGCTTCGGGCACCAGAGGCAGAACATCCGTCTGCGCGTGGTTCGACTGGGTTTCGTGATACCAGTGGCCTTTGCCGGAAAAACGGCGTTGTTCCATGTGCGTTCCTTGATCTCAAAATGGCGATCAATATCCTGGCGTAAGGCAGATAAAGGGAAAAATATTGTTAGGTGATAACAAATAGCAGAACGGAATAACGAAGGGGTGGCGCGGGGGGAAAACTCTCTTCCCGGGCGGGAAGAGAGCCACAGCTTATTTAATTTCCAGCTCGTTCATTGCAGCGATGTTGAAGCCGCCGTCAACGTGAACCACTTCGCCGGAGATACCAGCGGAAAGGTCAGAGCACAGGAATGCTGCAGAGTTACCCACATCTTCAATGGTAACGGTACGACGAATCGGGGTAACCGCTTCGCAGTGTGCCAGCATTTTACGGAAATCTTTAATACCGGAAGCGGCCAGGGTGCGGATAGGACCTGCAGAGATGGCGTTAACGCGCACGCCTTCAGGACCCATTGCGTTCGCCATGTAGCGTACGTTTGCTTCCAGAGACGCTTTAGCCAGACCCATAACGTTGTAGTTAGGGATAGCACGTTCAGCGCCCAGGTAGGACAGGGTCAGCAGGGCTGCGCCCGGGTTCAGCATCGCGCGGCAGGATTTCGCCATCGCCACGAAGCTGTAGGAGCTGATGTCGTGAGCGATTTTGAAGCCATCACGGGTAACCGCGTTCACGTAGTCGCCGTCCAGCTGGTCGCCAGGAGCGAAGCCAATGGAGTGAACGAAACCGTCGAATTTCGGCCATGCTTTTGCCAGTTCAGCAAACATGCCGTCGATGCTTTCGTCTTGTGCAACGTCACATTCCAGAACAATGCTGGAACCCAGCTGCGCGGCAAACTCTTCAACACGGCCTTTCAGCTTGTCGTTCTGGTAGGTGAACGCCAGCTCAGCGCCTTCGCGATGCATTGCCTGTGCGATGCCGTATGCGATGGACAGTTTGCTGGCAACGCCAGTTACCAGAATGCGCTTACCGGAAAGAAAACCCATAGCTTTAATCCTTATATTCATTGCTTATTTTGCCTTGTAATTCATAGCGTTACAGGCAGTATTTCAAAATCATTCGAAATTAGCTCGAAATTATAGCCCACTCACAGCCCCTTGTGTCACGATATTTCTCGCACTTCTCCGAAGACGCCTGCCCCGAAGAATGCACCGCGGACTCGCGGGGGCTCAAAATTTCAGCATTCGTCCAGTATATCACCCGGCAACAGCTTCGCCTCATCCAACCAGAGAAGGAGCGCGATTCCACCAGGGGTTTCACGCTTTCCTGATGTTGTCGACAAAACGCGCAATGACGATAAAGAAAACCGGTACGAAGAAGATCGCGAGAAGCGTACCGCTAATCATGCCGCCAAATACGCCGGTACCGATGGCATGCTGCGTACTGTCGCTCGCACCGCTGGCCAGCATCAAGGGAACAACCCCTAAGGTGAAGGCTAACGATGTCATCAGAATGGGGCGCAGGCGCTGGCTGGCGGCATGAACGGTTGCCGCCAGCAGGGGCTGCCCCTGGCGATGGAGCTGCCTGGCAAATTCAACAATCAAAATGGCGTTCTTGGCCGACAGGCCGATAAGCGTAATCAGGCCGACCTTGAAGAAAACGTCATTCGTCATGCCGGTAACAGACACCGCGATCACCGCGCCGATAAGACCCAGCGGAACGACCAGCATGACCGCAAAAGGAATAGACCAGCTCTCATACAGCGCGGCGAGAACCATAAATACGACAAGTATCGACAGGACGATAAGGCCCGGAAGCTGAGACTCCGATTTTCTCTCCTGCAATGAACTCCCGGCCCACTCGCCCGCCATGCCCTGAGGTAAATCTCTGGACAAACTCTCCATAACCTTCATTGCGGTGCCGCTGGACTCTCCCGAGGCCGCATTTCCGGTAATGCGAATAGCAGAATATCCCTGGTAACGCGTCAACTGCTGCGGCGCAACGTTCCAGGAAAGCGTGGCAAACGTCGATACCGGTACCATCTGACCCATCCGGTTTTTCACAGATAACGTCAGTATCTGCTCAGGCTGCATTCGGTAGGGCGCATCGGCCTGAATGATCACCTGCTGAACGCGGCCGCTATTCGTATAGTCATTGACGTAATTTGAGCCCAGGGTGACGGAGAGCGTCTGGTTGATTTCATCAAATGAGACGCCCATCGCTTCCGCCTTTTCTCTGTCCACCTGGAGCGCGAGGCTTGTTCCTTCCGGAAGACCGTCTATATACACGTCACTCAGTTCAGGACGTTCATTGGCTTGCAGGACCAGCGCGTCGGCAGCGCGCTTTAACGCCTCGTAGCCCAGTCCCGCGCTGTCCTGCACGTACCAGGTGAAGCCCGAGGAAGTGCCCATATCCGAAATGGCCGGAGGGAGCAAGCTCATCGTGACGGCATCAGTGACGTTCGCCATGCTGGCCTGTATATGGTCGGCTTCATCCTGGGCCGTCGAGCCCTGCCGGTTTTTCCAGTCCTTCAGCGTGGTGAAGGCCATAGCCGAATTCGGCCCTGAACCTGAAAACCCAAACCCCAGAATCATAATGTTGCTTTCAATATCCGGCCGGGCCGCAATTTCCTCTTCAAATTTTTTAACCACGTTGAGGGTGCGCTGCATCGTGGCATCAGAAGGCAGCTGGATTGAGGACATAAAGTAGCCCTGATCTTCCTCCGGCAGAAAGGACGACGGTAACGAAGACAATCCCAAAAACAGCGCAGCACAAAGCGCAACGTACAGGAGCAGCATACGTCCGGTTCGCTTCAGAACGGCTCCCAGCCCGGCTTCGTAGCAGACGGTGAGCGAACGGAAGCGCGCGTTAAACCCGGTCGCGAACCGTCCACTTCCGCTCTCTCCTGCCTTGTGCGGCTTGAGTAACGTTGCGCACAGGGCGGGCGTCAGCGTCAGGGCAAGAAACGCGGACAGCAGTATGGAGACCGCCATGGAAATACAAAATTGTCGGTAGATAATCCCGACGGATCCTTCGGCAAACCCCATGGGGATAAAGACGGCGGTTAGCACCAGCGTGATCCCTATAATCGCCGGGGTGATTTCCTGCATGGCTTGCCGCGTGGCGTCACGCGGGGACAGGCTTTTTTCCTCCATCAGCCGTTCAACGTTTTCTACGACCACGATGGCATCATCAACGATAATCCCTATCGCCAGCACCATGCCGAACATCGTCAGAATATTGATGGAGTATCCGCTCAACAGCATCACCGTGAAGGTGCCAAGAAGTGCGACGGGAGCAACAATCGCCGGGATAAGCGTACAGCGTATCTTGTGCAAAAACAGCAGCATAACCAGGAAGACGAGGATCATCGCTTCCACAAATGTCTGAACAACCTTCACGATAGACAGTTTCACAAACGGCGCGGTATCGAAGGGAACCGTAAACGCCATTCCGTCGGGTAACACCCGGGAAAGCTCGTCGATGCGCGCGCGCATGCCTGAAGCCGTACTCATTGCGTTGGCGCCTGGCGAAAGCTGAATTGCCGCCGCCGTTGCGGGCACGCCATTTTCGCGAATACCAAAGGCGTAGCTTTGCAGGCCAGATTCAATCCGTGCAATGTCGGACAGTTTCAGGCGGGCGCCGGATGCGTCAGATTTCAGGGTGATATTCCTGAACGCCTCGACCGAGGAGAGTTGTCCCTTTACGGTGATGGGATACGTTACCGCTTGTCCTTCAGATGCTGGCTCATCTCCCGTTTTACCGGGCGAAACCAGGGCATTTTGCTGGCCAACGGCGGTAAGAACATCGCTCACCGAAAGCCCATAGCTATGGAGCTTCATGGGATCCAGCCAGATGCGCAGCGCTTTTTCGCCGCCAAACAGCTGAACTTTCCCTACGCCGGGCACGCGACGAAGCTCGTCACTGACGTTTCTGGCAAAATAGTCGCTTAAATCGGCTTCCTCAAATTGACCCGTCGTGGACTTCAGCCCCACCATCATTAAAAAGCCAGAATTAGCGGCCTCGACGTTAATGCCGTTTTGTCTTACCGCCTGAGGCAGACGAGGCTCGACGATCTTAATCTGATTCTGCAGGTCCATCTGCGCCAGCTTGATGTCCGTGCCCGGTTTAAACGTGACGGTAATCGATGCCGAACCGGTTGTGTCACTGGATGATTCAAAGTAGAGCAAATTATCTACGCCAGAGATTTCGCGCTCGATTAACGACACCACCGACGTATTCATGATATCGGGGCTGGCCCCCGGGTAACTGACGGAAATAATGATACCCGGCGGTGCCACCGCCGGATACTGCGCAACCGGTAAACGGGGAATAGACAGGAGTCCCGCCAGAACGATAAAAAGCGCCACTACCCAGGCGAAAACGGGGCGTTCGATAAAAAAATGAGGCATTGAGTTATTTTTTTGCAAAAGAGTGAGGTAGAGACTCTACCGCGCGCCTGTTTAGCGGACATGGGCAGTTTGTGGAGGACGTGTGGAGCAGCGGCTCAAATCATTCTCATAATGAGGTACAGCGGTGCTCCGCCAAAAAAAATGATCAAATAACACTCGTAGTAAAAGACCAGATCCTCGATATCGGGCATCGCGTTTAACAGCACGGTGAACGTAATAATGAGATAAACAAAAATCACTATTAGCCAGAAGGCGATGACAAGCAGCTCAGTCAACGCGCCAGCTTTATTTTGTACTATCAGAGAGACCACCGACAATGCGATGCAGCCATAGATAATGGGTGAGGAGAGCAGCGTCGAGGCGACTTTTTCATCCATTTTGTGCACCAGCACCAGCCAGGTATAAAGTAATCCCCACGACAGCAGCAGAAACAGGGAATATATGCCCAGTTTTTTAGGAGAGAAATATTTTGAAAGTTCCATGTTCATTATTTCAGCCAACTTCATAAAATCTTTAAGAAACAGTGGTAATTTGCAACGCGCAATGCACAAAGGGTTATGCCTCAATAGCGATTATGAGCGGACATTGTCGAGTCTTTATTGACTGAATGTGTAGGCTGTGTGGAGAAATAACCAGGCATTTAAATCAACCGGGAAATTTTCGTGACCACGGCACTTTTTCGCGGAGGCTGTGTCTTATTGTGCTAAAGATATCTGATAGCGTGCTCAAAGGGATTTCACCCACGGAGATAAAATGCACAAAAATACGCTGATCCTTATTGTTGAAGATGAAGACGAAATCGCCGATATACTGATGAGCTACTTAGAGCGTTCGGGAATGAAAACGCTCAGAGCCAGGCAGGGCGAGCAGGCAATAACGCTCAATCGCCTCCATAAACCGGATCTCATATTGCTGGACATTCACCTGCCCGTATGTGACGGCTGGAGCGTACTTACCACGCTTCGTCAGGAAAGCTCTGTCCCCGTCATTATGGTTTCCGCTCTCGATCAGGATGTCGATAAGCTCATGGGGCTGAGGCTGGGCGCGGATGATTACGTGATCAAACCCTTTAACCCTTCTGAGGTTGTCGCACGGGTTGAGGCGGTGCTGCGCAGAACAAAAACTGCGCTTCAGCAGGCGGGTTCCCTACCGCTCAGAACGCCCTTTATTACGGTCTATCCGGATGACTTCTACGTGGAAGTCACCGTGGGCGAAGAGGTTATCTCCCCGGTATTAACGACGACCGAATTTAAATTACTTACCTGGCTGATGCGATATCCGCGAAAGGTCTGTTCCCGCGAAGAGTTACTCAACGCGTGTCTGCCGGAAGGTGACGCGCTCGACAGAACCGTCGACAGCCATATGAGCAAGTTGCGTAAAAAACTGGAGCTTGCCGGTCTTCACGGTGTTCCCGAGAGCATCAGAGGCATGGGCTACCGGCTTGGGGAAAAGAAATGAACAGAGAGTCTGTCCTGAGTCGTCAGATCTTAACGTATATGCTGTTGCTGACGTTTACGATAATTGCCATCGCTATACTCGGCTCCTGGTTTTTTTACTCCTTTATTCTGGATCACCTCCCGGGCGGCCCTGCTGCGGGCGATGACGAGCAGATGACGATGTGGGACTGGGCATGGATTGGGACCGCGACTACGATCAGTATGATTATTGCCCTCTTTTTCACGGTCAAGCTTTCATCGCGAATACTCACCCCGCTAAACGCGGTAGCGTCCAGCCTGAAAAAGATTTCTCAGGGCGATTTGGACGCCAGGGCATTTTGCGCCAGTTCCCGGCTGGGTGAGATCAATCACCTTGTAATGGATTTCAATGAAATGGCTGAAAAGTTACAGACGCTGGATATTCAGAGGAAATCCTGGAATGCCGCTATTGCGCATGAGCTGAGAACGCCGGTCACGATTTTACGCGGACGGCTTCAGGGGTTGGTTGACGGTGTTTTTACCCCGGACCCGGTGCTGTTTAATAATCTTCTCAAACAGACGGAAGGGTTAACCCGTCTGATTGAAGATCTCCGGGTTGTCAGTTCGGATGGCGGGGCGGGATACACGCTATACCAGTCCCGCACGGATCTAAAAGGGACAATACAGAATGCACTCGATACATTCATGCCCGAGTTCAACCGTAAGGCATTTACCGTCAATACAGAACTGAGGGAGCAGCAATGCGTATTCGATCCGTTACGCATCAATCAGTGTCTGACCGTTTTATTTGACAATGCCTTACACTATTCAACCTCGCGCAAACTCATCGTGAAAAATGGCGTTTCTGATAAAGGCAATTATATCCTTATTCAGGACGGGGGACCGGGCATCCCCAGAGAGTTTCATGATTTCTTATTTCAGCCCTTTCAGCGCGATAATGGCGCCAGACGTGTGAACCCGGAAGGCTGTGGTTTGGGCTTGTCGGTGGTAAAAGCCATCATGCTGGCTCATGGTGGCGATGTTACCTATACCTTATCGACGCAAAACCACTCGATATTTAAGCTCACCTGGCCCGACTCGTGAGTTTCAGCGGCAGGTCAAATGCGCCTGCCGGCGATAAATGCCATATTTTTCCTAACTTAGCATCCCATTCCTGCGGGGTAATCGTCAGTTTACCGCGTCTCGGGCTTAGGGTTATTTCACTGAAATAGATTTCATCTTTCTTTAGCATCAGGTCAACGCGGCAGTAGTCAATTCCATCCGCCAGCTCCTGGGACGCCAGCAATGCCTGTCGGAACAAGACCGGTTCGCCTGGATCTGCTGAAGTATTCGGATATTCCATCTGGAAGGGTTGTAAGTTCCAGTGCCTGTCATAAACGTTGATAAAACCGTTGCCGTTATCATCCGTAAAATCCGCTTCAACATAGTGGGCAACGCCGTGAAAGCAATGGATCCTCAGCATTTCGGGCGTTGTATTTCTGTCAGCATCATCGAAGAGATCGACGAACGGCTCGCAAAGAATACTCGGGGTAATGTTTTTGTACTGCCATTCGCGCGTGGTGTAGTACAAATTTTTCTTTAATGCGAGGCTCAGTTTTTTACACGCTTCCCCGACATTAAATTGCGCTTTGTTTGTGCATATTATTGTGCTGCCGCTGTCATGGTTGCACTTAAGGACGAATTTATCAGGGAGTACTGAAAAATCAATCTGCGACGGACGGGAATAAACGCCAATTAATGGCACCGTTTTCACGCGCTTTGTTCTGGAGGAAACGTATGCCCGAACGGCGAGCTTATCGGCGAGCATCGTGTAGAGGTTATTATGGTCATAAACCAGACGATGACATATTTTTTCACTCAACGTCGTGGGTGATTGAATGTCAGGGGTTTTCCCGGATGTTTTCTTAAGCCTCACCGTATGAAAGTGCAGGTCCGTCATTAAAAATGAACGGCATTTTCTGATGAGATACTCGGTATATTTTAGAACGTAAGTGGTGGTGTCCATTTCTTCTCCTCCGTAATGTCCGGACATTCTGGAGAAGAACTGTTGATTTATTTTGCTTAGAATATGGAGCAGGCGTGGAGAAGAAAAAATTAAAGGATTAAACAGCGTGTAAAAGCTATTTAACCCTTATTGAACCGTGCAACGTTTGTTTAACGGTCTTTGCGCCATGCATCGGCGGTTAATGCTTCACCGAAATGCCCGGCAATCAGTCGTTTCGTCAGCTCATGAAGCGGGGAGGCCATCACATCCGCCGTGCTGCCGCGCTCGACAACTTCACCCTGGTGCATGACCATCACCTGATCGCTGATGTGCTTCATCATTCCCAGATGTTGGGTGACGTAGATATACGAGATCCCCTGTTTTTCCTGCAATTCCAGCATCAGGTTAATCAGCTGTGAGCGCATCGACATATCCAGCGAGGCAAGCGCTTCATCCGCAATGATCACTTTTGGCCGCAAAATCAGTGCACGCGCCAGACCCAGACGCTGTTTCTGGCCGGGGGCCAGCATATGCGGGTAGTAGCTTTCGTGATCCGGTAACAGGCCAACCATACGCAGGGTTTCAAATACGCGCTTACGGCGCGCCTCTGGCTCCAGGTCGGTGTTCAGACGCAGCGGAAAATCGAGGATCTGCGAAATGCGCTGGCGCGGATTAAGCGAGGTAGACGGATCCTGAAAGATCATGCGGATGCGCTGGCTGCGGAAAGAGTAATCGCCGAACGTCAGAGGATGGTCGTCAATCAACACCTCGCCTGCAGTCGGTTTAACCATGCCGGCGAGCATTTTCGCCAGGGTGGATTTCCCGGAACCGTTCTCGCCGATGATCGCCAGGGTCTGTTTTTCACGCAGCGTAAAGCTCAGCGGCTTCACCGCGTCGACAGTTTGACGATGAAACAGCCCCGTGCGGTAGCGAAAGGTCTTACTCAGGTTGCGAACTTCCAGTAAGGTTTCGACCATTTCACTCTCTCTCCATGTTCAGCGGGAAATGACAGGCGTAAAGATGATTTTTAGCCCCGGTCAGGCGCGGCGTCTCGATACATTTACGCTGAGCATAGGGGCACCGCGGCCCCAGACGACAGCCTATCGGCAGGGATTCCAGCAGCGGAATCGCCCCCGGCAGGGTATTCAGGCGGCTTTTATGCGGCATGGCGCTGCCAAAATCCGGAATGGCGCGGATAAGCGCCTGCGTATACGGATGATGCGGGGCGCCGATCAGATCTTCACTCGGCGCGGTTTCGACCGTTTGCCCGCAGTACATCACGTCAATTTTATCCGCCCATTTGCTGAGCATTTGCAGGTCGTGGCTGATCAGCAAAATGGTGGTGTTGTTATTCTGGTTGAGACGCGACAGCAGACGGAAAATTTGCGCCTGCGTGGTGGGTTCCATCGCGTTGGTGGGCTCATCCGCAATCAGCAAACGCGGCTGATTGGCCAGCGCGATGGCAATCATTACTTTCTGACATTCGCCGTCGGTCAGCTCATAAGGGAAGCTGCGCATCGCATCTTTGTGATCTTTAATCCCAACGCGGTGTAAAAGCTCGATGGCGCGGCGCTTGCGCCAGCCAACGCGTTGCCACCAGCGGCCTTTATAGGTCCAGCCGGGAATGTTCTGCATGAGCTGCTTACCCACGCGTTCGGACGGGTCGAGACAGGACTGCGGTTCCTGGAAAATCATCGAGACGTTATGCCCGACCAGCTTACGCCGCTCGCGGGGGGAGAGGCGCAGCAGGTCGATATCATCAAAACGCATACGGTCGGCGGTCACGCGCCAGTTGTCTTTCGCCACGCCGCAGATAGCCTTGGCAATCAGGCTTTTTCCAGAGCCGGATTCACCTACCAGCCCGCGAATTTCACCCTCCGCAAGGGTGATGCTGATGCGATCGACGGCTTTAACCCAGCCTTCACCGGTTTTGAATTCGATGGTGAGGTTGCGAATATCAAGAAGCGGCATTATTGCACCCCCGCGTTAATTGCACGGCGAATACCGTCGCCCAGCAGGTTGATGAGCAGCACGCTCACCATAATGGCCGCACCCGGCAGCATGACCGTCCACGGTGCCACGTAGATGAGTTCCAGCGCGTCGCCGAGCATCGCACCCCATTCGGGTGACGGCAGTTGTGCACCGAGGTCGAGGAAGCCGAGCGCCGCGATGTCCAGGATCGCCATCGACAGGGCGCGGGTGATCTCGGTGACCAGCCCGGCGGCGATGTTAGGCAGCACGGCAAACCACAGAATGTTGAAGGTCGTCGCGCCGTCCAGACGCGCTGCGACGACGTACTCTTTTTCCAGCTCATCATGCACCATGCTGTAAACCGAGCGCACGATGCGGGGCAGGATAGCCAGCCAGACGGCGAACATGGCATGCGACAGGTGCGGACCGGCAAAGGCAACAACTATGATCGCCAGCAGCAGGGACGGAATCGACAGCAGCGTATCCAGAATGTGGTTAAGCACCGCCGAACGCAGGCCGTGCGTGGATCCCGCAAAAATACCGAGCGCCAGCCCACAGATCGTTGCCGCGAGCGTCACCACAAATGCGCCGCCCACCGTCGGGGCTGCACCGCTCAGCAGTCGGCTCAACACGTCACGTCCGAGGTCGTCCGTTCCCAGGAAGAAAGAGACTTCGCCGTAGCGCGACCAGGACGGCGGCAGCAGCTGATAGCCAAGGAACTGCTGGTCGATACCGTACGGCGCAAACCACGAGCCAAAGACGCAAAGCAACGCCAGGCCGGCACAGCCGTAAAGGCCGATCATTGCCGTGGTATCACCATAGAATTTACGCCACACGGTGCGCAGCACACCGGGCGTGCGCTTTTCACTGTATACGCTATCGTAAGGCATACCATTCCTTATGCTTCAATGGGTTGGCCATGGCACCCAGAATATCGGACAACACGTTAACAATAATGACCAGCGAACCAATCACCATCACACCCGCAGAAATCGCGGCGTAGTCCTGCTGGCGGATGGCGTTAATCAGCCATCGCCCCAGGCCTGGCCAGCTAAAGACCATCTCGGTGATCATGGCCAGCGTCAGCATGGTGGAAAACTGCAATCCCAGACGCGGAATAACCGGCGGCAGCGCGTTGTGCAGGACGTTGCGGCGCAGTATGGTCAGGCGTGACAACCCGCGCGTGGCGGCGGCTTTGACGTAGTTCTGGTCAAACACCTCAATGGTGCTCAGGCGCATCAGGCGGATCACTTCGGTTGTTGGCGCAACAGCCAGCGTCAGCACCGGCAATACCATATGGCGCAGGGCGCTGACGATCATCTCATGGCGCCACATCGAATCGGACAGCCACGCGTCAATGATGGCAAAACCCGTCACCGTTTTAACCGTATAGAGCAGGTCAAAACGACCCGAAACCGGCAGCCAGCCCATCGTCAGCGAGAAGAACAGCGTCAGCAGCAGCGCCAGCCAGAATACCGGGATGGAGAAACCGAACAGGGCGAGGGCGCTAATAAACTTATCCTGCCATTTATTGCGGTAGATCCCGGCCAGCATGCCCACGGGGATCCCGACCATCAGGGCAAAGCCGAAGGCCAGAATGCAGAGTTCCATCGTGGCCGGGAACACCTCTTTCAGCTGCTCGGAAATCAGCTGCCCGTTAATGCTGGACACGCCGAAATCCCAATGCAGCAGCCCGTTAAACCAGAAGAGCCAGGCATCCCACAGGGACGACCCCTGGAGCGGGGCGTGGGGCGTGAAATAGCTCAGGCTGAAGCCGACAAAGTTCAGGAAAAAGAGCGTCACCAGCAGCAAAAGGAGCCGACGTAAGGTAAAAATAATCATGGTTTTTTCACCTCTTGTTCTTTTTCACGCGACACGCCGGCGAACGAGGCGTTGCCAAACGGACTCAGCACCAGACCTTTAATATCATAACGATAGGCCTGAAGACGCAGGGAAGAGGCCAGCGGCAGCACCGGCAGTTCCTGGGCGAGGATCTTCTGCGCTTCATCATAGGCGTCAATACGTGAGGCCAGCTGCTGGGAAGCCAGCGCTTTTTGCAGCACGGCGTCAAACTCCCGGTTACACCAGTGGGCGTAGTTGGTCTGCGAGTTTATCGCCGCACAGCTCAGCAGCGGCCGGAAGAAGCTGTCCGGATCGTTACTGTCGGTCGCCCAGCCGGTCAGGGTTAAATCATGATTCATGTCCATCAGGCGCGCCTCCTGGAAACGGCCCTCAACCGGTACGATGATCACCTTAACGCCTACCTGCGCCATATCCGCCTGCAGCAGTTCGGCGGTCTTGAGAGGGCTGGGGTTCCACGCCTGGGAACTGGTTGGCACCCAAAGCTGCAGCGTCAGGTTTTCCGCTCCCAGCGCCTTCAGCTGCTCACGCGCTTTTGCCGGATTGTATTCCGTAATTTTAGCTTCACCGTCATAGGCCCACGAGGCGCGCGGTAAAATTGAGGCGGCGGTTTCCGCCGTGCCGTAGTAGATCGACTGCATCAAACGCTGGTTGTTAATCGCCAGCGCCAGAGCGTGACGTACTGCAGGGTTATTCAATGGCGGCTTATCCGTGTTAAAGGCCAGATAAGCGATATTCATGCCGGGGCGCAACGTCAGACGCAGGCGCGGATCGTCGCGCAGAATGGTGAGCTGGCTGGCCGCGGGCCAGGCGAGCACGTCACATTCCCCGGTGAGCAGTTTCGACAGACGTCCTGTTCCACCTGAACCGAGATCGACCACCACCTGCGGCATCAGCGGGGTGCCGCGCCAGAAATGCTCATGGCGCTGCAGGCGAATATACTGCCCGGCGCGGTATTCGGCCAGCTGGAACGGACCGGTGCCGACCGGCTGACGATCGAGTAACTCCTGGCGATCTTTTTTCGTCAGGTTCGCCGCGTACTCAGCGGACATGACCGACGCATAGTGGGTCGCCAGGTGCCAGAGGAAGGAGGCATCCGGGCGCGTCAGCGAAAATTCTACCGTGCGGTTATCCAGCTTGCGCACGCTTTTGACGGTGTCGGCAAACTGCAGGCTGTCGAAATAGGGGAAGTTGCTGCCGTTAACGTTATGCCACGGGTGGTTGCGGTTAAAGATGCGCTGGAAGGTGAAGACCACGTCATCTGCGTTCAGCTTGCGCGTGGGGGTAAACCACGGCGTGCGCTGAAACGCGACGTCATCGCGCAGGTGAAAACGGTAGGTTGCGCCGTTATCCAGCACTTCCCAGCTTTCCGCAAGCTCAGGCACCAGACGGTAGGTGTACGGGTCAACATCCAGCAGACGGTCGTAAAGCTGCGCGGCCAGGGTATCCACGATCAGGCCGCTGCCCGCTTTTTGCGGGTTGAAGGTATCCACCTGGCCGCTTACGCAATAGACGAAGCCGCTGTCACGAATGTCAGGCTGCGGAGTTAGCCCGGGCGCGGCAAAGGCCAGGCTGCTAAACAGACCGAGTGCAAAAAAGGACGATAAAACCAGACGCATAATTTTTAAGGTTTTTAGGTTCGATCTGCAAAGTGTATCGCACTTACGCCTGCTTCGTAAAAATGTCTGCGGGTAAGTGCTGATATTGTCAGCGCATTTGATGCTTTTTGAGCAATGCCCTTAACTGATGGTAGGTCAGACCCAGCAGTTCAGCCGCCCGTTTCTGGTTATATTTCGCCGTCTTCAGGCTTTGCTCCAGCAGCTGTTTCTCCTGGTCGTTCTGGAACTGGCGTAAATCAAGGGGGAGAGTAGGGAGATCGCCTGAAGACGTTGGTGCGGACAGCGGCGGCACGCTGCGCTGGAAAGGATCGATAATGATGTTGTCCAGCTCCGTCTCGCTGCTGCCGTGACGATAGACGGAACGCTCCACGACGTTTTTCAGTTCGCGGATATTTCCCGGCCAGTGGTAAGCAAGCAGTGTTTCCTGTGCATAATCGCTGAAGCCGGGGAACAGCGGCAGGCCGAGCTCGCGGCACATCTGAATCGCAAACTGGTCTGCCAGCAGCATGATGTCGCTTTTGCGCTCGCGCAGCGGAGGAAGCTGAACGACGTCAAAGGCCAGGCGGTCAAGCAGGTCGGCACGGAATTTCTCCTCCGCCACCATCTCCGGCAGGTTGGCGTTCGTGGCGCACACCAGGCGCACGTTAACCTGCAGCGGCTGGCTACCGCCGACGCGCTCCAGCTCGCCGTACTCAATCACGCGCAGCAGTTTTTCCTGCACCAGCATGGGCGCGGTGGCCAGTTCATCAAGAAACAGCGTACCGCCGTCGGCGCGCTCAAAGCGCCCGGGATGGCGCTTCTGGGCACCGGTAAACGCGCCCGCCTCATGGCCGAAGAGCTCGGTGTCGAGCAGGTTTTCATTCAGCGCCGCGCAGTTTAGGGAAATGAAGGGGCCGTCCCAGCGCCCGGATAAATAGTGCAGACGGTTGGCTATCAGCTCTTTCCCCGTTCCGCGTTCACCGACGATCAGCACCGGTTTGTTGAGCGGCGCCAGGCGAGAGACCTGTTCCAGCACTTCAAGGAAACTGTTTGCTTCACCGAGTAAATTGTCTTTGTATCCAGGCATGATGAAATTAACCACTCCTTAGCGATATTCACCAGGGAAGGATAGTTCTTCACTGCACGAAAATCAATCAGTGTCAGTGAAATCAACAAGATAAAAAGTTGGCATGATGTTTGTATTATCTCTACAGCAGGGCATAGCCCGATAACAGAACTATGAGGATTAGATTATGGGTATTTTTTCTCGTTTTGCCGACATCGTGAACGCCAACATCAACTCGCTGCTTGAGAAGGCGGAAGATCCGCAGAAGCTGGTACGCCTGATGATTCAGGAGATGGAAGACACGCTGGTTGAAGTGCGTTCTACCTCCGCCCGCGCGCTGGCGGAGAAAAAACAGCTTACGCGTCGTATTGAACAAGCTACCGCTCAGCTGAACGAATGGCAGGAAAAAGCGGAACTTGCGCTGCGCAAAGATAAAGAGGATCTGGCCCGTGCGGCGCTGATCGAAAAACAGAAGCTGGCCGATATGGTCGCGACGCTCGAGCATGAAGTGACGCTGGTGGACGACACGCTCACCCGTATGAAGAAAGAGATTGGTGAGCTTGAAAACAAACTGAGCGAAACCCGCGCGCGTCAGCAGGCGCTGACCCTGCGTCACCAGGCGGCAAGCTCTTCCCGCGACGTGCGTCGTCAGCTGGACAGCGGTAAGCTTGATGAAGCGATGGCGCGTTTTGAATCGTTTGAACGTCGTATCGACCATATGGAAGCCGAAGCCGAAAGTCACGGCATCGGTAAGCAGAAGTCGCTGGATCAACAGTTCGCCGACCTGAAGGCCGATGATGAAATCAGCGAGCAGCTGGCGGCACTGAAAGCCAAAATGAAGCAAGACAACCAATAATAATTCCTGCGGCACCTGAGCGTGCCGCATCGTAAGACAAGGAGTACACATGAGCGCGCTTTTTCTGGCCATTCCCCTGACAATTTTCGTGCTGTTCGTTTTGCCGATTTGGCTGTGGCTGCACTACAGCAACCGTTCTTCACGTGGCGAACTTTCCCAGAGTGAACAACAGCGTCTGGTACAGCTCTCCGATGAGGCGAACAAAATGCGCGAACGCATTCAGGCGCTGGAAGCCATCCTGGATGCTGAACATCCAAACTGGAGGGACCGTTAATGTCTGGACTGAATCTGAACAAAAAGTTGTGGCGTATTCCACAGCAGGGCATGGTGCGCGGCGTTTGTGCCGGGCTGGCTCATTATCTTGACGTGCCGGTCAAACTGGTGCGCGTGGTCACGGTGCTATCGATCTTCTTCGGTCTGGCGTTTATTACCCTGGTGGCATACATCGTCCTGTCGTTTGTCCTTGACCCGATGCCGGAAGGAGAACTGGCTGCGGAAGGTGCCCCTACCAGCAGCGATCTTCTCAATGCGGTTGATGAGCAACTTGCCGCCGGTGAGAAGCGGCTACGGGAAATGGAGCGCTATGTCACGTCGGATACCTTTACGCTGAGAAGTCGTTTTCGTCAGCTTTAAGAGAGAGATGAGATGAAACAACACTGGCAACAGGCCGGTCAGAAGGTAAAACCCGGCCTGAAAATCGCAGGTAAACTGGTCCTGCTGACCGCGTTAAGGTTCGGCCCGGCAGGTGTGGCGGGTTGGGCGATAAAATCCGTTGCCCGCAAGCCGGTCAGAATGGTGCTGGCCGTGGCGCTCGAACCGCTGTTGCAAAAGGTGGCAAAACGGCTTTCTCGCCGCTACTTATCCCAATAATTCCCGCCGGCGTTAGCCCTTTCCCTTCCGGGAGAGGGACTGGCGACGGTTAACCGCATTTCTCTTTTCCCTTGGCTTTCTTTGCGGCAGCTCACAATATTGCGCTGAGCTGCTTTGCAAACACCTTTTTCTCCTTCCTGGTCCGTTGACAGATATTTTTCATGGGAGTAGATTGCCACTTCGTGGGACCGCTACCATGGAAAATGAAATGAAGACAAAAATTAAAGAGCTCATTAATCTTATTTACGGGGAAACATTTTCTGAAGCCCATCTTAATGCGCTGCTGGAAAATATTGGAAAGGCCGCTTCAGTTATTACAGAAAAACGTAAGATGGCCTGGGATGAAAAAGATGTTGTTCTGATTACCTATGCCGATCAGTTTTCAGCGAAAGGGGAGAAGGCGCTGCCGGTTTTTACACGTTTTTATAACAAATGGCTTTCTCATTCTTTTTCTCATGTCCATCTCTTGCCTTTTTATCCGTGGTCTTCGGACGACGGATTTTCTGTTATTGATTATCATGAGGTTGCACCTGAAACGGGTACGTGGCGAGATGTTGCTGAGTTAAAACAGTCAGCCAGCTTAATGTTTGATTTCGTCTGCAACCATATGTCCGCCAAAAGCAAATGGTTCGCTAATTATCTGAAGCAAACGCCTGGATATGACGATTTCTTTATTTCTGTCGATCCTGAAACAGACTTATCTGCGGTGACGCGTCCGCGTGCCTTACCGCTTCTTACGCCTTTCACGCTGCATGATGGCAGCGTGCGGCACCTGTGGACCACCTTCAGCGAGGACCAGGTTGACCTCAATTTCGCCTCTCCGCAGGTGCTGATCGCGATGGTGGACGTGCTGCTGCATTACCTGATTGAAGGGGCGCGGTACATTCGTCTGGATGCTGTGGGCTTCATGTGGAAAATACCCGGAACAAACTGCATCCACCTTGAGCAAACCCACCAGCTCATCCAGCTTTTCCGCGCCATCACCGAGGCTGTCGCTCCGGGGACGGTGATTATCACCGAGACTAACGTTCCGCATAAAGATAACGTTGCTTACTTCGGTGACGGTGAAAATGAAGCGCAGATGGTTTATCAGTTCTCTTTGCCCCCGCTGGTACTGCATACGGTGCATAGTCAGAACGTACGGACGCTGAGCCAGTGGGCGGCGTCGCTGACGCTGCCTTCCACGAAAACCACCTGGTTTAACTTCCTGGCCTCGCATGACGGGATTGGTCTGAATCCGCTACGCGGCATTTTACCTGAGTCGGAAATCCTCTCACTGGTGGAGAAACTTCAGGCTGAAGGGGCGTTGGTTAACTGGAAAAATAACCCGGATGGGACACGCAGTCCTTATGAAATTAATGTGACCTATCTGGATGCATTAAGTACGCGCGACAGTCTTGATAGCCAGAGGATTGCCCGGTTTATTCTGGCGCATGCCGTCCTCTTAAGCTTCCCCGGCGTGCCCGCGGTTTATATCCAGAGTATTCTCGGGTCGCGTAATGATTATGCAGGTGTTGAACGCCTGGGATACAACCGCGCAATAAATCGTGAGAAATACGCTGCGGGACAAATTGATAGCGTGCTTGAGGATAAAAATAGCCTGCGTTCTCAGGTCTATTTCTCGTTAAGCCAGTTAATCGCGCTGCGTCGGGCGGAAAAAGCATTCCATCCTGACAGTGAGGCTTATTTTAGTGCGTCAGGTGAACATGTTTTAAAAATCGTTCGCGTGGCGAGTTGTGGCGAGAAAATAACGGCGCTGTTTAATTTCAGTGATGGCATTCAAACGGTGGAATCGGATATTCAATCCGGAACGGAGTTGATTGCCGGAAAAGATATTACAGATAAAACGCTGACCCTACATCCATGGCAGGTGTTGTGGATTAAAGAAAACTAAAAAGGACCTTAAAAATGAAAATGCCCAAAATTGTGCTGATATCAGCACTGGTTTCGTGCGCCCTGTTATCGGGCTGTAAGGATGACAAAAAGTCTGCTGTCACCATCGAGTTTATGCACTCATCGGTCGAACAGGAGCGCCAGGCGGTTATCACGAAGCTGATCGAAAAGTTCGAGAAAGAGAACCCCGGCATCACGGTGAAACAGGTGCCGGTAGAAGAGGATGCCTATAACACCAAGGTCATTACGCTCGCCAGAACGGGCGCGCTGCCCGAGGTGATTGAAGTCAGCCATGACTACGCGAAAGTCATGGACAAAGAACAGCTGCTGGATCGCAAGGCTATCGGTGAAGCCATTAAAGCGGTAGGTGAAGACACCTTCTATGACGGCATTTTGCGTGTTGTTCGTACAGAGGACGGTTCTGCCTGGACGGGTGTGCCAGTCAGTGCCTGGCTTTCCGGCGTCTGGTATCACAAAGATGTGCTTGCTGCGGCGGGTATCCAGGAGCCCCATAACTGGGAACAGCTGCTGAAAGCTAGCCAGAGCCTTAACGACCCGGCCAAAAAACGTTACGGCATTGCGCTGCCCACCGCGGAAAGCGTGATGACAGAGCAGGCATTCTCCCAGTTTGCGCTTTCCGGCGGCGCGAACGTTTTTGATGCCAAAGGGAACGTCGACATCGAAACCCCTGAAATGGCAAAGGCCCTGGCGTTTTATAAATCCCTGGCCGCGACCACCATGCCGGGTTCAAACGACGTCATGGAGATCAAAGATGCCTTCATGAACGGGTCTGCGCCGATGGCGGTTTACTCCACCTACATCCTGCCGGCGGTATTCCATGACGGAAACCCTGCCAACCTGGGCTTCGTCGTCCCAACAGAAACCTCTTCTGCTGTTTACGGCATGGTCACGTCGCTGACGATTACCACCGGTCAAACCGAAGAAGAAACTCAGGCGGCTGAAAAGTTTGTCACCTGGATGGAGCAGGCTCAAAACGCAACCGACTGGGTCATGATGTCGCCTGGCGCGGCACTGCCGGTGAACAAGCTGGTGGTGGGCACCGATACCTGGAAAAACAACGATGTGATTAAAGCGTTTGGGCAGCTGCCTTACGAACTGATTGCGCAGTTCCCAAATGTGCAGGTCTTTGGCGCCGTGGGCGACAAAAACTTCACACGCATGGGCGATGTAACCGGGTCCGGCATCATCAGTTCCATGGTGCACAACGTCACGGTAGGGAAACACGATCTCAGCAACACGCTTAGTGACAGCCAGAAGCGACTGACTGATCTGATTTCACAACGATAGGAGCGCTCTGCGGAAGGAAATTATGAAGACGTTGTTTTCTGGTCGTTCAGATATGCCTTTCGCCATGCTGCTGTTGGCCCCCAGCCTGATTTTGCTGGGGGGCCTGGTGGCCTGGCCAATGATTTCCAATATTGAAATCAGTTTCTTACGTCTGCCGCTTAACCCGCGTATTGATGCGGTGTTCGTCGGGCTCGATAACTACATCCGCATTCTCGGTGATGCTGCTTTCTGGCACTCCCTGTGGATGACGTTCTGGTACACCGCGCTGGTCGTGCTCGGCAGTACCGGGCTGGGGCTTGCCGTCGCCATCTTCTTTAACCGGGAGTTTCGTCTGCGGAAAACGGCGCGTTCGCTGGTGATTTTATCCTACGTAACGCCGTCCATTTCGCTGGTGTTTGCCTGGAAATACATGTTCAACAACGGCTACGGCATTGTGAACTACCTCGGCGTTGACCTGCTGCATCTGTATGACCAGGCGCCCCTGTGGTTCGACAATCCTGGCAGCAGCTTTGTACTGGTGGTGCTGTTCGCCATCTGGCGTTACTTCCCGTACGCGTTCATTTCGTTCCTGGCGATTTTGCAGACCATTGATAAGTCGCTGTATGAAGCGGCGGAAATGGACGGCGCGAATGCCTGGCAGCGTTTTCGAATCGTTACGCTGCCCGCGATTATGCCGGTGCTGGCAACGGTGGTGACGCTCCGCACTATCTGGATGTTCTACATGTTTGCGGATGTCTACCTGTTGACTACCAAGGTCGATATTTTGGGCGTCTACCTCTACAAAACGGCATTCGCTTTCAATGATTTGGGTAAAGCTGCGGCGATTTCCGTCGTGCTGTTCGTGATCATCTTCGCGGTGATTCTGCTGACCAGAAAAAGGGTAAACCTCAATGGCAACAAATAAACGCGTACTGAGCCGCATTGGTTTTTATTTGGGGCTGGCGGTATTTCTGGTCATCACGCTGTTCCCGTTCTTCGTGATGCTAATGACGTCGTTTAAGAGCGCGAAAGAGGCCATATCGCTTAACCCGACAATATTGCCGCAGGCGTGGACGCTTCAGCATTATGTCGACATCTTTAATCCGCTGATTTTCCCGTTTGTGGACTATTTCAAAAACAGCATGGTGGTGTCGCTGACCTCCTCGGTGATTGCCGTGTTTCTCGGCACGCTGGGGGCTTACGCTTTATCCAAACTGCGTTTTAAGGGCCGCACGACGATCAATGCGAGTTTTTACACCGTCTACATGTTCTCCGGGATATTGCTGGTGGTGCCGCTGTTCAAAATCATCACGGCCCTTGGGATCTACGACACCGAGCTGGCGCTGATTATTACCATGGTGACCCAAACGTTACCGACAGCGGTGTTCATGCTGCGCAGCTATTTCGACACCATCCCGGACGAAATCGAAGAAGCCGCGATGATGGACGGCCTGAACCGCCTGCAAATCATCTTCCGCATCACCGTACCGCTGGCGATTTCCGGGCTCGTATCGGTGTTTGTCTACTGCTTCATGGTGGCGTGGAACGACTACCTGTTTGCGTCCATTTTCCTGTCCAGCGCCAGCAATTTCACCTTGCCGGTCGGGCTGAACACGCTCTTTAGCACGCCAGATTATATCTGGGGTCGCATGATGGCGGCATCGCTGGTGACGGCGCTTCCGGTGGTCATTATGTACGCCCTGTCTGAACGTTTTATTAAAAGTGGTTTGACCGCCGGTGGCGTGAAGGGCTGAGGCGGCCAATTTTAACAAGGAGTCAGTCATGAAAAAATTAGTTGCGACAGCGCCACGCGTGGCGGCGCTGGTGGAATATGAAGATCGTGCTGTGGAAGCACATGAAGTGAAAATTCGCGCCCGCTTTGGCGCGCCGAAACACGGTACCGAAGTGGTGGATTTCCGCGCCGCCAGTCCGTTTATTGACGAAGAGTTCAACGCGGAGTGGCAGATGTTTACCCCTCGTGAAGAGGGGGCGGCTCGCGGGATCGAATTCGGTAAGTTCCAGCTGGGCAACATGATTGTTGGCGACATCATCGAATGCGGTGATGACGTCACTGAATACCAGATCGGCGACAGCGTCTGCTGCTACGGTCCGTTGCAGGAGACGGTGATCGTTAACGCGGTTAACAACTACAAGCTGCGCAAAATGCCGCAGGGTGCCTCCTGGAAAAACGCCGTTTGCTACGATCCGGCGCAGTTCGCCATGAGCGGCGTGCGTGATGCCAACGTGCGGGTCGGCGATTTTGTGGTCGTGGTAGGGCTGGGCGCGATTGGGCAGATTGCTGTCCAGTTGGCCAAAAAAGCGGGTGCGTCAATCGTCATCGGCGTCGACCCTATCGAACACCGCTGCGAGATCGCCCGTCGTCATGGCGCGGACCACTGTCTGAACCCAATCGGCACCGATGTCGGTCTGGAAATCAAAAAGCTGACCGGCAAGCAGGGCGCGGACGTGATCATCGAAACCAGCGGCTTTGCAGATGCGCTGCAGTCCGCGCTGCGCGGACTGGCCTACGGCGGCACCATCTCCTACGTAGCCTTCGCAAAACCGTTCGCGGAAGGCTTTAACCTTGGCCGCGAAGCACATTTCAACAACGCGAAGATTGTCTTCTCCCGCGCCTGCAGCGAACCCAACCCGGACTACCCGCGCTGGAGCCGCAAGCGTATTGAAGAGACCTGCTGGGAACTGCTGATGAACGGCTATCTGAATTGTGACGATCTGATCGACCCGGTCGTGACCTTCGCCACCACTCCGGAAAGCTACATGACGTATGTGGATCAGCACCCGGAACTCAGTATCAAAATGGGCGTCACTTTTTAAGCTAAGGAGAGCAAATCATGAAGATCGCAACACAAAACCAGGCCTTTTTCCCAACCAACATCATGGAAAAATTCGAGTACATCAAAGAGATGGGCTTTGATGGTTACGAAATTGACGGCCGCCTGCTGGTGGAAAACCTCGACGACGTAAAAGCCGCTATTAAAGCCACCGGTCTGCCGGTGACGACAGCCTGCGGTGGATACGATGGCTGGATCGGTGATTTCATCGAAGAGCGTCGTCTGAACGGATTAAAGCAGATTGAACGCATTCTGGAAGCGCTGGCTGAAGTGGGCGGCAAGGGCATTATCGTGCCTGCCGCGTGGGGGATGTTTACCTTCCGTCTGCCGCCAATGACCTCGCCACGCAGCCTGGACGGTGACCGCAAAGCGGTAAGCGCCTCCCTGCGCTGGCTGGATGAGGTGGCGGCGCGCACCGGAACAACCGTCTACCTGGAGCCGCTGAACCGCTACCAGGATCATATGATCAACACCCTGGCTGACGCGCGTCGCTATATCGAAGAGAACGGCCTGAAGCACGTGCAGATCATCGGCGATTTCTATCATATGAACATCGAAGAAGACTCGCTGACGGACGCGCTGCATCAGCACCGCGATCTGCTGGGCCATGTGCACATTGCAGATAACCACCGCTATCAGCCGGGAAGCGGCAGCCTCGATTTTGCCAGCCTGTTCGACCAGCTGCGTGCCGATAACTATCAGGGATACGTGGTGTATGAATGCCGTGTTCGCGCCGAGGATCCGGCTCAGGCATACCGAGACTCACTCACTTATCTGCGTGAGTGCTAAGGATGACGAGCGTGATGAGTGCTTCTACACCTTCGCCTCTGCGCGTTGCCATCATTGGCGCCGGGCAGGTCGCGGATAAAGTGCATGCCTCGTATTACGCCACGCGCAGTGATGTTCAGATGGTGGCTGTCATGGACAGCCATCCTGAACAGGCTCGGGCGTTTGCGGAACGTCATGGTATTTCCTCGGCATGGCAGGATGTGCGAGAGATGCTCGAGGCGGTTAAGCCGGATGCGGTGAGCGTCTGTTCGCCTAACCGGTTCCACTTCGAGCACGTCATGGCCGCGCTCGAAGCGGGCTGCCACGTGATGTGTGAAAAACCACCTGCTATGACGCCGCAGGAGGCCGATCGGATGCGCTTGGCCGCGCGCAAGGCGGGAAAAGTGCTGGCGTATGATTTTCACCATCGTTCTGCTCTTGATACGCAACTGCTGCGTGAGGCTGTGATAAAGGGTGCTCTGGGGGAAATTTATTACACCACGGCGCAGGCGCTACGGCGCTGCGGGGTTCCAGGCTGGGGCGTCTTTACCAATAAAACGCTACAGGGCGGTGGGCCTCTGATTGATATCGGCATCCATATGCTGGACGCCGCAATGTATGTTCTGGGTTTCCCTGCGGTAAAACGGGTGTCTGCACACAGCTTCCAGAAGCTGGGAAACCGTAAAAGCAGCGGCCAGTTTGGCGAGTGGGATCCCACGCAGTTTACCGTGGAAGATGCCCTGTTTGGCACCATTGAGTTCTGCAACGGCGGCATTCTGCGTCTGGACACGTCGTTTGCGCTCAACATCCGCGAGCAGTCGATCATGAACGTCTCATTCTGCGGTGAAAAGGCGGGGGCAACGCTGTTCCCGGCGCACATCTACAGCGACGAAGCCGGTGATTTAGTCACCCTCACGCAGCGTGAAGAGGCTGACGACCAGCGTCATATGCGCAGTATGGATGCCTTCGTACGCCATGTGTTGGGAGAGCCCGTGATGATCGCTGATGCGGAGCAGGGGCTGGTTATCCAGCAGCTTGTCGCCGCGCTGTATGAATCAGCAGAAACAGGGGAAAGCGTGACGTTATGCTAAACGTGTCTGTATTAACCGACCCGGGATTTTGTCCACACAGCCTGAATAAATACGCCTCCATCATGGCCTGCGGTAATGGCTACATGGGGATCCGGGCTGCGCATGAAGAAGATTACACCCAGCAAACCCGAGGCATGTATCTTGCGGGTCTCTATCATCAGGCGGGTCGTAACGAAACCACTGAGCTGATCAATCTGCCGGATATCACCGGTATTGATGTTGAGCTGGATGGCGTCAATCTCACGCTCCTGTCAGGCGAAATTCTTGAGTGGCAGCGCGAGCTGGCATTTGCCAATGGCGAACTTCGTCGCAGCGTCGTCTGGCGCTCGCCTGACGGGAAACGCTATCGTCTGGAAAGTCGTCGTTTTGTGTCGCTGGACCAGTTGCCCTTAGTGGCCATGCAGCTTTCGATTACACCGCTTGATGCCGCCGCGCAGGCCGTGCTGAAAACCGGCATTGATGCAACGCAAACGAACAGCGGCAGACAGCATCTGGATGAAATGTCGGTCAGAGTGTTCGACCAGCAATACATGCAGGGTGTATATGAAACGCAGGACCGTGCGTCAGAAGTTGTTGTTTCGGCGTTTTGTCAGCTCTCAGCGAAGAGCGATAGCTGTTTCACCGCCAAAAATCGTTGTCTCAGCGTTCATCATTCGCTGACGATTGCGATGGGTGACACTGTCACGCTCGAGAAAATCGTCTGGCTGACGCATCGCAGTGATAAAGCGCTGTCGCAGGCCTCTTTCGCCCGCAACGCGCTGGCCGATCTTAAGGTCTGTGCGGCAAGAGGCTACGACGCGTTGCTTGAGAGCTCATCGTATGCCTGGGAAGAGGTATGGCGTGACGCTCGGGTGGAAGTGGACTCTACGGAGTATCAGGATCAGATGGCGCTGGATTACGCCGTCTGGCACTTGACGACCATGACGCCTGCCCATGATGAGCGAAGCAGTATCGCCGCCAAAGGGCTGACGGGCGAGGGGTATAAAGGCCACGTCTTCTGGGATACCGAAATTTTCCTGCTGCCTTTCCATCTGTTCACCCGCCCGAAGATAGCTCGCAGCCTGCTTCGCTATCGCTGGCTTAATCTCTCAGGCGCACGGGAAAAAGCCCGTCGCAACGGCTGGCCCGGCGCGTTGTTCCCATGGGAAAGCGCCGCCAGCGGCCTGGAAGAGACGCCGGAGTTCGCGGCTATCAACATCCGAACCGGCACGCGCCAGAAGGTGGCCTCCGCGCTGGCGGAACACCACATCGTGGCGGACATTGCCTGGGCCGTCGTCGCTTACTGGCAGGCGACACACGATGATGCCTTTATGCGAAGTGAAGGCCTGACGCTGCTGATGGAAACCGCTGCATTCTGGATGGGCCGCGCTACGGAAATCAATGGTCGTCTCGAAATCCATGACGTCATCGGACCGGACGAATACACCGAGCATGTGAACAACAACGCGTATACCAACTATCTTGCCTGGCACAACGTCGCCTGCGCTCGCCGGTTTATGGCGATGTTTGGGCGCGAGGATGACGGTTTTACGCAGAATGCCACACGGTTCCTGACGCGCTTATGGCTACCGGAGGCCGATGCAGACGGTGTGATCCCCCAGGATGATACCTTCATGGCAAAACCTGCCATCGATCTGAGCCGCTACAAAGCCAAAGCGGGTAAGCAGACCATTCTGCTCGATTATTCCCGCGCGGAAGTTAACGAGATGCAAATCCTTAAGCAGGCCGATGTGGTGATGCTTAATTATCTACTGCCGGAGCGGTTTACCCCGCAGCAGTGTGCCGCCAATCTGGCGTTCTACGAGCCCCGCACGATCCATGATTCGTCGCTGAGCAAGGCCATTCACGGCATTGTGACCGCCCGCTGCGGTGAGACCGAAGGTGCCTACGCCTTCTGGCGTGATGGCGTCGCCATTGACCTTGGGGACGACCCGCACAGCTGCGATGACGGGATTCACGCTGCTGCGACCGGCGCTATCTGGTCCGGCGTCATTCAGGGCTTTGCCGGTATGCAGATAGTGGAAGGAGAACTGCACCTTGCGCCCCGGTTGCCGGCCCACTGGCGAAGGCTTGCTTTCCCCCTGCGCTGGCGGAACGCAACGCTGCACTTTACGTATGAAAACGAGGTTTTAACCATTGAAGCTTCGGCACCGGCCACGCTGACGCTGTGGGGCAAAACGCTTCACGTGTCGGGGCATAAAGTTTGCGCCTATAAGGACTTTCTTGCATCTGTAAATGGGACCGCTACCACGGAGGTGCGCCATGACGCTTAAGGCTGTTGTATTCGATCTGGACGGTGTGCTCACCGATACCGCACACCTCCACTTTTTGGCCTGGCGTGCAGTAGCGGAGGAGATCGGCATTACCTTCGATGAAGTCTTTAACGAACAGCTGAAGGGGATAAGCCGCATGGATTCCCTTCAGCGCATCCTGAAGCATGGCGGGAAAGAGGGGACGTTTAGCGATGAGCAGTGCCTCGCGCTGGCGACGAAGAAAAACGCGCTCTATGTCCAGTCTCTGGCGTCACTGACGGAAGATTCTCTGCTTCCCGGTATTCGCGACGTGCTGGCGGATATCCGTGCGGCGAACGTCAAAATTGGACTCGCCTCCGTTTCACTGAATGCCCCAGGCATATTGCGTGCCCTGGGCATTCAGCACGCGTTTGATTTTTGCGCTGATGCTTCCCTCATTGTCTGTTCGAAGCCGGACCCGGAGATCTTCCTCGCCGCCTGTGCTGGCCTGAATGTGCGTCCTGAAGAGGCCATGGGTATCGAAGATGCACCTGCAGGCGTTGAGGCGATCAACGCGGCGGGAATGCTGTCGGTTGGGATTGGATCTGGCCTGAACCATGCGGGATTACAACTTCATTCAACGCGGGAACTGACCTGGAAATGCCTGACCGAGTTTTGGGCATCCCGGACGTAATGATAAGGAATTAACAATGGCTCAACTGTCTCTGAAATACATTCAGAAAATCTATGATAACCAGGTCCACGTGGTTAAGGATTTCAATCTCGAAATCGAAGACAAGGAGTTCATCGTCTTCGTCGGGCCTTCGGGCTGCGGTAAATCCACGACGCTGCGTATGATTGCCGGTCTGGAGGAGATCAGCGCGGGGGAACTGGTCATTGACGGGGTGTGCATGAATGACGTTCCCGCCAAGTCTCGCGATATTGCGATGGTGTTCCAGAACTATGCGCTTTATCCGCATATGACGGTCTACGACAACATGGCGTTTGGCCTGAAGATGCAAAAAATTGCGCCTGCGGTTATCGAAGAACGCGTTAACTGGGCGGCTCAGATCCTCGGATTACGCGAGTACCTCAAGCGTAAGCCGGGCGCGCTGTCCGGCGGCCAGCGTCAGCGCGTAGCGTTAGGCAGGGCGATCGTGCGCGAGGCGGGCGTGTTCCTGATGGATGAACCGCTCTCCAACCTCGATGCCAAGCTTCGCGTGCAGATGCGGGCTGAAATCAGCAAGCTGCACCAGAAGCTCAACACCACCATGATTTACGTGACCCACGATCAGACGGAAGCCATGACGATGGCGACCCGCATCGTAATCTTAAAAGACGGCATTATTCAGCAGGTTGGTGCACCGAAGCAGGTGTACAACGAACCGGCAAACATGTTTGTCGCAGGGTTTATTGGATCGCCAGCCATGAACTTCATTCGCGGCGCTATCGACGACCGCTATTTCGTCACGGAAACGCTGCGGCTTGAGATCCCGGAAGACACGCTCGCTTCACTGAATGCCGCAGGGTATCAGCGCAAAGCCGTGGTCTTTGGGATCCGCCCGGAAGATATTCTCACTATGCAGAGCCGAGGTGAAAACATCGCGGCGAAAGTCAGCGTAGCCGAACTGACCGGCGCGGAGTTCATGCTCTACGCCACCGTTGGCGGCCATGAGCTGGTTGTTCGCGCTGGCGCCGCGAATGATTATGCCGCTGGGGATAATATCGACATCCAGTTCGATATGAATAAGTGCCATTTCTTCGACGCTGAAACCGAAGCGGCTATTAGATAAGAAAGGTGTTCGCCGGAAATGCAAATTTCCGGTTTTTTTGTTTGTTACTTATAAAGGGAATATTTAATGGGTACTCTACTAAGAAGTGCTGCGCTCGTTCTGTGCGCAGGGGTTAGCTGTGCACAAGCATCAGAAACAGCTAAACAGTGGGAATTTAATATTGGTGCAATGTATGAAATCGAAAACGTCGAGGGGCAGGGCGACGATAAAGATGGATTATATGAACCTTCCGTGTGGTTTAATGCAACCTGGGATGCGTGGACTATTTCACTGGCGATGTATCAGGAGGGGCCGGTTGATTACAGCAGCATGACCCGTGGAACCTATTTTGACCGTCCTGAATTTGAATTACGCTATCGTTTTATCGGAACCGATGATTTTACTTTCGGTCTGACCGGCGGTTTCCGAAATTATGGCTATCACTTTAAAGATGAACACGGTGCCAAAGACGGCAGCGCGAATATGCAGCGCTACAAAGTTCAGCCTGACTGGGATATTAAATTAACCGACGACTGGCGTTTTGGCGGCTGGTTTGCCATGTATCAGTTTGCTAACGATCTGGAAAAAACCGGCTATGCTGACAGCCGCGTTGAAACCGAAACGGGCTTTACCTGGACCATTAACGAAACCTTTGCGGCTAAAGTGAATTACTATTTAGAGCGCGGTTTCAATATGGACAGTTCCCGTAATAACGGCGAGTTTTCGACCCAGGAAATTCGTGCCTATCTGCCCATTTCGTTAGGCCAGACCACCCTGACGCCTTATACCCGCCTGGGGCTTGATCGCTGGTCGAACTGGGACTGGCAGGACGATCCTGAGCGTGAAGGACACGATTTCAACCGACTCGGTCTCCTCTACGCTTACGATTTCAACAATGGTCTATCCATGACGCTGGAATACGCCTATGAGTGGGAAAACCACGATGAAGGCGACAGCGACCGCTTCCACTATGCGGGGGTTGGCGTAAACTACGCGTTCTGACCGGGGGCACGCCAGGGGCACTACGCCCCTGGTTTTAGCGAAGGGATGCAGCCAACAAAAAGTGGGTATCAACCAGCACTTTTTGCGGGGCGGGCTGACCGGCAATACGCCTGAAAAGAAGATCGCAGCTCTCTTCCCCCAGCTTACGGGTGGGGATATCAAAGCCGCCAGGTGCAGGCGTTAAAATGAGAGACAGCATCGGGTCACTGTATCCGGCTATCACCACCTGCTCCGGGATCATCAGATTTAACTCATCCGCCGCGCGATAGAGGCTGAGCAACTTCATGCTGTCGGTAGCAAATACCGCATCAGGCGGCGTGGGTGACGACAACAGTTCCAGAGCCGCCGCAAGCGCGCTCTCATGGGTATAACCGCCATCCCTGATCCAGTCCGGGTTAATGGCGATATGGTGCTTTTCCAGACTGGCTTTATAACCCGCCAGACGATCGATAGAAACATGATAATCAAGCGGCGCATGCAGGCAGGCAATTTTTCGGCGACCGTTTTTTATAAAGGTTTCGGTCAGCGTGGCGCTGTCATGGAAATTATCCGTGTCGACGGAATAAATATTCTGATACTCACCTTCAACTTTGCCGATAACCACTACCGGTACGCCATACGCATCCAGCGTGGTGAAAAAGGATTCATTTGCCGGTGAGCTCAGCATAATGATCCCTTTGATCATCTTCTGTTTTATTTTACTCACACATTTCAGCAGATCGTCTTCGCTGCTTTTTGAGGTCTGTAAAATAACGTCAAAACCTTCTTCTTCCGCTTTTGCCGTAATGGCATGAAGGACATCGGAGAAAAAAGGATTACCGGCGGTGGTTTTGGTTGAACGGGTAGAAATAACCATAATGGCATCGAAGCCTGAAGAGGTCAGGGCGCGGGCCAGTTTGTTGGGCTGATAATTTAATTCGTCAATCGCCTTCAGCACTTTTTCACGCGCTTCGGGAGAAATATTCGTTTGTTTATTCAGAACGCGGGAAACGGTTGATTTCGATACGCCCGCAACCCGTGCGATATCATAGATGGTGGGTGACATACACCTTACTCACTCCGGACTGACAGCAATGTCGTTCATCTTACTGGAGAGAAAACGGCAATAGCAATAAATAAGAATTGATAATCAACGATCTGCCCCCATTTATTGTATTCTGAAGCCATGTATTCAAGGCTTCCAGGCAACGAAGGACGGCGATGAAGCGACTTAAAAACGAAATCAATTCACTGGTGAACCGCGGCGTTGACCGTCATCTGCGTCTGGCCGTGACGGGGCTGAGCCGCAGCGGTAAGACGGCGTTTATCACCGCGATGGTAAACCAGCTCCTGAACCTGCACGCCGGGGCGCGTCTGCCGTTGCTTAGCGCGGTGCGGGAAGAGCGCCTGCTGGGCGTGAAGCGCGTACCACAGCGTGATTTTGGTATTCCACGCTTTACCTATGACGAAGGGCTGGCGCAGCTCTACGGCGATCCGCCCACGTGGCCGACGCCGACGCGAGGGGTCAGTGAAATTCGCCTCGCGCTGCGTTTTCGCTCGAATGAATCCCTGATGCGCCACTTCAAGGATACCTCCACGCTGTACCTGGAAATCGTCGATTACCCAGGCGAATGGCTGCTCGACTTGCCGATGCTGGCGCAGGATTACCTCAGCTGGTCCCGTCAGATGGCGGGCTTGTTGCAGGGGCAGCGCGCCGGGTGGTCGGCCAAATGGCGACAGCTGTGCGAAGGCTTAGACCCGCTTGCCCCGGCCGATGAAAACCGTCTGGCAGCCATTGCCGAAGCCTGGACGGCGTATCTGCATCAGTGCAAGCAGGAAGGGTTGCACTTCATTCAGCCGGGGCGTTTCGTTCTGCCGGGAGATTTAGCGGGCGCCCCTGCGCTTCAGTTCTTCCCCTGGCCGGATGTGGATGGGGTGGGCGAGTCGAAGCTGGCGCAGGCCGACAGGCACACTAACGCCGGGATGCTGCGCGAGCGTTACAATTACTACTGTGAAAAAGTGGTCAAGGGATTTTATAAAAACCACTTTTTGCGATTTGACCGTCAGATTGTGCTGGTGGATTGTCTGCAGCCGCTCAACAGCGGGCCGCAGGCCTTCAACGATATGCGCCTTGCGCTGACGCAGCTGATGCAAAGTTTTCACTACGGGCAGCGGACGCTGTTTCGCCGTTTATTCTCTCCGGTGATCGACAAGCTGCTCTTTGCGGCCACGAAGGCCGATCACGTCACGGTCGACCAGCATGCCAATATGGTGTCGCTGCTGCAGCAGTTGGTGCAAGACGCCTGGCAAAACGCCGCCTTCGAAGGGATCGGCATGGATTGCCTTGGCCTCGCGTCCGTGCAGGCGACGCAAAGCGGGCTGATTGACCTTAACGGCGAGAAAATACCGGCATTACGCGGGAACCGGCTCAGCGACGGTGAACCGCTTACCGTGTATCCGGGCGAAGTGCCTGCGCGGCTGCCGGGTCAGCCCTTCTGGCAGAACCAGGGCTTCCAGTTTGAAGCCTTCCGCCCGCAGGCAATGAGCGTCGATCGGCCATTACCCCACATCCGTCTGGATGCGGCGCTGGAGTTTTTGATTGGAGATAAATTGCGATGACGGAACCGTTAAAACCGCGCATAGACTTTACCGGAACGCTTGAGCAGGACCCTCAGGAGGCGTTCAAAACCGCGCAGACGTTCAGCGGCACGCAGGCTGATAACTTTGCCCCGGCCCTGACTGAGGAGCCTGGCGTCGAGGAAGGTCCGGCAGAGGCGGTTGTGGAAGCCGCTCTGCGTCCAAAACGCAGCCTGTGGCGCAGGATGGTCACCGCCGGTCTGGCGCTGTTTGGCGTAAGCGTGGTTGGGCAGGGCGTGCAGTGGACGATGAATGCCTGGCATACTCAGGACTGGGTCGCGCTGGGCGGATGTGCCGCGGGCGCGCTGATTGTGGGGGCGGGCATCGGGTCGGTTGCCACCGAGTGGCGTCGGCTCTGGCGATTGCGCCAGCGCGCGCACGAGCGTGATGAAGCGCGGGATCTGCTCCACAGCCACGGCACCGGGAAAGGTCGCGCATTCTGTGAAAAGCTGGCCAGCCAGGCCGGAATCGATCAGTCGCATCCGGCGCTTCAGCGCTGGTATGCCGCTATCCATGAAACCCAGAATGACCGGGAAGTGGTGACGCTCTACTCCCATATGGTTCAGCCGGTGCTGGATGCCCAGGCGCGACGGGAGATCGGCCGCTCTGCGGCGGAATCCACCCTGATGATTGCCGTCAGCCCGCTGGCGCTGGTCGATATGGCCTTTATCGCCTGGCGCAACCTGCGCCTGATCAACCGTATTGCAAACCTTTACGGTATAGAGCTGGGTTATTACAGTCGACTCAGGCTGTTCAAACTGGTCCTGCTCAACATCGCGTTTGCCGGGGCGAGCGAGCTGGTGCGCGAAGTGGGCATGGACTGGATGTCGCAGGATCTGGCGGCGCGTCTTTCTGCTCGTGCCGCCCAGGGTATCGGCGCGGGATTATTGACGGCGCGGTTGGGGATTAAAGCAATGGAGGTCTGCCGTCCGCTGCCGTGGATTGATGGCGATAAGCCCCGGCTGGGGGATTTCAGGCGTGAACTGATCGGCCAGCTCAAAGAGACGCTCAATAAAAAACCTGCTCCGTGAGGTTTTGTTCACTAATCGTGCTGGCTGTCAATATTTGTTGACAGCCATCTTCCGGATAGCCGTGTTCTGACATATCATTTTACTGTTATTGGCTTAAAACGGTGAATTTCCCATGCGTCTTGAAGTCTTCTGTGAAGACCGTCTCGGTCTGACCCGCGAATTACTCGATCTTCTTGTTTTACGTAGCATTGATTTACGTGGCATTGAGATCGATCCTGTCGGGCGAATTTACCTCAATTTTGCCGAAATTGAATTTAATACCTTCAGCAGCCTGATGGCGGAAATCCGCCGTATCGCTGGCGTTACGGATGTACGCACCATACCCTGGATGCCCTCTGAGCGTGAGCACCTGGCGCTGAGCGCGCTGCTGGAAGCCATGCCAGAGCCGTTCCTCTCCCTGGATTTGAAAAGCAAAGTTGAGCGCGTTAACCACGCGAGCTGCCAGCTTTTCGCGCAGAGCCAGGAAAAGCTCAGCAATCATAACGCCGCGCAGCTGATCCCCGGCTTTAACTTCCAGCGCTGGCTGGACAGCAATCCGCAGAACACGCTTAGCGAGCATGTGGTGATTAACGGGCAGAATTTCCTGATGGAGATCACGCCGGTCTATCTGAAAGGGGAAGGGAATACCCGCGTGTTGACCGGGGCGGTGATCATGCTGCGCTCGACGCTACGCATGGGCCGTCAGCTGCAGAACCTCTCCAGCCAGGACGTTGGCGCGTTCAGCCAGATTATTGCCGTCAGCCCGAAAATGCGCCACGTGGTTGATCAGGCGCGCAAGCTCGCAAGCCTGACCGCGCCGCTGCTGATTACCGGAGATACCGGCACCGGGAAAGACCTGCTGGCTCACGCCGTGCATCTGGCGAGCCCGCGTGCGGCTAAGCCTTATCTGGCACTTAACTGCGCCTCTATTCCGGAAGATGCCGTTGAGAGCGAGCTGTTTGGTCACGCGCCGGAAGGCAAGAAAGGGTTTTTCGAGCAGGCTAACGGCGGCTCCGTGCTGCTGGACGAGATCGGCGAAATGTCGCCGCGTATGCAGGCTAAGCTGCTGCGTTTCCTGAACGACGGAACGTTCCGCCGCGTCGGTGAGGATCACGAAGTGCATGTTGACGTGCGCGTCATTTGCGCCACCCAGAAAAACCTGGTTGAGCTGGTGCAAAAGGGGATCTTCCGCGAGGATCTCTATTACCGCCTCAACGTCCTGACGCTGAATATTCCACCGCTGCGCGATTGTCCGCAGGACATCATGCCGCTAACGGAGCTGTTTGTCGCCCGCTTTGCCGACGAGCAGGGAGTGCCGCGTCCGAAGCTGTCTGCCGATCTCGGTACGGTGCTCATGCGCTACGGCTGGCCGGGCAACATTCGCCAGCTCAAAAACGCCGTTTATCGTGCGCTGACCCAGCTTGAAGGCTACGAACTGCGTCCGCAGGATATTCTGTTGCCCGATTACGACGCGGGGACGGTGTCTGTCGGCGAAGAGGCGATGGAAGGTTCGCTGGATGATATCACCAGCCGTTTTGAGCGCTCGGTGCTGACGCAGCTGTACCGCAGCTATCCCAGCACCCGCAAGCTGGCAAAACGGCTTGGCGTCTCGCACACCGCGATCGCGAACAAGCTGCGCGAATACGGTTTGAATCATAAGAAAGGCGACGAATAACAAAAAAGCCTCTGCAAAGAGGCTTTTTACTTTACGTTTATTCCTTCGCCATCGGCGTGTTAACAATTTCTGTTTTTGTCTCTCCCTGAATCGACGCAATCCTGCTTTCCACGTCTTTCACCTGCTGCGGGCTGTGCAGCAGGGTATAGGTCAGGTCAAACTGCGCGCTGGCACCGGGCTGCAGCTGCTTAACCCGCTTCTGCTCGCGTTCAATCGTAACGGGGTAGGCGTAGCTGGTGCCTGGCTCAATGCCCATGACGTAGCCCTGCTTCAGCGTGTCGGTGTTCTTCCATAAGGTCAGCACGGGCAGCTGGCGGGTATCAAACTGGATTGACGCGCCTTTATCTCCGGCTTTATTGACCACCGCCGCGAGCGTTTCGTGGTTATTGTCCGCAATCGGTTTAATGTTAAAGACCATCTCATCAAAGCCTTTTGTCGGCCCGGCATAGGTTTGCCAGTCGTTAACGCCCGCTTTAGCGTAGTCATTGAATGGGCTCACGCTCACCGCTGGCGCAAGGAAACGGGCGCCTTCTTCGAGGATCGGCGTGCCGAAGTTGCTGTGATAGATGATTTGGTAATCATGAGGGTAATCAGCATGGTTTGTCAGAACATCATGCAGGCTGAACTGGTTGGTTCCGGGAACGTAGCGCAGTTCGGTCATGGTTTGCAGATCCGCTTTTTTAAACGTGCTCTCTTTGATCAAACCGCGAACGCGGATCTCATGCGGGGCGGCATCCGCGATTTCAACCTCGACCTGCGAAACGGGGGTATTACCGGCCCTGCCATGCAGGGTGTAAATTTGCCCGTCCGCGGTGACCGGGTGCCCGGTCCACTCATAGCCACAGCGCACCATCATCTCGTTGAAACCATCCAGCCAGCCAAGGCCGTTGCGGCTTTCAAGATTGATATATGCCGGATTAACGACCTCTTTGACGGGTGAATTCCACCCCAGTCGGGTGCCAAAGCCTTCTACATGCAGAAGGTTCATCCCACGGGTTGGGCTCAGGGTAATGGTCAGGCCATCCTTGCTGCTGATAATGATGACTTTGCTGCCTTCCTGTTTACCGCCGTGCAAGACTTTTTGCTCAATGCTGAACGTTTGGTCTTTAACTTTCAGCTCATCGCTGGAAATCTTCCAGTTTCCTTTCTCCACGCTGCTTTCAGCGCTAGTCAGCACCCAGGTCTTGGCCGCTGCATGGCCAGAAATCAGTACCGCAAGGAGCGTAAAAGCGAATTTAATCTTCATATATTATCCTTTTTGCTGAAACGATTATTTTCTTTCGTAAGCAAATCTAATGTTTAGACAAAAAGGGAAATGTGATGTGCTTCACTGGGGATGAAAATAGGGAATTTTAACGATTATTATGCGTTATTGATCACGCTCATGTTACATATTGTCTAAGTTATTGCATGATTAATGTGACTTGCGCGTATTTGCGCTTTAACGATTCAGCTTTGACGCAATAAAAAACCCCGCCGCGGCGAGGTTGAGAATAAGTTGTATAGAATGCTAAGTACTTATTATGCTTTCAGCACGTCCAGCGCGGCAGTGTAGTCCGGCTCGGTGGTGATTTCGTTAACCAGTTCGCTGAAGACGACGGTGTCGTTTTCATCAAGAACCAGTACAGCACGTGCTGCCAGACCTTTCAGTGGACCTTCCGCGATGCTGACGCCGTATTTCTCGAGGAAATCTGCGCTGCGCAGGGTGGAGAGGGTAATCACGTTGCTCAGGCCTTCGGCACCGCAGAAACGGGACTGGGCAAACGGCAGGTCAGCGGAAATGCACAGCACAACGGTGTTGTCCATTTCAGTCGCCAGCTGGTTGAATTTACGCACGGATGCGGCACAAACGCCGGTATCAATGCTTGGGAAAATGTTCAGCACTTTGCGTTTGCCCGCAAACTGAGCCAGTGTGACGTCAGACAGATCTTTAGCCACCAGAGTAAAAGCCTGCGCTTTGCTGCCAGCCTGCGGAATGGAACCTGCAACAGCAACCGGGTTGCCCTGGAAATGAACGAGTTGTGACATAGATATCTTCCTGTTTACATATAGTTAACGTCGTGGCTAGTGTATGCCATCAGCGGATAACACGGCAAACCAAATTTTTCGCCTTTCCGGGCCGCAAGGAGTCAGTGATGAGAAGCGTTAAGGTCTATGAAGAAGCCTGGCCATTGCATACCCCGTTTGTGATCTCCCGCGGCAGCCGAAGTGAAGCCAGCGTGGTCGTGGTTGAAATCGAAGAAGAGGGGGTGAAAGGCGTCGGGGAATGTACGCCTTACCCGCGCTACGGAGAAAGTCCATCGTCGGTGATGGCGCATATCATGACCCTGGTGCCTGACCTGCAAAAAGGGCTCACGCGCGAGGCGATACAGCAGCGTTTACCCGCCGGGGCAGCGCGTAACGCCGTCGACTGTGCGCTCTGGAGCCTTGAGGCCGCTAAGCAGCAACAATCGCTGACGACCCTGCTGGGCGTGGCGCTGCCGGAGTCCGTCGTGACGGCGCAAACGGTCGTGATTGGTGAGCCGGAGCAGATGGCCGCCAGCGCAAAAGCGCTCTATGACGCCGGGGCCACGCTGTTAAAGGTGAAGCTCGACGATCGCCTGATCAGCGAGCGGATGGTCGCCATTCGCTCGGCGGTGCCCTCGGCCACGCTGATTGTTGACGCCAACGAGTCGTGGCATCCCGAGGGGCTTGCCGCACGATGCCAGCTGCTGGCCGACCTGGGCGTGGCGATGCTGGAGCAGCCTCTGCCAGCGAAGGATGATGCGGCGCTGAAGAATTTTATCCATCCGCTGCCCGTCTGCGCGGACGAGAGTTGCCATACCCGCGAGAATTTGAGCGCGCTTAAGGGCAGCTATGAGATGGTCAATATCAAGCTCGACAAGACCGGCGGGCTGACAGAAGCGCTTGCCCTGGCGGCGGAAGCGCAGGCGCAGGGCTTTTCCCTGATGCTGGGATGCATGCTCTGCACATCCCGGGCGATCGGCGCGGCGCTGCCGCTGGTCAATCAGGTCCGTTTTGCCGATCTGGATGGCCCGACGTGGCTGGCGGTTGACGTTTCACCTGCGCTTAATTTTACCAGCGGCGTGCTTCATCTCTGAGGCTGCCAGCGAAGAAGCTCCATCATCGCTTTCAGGTAAATTTCGCTGGCTTCGTCGGAGGATATCGGCGGGAATTCAGCGGTGATGCAGGGCAGGCTTAAATCGGCGCACCAGCTTCCAAAGGACCCGGGGGTTTCATAACCCACGCTGGTGACGAGCGGCAGGGCGAAAGCCTGCGCCAGCCACGCGCCCAGTTCGGAGTGACGCGGATCTTCAATACAGGCCAGCGGATCGTGGAAGGAGACAACCCATGCGGGGTGGATCTTATGGATAAGCTGGCACAGCGCCTGCGTTTCAGGCTCGGAACCGGGCTTGTCGCCCGTCAGCAGCACCACGTCCCGCTCCTCGGCGGAGCTGTTCCAGCGATAAACCGTTTCTCCGGCGCGCCAGTTTGCCGCCGGGAAATTACGGTTCAGGTCGATCCCCCTCGCATTCGCCCGTAGTCCAAGCTGGCAGCCATCCGGATTCACGGTAAGAATCACATGATGGCGTCGCAGTGAAGGCGTCAGCGTCCGCAGCGCGCATGAAAGCGTGACGATAGACGAGTTCTCATCTCCGTGCGTGCCGGCAATGACCAAACCGCTGTTGCGATCGGCATCGGGCGCCGGGAACCAGATCAGCGATGCGCCTAAAAATGAGCGGCCATATTGCTCAGCGCCCGGCGGAAAGGCCCCGCGCTCCGCTCGTGGTCGGGTGATTGCCATACGAAATCCTGATAAAGAAGTCTCTACTGGCAGTGTTGTGCAAAACTCGCTGTTAATCAAATAGTTTACGTGAAGGCTGAGAATTGCCTCAAATCACTATTCCGGACGAAGGTATTTGCATTTCTCTGTTTCGAAACAAATAATTACGCATCTGCTTGTTACCTGAATTCATTAAAGGGGATCTTATGAAGCATCCTGTTTCGCGTCTCTGTGCTGCACTGTACCTGTGCGGACTCTCTACACTCTCGTACGCTGCTGATGTGCCACAGGGCACGGTACTGGCGCAAAAACAGGAGCTGGTCAGGCATATTAAAGACGAACCGGCTTCGCTCGATCCGGCAAAAGCGGTGGGATTACCCGAGATTCAGGTGATTCGCGATCTTTTCGAAGGGCTGGTAAATCAGAACGAGAAAGGGGAACTGACCCCAGGCGTGGCGACGCGCTGGCAGAGCAACGATAACCGTATCTGGACCTTCACCCTGCGTAACAACGCGAAATGGTCTGACGGTACGCCCGTCACCGCGCAGGATTTCGTCTACAGCTGGCAGCGTCTGGTTGACCCGAAAACCACGTCTCCGTTTGCCTGGTTTGCGGCGCTGGCGGGTATCAACAACGCCCAGGCCATTATCGATGGTAAAGCGGCGCCTGACACCCTGGGCGTGACGGCGGTGGATGCCAGGACATTACGCGTCCAGCTGGACAAACCGCTACCGTGGTTTAGCAACCTGACGGCAAACTTTGCCTTCTATCCGGTGCAAAAAGCGAACGTTGAAAGCGGCAAAGAGTGGACGCGTCCGGGCGCCCTGGTGGGCAATGGCGCATACGTCCTGAACGACCGCGTGGTGAATGAAAAACTGGTTGTCGTTCCGAATACCCACTACTGGGACAATGCGAAAACGGTCCTGAAAAAAGTGACTTTTATTCCAATTAATCAGGAATCATCCGCCACCAAGCGCTATCTGGCGGGGGATATTGATATCACCGAATCGTTCCCGAAAAATATGTATCAGAAGCTCCTGAAGGACATTCCGGGACAGGTGTATACGCCGCCTCAGCTCGGGACCTATTACTATGCGTTTAACACGCAGAAGGGCCCGACCGCCGATGCCCGGGTTCGTCTCGCGCTGAGCATGACTATCGATCGCCGCATTATGGCGGAAAAAGTACTGGGCACAGGCGAGAAGCCGGCCTGGCATTTCACGCCTGACGTGACGGCAGGTTTCACGCCGGAACCTTCACCGTTCGAGCAGATGTCCCAGCAGGAGCTGAATGCGCAGGCGAAAACCTTGCTTCAGGCCGCAGGCTACGGTCCTCAGCGTCCGCTGAAGTTGACCCTGCTGTACAACACCTCGGAAAACCACCAGAAAATCGCCATTGCGGTGGCGTCCATGTGGAAGAAAAATCTCGGTGTGGATGTCAAACTGCAAAACCAGGAGTGGAAAACCTATATCGACAGCCGTAATACCGGCAATTTTGATGTGATCCGCGCGTCATGGGTAGGTGATTACAACGAGCCCTCGACCTTCCTGTCCCTGCTGACCTCAACCCACAGCGGCAATATCTCGCGTTTCAATGAACCGTCCTACGATAAAATTATCAACCAGGCAACGCTGGAAACCACGGCGAAAGCGCGTAATACGGACTACAACATGGCGGAGAAAATCCTCATGGAGAAAGCCCCCATCGCGCCAATTTACCAGTACACCAATGGCCGCCTGATTAAGCCCTGGGTGAAAGGTTATCCCATCAATAACCCGGAAGACGTGGCGTATAGCCGGACGATGTATATTGAGAAGCACTGATGTTTACGAGTCCACTTCTCTAAAATCCAGAACTGGCGCGGAGTTCAGCGCCAGTTGCCCCTTCTGATGCTCTCCCGCCACAGCAAAAAGCGGTACTTTCCTGACGATATTCACTGCTGATAATTGCATGAGTTGAAAATCGCCGTCTACACTTGAAAAAATAATATCCTTTGTCCTACGTATTTAAAACGAGCAGCAAACTCCAGTGAGGTCAACATGTCTGTCACCAACAGAGATTTGCGCGATCTTGTCGAAAAACAATTAAAATATACCCTATGTGTTAGCTTAGATAAGGCTACCAACGGCGATATATTCAATGCTGTTGCGCTGGCGGTGCGGTATTTTCAGCAAGATCACTTTCTTGATAGTCAGGCCCGTCAGCGCGCGGAAAAGAAAAAGCGCGTTTATTATCTCTCAATGGAATTTTTACTCGGGCAGTCATTACGCAATAATCTGATGAACATGAATTTGTTAGATGATATGCGTCAGGTTGTCAATGAACTCGGATTTGATTCCGATAATATTTTTGATGAAGAACCCGATGCGGCACTTGGGAATGGGGGGCTGGGGCGCCTGGCCGCCTGCTTCATCGATTCTATGGCTACGTTAGATATTGCTGCTTCAGGGCATGGTATCAAATACGAATATGGTTTATTCAGGCAGACGTTTGAGAATGGTCAGCAAGTCGAACATCCGGATGACTGGCATTCCAGGCACTCCCCATGGCTGGTTGAACACCATAGCCAGGCAATGCTGATCCCTATTGGCGGTTTTATTGAACACGCAGATGATGCCAATGGCAATTACAATCCAATGTGGATGGGATGGAATACCATCGTGGGCATCCCTAATGATTATTTCGTTTCTGGTTACAGAGGTAGTACCACAAATAAACTTCGGTTATACAGTGCCGTAGCCTCTGATTCCTTCAATATTCATATATTTAATCATGGCGATTATATAAAAGCAGTCAGTGAAAAAATTGCATCTGAAAATATTTCAAAAATACTCTATCCTTCTGATGAAATTCTCTCAGGCAAGGAGCTACGGCTTACCCAAGAGTATTTTCTTGTGGCATGTACTTTGCGTGATATTTTGCGTGAATATGCTGAAACTGAAACGGACATTTCGTTACTGCCGAAGCATGTTGCTATCCAGCTTAATGATACGCATCCCGCGCTGGCTGTTGTAGAGCTGATGAGGATGTTGGTAGATGAATATAGTCTTCCCTGGCAACAGGCCTGGGATATTACACAGAAAACCTGTGCATACACGAACCACACGTTGATGCCCGAAGCGCTGGAAACCTGGCCTGTGGCGCTGTTTGAAAAACTGTTGCCGCGACACCTGCAGATTATTTTTGAGATTAACCATCGTTTTCTTGATGATATCGCCTCCCGTTGGCCGGATAAACCGCATTTGTTGGCTTCCTTGTCTCTGTTTTCGGAGGATAACGATAAGAGAATCAGGATGGCAAATTTGGCCATCGTCGGGAGCCACTCTGTAAATGGGGTGGCGTTACTCCATTCCGAGCTTATCAAAACACACCTTGTCCCTGATTTTTACTTCATAACGCCAGATAAATTCATTAATCAGACCAACGGAATCACGCCGCGCAGATGGCTGCAGCAGGCGAATACTCATCTCGCCGCATTTCTGAATCAACAACTAGGCACCCGATGGCCAACGGATTTACATCTGCTTCGCCAGTTGGAGAAACACGCAGATGATACGGGCATTATCGACCAAATTCGCGGCATTAAATTCAAAAATAAATCCACGCTGAGCCAGATCGTGTCACAGCGTTATGGGATTATGTTGGACCCAATGGCCATGTTTGACTGCCAGGTAAAACGCATTCACGAGTACAAACGTCAGTTGCTGAATATTTTGCATGTTATTTCACTCTATATTGATATCAAAGATAATGGGAGAACCATAGCGCCTAAAGTGCATCTCTTCGCAGGGAAAGCGGCTCCGGGCTATCGAATAGCAAAGCTAATTATTCAGTTAATTAATACTGTCGCGAATAAAATCAACAGCGATACACGTATTGCCGGGCAGTTGAAAGTCGTTTTTCTTGAGGATTACAAGGTTTCGTTAGCTGAAAGGATCATTCCGGCTACAGATCTTTCGGAGCAAATTTCTACTGCAGGTACTGAGGCATCGGGTACCAGTAACATGAAGTTTGCGTTGAATGGTGCATTAACAATGGGCACGTACGATGGTGCGAATATTGAAATACTTGATGCGGTAGGGGCGGAAAACTTCTATCTTTTTGGCGCTATTGCTGAAGATATCAATAAAATACGTTACAATGGTGAAAATAACCATTTTTATAACCAAAGTAATCCGCGAATGATGCGTGTTGTGGACACGCTTACCTCTGGCGAGTTTACCTCCGATCGAGAACTTTTCGCACCTTTACACCATATGCTGACTACAGCCGATAATTATTGCCATCTGCTGGATTTTGACAGCTATAGCCAAACTCAACATCAGGCGATGACGGATTATGAACATCCGCATCAATGGCATCGAAAAGCATTGCTAAATATCAGCCGAATGGCGGAGTTTTCGAGTGATAGAACCATTCAGGGCTATGCAAGAGATATCTGGGGAATAAATTGCTGATGGTTATTTTCCAGGTATCTTTCGGGAGCAATGTCGGTGATTTAATAAGCTAGCATGCTGCGGCAAATGCCGAGGGTGATTATGAACTTTGAAATATATAGTGAAAAAGGCGTACAGATAGTTGTTCCACTGGTTCGCCGGTTGGATACTTCTGTCGAGTTGGCCTTCAAGCAGCAGGTGCTGGAGGTTATTGAAAAGAACAATAAAAAGGTATTGCTGGATTTTAGTCACGTAGATTTTATTGACAGCAGTTGTCTCGGCGCACTGGTGTCGATACTCAAGAGTTTAAACGGCAAAGGTGAACTGGTGCTGTGTTCGCTCAATAGCAACATACATGACCTCTTTAAGTTGACCAGAATGGATCGTATTTTCTCCATCAAGGATAATCGGCAGGATGCATTGCTGATGTTGATGGACTGATATCACAGCGCTTTTTGGTGAAGCATGATGGATTTTTTGCCAACGATTAAAATGAGAACTGGCGCATTCTCGCGCCAGTTCTGCAAAACATGCCCGCTTAGCTGCCGTTATGAGTGGCCTGATGCTCGGTATCTATGATTCTAACAGCGCATTAAACTTCGCCAGCCACTGCGGATGCGCGGGCCAGGCGGGAGCCGTCACCAGGTTGCCGTCTACATGGGCCTGATCGATGCCGATAGTGGCGTAGTGTCCACCCGCGAGGCGTACCTCAGGCGCACAGGCCGGATAGGCGCTACAGGTTCGCCCTTTCAGGATACCCGCGGCAGCAAGCAGCTGTGGGCCGTGACACACTGCGGCAATCGGCTTACGCGCGGCGTCAAATGCCTGCACCAGCTTTAACACGTCCTCATTTAGCCGCAGATACTCGGGCGCTCTCCCGCCGGGGATCAGCAGCGCGTCGTAGTCCTGTTCCTTGACGGTGGAAAAATCGGCGTTGAGGGTAAACCGATGCCCCGGTTTTTCGCTATAGGTTTGGGCGCCGTCAAAGTCATGGATTGCCGTCATGATGTAGTCGCCCTTCGGTTTGTCGGGGCAGACCGCATCCACCTGATGGCCAATCATCTGCAAAGCCTGAAAAGGCACCATGGTTTCGTAATCTTCGGCGTAATCGCCAACCAGCATCAGGATCTTCTTGCTCATCATTCCTCACCTTTTTTTAATAAAGATGATTAAGATATAGCCTGGCATGGCTGAATTGCCGGAAATAAAAAAGCCCGTCAGAGCACGGGCAACATAAGCAAATGAATAAGTGATTCGTTATCAACATTGTTGGAGGATAACGCCGCGTATTTTACGCGGCTGTAAGGGAAGCAGATACCTGACATATTCGGTAGGTGAAACAAGCGATTAAACGTGCGTTACGTTGCGTCGAAGGTCGGGTAAAGGCTATTTTCAAGAAATTCGACGAGATACCAGATCTCACCGCTAAAAATAAACCAGAAGCCAAATATAATAAGGAGTAAAATAATTAAGGTGAGTATTATTTCAGTTTTTCCCATTGCAGCTTTAACCCACCTGAAGCTAATTGATTCGAGGTGGGCATTGTAGCGGGGCTTTCCTGGATACTCCAGTTTCATGCAGCAAGGACTTTATTACGTCCATCATTTTTAGCGCGATATAGCGCATCGTCCACACGCTTAAACAGCTCGTCAATACTCTCCCCCTGCTCATGCCGCGCCACGCCAATGCTGACGGTAAAGCGCGGTAAGCCCGGGATCGTAATGTGGGCAACGGCTGCACGGACTGACTCGGCAATCTGCAACGCGGTATCGAGAGAGGTATGGGGCAGCAGGATGACGAACTCTTCGCCCCCCCAGCGGAACACCAGGTCGCCCTCCCGACTACAGGCTTCCAGCGTCCGGGAAAGGGCGATAAGCACCTCATCACCTTTCAGATGACCGAACAGGTCGTTAATGTTTTTGAAATGGTCGGTATCCACCAGCAGCAGGCTAAATTGCTGCTGCGCAGGAAGTTTATTCAGGTTGCTCTGATCGGTAATCGCGTAGAACTGCCGCCGGTTGAGTAGCCCGGTCATGGAGTCACGTAATGCCGCATGTTCCAGCTCCTGCTCCAGCCTTTTTTGCTCGGTGATGTCGTGGATGATGCACAGCATCAGCTTGTCACCGTAGATCTCAATGGGCCCGGCATACGTCTGAACGTGGCGGGTGGATCCATCGGCAAGGCGGTGAACAAAATTGAGCGGCTTATGTCCGCCGGGCAGCGCGGCAATCGCAGTCATAATAGGCATCACATCACGCCCCAGGGTATTGATTTCCCAGGTATGCTTACTGCACATGTCATCATGTGAATAACCATAAAAATTGAGCGCGGCCAGATTGGCATCGACTATTTGACCATCGCGGGCAGGATCGATTAGCAGCATCGGGGCGCTGTTGGTCAGAAAAAAGCGCGCATAAAAACCCTGTTTTTTCCGCTGGTAGTTGGCGGAACGGCTGGCTTTCAAACCTGAGAGTATTTGTGGGGAGATCCCCTCGAAAACAATCACATCTCCCCAGGGAGCGTAGTGGGCAAGCGAGAGACGACAGGTTAACGGCGTATTCTGTCCATCCCGGCTTAGCGTCCAGATTTCGACGATCTCCTGCTCTGTTTTCAGCTCAGGAACATACATCGACAGGAGGGTTTGCGCACTGGCAGAGTAGATCCCTTTGCGCAGGTCATCGATCGTTTTATCCCCCATGATCTGCGTTGCGGCCACATTCGCAAAAATGATCTGTTCCGACACGGGTGAAATGAGCCACACGGGTGTTTTAATTACATTCAACGCATCAAAACAAGGTTGCGACATAGGCATTTCCTGTTCATCGGCACGCTGGGGCCGACAGTCATGACAGAATTGACTCGCGTGTACTCCTTTGAAACATACTCTACAAAATCCCGTCAGGCATGGTTTTTTTGTGAAGCAAATACATGTTCCGAATGAATTTTACCAATTGGTATAATTTGCTTGTCGGAGTTTATTTGCAGAAGCAGCCATGGCACCTGTTCGGCAGGCAAGGGTCGGGAAAAAAGGTATCCCTGCAGGTAATCGCAGCCGAGACGGGTGAGGACCGCCTGCTGTTCTTCCGTTTCGATCCCTTCTGCCACCACAGTCATCTCCATGGTCCGGGCGATACTGATGATGGTTTCAACCAGCTTGTAGCTTTTTTCATTTTCCAGCATCGACGTTACAAAACTTCTGTCGATCTTAAGCTCTTTAGCCGGAAGCACGCTCAGCATCAGCAGGTTGGAATAGCCCGTACCAAAATCATCAATCGAGACGACGCTCCCCGCATGATTAAACGCATTGAGCAACTCAATGCTGCGGTCGAGATTTTTAAGCGCGGTGCTCTCCGTTACCTCAAGGATCAGCCGCGACGGAGACAGGCTATATTTTTCCAGCATCGACGAAATGATATGGAAAATGTCCGGCTGTTCGAACTGGACGGGGGATAGGTTGAGCGACAACGTCCACTGGCTGAACCCTTGTTCAGTCCAGAAATGAAGCTGTCGGCATGCCGCTTCAATGGCCCAGTTACCTACCGGAATTATTAAGCCTGTTTGTTCCAGCGAGGGGATAAAAAGATTAGGCAGCACAACGCCTTGCTCAGGATGTCGCCAGCGCAGAAGGGCTTCAAAACCGTGAATGGTTTTCTCTCCCGCATGCCAGGTTGGCTGGTACCACAGTTCAAACTGATCGCGTTCAAGCGCCTGGGAGAGCTCCTGCAGGAAACCGGGTTTCGCCGGGATCGCCGTTGACATCTCGGCCCGGTAAATCGCCCAGCCGTTGCGGCCATCTTCTTTGACATGATGTAAGGCTGCATCCGCCTTGAGCTTCAGCTCGTGCAGCGTTTCGCCATCCTGGGGATAGAGGCTGACGCCCGCGCTAATCGTCGTGCTCAACGTATGTCCGCAGATAGACAGGGGGCGACGTACATCCCCGAGCAACGAGGTGAGCAGGACGTTGAGCTTGTCGTCATCACATTCAGGCACCAGCAGGATAAAGGCGTCGCCTCCCAGCCTTGCCAGGGTCATCTCACGCGTGAGTCGGGCCGTGATGCGCTGCGCGACGGTGATCAGTAGCTCATCACCGACGCTGTGACCCCACGTGTCGTTAACGCGCTTGAAATGATCGACGTTTAGGAAAATAACGGCAAATGGCTTCTTGCTCAGCAGCGCGCTGCGCAGACAATCCTGCATGCGGAGATCCATCTGGTGGCGGTTTGCGAGCCCGGTGAGCGCGTCAAAACGCGCCTGTAGCTCAAGCTGGCGGTTGAGCTGCTGCAGATTATCCGTCAGCCGGCTGGTGCGCCGGTGAGAATCGATAAGTGAAATGATTAACATCACCCCGAGCAGGCAGAGCGTGGTGACTGAAACCCAGATGGATAACCCCAGCTCGCCAATCCCACCGGGGAGGGTGTGCGCCATTTCCTGAAACTGCGCGGCGCTCATGCCGGTATAGTGCATCGCGCAAATCGCGGCGCCCATAACGAAAGCCGCGAGAATGCGATCGATAAAGACGCCTTTTTGTTTATCCCGCAGACGGAAAGCCAGCCACAGCGCGGTGCCGGAGGCAACAACGGCAATAACCACGGATACCGCCACAATGCGGCGATCCCAGATGATGCTGTCCAGAATCAGGGCCGCCATACCGATATAGTGCATAGACACCACGCCAGCGCTCAGGATTGCCGTGGCGAGGATCAGTCGAAAGGGAGAACGTTTTTTGCCCGTGACGGCAATATTAAGGGCCGTGGCTGAAGCAACCACCGCGACGCCCAGTGACGCAAGGGTTAACCAGAGGTCGTAGCTCATCATCATGGGCATTTGCATCGACAGCATGCCGATAAAGTGCATTGACCAAATGCCAATGCCTAGCGTAACCCCACCGGCAATGCGCCAGAACAGGGCAGCCTTGCGGCTGGAAAGGGGGATCTTTCCGGCGCTGTCCAGCGCCACAAAGGAGGCGATAAACGCCACCAGATAAGAGATAGCGATTAACACAGGGTCCCACGATATATTGAGCATTATGCAATCCCACGCCTGAGAGGGTCACCGATTTCGCCTGCCGGGTACATCTTTATTGGGCAACGAACATGCGCATTCAAACCATATTAGTTATTTATCGTGAACTATGACCAGTCATATTAAAACTCTAAAACTTATTAAGAATATAAAATATATTCTATTTGTTAATGTATTAAGCATTGCTAAACAAAAACGAATAACAGTAGCAAAGCTCCTTAAATATGAGGGCGATCGTATCGTCTCACCGCGGGCGATACTATCGCTTAAGATGGCTGGAGACCAGTATCACAGCATCCTGCGCAGAACATTTTCACTAATACGCTCTTTTTATCTGACTTAAGACAAATCTCAGGATGCTAACGGCGAAACCAAAAACAAGCGTCGTTTGCGATGAAAAACTTGTGAGCCAATGCTATAAGTCTTAATGCCGACCAAAATATAAAATGTGGGTATTATCATGCTAAAAGATATTAGTGTCAGGACCTTTATTATTGGGTTCCTTTTATCTCTTTTTTTTGTGAATGCAGGTGTCGTTGTTCTATTTTCCAGCAATGCTTCTCTCTTTATTTCGCTTAATGTCATCAACTTCGTTGCGCTATTTTTGCTCTGGGTCTATATGACGAAGTATCTTGTGACGCCGATCAATACGGTGAAGAAAAGTATTGAAGAGGTGACAGCAGGTAACCTTGGCGTCTCTATCCCTGAGTTTGGCAACAACTGTGCGGGCCGACTCATCCCGGGGATCAATAGCCTTTCCGGCAACATTGCAACGCTGGTGCGCGAGATCAGGGCGTCATCGCAAACCGCCATGACCTTATCGGATCAACTCTCGACACGGAGCGCTCAGCTTTCGGTGAAAACCGAGCAGCAGTCTGCGTCTTTAGTGCAAACCGCAGCCAGCATGGAGCAAATGGCCGCGAGCACCAGGAACAATGCCGACAACACCCGTCTGGCGAGCGAGCAGGCCACGGTGGCGACGTTACAGGCGCGCAAGGGCGGCGAGCTGATGGGGCAGGTCGCCAGCAATATGCAGTCTATTACCGAATGCGCACAGCAGATGACGGAGATTATTTCGCTCATTGACGGCATTGCATTCCAGACGAATATTCTGGCGCTTAACGCGGCCGTTGAGGCGGCAAGGGCGGGCGATCACGGAAAGGGGTTTTCTGTCGTCGCGGAAGAGGTAAGACACCTGGCGCACCGCAGCGCAGAGGCCGCAAAGAATATCAAAACGCTGATTGACGTCACCAGCAATAACGTCACCCAGGGGGCCAGCGTTGTGTCACAGGCAGAGAAAAATATGCATGAAATCGTGACCGGCTCGGGGAATGTCAGCCGGTTGATGGACGACATTTCCGCATCGACGTCAGAGCAGGAGAAAGGAATTTCTCAGATTACGCTGGCGCTATCGGAGCTGGAGCGGGTCACGCAAAGTAACGTGGCAATGGCAGAAGAACTCAACGGCTCCTCTGACGTACTGCGCAATCAGGTGATTGAGCTACAGGCCCGAACGCGCAATTTCAGACTCGACCCGGGTTCCTCTTCCTTATCATCTACCGGCTCGCCATCCTTCCTTCAGCGACCAGAGCACTCGCTCTGAAAACCCGCAATCATGTCACCGCTTTTCTTGCCGGGTGGCGCTGCGCTTACCCGGCCTACACTCTGCAACAATATCAATACATTACCCCCTTCACAGTAGGCCCGCGAAAGCGTAGCGCCGCCGGGCGAAACGCACGACATGTACATTTCCTGAACGATATCAGCGCGATGGGATACATAGTTGTTGCTTAACCCCTGATGAAAGCTAGACTGACACCGAAAGAGCTAAAAAGGTGGAGGCGCGGTGGAAAGCATTAAAGGATCTGAACTTAACGTTCCGGACGCAGTTTTTGCGTGGGTGCTGGACGGTCGCGGCGGTGCGCGACCGCTGGAAGATAATGATGTGATCGACAGTGCGCATCCCTGCTGGCTACATCTGAATTACACCCATACGGACAGCGCGGACTGGCTGGCCTCGACTCCGCTCCTGCCTAACAACGTGCGCGATGCGCTGGCGGGTGAAAGCCTGCGGCCCCGCGTGAGCCGAATGGGTGACGGTACTCTGATCACCCTGCGCTGTATTAACGGCAGCACGGATGAGCGTCCGGACCAGCTGGTTGCGATGCGTGTCTACATGGACGATGGGCTGATTGTCTCCACCCGGCAGCGTAAAGTCCTCGCGCTGGATGACATCGTCAACGATCTGAAAGAGGGCACCGGGCCGGTCGACTGCGGCAGCTGGCTGGTGGACGTCTGTGACGCTCTTACCGATCATGCGAGCGAGTTTATTGAAGAGCTTCACGACAAAATCATCGACCTGGAAGATAACCTGCTCGATCAGCAGATCCCGCCGCGCGGTTTTCTGGCCCTGTTGCGTAAGCAGTTGATTGTGATGCGCCGCTATATGACGCCGCAGCGCGACGTGTATGCGCGTCTTGCCAGCGAAAGACTCACCTGGATGAATGACGATCAGCGACGCAGAATGCAGGATATTGCCGACAGGCTTGGGCGCGGGCTGGACGAGATTGATTCCTGTATTGCCAGAACGGCGGTGATGGCGGACGAAATCGCGCAGGTGATGCAGGAGTCGCTGGCGAGAAGAACCTATACGATGTCCCTGATGGCGATGGTCTTTTTACCCAGCACATTTCTTACCGGGCTGTTTGGCGTGAACCTGGGCGGTATCCCGGGCAATGCCTATCGCTATGGCTTTACCGCGTTTTGCGTCATGTTAGTTGTTTTGATTGGTGGTGTTGCATGGTGGTTGCATCGTAGTAAATGGCTGTAAATTTACGCTTTTTTGTTCTTTTACCGGGATCAAAACGCTCTTTTAATTGAGCGAAGTCAATAAACATCTACCCCGTAAGGTGCAATATTACTCCCGCAGGTGAATGCAACGTCAAGCGATGGGCGTTGCGCTCCATATTGTCTTACTTCCTTTTTTGAATTACTGCATAGCACAATTGATTCGTACGACGCCGACTTCATAGTCGGCTTTTTTTTGCCTCCTGATTCTCAGCGTCTACCCTAAAAGGGACGACAGCAAATTCTGGAGGGAATGATGAGCATCCTCAACGCTCTGCTACTGCAACAATCGCGTCAATCCGATCCTATCCCCAGCGATCCGGTGCCAATGCCCGATCCCATCCCGCGCCCGCAGCCGATGCCCGACCCGCCGCCGGATGAAGAACCGATTAAATTGTCGCATCGGACCGCGAGATCTGCGAGGATACGCGCAATCTGACCGCAAAGATGACCACGAGAGACTACTGTGACCGCTTTTTCTACCCTGAATGTTCTGCCCGCCGCCCAACTCGATAACCTCAACGAGTTGGGATACCTCACGATGACGCCTGTTCAGGCGGCCGCGTTGCCCGCCATCCTCGAGGGCCGTGACGTGCGCGTGCAGGCGAAAACGGGCAGCGGGAAGACGGCGGCATTTGGCCTTGGCCTGTTGCAGCACATTGATGCGGCGCTTTTTCAGACCCAGTCTCTGGTGCTATGCCCGACCCGCGAACTGGCAGACCAGGTTGCGGGTGAACTGCGTCGCCTGGCGCGTTTCCTGCCCAACACCAAGATTTTAACCCTCTGTGGCGGACAGCCGTTCGGCGCGCAGCGTGACTCACTCCAGCATGCGCCGCACATTATAGTCGCCACGCCCGGACGCCTGCTGGATCACCTGCAAAAAGGCACCGTCTCACTGGACGCGTTACAAACGCTGGTGATGGATGAGGCAGACAGGATGCTGGATATGGGCTTCAGCGATGCGATTGACGAGGTGATCCGTTTCGCACCGGCCGATCGCCAGACGCTGCTGTTCTCTGCGACCTGGCCGGACGCTATCGCCGCCATCAGCGGGCGCGTGCAGAAAGATCCACTCACCATTGAAATCGACAGCGTAGATGCGCTGCCCGCTATCGAGCAGCAGTTCTTTGAAACCTCGCAGCAGGGGAAAATTCCGCTCCTGCAGAAATTGCTGAGTCAGCATCAGCCTGCATCCTGCGTGGTGTTCTGTAATACCAAAAAAGACTGTCAGTCGGTCTGTGATACCCTCAATGCCGCCGGGCAGAGCGCATTGTCGCTGCATGGCGATCTGGAACAGCGCGATCGCGATCAGACGCTGGTTCGATTCGCTAACGGCAGCGCCCGTGTTCTTGTCGCAACCGACGTCGCTGCGCGCGGTCTGGATATTAAATCCCTTGAACTGGTGGTGAACTATGAGCTGGCGTGGGATCCTGAAGTGCATGTGCACCGTATTGGCCGTACCGCACGAGCAGGGAACAGCGGTCTGGCGATCAGCCTCTGCGCGCCGGAAGAGGCGCAGCGCGCCAACATTCTCTCTGAGATGCTACAGATTAAGCTGAACTGGATGAATGCCCCTGTTGGCGTCAGCCTGGTGCCGCTGGAAGCCGAAATGGCGACGCTGTGTATTGATGGCGGTAAAAAAGCCAAGATGCGTCCAGGTGACGTATTAGGCGCGCTGACCGGGGATGTGGGTCTGGACGGAGCGGATATCGGTAAGATTGCGGTCCATCCGGCGCATGTCTACGTAGCGGTTCGCCAGGCGGTGGCCCATAAGGCATGGAAGCAGCTGCAAAACGGGAAAATTAAGGGTAAAACCTGTCGCGTACGCCTGCTGAAATAAAGAATTAAGCGTCTCAGAAGGTATTTCTGAGACGCTACTCGCTTACTTCACTTCAAGCACGTTCAGACGCAACTCTTCAAACTGACTATCATCTTCTTCCGGCTGCCAGCCGGCTGGCTGCATGGGAATATCTTCCCGGTCAAACGCCAGGTCGCCGCCATTCACCACGTCTGAGTCATGGTTGATGCCTTTAAAGTCGAACAGTTCAACATCCGCGAGATGGGAAGGGACAACGTTCTGCATCGCGCTAAACATGGTTTCGATACGACCCGGATAACGCTTATCCCAGTCGCGCAGCATGTCGCCAATCACCTGACGCTGCAGGTTCGGCTGAGAACCGCAAAGGTTACATGGAATGATCGGGAATCCTTTAGCCTGAGAAAAACGCTCAATGTCTTTTTCACGACAGTAGGCAAGCGGGCGGATCACAATGTGTTTGCCGTCATCGCTCATCAGCTTAGGCGGCATGCCTTTCATCTTGCCGCCGTAGAACATGTTGAGGAACAGCGTTTGCAGGATATCGTCGCGGTGATGGCCCAGCGCAATTTTGGTCGCGCCCAGCTCCGTCGCGGTACGATACAGAATGCCGCGGCGCAGACGAGAGCAAAGTGAGCAGGTGGTTTTCCCTTCCGGGATTTTCTCTTTCACAATGCCGTAGGTATTTTCTTCGACGATTTTGTACTCAACGCCCAGCTTCTCGAGGTATTCCGGCAGAATATGCTCCGGGAAACCCGGCTGTTTCTGGTCAAGGTTGACCGCCACCAGCGAAAATTTCACCGGTGCACTTTGCTGAAGATTACGCAGGATCTCCAGCATGGTGTAGCTGTCTTTACCCCCTGACAGGCAAACCATGATGCGATCGCCTTCTTCAATCATGTTGAAGTCTGCAATGGCTTCGCCCACGTTACGGCGCAGTCGCTTTTGCAGTTTGTTCAGGTTGTATTGCTCTTTTTTGTTAATATCTTGATTTTCTTGCATTTATTACTACCTTCGGAGCCAGTAGGGGCATAATAGGGGCAAAATTTTTTCAGCGTGCCAGCTTATCGTTAAGCATCAGCACCTGTTCGCCATTCATTTCTTCAATCCACGCACCGTAGACTTCATAAACCATTTGCGCGTTTTCATGCCCCATCTGGCTGGCTATGAAAGACGGGTTAGCGCCGGCAGATAAAAGCCAGCAGGCAAAAGTATGCCGCGTATGGTACGGATTCCGGCGGCGAATACCAGCACGTTTTACAGCTGCGTTAAATCTGGAGCCGATACTCGATAAAGAGTAGTAGGCCTTCTGTATGCCCTTGCGCATCTTGGGCATGAAAACAAATCGCAGGTTTTGATATTCCATCGCACCATACTCACGGTGATGAAAAACAATCTCGGTTTTGGGCTGTAACGAAGTCAGCGTACGCTGTGCCTTCAAGGCCTCTAGTGCTGGCTCTAATAGCGTGATAACTCGATCACCTGCATCGGTTTTTGGTGGGACGAACATTCCTAGCGCATTAAGGTTGCGCTGTATATGAGCCGTACCTTTTTCCCAGTCGATATCTTCCCAGGCAAGAGCTGCAAGCTCTCCATGACGGACACCAGTATAAACTGCGAACGTCCACATATTGAGGCTTTGGCCACGCTCGGATTCCGCAAGCAAACTAAACTCCTGCTTCGTTAAAGGATCCGGTTTTACTTTCCCTTTGTGTAGTTTCTTGATCCCTTCAAAGGGTTTGCCACTGATAAAGCCAGATTTGTGTGCAAACCGAAGAAGGGAGCACAGAAGCGATATATAGTTGTTCACGGTACGCACAGTGCGTCCCTGTTTGTTACTTCTGGGATTTGCCAGGTAAAGTGTCTCACCGTTCAACAGCTCCTTCCTGTATTTCAGAATGTCGCTGTGGCGTATAGTTGAAACAGGCGTATCTCCGTTAATGATGTGCATTAACGTACCGAGTTGTGAGCGAGTCTTACGCATGGTATTGGCGCTAATTTCGGTTTCTTTAATGCTCGTCCATAGTTCACACAGTTCTGAAAAGGTTTGAACTGAAACAGTGGTTACGGTTTTTTTTGCTCTGGATGATGAAGGAAAGCGCTGGTGGTAATCAAACTCTCCAAGGTTGATCTCACTAACGATTACAGCCCGAAGATTCCCGGCTTTTTTGATGTTCGCCGGGGTGTTAATCCAACCTTTGAGAATTTCGCGGCAACGCTTTCCCCGGTACATAAACCAGATACAAATCTTATTGTTTCTGATTTCGACACCTGTAGGCAAAGCTGCCATCTTACGCATCCCTTATTAACTGATTAATTCTCGGATAGTTGTACCAGGTTGTGCCACGCAAGGTTTTTTCTCCTGAAGGAGAAACCCGTTTAAAATGGACACCTTCCACCCAACAGCCCTGGCGATACTTCTCAATCTGTCGTTCGGTCAGGCCTGTTTTTTCTGTGAGTCTTGCGCCAACAACCCATTCTTCGTTAAAAATTACCTGCGACATGGTTCACCTCAGGTAACCGGCATGAGTATAGATATGCCGGTCTGTAGTCGTTGATATTTCAGTTTCAGTTTGCCTGGCCGGGCAGGGAACGCAGTCGGCGCATACCGGTCATTGCTGTGGCCACGTAGCTTGCCTTGCAGTTGACCACTTCAACCCAGACCTTCACGCCTTCCACTCTCACCGTATAGGTCTCTTTCATCTTGCTGCGCCCATAGTCACCATATCTTTGCTGGTGGGCTGCGAGTGCGATTTCACATGCCTGGCGAGCCAAAGGGGATTGCTTACTGCCTCTATTAATCAGTCGCATTTCTTCTCCTTGAGGGAGGGTTTCCCCTCCCGATCTCGTTAGTCCACGTATTCCGGTTTCATATCCGCCAGGGTGATGCTGAACTGACCATGCAGCTCGTCGCCCAGATGTCGTTTCGACGATGCAAGAACGCGCTCTACTTCTGCGAACCGCGCAGCTGCATCCGGCTCATCTGAAGATGGCAAGGAATTGATGGCTGCTTCGACTTTGTTCCGTGCATCAACCAGGTAATAACGCTTCACGGCCTTGTTTTTCAGCTCAGTGAACAGGGCAGAACCCAGCGTTGCTTTTACGGTTTCAATATCTGCGCGCAGAGCTTTAGCGCTATCCACATCCTGAGCCGCCTCGATGCGGTCACGAAAATCATCAGCAAGTGCATCGATGTTTTGAGCTGATTCCTGAGCCGTTTGAGTGGTAGTGACATTGTCACCTGAAATGTCTGCAAGGCTAACGTGCTGCGCCGGTGCAGGGTTTACCTCTCGTTCTTCTCGTCGATCATCGAGCTCATCAGGGGTGTAAACGCCCAGAATCACATCCGGGCAGAACAGTCTCGCCCAGCGTTTGACGGCCAGGTATGCCAGCTGCTGGCGGGGGTCGTCAGCCCAAAGGGTAGAGTTTCGGGTTCGGGCCTGAGCCATCAGCAAATCGAGTTCCCTTGGCTGATCTTCTCCTTTCAGGGTTGCGCGGATAATAATGCCGATCCCGGCTTCGTCAGCCAGGGTCCAGCCCGGGACGCGGTACTCGCCTTTGTCGCCTTTACGGATATGGAATTTCCCAACAACCTTTTCCCATGGCCCGTACCACTCATATTCAAAACGGCTGGCCAGCACGCCGCTGCGTGAAATGACGGCATTAACCAGCTGCGCTTCATACCCGAGCACACCGTTAATCAGGTGCGTCTTCTGCGCCACGGCAAAGGGATTCATCTGCCACTGTGCCGCTTGCATCGCAACTGCCATGCAGTCGGCTTGGTTGCCCTGCAGGTGTTTAGGAACAGTGGCAGTGCCCTGCGCCATAATCTGCGCGAACGTGCTGATGGCGTTCAGATACTGGGAATCGAACAAAGCCACGTTGGAGTTAATAACGGTGTTCTGGTCAGCAACGGTAACGTTTGTGTTATGCATAAATCCCCCTTAAGCCTGAGCGCGCAGCGCTTCGAGGCGGCGCAGGTCGAAGTCGTTCAGTTCATCGGTGTAATCGGTAGTTATCGGCGCTGGCCATTCGCTCGTGTCGAATCCGGTTGCGATGGCGCGCATCGTTTTGCGGTACTCGAGCATGCCCAGTTCCAGCAGTTCGGTGGACGCCTCAATGATGGCGATCCAGTGGTAGTTCTCGTCTTTGTTAACGAAAATCCAGAAGAACTGGTCCAGCGCCGCGGTCTCGCAATACATAGCCGCACTGAGGTGATAGTCACGGTCTATGATTTCCCGGTGCAACCTGGCGCGCAGGCTTTCTTGCTTCACATTCCACATGCTGATGGTTTTCAGGTCAGCACCGATGCGCACGCCGTCCAGTTCAATCTCGAGGTCAGGGCGTACACGCACTTCTAAACCTGTTTCGTCGTCAAAACCGAAGTAGCTCACTTCAACGGCGCGGCTTGGATGTGTCAGCAGCATGCCAGCGGTCGGATGCGCCAGGAGTGCAGACTGAATTGCACGCGCTGTGGCCAGCTGCTGGCGGGTAACCAGAATCTTTTCGCCAGGGTTGTCGCGCCAGGCATCCAGCAGTTCGTCGGCGAATATGGCATCGGGCTTAACTGATTTAACTGCCTGGATCATGTCTGCTTTGCTGCCGGAGACTTTCAGCGGCGTCGGTTTCTGCGCTTCCTGTGCGACCAGATCAGGATTGATGATCGCTAATTGCTCGAGTAGCGCATCACGGCTGCCGCTGGTTTTAACCGGCACGGGCAGGGTGGCGTTGTACTCTTTAATGCATGCCTTCATTGCCGTTGCTGTCTGCTTCTGGCCTTCTTCAATACGCTGATACTCAGCAGGGAGAGCCATATAGCTTTGAGCCGTTTCTTCCAGGCTGGCGCCAAGCGGTACTTGAGAGGGAAGGGATGCGTTATGTTCTTCAAGCAACGCTTTAATCTCGTCAACGCTTAGCTGCGCCAGTAGGCTGGCGTTGAACGCATCGATGAACTCGCGCAGAGTTGCGGTGGTGGTGAAAGCACCCTCCGGGATCTCAGGTTCTACGCTGAACTCTGCTTCGAGGTTTTCCGGCTGCAGTGCCAGGGCGTGCACCAGATTTCCCATATCCAGCACTTTGGATGCTGTGCGCGGGATTGTTTTAGCCACATGTCGCGCGTTGAAGTACATCAGGCTGACGCGGGCATCTTTTACCTGGGTTGAGCTAATACCGTTTGCTGCGTGATAAACCTCATTCGACAGACCTTCGTAGCGGCCAGGCTCGAAATAAGCAGGGTATTCGATTACTGGCTCTGACTGCTGCTCTTCCGGCGCTACGGTAACTGCTTGCGTATTAGCTGCATCAGTGCTTTCGCTCGGTGGTACCGAACCAACATCTTTGTCTTTCTCTGGCTTAGCCGTTTCCATCTGCACATCGCTGGTGGTCTCCGCTGTGTATTTCGTTTTTTCGACTTCATTTGAGGAGGTATTGACGACCGGTTCGGTATTTCCACCCATCAGGCCATCGATGGAGAACACGCCGCTGCCGAGATTTTCAACCTGCGGTTGTTCACTTAGGGCTTCAGTCTCAACTGCAGGGGTAGGCAACGGCAGTAACTCCACAGCAGAGTTAAACTCAGCCGTCATGGTTTTATTAACGAACTCAAGATGAGCCGCTGGCGTGTGGTGGATGTTTTCCGGCGCTATGCGGATCAGATTGAAGATTGCCGCACGGTTCACCGCCAGTACGCCGGGCTGATTACGCAGGATGGCGCTCCATGATTTCCATGGTTCTTCTTTCTTAGCCACGATTTCTTTGGCACGTCGTAACACGCTCGAAGGTATTTCGAAGTGGTGGAAGTCCATAGGCAGCAGGGCACAGGCGATCTCGAGATCGAGAGTGTCCAGAGTGTGGTGCGCGCCTTCGCCGCGATCCGTTACATAGCCACCGTCTGCATTGGTCCCAGAATCAGTGCGCTGAACATTACTGATACGATTACTGGCTGCCCACTCGCGAACGAGAATGCCGCGGTCAATATAATCAGTCGCCGCCCAGATTCGGGTGAAACGGAGAACCAAAGCGAGTTCGTGGCGCTTCTCCTGGCTGAACACCTTGCGAATGGCGTCGGTATAGCGCCACAGGTCTTTGGTGTCGTAACCCTTAACCTCTTCGCAGTTTTCTGCCGCCAGCAACAGGTTCTGGACATAGCTGTTGTCAGTGTCCATCTCCAGAGCGCTGATACCTTCGTATTCTTCGCGGGTTAAGTGGTGGCGCAGTTCGTCGGCGGTGAACTGGGCGAGTAGCTGCTTCCGGAACGGCATACGAACGACTGGATAACGAGTGGTTTCGTCATCATTCTCGTCAATCTGAATACCGTTTTCAGGTTCTGGAACCTGATCGGTTGTAACATCGGTGTCGCTGGTGCTTTCTGATTTGAGAAGAGAAAGCTTTCCGCTTCTCCACTCTTCAACTAACTGATTGCGGTCGCCGGCATCTGCTCTCGCCCAGTCAGCCATGAATGCAGCGATAATTTCGGTTTCGTGTGCTTCATCTGGCGTGAATACCAGCTTAATCGCCTGAACCAGTTTCCACTCAGCGTTCAGGCTGAGTTCGGCAACTTCAGGGATGTCGTTTTTTGCCTGGAGCAGGTTCTGGAGATAAGTGTTGCCTTCATCCAGTGACATTTCGCTGGCAGCCAGCTGCTGCTCTTTAGTGATATGTGACTGGTATTTGTCGCTGGTCAGGTGGACAGCAAAACGGACCGCTGGAGTGCGGTTTTCAAGCGGGACACTCTCGACGATAGTTTCGACTTTAACGGTCGTTTCCGGTGCGGCAGTTTTGTCCACGGGTCCAGCCGACTCAGCACCAGCCTTTGGCAGCCAGGTGCGTCCATCGTCTTGGAGTTCGTAGCGCTTGCACCAGGTGAAATCCACTGTGCTTTCTTCAGGCAGATCGTTGTAAACAGGGAAATCGGTGCGAACCGGTTTGGCGTAATCCTTACCGCGGCCGGTTTCAATACCGGCATCTTCCAGCTCAACATCGAGCTGCAGATTGGCACGGGCTTCTGATTTTGCAGTGAACCAAATCACTGCGTCTTCTTTGCCAGATTTCTGCGTTGCCTTGATTAAATGAAAGAATTCCATATCGGGTCCTTAATTTTGGTTGTAAGATACCCGCAGCTAATGATTGCCGCCTTGGGTAGTGGTCATTGGTCAAAACTCGATTCCGGAAAGCTTTGGTCGGCTGACCGGGTACTTAACCCGCCTTGCGCGGGTTTTGTGCTTTTAGGGGCTGGTAACAGCCATTGGTCATAACTCGATTAAAATTTGAAAGCAGGCTGGTGGTCGTCAGCCGGTCTATATGGGTAACACTCTCCTTTTACGTGCTGTTCTTTGGCAGCTGCATCACAGCCAGCTTCGGTTTGGTATACACCGAGCATGATGTCTGAGCATTCCCCGGTGAGGGCGCAGACGGTAACGATCAGGGCAAAGAACGAGTTCATGCTTTTAGCTCTGGGTCACCTTTCTGCGCAAGGAAATAGCAGAGCTTGCGAATCCATACTTCCGCAGTACTGAGGCGGATTGCTTGTTGTCTTGAAGGTGTTCGTGCAAAGTCGATCATTTATCTTTCCTTTTAATTCTGACTGTCGTATCACGGTCCTAACTTCAGTGCTATTGTGGTTATTCCCGCACTCTAATGAGGGAATTAACTGTGGATAAAGAAGAGAAAGTCTTGTATTTAACTCGCTTAGCGGTTGATACATATAACTCTTACCGTTCTGCTCAAATATCTTCTGGCCGGAATCTTTCTGACCCCCACGATCCGGTGGAAGAGATAGAAAAAATCTATGCAAAATTCGAAGTCTTTCTTGACCAGAAACTCTCAGAAGACGAATGGAAATAGGGTTATATGCTTCTCCAGCTAGACCTATTTCTCCAGAGTGAGCTGTTGCAATGTGCATAAAGCTCACTCTTTCTTATGACCGTGTCATCCACAATTTTTCCCCCTATATGCGCCTGTAACGCCGGCCAGCGGAACGTTTACACCTGATGCGCGTTAATCTCTCCACCTCATCCGACTATTCGTATGCCGTCGGCGGCTACTTCGTGGGCGTCCTGCCTTGGTGGTTCGTAGTGCGTCTTGGTGAGTTAGATTAAACACAAAGTTTAAGCCGCAGTCAACAAAATGAGTAATTTTAGATAAACAAAATGTTTATGCGGTGCTTATGGAGAGTGAAATTTTGTCCTTTGGAGGAAAAAAATCGACGAAATGGTACGTGCCGGAAGTCCGCGGAATGGTCGCTTAGTACAAAAGATGTGCTAGTTATTAGAGGGGCATAAAAAAAAGGCCACTTCATGGCCATTTCTTATGGTGGGTCTTTACGATTCATTGCTGAAAGGATTACTCAATCATCCTGCGAACGAATCCGGCCTTTCATATACTTATCATATAGTTCGTCCAGCTCTTTCAGGCGAAGTGCGAAGATGCGAAGCATGTTCTGTTGCTCTTCTTCGGGAAGCTGACGGTAAAGTTCCAACAGGCGTTGTTCGTCCGGCTTCAGTCCATCTTTTTTGCCAACATCTTGGCCAAGCAGCCACTCAAGGCTCACCCCAAGCGCATCCGCCAGCTTAATCGCTGAACTTTTACCAATCGTCCCACGAACGAACCAGTTATTGACCGACTGAGCACTGACGCCGCATATACGGGCCATGTCTGATTTGGTCAACTTCTTGAGCTCAAGAACCTCGTTAAGCCGCTGAACTTGTGGGTGGTTAATCTGATGAGTTTTTTCTTTCATGGACGAATTCTAAACCAAATGTTTATTAGCTCAATATTCAAAATGTTGACACACACATAAACAATATGTTTAATTGCGTTGTTGTTACAGGAGCTATTTATGAAAGCAATTGATAAAGCAATTACCAAAGCAGGAACTGCTACGCGCTTAGCCCAACTGCTAACCGTAAGCGCCATGACTGTTAGTCATTGGCGAAATCGATATCAGGGCGTCGTACCGGCAGATCGAGTTTTGCAAATTTATGGGGTTACCGGCGTAACTCCGCACGAGCTGCGCCCAGATCTCTACCCAAACCCAACAGACGGTTTACCTAAACAGGATCCTTAACTATGCAAACTGTTTCATTTCAACAGAGTAGCAGAGCTTCCTCTAATCCAATGATATTCCCGTGTCATCAAAGCGAATCGGCAGAGCAGGATCTTGATCATCGAGATATTTGTTCTGCAGTCAGGGCGTGGGCAGCGGCAGAAGGGCGCGTAGCTGTTGCGCTTCAAATCCAAGAAGCGGCGGAAGAACTTCAACTTGATGGCGTAGATTTTTCTGGCCAGGCCGATGTCTGGAACGTGAAGCTGTTCCGCTGGCTCGACAACAAAGAAGACTCCGCATCGTACCGAAAGAACGTTGAACAGCTGGTGCCAGTGATCATGTCCGTATTACCGCTTCGATACCGCGACCGTGTCGTAAAGAACGACTCCTTTGCTTACCGAATGGCCCGGCTGGAAAAAGAGGTGAGTGAGGCGAAGCAAGCTTTGATGCTCGATGCACCGAAGACGGAAAAGCTGAAGGAGCTAGGCGAGGGGATTTTCGAAATGTTCAGAGTCGATCCTGACCTTACGGCACCGCTGCTGGCGATGGTCACAACTATGCTGGGGGCGATATGAAGACTTCAGAAAAGGTGAAAGCCGGTCTGCGCTAACAGAACCGACTTTCAGGTGCAAAAGTGGCTAACGATTGCGGAGATAAGTATGTCAAACACAGCTGAAATTATCAATTTCCCCCATAGAAACGAACAACCGGGAGGTCGTATGGCCGACCTGTCGAATGGGTATACCAAGGTCGCTAACGAGATCCAACAGCTCAAGCCTCGTCTGAGAATGTCAGGCCGGGAGTGGCAGTGTTTTGAGGCGGTGATCTGGCTTACCTACGGCTGGAACAAGAAGCAGGACCGCGTTACGAACACGGTGATCGCCGAGCTTACAGGGCTGAGTGATTCCCACGTTTCTGATGCGCTCAAATCACTCGCAGAACGCAAAATTATCTTCAGTCAGAAGCAGGGCGTGATGAAAACGGTCGGTATAAATACTGAACTTTCCGCCTGGATTTTAGACAAACCGAAAACGGGAAAAACCTTCCCGAAATCGGGAAAAGTGTTACCGAAAACGGGAAAAGTCTTCCCGGAAACGGTAGACACCCAAGACTATAACAAGAACAATATTAAAATATCCTCGTCTCGGAATTCTGACGAATCCCGAAACCAGAAAACTCAAAAATTTCTCTCTCGCCATCCAGAAGCTGCCGCCGGGATATACACCCCGGCAGGTAAATCATGGGGATCCGCTGACGACCTCAAGGCCGCTCGCTGGATTTACGACAGGCTTCTCACCGTCAACGCATCGCTATCCGAACCCAACTGGGCTGAATGGGCAAACACCATCAGGCTGATGCGTGTCCAGGACAAGCGCACGCACTACGAAATCTGTGACCTGTTTCAGTGGGCCAACCGGGACGAGTTCTGGAAAGACAACATCCTGAGCCCTTCGAGTCTGCGCAAGCAGTGGGATCAGCTCACCACCAAACGGCTGCGCGCAACCGGAACGGTAAAACCATCCCGGGGCGGCATTGACCTGCATAACACCGACTGGATTGACGGAGTGCTGGAATGAAAAATCTAGCCGAAAGCATTCGCAATTTTGACCGGGAACAGGCGCGCCGCATGGCCCACAACCTGCCTGAGCAGTACACCGAGCGTGAACAAACGCAGCAGGTGGCGCAGATTATCAACGGGCTTTTCGTACAGCTGGCCGCCGCGTTCCCGGCAAGCCTGGTCAATCGTAGTCAGGAGGACATGAACGAGATCCGCCGACAGTGGGTGCTGGCCTTCAAAGAAAACGGGATCACCACTCTGGAGCAGGTTGAAGCCGGTATGCGCATGGTACGTCGCCAGGATCGCCCGTTCCTGCCTTCTCCAGGCCAGTTCATCAAGTGGTGCAGGGAAGGGCGATGCGTGCTGGGGATCACCACTGCTGACGTGATGGCTGAGTACTGGAAGTGGCGTAAGCTGGTGTTTCGGTACCCGAGCAGTGAGCAGTATCCTTGGCCTAAGCCAGTTTTTTACCATATATGCCTCGAACTGCGGCGCCGGGGAACTGATGGCCAACTGAGCCATAAAGAGCTCGAGCGTGAGGCTGGCGATATTCTTGATATGTGGGAAAAGCGGGTGCTGGCTGGGAAGCCGATTCCGCCAGTGCGTCGGGCATTGGCAGCACCAGTTGCTCCGAAGAGGCCGACACCTGCGGAGCTTTTGAAAGCCAAATATGAGCGAATGAAGGCAGATGGAAGAGTGTAACTATGCCAGTAAAGATTCTTATGATTCGTACCGCATGGCGAATGAGTTAAAGGCTTTGTCTTCTTTGCGTGTTATAACCGAGTACAAGCCGCCTCTTCTGGCGACAAAGAGGCATCAGAATGAAATTAAGAATCACAAGAGCAATCGGCCTCAGCAAGTTCTCACCACGTTGGGTTAAGGTTATCTGTTTACGGTTGACTAAAAACGATATTGAGCGCTCCCTCAACGCACTGCTGGCCACAATTAATGAATCTGAACTCACCTCTGAGCAAGTCAAAGCATTGAGGGAATGCGTTGACAGAATTAACCTAGCAAGGGGGAAGGGGATGAAGGCGTGAGCAATTTTGATTAAGCATGTTTCGATGTTGCTTTTTAGAATAGATTTTATGCAAAATCAACGACAAATGTGATGTTGCTACATGCATGAGAGAAAGGTAGACGATATCGTATATACGCCGCGCGTTGGTTACGCCAGTATCGCCGAAGGGGCCGATACCAGCTGAGCTTTTGGAAGCCAAATCGGCCGTCAATTCACGATGGTGCCTATCTTTGATTTTTTTCCTACCGTGTTTCACTATACATTTGATGATTTTCGAACCAGTGAACAAGTGCTGCTAACTGACCGCGATGTACGAGAAAAACGCGGAAGTGTTTTTATGAGACAGACATAACAACTGGAAACCAGCTTAACTGCGCTCGAAAGTGCCTAAACGAAAAGAGAAAATAATCTAATAATGATTAAATAAACCCGTAAGTGGAACATTGAGTAATGATGTTTTGTTTACGAAACAGTTCTATTCTTGTACGCACCCCTATTTTTTTCATGGCATAATTTTTCTGATTATTTATTGTTTTCGGATGTGCATCGAGCCTTTTTGCAATATTCGCTATCGAAACGCCACGCACGTATAGTGTGATAATTCGTCGTTCGCGGACAGTAAGTTGTCTATTGGGAGATTGGTGGTTTAAACAACCATTCGACATAAATTTCATTGTGATTTTTAAAATAGCATCAACCGACAGTTCTAAGCTGGCTATGTGGATGCAAGTAGGTAATTTCAGTAACGAAAGAAATTTCTGGTTGTTATAGGTTGTGAACAACAATAAAGCATTTGAACTTTGGTTTAAAATCCCTTCCAATTGTTTATATTGATATAATACATCTTCTAAGAAATAAATTGTTAACTTGTTTCTTGTCGATAACATCGTGGAATAACTACTTATGACGTTTTTCATTAACTCCATTGTAAGTGCATTGTCACTAATGAGGGATATATTTTGCGATAACATAAAAACACCAAGAGTAAATTAAAATAAATTAGTTCGTGGCTTTTAAGCTGGTATCACACCAGCTTAAAATTTTTGATGAAAACAATAAGTATTGTGTGCAGTGGAGTTGGCTTCAGAATCCGTAGCGAATACCAATATAACCACCAGTGTCACGGTAGTTATCTGTTCCCATTTTAACACTCGCACCAGCCCACGCACTAAGTTCGGGTGTTATATGACCTTCTACTCCGGCTTTCAGTTCAGCAATATCTTTCGCGCCAGATGATGTCATAGCTATGTCATCCATCTGAACACCGTAATCGTGGGTGTTATGAATCCAGTTGAATGCCATAAAGGGTTTTACGTCTGTATTCGTACCATTACTTGTTCTGATATCTGCCTTACCCTTTATACCAAGACGCAGTTGAATGTTGTCCGTCCCTTTACTTTTCACTATCGTCCCATTTGCTTCCTGATGTTCGTCGGCTTTAACACCATTCCAGATCAACTGCGCCTGCGGTTCAATAGCATAATCCGCATCCTGGCTGGCAGAAACATTAAAGGCGTAACCGGCCTCGGCTGAGGCCTGAACCCCACCGGAATTGTAATTCTCTCTCGCCAGATCTTCTCCCTGCACGCTGTTACTGAACCACGCATATTGCATCCACGTGTCAACCCATGCACCGCTGCGTCGATCTTGATTCTCAAACCAGGATGCATAAATACCCATACTGTAGCCTTGAACTTTGCCCCGAGACTTGTACCCACTGAGTTCCGAGTCGGTAGTATTCTGACTGTATCCGTAGCCACCCATCAACCCCAGTCGCCAGTTGTCTTTTCCTGTGAAACTCCCGCCGGTGATATCCCCACCCATTTGTACAACATAGCGATTTTCACGGGTCTCTAGCTGGCCACTGCTGTTGTTAAGATGACGTCCTTCTGAATGTAGCCACATGCTGGTCATCTTCTTCTCCCCAGTCAGCGCATCGATGTAAACCTGTTCACGCCCACGATTTTCCATTCGCATAATGAACATTTCAGTTGCAGCCAGGTTCGCTATATAACTTCCTGCTTCAGGCCGTGTGACATTCGTTTCCGGAGTTACTGGATCCACAGGTAATGGGCCTGGTGAGACCGGAGGAGGTACCGGATCTACACCACCAGTGTTACTTGTCAGATACCAGTTGTGGCTGTTTCCACCTTCGTCTCCTTGAACCAATTGATAGTCATATGCGCCAGCGACAATCCGGCCGGCTTGCTGGAATCCTGCACCTTCAGCAATTTCACCATCTACAGTAATTAGCTTGATACCTTCAACCGTCTGTGAACCTTTACCTCCGAGGTTATTTACTTTGACATTTGTATTGCCTGACATTCCCCCTATAACATAAAGAGAATCTGTTACTGAATTGTCTCCCCCTAAAACACTGTTAAATACCAAAGTGCCACCATCACCATGATAATCACCGTTAACAGTCAGTTTAGTACCGGCCTTTTCCCCGCGCTGATTAAAGTAGACTGTACCAGCATTATAGAATTCTCCCGTTTCTTGGTTATATCCGTTCAGGTCTAGGATTCCAGTTTTTTCTAAATGATGCTCTGAATATGCGCTGGTTACATTCTCATTTTGAGCGCGAAATGTGGCATTGTCGATATCAGTAATGCCACTAATTGTATTTAGCCCATAAAAATCAGTAACTCCATTTTTCAGAATGATATTTCCCTCGCCAGCTATGTTTGTATGAACATCATAATCATCTTTCGTATGATTAAAAATAACGCTTGAATTATTTGATCCCAAATGAATATTTTCAACGTTTAAAAATCCAGGGCTAACTGCTTCACCTATTCCACCAATCGTTATCTGGCTTACACCGTCTCCAGTGTTAATATTTTTTGCGTTAACTGTAGCGCCATCGGAAATAGTCAGCATCCCTATTGAGCCTTCAGTGTCTCCAATGCTAATTACGCCTGCATTCCATTCTGAATCTTCCCCAGAAATGTTGACGTATCCTTTACCACCAGCATTGCCTATGCTGCCGAATGAATTTAATTTGCCACCATTTGTAATATTAACAAAACCTGTTCCGTATTCAGCGCCAACATAAATACCTGAGGCAGAATTAACCTCACCAGCATTTATTTCAAGTATGGCATAGTCAGGTACTTCGCTATTCCCAGCGGCAACGTATAATCCACCAAAGCGAGATGTAAGCACAGCGCCGTCGGAGACATGCACTCTTGCAGCCTGTCCTAACTCACCTTTAATGTTAACTTGACCGACTGAAACTCTTGATCCTTCTGACATGTATAATGTTGAATTATTACCCACTTCTAAAAAAAATCCTGGAGAGTTTGAAACGGTGCTACCATTTGTAACGTGCATTTCAGCCGGTGAATCGATAGCACCATTTAATATGATGTTAGTGCTTGTGTTGATATCTGAATTATCTAAAGTCAATGTGCCATTTTCACCAATGTTAATAGATGTATATGTCTCATTTATAGATTCCAAGGTGATATCATTATTTTCAACCAGCAAAGATTCTTGTGCCGCAAAAGTAACTGGTGATAAAAATAAACAACAGGTTATAAAGTTGGGTTTCATAAGTCTCATTGTGCAATAGTCTCATTGTGCAATAAATTCAAGGTGAATAAAGTTAAGATATAAAGCCATCATGAGAATGGCTGACTGAGGCGTGTAGGATACAATCACTTTAATAAACGTGAGCAAAAATGTCTTTTTCATCCCGGACTGTAACAACTACTTAACAATCGCTTGTCTTAAAAATAAAATTGTTCGATGAAAAAATGTATGTACTAAGAAGGAATCGTTGTACTTTAATTAACGTTATCGACGCTTTGACCAACAGGTGATAATGAAGTTCTTCAATGTTGATTTTTGAATTATTTGTCAGGTGGATATGAATAAAAATCTGTTTAAGATTTGCTCGATTTTGAATGTGCCATTGTTTTACGCAATATAAGTTTGGATTGAAATGTTTTGTCAGATATCTTGAAATGTGCAATAAAAAACTGACAATTAAAAAGTTATTGATTGCTACGGTTAAAATGTTATAAGTATACTTTCAACACACAAACCATTGGTACCAGATAGGTTTTTACAAATTAAAGAGGCTGGGAATGGAAAAAAAAGAAAGCAGTTTTTCACAGGCTGTTATTTACTCTGTCCTTGGTTATATCAATGAGTTAAGCCCGTTTGCGATTACCGTTGAAGAGTTGCAGAAAATGTCCGGATACAGCAAAAGGCACTTAACACGATTGTTTCTTAAACATACAGAGGTCAGGCCGAGTGAGTATATTAGGCTTATGCAGATGTATCGTATTTTTCTTGAGCTAAAATTTACCACATCTACGTATATTGACTTATGTAACAAGTATAACATCAAAGATATTCCTAACTTCAGGGCGAAATTTAAGAAGATTACTGGGTTAGACATTGCCGAGATTAAAGCTACTAACACCTTGAACTTTAATGACCCGCTCACGAGAATAAAAATATGTAAAGATTATTTATCTTGCTCCTTTGTGAGTTTGTTTGACTATAATTTCAGCACGAAAGGCAAGATTTATAAATTCGCACGTCCGATTGATAAAATTATGACGAGTCACTTTGATCTGGTTGAACAGACGGCGAATGCGTTTTGTTCTGATTTTTCATTTGAACGGGAAGCAATATGGACCTGTGTCAGATTTGAACCTGCTGATGAGCTGAATTATATTGTTATAATCTTCCCTTGTTTAGTGAACAGCAGTTGCGGGATTCCAGACAGTACATCTCTTTCTTTGCAGGGCGACTACTTACGCTTCACTTGGGTAGGTAAATTACAGGATACTTTTCCCAAAGTGAAAAATATATATGATCTTTTTTTTATAACTTATGGTGCAGTTCGAAGGGAGGGGTTTGATATTATACATAGAAAAAAAATGGATGGTGTGAGAGGATTCTATGTATTTTCTTATCACATCCCAGTTGTACTCAATGAGTCGATACTTTCTGCATTAAATAACTAACATACTATCAGGAATTTTCTCCGTTAACTGCATTCAGCACAATGCGGACTTAACATTAGCTGTTAGCTCAGAAGATACTATGTAAGGAGATTCTGCTATATGCCCATAATATGGCCCTTGTGAGTCGTGCTTAAAATAGAAACAACAATATTTTGGCTCGGAGAATTATATCTCTAACAACTTTAAGCTCCCATTACTGATGTAAGTTGTGTTTTGCTTACTGGTTACACTGTGCGGATGATTTGCTTTGTTAGCTCCTGAAACGTTGCAAAATCCGAGAGATAAGTTTATAAACATACTGTTCATGCATACAGTTGTTTACTGCGGAGGGAAAAATGAAAATCGAGTTAGCCATTGATCGCATGAAGAAACTTCCTGATGGAGCTATAGCTGCACTCGAGTCAGAACTGCTCAAAAGGCTCAGCAAGCAGTTCGATGATTGCCAGCTGACGATCAAGCGTGCCGGCAATGATGGGTTGACTGTTTTCGGGGGCGACAAGAAAGAGGTCGAACATATCGTGCAGGAGACCTGGGAAAGCGCGGACGAGTGGTTTTATTAATCGCATGATTTTCACTGGAGCAGTTTCAAAGAGTATCGCTGTTTGCGTTCCCCTGGCTGTTCCCGATTACTGTTTACCGCGTCAATAAGTCGCTCTGGGGGAAATAGTGTGTAGTGCAGATGCCTTTAATGCAGATGATCAATGGTACGACGTGGTCAGAAGGGCCGATAAAGCAGTTATCTATAGCTTCCCGGCTGAGGGCAGATATCTGGTTTATCGAGTAAATGGAATAGTTTCATTACGACCGTTACTCGAAGAGGAAGAAATATTCACTCTCAACGGGTTTATGCAATTTGCAAAACGGCTTGGGTACCGAATTACACCACCGTCTGATATTATCCTTTCATAGGCCTGAACAACCTATACCTGATGCGCCACGGAGAGAACCATGGCGCTAGAATTACAACTTATCAAACACCACTCAGGAATACTGATCCCGGCCACACCCGAGACCAGCGATATCCTGCAATCCAAAACCCGGCTCGGCGATGTTCTTGTTGCCGAGTTCAGGCGGGTACGAAACCCGGCCTTTCACAGGCGCTTTTTCGCGCTTCTCAATCTCGGTTTTGAATACTGGGAACCAACCGGCGGGGCCATCTCAAGTAACGAGCGAAAGCTGATAACCGGTTACGCAAAATTCCTCGCATCCTATGCAGGGAACGAGAGCGCGCTGATCGATGCCGCTGAGCAGTACCTTGAGCAAGTCGCATACCGTCGTGTCACGAACGGTATCAGCCTGTGCAAATCCTTCGATGCTTACCGATCCTGGGTGATCGTCGAGGCAGGGCACTTTGATGCTATTCAGCTACCTGACGGCACACTCAAAAAGCATCCACGTAGTATCTCATTTGCCAACATGGACGAGCTCGAGTTCCAGCAGCTCTATAAAGCTGCGCTCGATGTTCTTTGGCGCTGGGTCCTGTCCCGTTCATTCCGCAGTCGCGATGAGGCCGAAAATGTCGCCGCGCAACTGCTTGGCTTCGTGGGGTGACGGGTATGAAATATTCTTGGTTCCATCATACCGACTGCAGCACCGAACAGGCCGACGAACTGGTTAAGCGTTACAAAGCGCGCGGCGTTCGGGTTGAGCGCAGCCTTAACCCGGATTACGTGACCTGGACTGTCAGTGCATTCCTGCCGACTTCAAATACGCCAGCGCGCCCGGACAGCCGCTGGCGAAACCGGATGTGGGGGTGAACGTGAAGACATATCAAATCACTTTACCCTGGCCGCCGAGCAATAACCGGTATTACCGGCACAACCGCGGGCACACGCACATTAGCGCTGATGGTGTCGCGTACCGCTATGCAGTCGCCAGCGTCATTCGAAGCGCCCGGCTTAATATCCGCACGGCCGCACCACTCAAAATCCGTATTGATTGTCACATGCCCGACCGCCGGCGCCGCGATCTGGATAACCTGCAGAAGGCTGCATTCGACGCTTTAACCAAGGCGGGATTCTGGCTGGATGACTGCCAGGTTGTCGACTATCGCGTTGTGAAAATGCCTGTCGTTAAGGGCGGGAAATTAGAACTCACCATTACCGAGCTGGAGACCGCATGAATCTTGAAAATACCCTCAAATATCACTTCGCCAAATCGACAATGATTAGCGACTCTCCGCGCGCTACGGCGTTAGACTCATTAACCGGAACGGATATCATGGCCGCTATGGGCATGACGCAGGAACGGGCAGCATTGGGTTACAGCGCTTTTCTCGGGAAGATGGGCATCAGCAACAATGACCGGGAGAGGGCGATCGAGCTGTTGGCGCAGTACGCGCTGACCAAGTGCGACCGGGTAGCTGCGCTTCGCAAACTGGATGCCAGGGTTAAGCCATTAGTGATGCACCAGTTGGCCACCTTCGCGTTCGAAGACTATTCTCGCAGCGCCGCCAGCGTGAAGCAGTGCGATGGCTGCATTGGGGAAGGGTTTATTGACGCTGAGGTTTTCAGCATGAAGTCTCACACTCCGGCAAAAGAGAAGAAATTCGTGAAGATGTCTTTGCAGATGGGCGTCGAAGATATTCACCCTTCCGACTATGAGGTACGCAGGCAGGTCAGGGAGGTTGCACGCGTTCTCTGCCCTCAGTGTAAGGGTAAGAGGGTCGTTAGTTGTGCCTGTAGAGACTGTCATGGACGGGGGAAAGCCGTTAATCAGGCTCTTACAGAACAGCAGGGTGTTCCGGTTCTGGCTGATTGCAAGCGCTGCAGCGGGCGCGGGTATGAACGAATTCCATCAACTGAGGCTTACGCCGCGATGTGCCAGATAACGGATGCAATCAGCCTCGATACCTGGAAGAAGTCTGTTAAGCCTTTCTACGATCAGCTCATTACCAAGTTTGATATCGAAGAGGCGTGGGCTGATGCGCAGCTCAAGCAGATAACAAAATAGGGCGTTATTTTATCGTGAGCTATTTACATTTCCCGAATCTGTGGTAATTTTTCTCTAACGATGGGTTTTTGCCTTCGTTTAAAGCCCTGCGGTTAACCCCGTGGGGCTTTTTGCTTAATAGCGATTTAAGAATTTCTAAAACCACACAAGCCCGGGGTGACCTATAATTTTCCCAATCACGCAGGAGGGAAAAATGGAAGAAGGTTTCTACTGGATTCAGCACAACGGCAGGATTCAGGTTGCCTACTACACCAGTGGTGTAACCGAAGACCTTGAAACTGGCCTGACTATAACTGGTGTCTGGCATCTGACTCAGGGTGAAGACATTTGCCACAACGGAGAGGCTGAAGTTCTGGCTGGTCCGTTAGCGCTCCCCATCTGATATCAAATTGCACAGTTTAAAATTTTAGTTAAGTGCTGCTTTAACGGTTAGGGGAACCCAGCCGACTTGATCAAGTATATCTAAAGCTTGACTCTCTTGATTCTGTCCTCTTAGGACGATTATATCTTTGGTAGACGTTAAATCTTGTTTAGCTTTATATGAAGATGATGGCATCGTCACTTTTCTAGTTACCTCTTTGCCAATATACAGATTATGTGGTGCGCGGCAGCTTTGAGAGAGGATTAAGGATTGAGTTAGTGTGCATTTCTTTGCTTCAGTTTCCGATAATTGACAAACGTAGATGAGTTCATCAATGTCAGGTTCAAGCATATTATCTTCAACCTCAACTTCATAAATTACAAAAGAGTCTGCCTTTTTGAACATTGCTTCTTTGTTAGCCATATAGGCCGCATAACCCGGGTGATTTGTGAGGTAGATATAGCCATCAGTGGTGGCTAATGCACTGTCACTACCATAAGTTCTGTCAATATTCTTAGCTAAATACCCACATGATTCAATAAGTGCTGCTGAAAGAGATGATGTTCCGTGATAGAGCTTCATTGCTTCTCCATATTGTTAGAAGTTTCAGATGGCATTTGCTGCTTTCATTCTTACGCCAGCGTAAAAGAATGACATAACTCCCTTTTCTTTCAAGCTTATGACACCCACTAATTATGTGAGGTGAGAGTATGTATCGTATGGACAAAATAACCACAGGTGCTGCATATGGCGCTTCAGCTGGTAGCATCCTAAACGGTATGCTGAATGCCTATAGCCCCGAGCAGTGGAACGCTATCGGCGTGCTGGTGGGGATCATCATTGCAGTGATGACTTACCTGACAAACCTCTATTTCAAGATTCGTGAAGACAACCGCCGCAGCAGGAGCCGAGATGAACCCGACGCTCCGAAATAAGCTGGTGGGCGCCGTTGTTGGTGGAGCCAGCGCAATCACTATTGCCGCTGTGATGCTGGGCAATGCGGATGGGCTGGAAGGACGGCGCTATTACGCCTATCAGGATGTGGTCGGTGTCTGGACAGTTTGCGATGGGCACACCGGCGCTGATATTCGCCGCGGTCACCGCTACACAGACAAAGAATGTGACGCTTTGCTTCAATCCGACCTGCGCAAGGTAGCTGTAGCTATCGACCCGCTGATTAAAGTCCATATTCCCGAAACCACTCGTGCCGCACTTTACTCTTTCACCTACAACGTAGGAGCTGGAGCGTTTAGCAGATCGACGCTGCTGAAAAAATTAAATTCCGGCGACGTTCCGGGTGCATGTAAAGAACTGCAGCGCTGGACGTATGCCGGTGGAAAACAGTGGAAGGGGCTGGTATCACGCCGGGAGGTTGAGCGCGAAGTCTGCGAGTGGGGTCAGAAATGAGCCGATTAACAGCCATTATCTGCGCTGTCGTTATCTTCCTGCTGGTTTCCATGGCCTTGGCGCTTAACCACTACCGTAGCAACGCCATCATCTATAAAGGGCTGCGCGATAAAGCTACCGAACAACTGACCCTAGCGAACGCCACCATCAAAGATATGCAGACCCGGCAGCGAGATGCCGCTGCACTGGATGCCAAATACACTAAGGAATTAGCCGATGCGAAATCTCAGCTTGAAGATCTTCAGCGTTGCGTTAGCACTGGTAAGTGTGGGCTGCACGTCAACGCCAGATGTCCCGCGAACGGAACGGCCAGCACCGGCGGCCTGGGCGATGCTTCCAGCCCCCGACTTACTGACTCCGCTGAACGGGATTATTTCATCCTCAGAGAGCGAATCCTCACAGTGACGAAGCAGGTTGGCTATCTGCAGGACTACATCAAAGAGCAGTGTCTCAAATAGAGCCTCTTCCGTAAGTTTCTGACATTATCTATCTGCTGGACACTAAAAATAGCAAATATTTTAAGAGCATTTTGATAGGTTGGGTGATGCCAAAAAAAACCTCTGGTACGGGGCAAGTATGATTAAAGTTTATATAGCATATGCCGATGAACCAATTACAGAAAACTCCCTGATGTTCAAGGTAATAAAATGACTAATGAAACTAATAACGACGATTATAAATCCAATATTAAAAATATTGGCGAGGGTGTTGCTGTAGGTGTCGGTGCCGGCGCAGGAGCTGGGATTGGGGCAGCTATAGGAGTTAGTGGTGCGATTGCTACTGCTGCTGCCGAAGCTGCGGCTGCAGCTGCTATAGCCACGGGCGCGTCAGCTTCAGCGACTACCGCAGCCTTGGCGACTGCAGGTGGTGGGGCAATTGCCGCCGGAGGGACTGGAATGGCAGGTGGAGTAACTGCGATTGCATCTGCTGCTGCTAGTAGCGCTGTAGTGCCCGTAGTTGGTTGGGCCATTGCAGGTGCAGCTGTAACAGGTCTGGCAGCCTGGGGCACATATAAATACTTTACAAAAGACTGAATTGATCACGTTTGTTAAACCAAGCCACCTTCGTGTGGCTTTTTTATTGGAGCAAAAATGGCAAAACCGGACTGGGGCGAGCTTCAGCAACGGTTCCTGTCCGACCATGCCGCAACCGGCGTATCACCAAAGGAATGGTGCGAAGCGCAAGGACTGAACTACGCTACCGCCCGTCGATATATCAAAAAACCTTATGCGCAAACTGCGCAAAAACCTGCGCAGAAAAAAATGCGCACTGCGCAGGAAGATAAAAGCGCAAATGAGCTGGTGGATGATGATGGACTTACCGCTCAGCAGCGCTTATTTGTCGCGGAGTACCTGAAGGACAACAACGCCACTCGGGCTGCTATCCGAGCTGGGTACAGCAAGAAAACCGCGCGGGAGCAATCAAGTCGGCTGTTATCAAATGTTAAGGTTGCGCGGGCTATTGCTCGACAGCAGAAAGCTTCCATTGCGCGCACGCTTGGAAGTGCTGATGAAGTCCTTGCGCAGATGTGGCAGCTCGCCACTTTCGATGCAAACCAGCTTTCGCAGTATCGCCGCGGCGCTTGTCGTTATTGCTGGGGCTTTGGCCATCACTACCAATGGCGCGATGCAGTTGAGTTTGAAGAGGAAACAGCAAAGGCTGAGGGAAGGGAAGGCGCCAGGCAACCAGAAGACACAGGCGGCTATGGCTACGACCACACCCGAGAGCCTAACCCTAAATGCCCGCGCTGCAATGGCGATGGTGTTGGTCAACCTTACTTCCCAGACACTCGCAAACTCCCGGCTGCTTCCAGGCTCGCATACTCCGGCGTAAAGGTCGGCAAAAATGGCGTCGAAATCACAGCCATCAGCCGTGAAAGAATGTTCGAAGCGGTGATGAAACGCCTTGGCCTTGCTGATAGCGAGTTCGCCCAGCGCCTCCAGCAGATTGAAATCGAGCGCCGGCAGCTTGAGGTCGAGAAACTCCGTAAAGAGCTGGCCGGTGATGGTGAGGACGATGAACCAACGCCAGTTGCAATCAATATCAACGTAGTGGATGCGAGGGCAGACGATGGGGATCAGCCCGACACTTAACATTCCTCAGGCGCGCTTCCTCGCAATGCAGCACAAGTTCAAAGCCTACGTTGCCGGGTTCGGTTCCGGTAAGACGTGGGTGGGTTGTGGCGGCATCTGCAAAGGGATGTGGGAGCACCCTAAAATCAACCAGGGTTACTTCGCGCCGACATACCCGCAGATTCGTGACATCTTCTACCCGACGATTGAAGAGGTGGCCTTCGACTGGGGGCTGAGCGTCAAAATCAATGAGGGGAACAAAGAGGTTCACTTTTACGAGGGGCGGCGCTACCGCGGGACAACCATCTGCCGCTCGATGGAGAAGCCCGGCTCGATAGTCGGTTTCAAAATCGGTAATGCGATGGTTGATGAGCTGGACGTCATGGCGGCTGCTAAAGCGCAGCAGGCCTGGCGAAAAATCATCGCTCGTATGCGTTACAACATTCCCGGTCTGAGAAATGGAATTGACGTCACGACAACGCCGGAAGGCTTCAAATTCGTCTACCAGCAGTTCGTGAAGGCTGTGCGTGAAAAACCAGAGCTTGCGGCGCTGTATGGACTGATTCAGGCCAGCACGTTCGACAATGCGAAGAATCTACCGCCTGATTACATTCCATCGCTGCTGAGTTCTTACCCTGACGAACTGATTCAGGCCTATCTGCGCGGGAAGTTCACCAACCTTAACAGCGGGACCATTTACCACACCTTTAACCGCAAGCTGAATAACTGTTCTGACGAGATTCAGGACGGGGATCCGCTGTTTATCGGTATGGACTTCAACGTTGGAAAAATGGCCGCGATTGTTCACGTTAAGCGTAATGGCCTGCCGCGCGCAGTCCGTGAGCTGGTGAAGGTCTACGACACGCCAGCGATGATTAAGCGTATCCAGGAAGAGTTCTGGCGCTACGAGGATGGCCGATACGTTAAAAGCCGGGAGATTTACATCTATCCGGATGCGTCAGGCGACTCCCGCAAGTCCCAGAACGCCAGCAAGACCGATATCGCCCAGCTCAACGATGCCGGATTCAGCGTCATTGTTGATGATGCCAACCCGCCGGTTAAGGACCGTATCAACTCAATGAACGCCATGTTCTGCAACGCCAACGGCGAACGCCGCTATCTGGTGAACGTTCAGAACTGCCCGGTTTACACCGAGAGCCTCGAGCAGCAAATCTGGGCGGCCAATGGCGAACCGGACAAATCAGCTGATAACGATCACCCCAATGATGCTGGTGGGTACTTCATCGTGAAGGATTACCCGATTGTGAAACCGGCATACTCAATCACTATGGACACCACTTTCTGATATGGCAAACGACGACATCACCTGGGTTCGACCAGAACACCGGGCGGCTTCTGCTGCCTGGAGGAAATACAGGGACTTCTGCAAAGGGGCTGAGGCCGTAAAGGCGGCGGGTAATAAATATCTGCCTTATCTCGACCCAACCGATAAATCCACTCGCAATCGCAAGCGCAATGAGGACTATCTTAGCCGCGCGGTTTTCTATGCCATTGCAGGAAATACGAAGATCGGCATGCTTGGGATGGCATATCGCAAGGACCCCACGTTTAACGGTCCGGAGAAGCTGAAGTACCTGTTGGACAATGCGGACGGAGCCGGTACCAGCATCTATCAGCAGTCGCAACTGGTGGCAGAGAACGTGCTGGAGGTCGCGCGAGAGGGTATTTATGTCGATTACGCCGAAGCCTCCGATGAGGCGATCATCCTCCGCTATCCGGCAGAGAACATCATCAACTGGCGAACAAAGCGAATTAACGGGCGCGATCAGCTGGTGCTGGTGGTACTGCGTGAATGCGTAGAAGAGCCGGATGGTTACGCTTATAAGGATGAAATCCAGTACCGCGAACTGGCGCTGGAAGAAGGCCGGTTCATCTGCCGGGTATGGCGCCGGGCTGGTGGCACTGCAAGCGGAACCTACACCGTTGACAGTGAGTACCACCCTAAGCCGAAAGGAAAGGACTACTGGGACGAAATCCCGTTCACATTCGTCGGGGCCCAGAACAACGATCCTACCATTGATGATTCACCGCTGGCTGCACTGGTGGAGATAAACCACGGTCATTACCGTAACAGTGCTGACTATGAAGACAGCGTATGGTTCTGTGGCCAAGTGCAGCCGTACATGACCGGGCTTGATACCAACTGGCGCGATCACCTCGAGAAGAAGGGTGTGAAAATTGGTTCCCGATCACCGCTTTTGCTTCCCAAGGAGGGCTCCTTTGGTTATGCCCAGGCGCAGCCCAACATGCTGGCTAAAGAGGCCATGGACAGCAAACGCGATTACATGGTTCAGCTGGGCGCCCGACTGATTGAGCAGAACGCCACGGCTAAGACTGCGACGCAGGCGAGTGGTGAGCAAACATCCTCAACATCAGTGCTCGGTATCTGCGTCTCAAACGTTTCTGAGGCATACACACTTGCTCTTGGCTGGTGTGCGAAATACCTCGGCATCAAGGGCGAGACAACGAGTTACACCATCAATCAGGAATTCATCGCGAAGGTTGCGGAGTCTGGCATGGTGACGGCAATCGTCAACGCCTGGCAGTCCGGTGCGCTGCGCGATAGCGATATGATTCGAGCACTGCAGAAGCTCGATCTCATTGACCCGGCCGACAGTCCGGACGAGGTTATTGATGTGCTTCGCAATCAGGCACCAACGTTGACAGGAGGCTGATATGCCTACCGTTAACGAAAGCCTGCGCGATGAGTCGATCGCACATTCCGTCTGGTTAAGTCGCTACGCCACCGGTGTGGCAAACCGGATGGTGAAGTTGCTTAACGAAACGGACGCGGATCTTTCGGCACGGCTACTAGATGCGCTGGACAGATTGCCGCCGGAGAGCTTCACCGTTAACCGTCTGGAGAGTTTACTGGGCAGCGTGCGCGAACTTAACCATCAAGCAGTAGCGTCCATGCAGGCAGGGCTCGAGAGTGAACTGGTGGGGCTGGCAAAGAACGAAGCCAGTTATCAGCTGAGCCTGTTCGATTCCCTTCTGCCATCACAGGTCTTGTCTCACTATCCGCTGCAGGGCATCACCACCGATATGGTGTATGCCGCGGCGATGGCGCAACCCTTTCAGGGGAGGCTGCTGAGTGAATGGGCGGAGAATCTGGAATCGGACAGGCTGGCGCGGATAGTGAACGCCGTTCGAAGGGGGTATCTTGCCGGCGACACGGTAGAAACAATCGCGCGCAGTGTTCGCGGCCACGCCAATAAAGGTTATCGCGACGGCGCGCTGCAGATGAGCAGGGCAAATGCCGCCAGCATCGCTAAAACAGCCGTGAATCATCTGGCTGCCACAGCACGCAACAGCTTCACCAGTGCCAACAGCGATATCGTGAAAGGTAAACAGTGGCTGTCTACGCTGGACAATAAAACCAGCCACGACTGCATTATTCGTGACCTGCTGCGCTACACACTGGATAACAAACCGGTCGGGCATAAGGTGCCTTACCTACAGGGACCTGGGAAGATTCACTTCTGCTGTCGTTCTACTGAAACCCTGATTCTCAAGTCCTGGCGCGAACTCGGCATTGATATTGATGAGATGGACGAGGGCACTCGTGCCAGCATGGATGGACAGGTACCAGCTAAAACCACGTATCTGGAATGGCTCGCGCGTCAGCCCGCTCAAAGACAGGACCAGGTGTTAGGCGCCGAGCGCGGCCGTCTGTTTCGAGCCGGTGAAATCAACCTGGCTGATATGTTTACTGACAAAGGTGAATGGATATCCCTAGAACGCCTTAAGCAGTTATCAGGTACTGACTACTAACAACCATTACTTTCTTCACGCCCTGGCACCCGCCGGGGCTTTTTTATGGGCGAGGCCCGGCAAAATCCCGAGGGGAAAATATGTTAATTCGAAACATGCTTCTGAAATTCTATGCACCAGAAAGCGGCGGAGAGGGCAGCGGTGGCGGTGGTATCGAAATCACCCCAGAAATCCAGAAGCTGATTGATGAGCGCGTGACCAGCGAAGTCACTGGCCTGAAATCAAAAAACTCTGAGCTGCTGGGCACTATCAAGCAACAAAAAGAAAACCTGTCTCGCTTTGATGGTATCGATCCTGATGCAGTGCGCGGGATCCTCCAGCGTTTTTCCGACGACGAAGAGGCCAAGCTGATTGCCGCCGGAAAAATCGATGAGGTGCTCGATAAGCGCACCGAGCGTCTGCGTGCTGACGTCGATAAGCAAATCAAAGCCGCAAATGAACGCGCGGACAAAGCCGAAGCGTTCTCCAACAAATTCCGGGATCGAGTTCTGGGCGATGCAATCCGTGCAGCAGCCTCAAAAGCTGGCGCGCTGCCGGAAGCATCCGACGATCTGATTCTGCGTGCCAAAGGCACATTCCAGCTCAACGACGAAGGCGAGGCCGTAGCAGTTGATGCAAATGGCGATGTTCTGTTCGGTAAAGACGGCAAAACCCCACTAAGCCCGCTTGAGTGGGCGGAGTCTCTTAAGGAGACGGCTCCGCATCTGTTCCCACGCGCGGAAGGCACCGGCGCGGGCGGACACAAACCAAACGGTGGTGGCAGCCTCAAACGTTCCGAAATGAGCGCCAGCGACAAAGCGGACTATATCCGCAAGCATGGCCAGCAGGCCTTCCTCAAACTTCCAAAATAAGGGATTAACCCATGTCTACCACTGTTAATAGTGACCTGATCATTTATGACGACCTGGCGCAGACCGCTTTCCTTGAGCGACGACAGGATAACCTCGCAATCTTCAACGCCTCTTCCAACGGTGCGATCCTGCTGGATAACGAGCTGATTGAAGGCGATTTCCGCAAGCGAGCCTTCTACAAAGTGGGCGGTTCTATCGAATCGCGTGACACGAACTCCACCGATAAAGTGACGGGCAAGAAGATTGGCGCCGGCGAATCCGTATCCGTCAAAGCACCGTGGAAATATGGCCCGTATGAAACCACCGAAGAGGCATTCAAACGCCGCGGCCGCTCTGTCGACGAATTCTCCGAAGTGATCGGCGTTGATGTGGCAGATGCCACGCTGGAAGGCTACGTGAAATATGGCCTGAAAGCACTGACTGCGGCGATTGGTGCTAACACCGACATGGTCGTAACTGCCGACATTGAGACCGACGGTAAAAAGACCCTGACGCGTGGCCTGCGCAAATATGGTGACAAGTTTAACCGCGTGGCTCTGTTCGTGATGCACTCTGCGACCTATTTCGACATTGTCGATGAGGCGATTGCCAACAAAATCTACGAAGAAGCAGGCGTGGTGGTTTACGGCGGGCAGCCGGGCACGCTGGGTAAACCTGTGCTGGTGACCGACACCATGGACGCTGATGCGATCCTTGGGCTGGTGGCTGGGGCTGTTACAGTCACTGAGTCTCAGGCGCCGGGATTCCGTTCCTACGATATCAACGATCAGGAAAACCTTGCGGTTGGCTATCGCGCTGAAGGTACCGTGAACGTTGAACTGCTGGGCTACAGCTGGGATACCGCAAAAGGTGATAACCCTGACCTGACCGCCATTGGAACTGCGGGAAACTGGAAGAAGCACTTTACCAGCAACAAATCTACGGCAGGCGTGCTGATTAAGCTGGGATCCGCAGCGGGGGAGTAACGCTGTCAGCGGATAAAACCTCCGCAACCGCTGACAGCACAGATGCGGTCACCATTTCCCTGAAGTACACGCTAAACGGCGCAGGTGTTTCCGGCAAAACCGTTGCCTGGAATTCAACCGGCGGCACGCTCAGCACTGCCAGTTCTCAAACCGGCTCTGCTGGTGGGGCGACGGTCAAACTTACCTCTGATACGGCAGGTACTTTCACAGTCACTGGTACTGTTGATGGTATTGCTAAATCAAGTGAGGAAATCACCTTCACCGCACCTGCAGCTGGCTAATCGATGGGGCGTAAGCCCCATTCACCGGATGCTCAGATGATTAATACTGATATCACCGCCGCTGACGTTAACAGTTACGCCAGCGAAGATGAACTGGCGTCATTTGCTGCGCTGAGAGGGATTGAGCTGCCTGACAAGCTCACACCGTTACTGATTAAGGCGATGGACTACCTGGAAGGGCTTGATTGGGTAGGTTCCAAAGCAGACCCTCGACAGCCGCTGGCCTGGCCACGCGCAAATGTCATTCTGGATGGACACGACTTCCCACCCGACCAGGTGCCGCGGCAGGTTATCACCGCACAATGCATGCTGGCTATCGAGGTAATTGATGGCGATTTGCTTTCAAGCGTTCGTGAGGCCGCGGTTAAAACCGAACGTGTCGAAGGCGCCGTAACCATGACCTATGCGGTTGCCGATGGTGAGGCGTTTACACCTTCTTACCCGGCGGTAATGGCTATTCTCGGCGACCTGGCTGGTGGGCGTGGATATGCAATCAATGCTTTCGCGGAGCGCGCGTAATGGCCATCAACTATCACCGAATGCAGGCGACAACGACTCGTTTGCTCAAGCAGAACGGCATTGCATACAACGTCACGCGTAAGGGCACGTTAATCGTCATCGGTGGTGTGGAGCATCGTTCCGAAGATATCCAGTTCACCGCCACAGGAGTGAAGACGGATTACGTACCAGGAGAAATTGACGGAACGGTCATAGAAAACGGCGATGTTCGGATTGTCTTCACCGCTGAGAAGGAAATTAAAACCGGCGATCTTATCGACATGGACGGCGTAATGCATCGCGTGGTTAAGCCTAATCCGGTGAAACCGGGCGGTGTGGTGCTCTGCTACAAATCTCAGTTGAGGGCATAGCATGAGCGATAACAAGGCGTTCACGGCTGCCATCACCGCGTTTGTGGACAAAGCCAAAGCGAATCAGGAAGCAGTCGTACGCGCAGTCGGCATTCGGATCCTTAATCAACTGGTGATGATGTCACCTGTCGGCAACCCCGAACTCTGGGGCATCAACCAGACGGCAGCTTCTTACAATCAGGCGGTATACGACCATAACGAAGCGCAAAAATCGGACCCTGCCAACCTGACTAAAACCGGACGACTTAAGAAGAAGGCTCGACTGGTGGATGGGATGAATATCAAAGCGCCGCCCGGATATACCGGTGGACGGTTTCGGGGCAACTGGCAGGTGTCTTTTGATGCACTGACCACAGATGAAACGGGCCGTATAGATAAAACCGGAAATCTGACAAAAGCCGCAGGGAATTACACGCTGTCGCTGTTCAAAGTCGGGATGAAGGCTATTTATTTCTGCAACAACGTCCCTTATGCGTACCGACTGGAGATGGGGCACTCTTCCCAGGCTCCGGGAGGGATGGTACGCATTACTGCTGCTGAGTTTCAGCGATTTTTTGAGGAAGCAGTAAGGGAGGTGACTAAATGATTCCCGATATCGCGGCGGCGCTGGCCGCCAGGCTTGGCGAGTGGGCTGATGCTGAAGGTATCCCGGTTGCCTGGGAAAACGTGCCTTTTACACCGCCGTCTGATGGGCTCTATCTTGCAGTCCATGACATGCCCGCCACGCCGCGTACGCTGGACCTTGGATTGCGCTGCCGCATTTATTCAGGTGTATACCAGATTAACGTTGTGGCCCCAGCAGGCACTGGCCGTACCGATGTTGCGGCTCTGGCTGACCGCGTGGCTGAATTGTTCCCCGAGGGGCAGGAGATTGAAGGCAGGGGTTTTACATGCTGGATAGATCAAACGCCTGGTGTTTTCCGCGGTATCACTACATCTGTTTCTTATACCGTTCCCGTTAGTCTCAATTACCGAGCTGATATCTCCAGCTAATCCTCACAACCTTCTAAACCTGACCGGCTCTTTGCCGGTTTTCCCGTTTCTAAAGGAGTAACCAATATGGGCTTTGCATTGCCTAACGGCGCTCACGTCTATCTGGCATCGGGTTATGGCCCAGCCATTACTTTCACTGGGGCGACGAACGCCGAAAATATGGTGATCACAGTGAGTGAAGCGGACGCTCTCAAGGTAGGTGATATTGTTCATGTGAACTGCAACTGGTCCGGTGTTGATAACGTCATTGCAAAAATTGATGCGATTGCCGAAAGCGCCGTAACTCTTCGCAATATCAATACCACCAACAAAAACAAATATGCCGCTGGTGGCGGTACCGGTTCGATCCGCAAGGTGCTTGAATGGACCGAGCTGCCGCAAATTACTGAGGTGTCGAAATCTGGTGGCGATCAGAACACCACACAGATTCAGTTCCTGAGCGACGACCGCCAGCGAAACCTGAATACCTATAAATCCGCAGTCTCTCAGACCTACTCGATCGCTCACGACTCAACTCTCCCGGTATATCCGTTGCTGCGCCAACTGGACGAAGATGAAGAGACCGTTGCGGCTTACATGTACGTGCCGAAGGCGAAGGAAAACCGTTACTGGGCGGCCACGGCGTCCTTTGACGATACGCCAACTACTGCGGTTAACGAGGTAGAGACAGTAAGTGTGGTGCTGAACCTGCAGTCACCGGCGATGACGTTCTACAAGGTGACTGACGCTGCCGCCTGACCCGTCAGAGCTTTCACTATTCCATGCCTCCCATCACGGAGGCTTTTTTTCGTTAAGAGGTATCGATGGCGACCAAATTCACCCTTCAGCCCAAACCTACATTCAAGGCCAATGTCTCGATCCCCCGCGCTGGCGATGAGGATGGCGTGCTGACGTTCACGTTCAACCACAAGCCACTTAAAGAACTGGCTGACCTCGAAAAACTCGAAGGTAAAACCGCCACTGATTTTCTGATGGAAATCATTGCTGGCTGGGCACTTCCCGATGCATTCAACGCGGAAAACCTGTCGGTGCTGCTGGAAAACTATCCGGCGGCGATGAAGGCCATCCCGGAAACCTACTACCGCGAGCTCCTGGGGCAGCGTGAAAAAAACTGACAGCGGTTGCCTCTGCGTTCTATACGCCTGAACCCACAGCGGCAGAACTGGCGCCTTACGGGCTTACGCCGGATGACTACGACGATCAATACATCGACGTCTGGCCAGATGTATGGCCTTCATTTCTGGTGTTTCAGGCTGTCAGTACGCAATGGAGAACGGGAATGGGCGGCGTGTCCGGGCTCGACTATAACGTTTTGCCCTGGGTGATGCGTCTGCACAACGTCGACGACGAGGCAACCGCGCTTTCGGACATCCGGGTGATGGAAAGTGCTGCGCTAAAAATTATGCATAAAGAGAGGGCGGAATGAGTAACGATATCGCCACGATTTCCCTGCGCGTAAATACCAGTGAGCTGGAGCGCGGTAATCAGGCACTGGATCGCTTTCAGGAGACCGCGTCCGCCGCGGCAGGTAAAGCGGATGACCTGAACAGTACGTTCCGCACCGGTATCGATAACCAAAAGAAAAACAGCGAAAGCCTGAAGCAACAGCGCCAGGAGCTGCAGAACCTGCTGAATAAAATTAGCCCGGTCAACAAGGCACTGGATGAACTGGACACGATCCAGGAGAGCCTAGCGAAGTTTCGCGGTAAAGGGCTGGTGGGAGACGAGGACTTTACTCGCTACAACAGCGTGCTTGAGACGACCCGAGCTAAACTGGCGCAGGTCATGGAGTCTGAGACCGCAGAGGGGCGGGCTCGCATTGAACAGGCACAGGCAGCGCAGCGTGCAGCTGCGGCGGGCAAAACCTTTATCGATTCGCTGGAAGAGCAGGTCACAGCAATCGGAAAAACGCGCGCAGAATTGTTAGAGCTAAAAGCAGCCCAACTTGGCGTGTCCGATCGTGCTGCACCGATGATCGCCCGACTGAAAGAGCAGGAGGAAGCGTGGAAGTCAGGAGCGATCAGCGCAGGGCAATACCGCAACGCGATGCGTTATCTACCAATGCAAATGACCGACATCGTAACTTCATTGGCGTCCGGTATGCCGGTTTATATGGTAGCCATTCAGCAGGGCGGCCAGCTGCGCGATTCGTTTGGCGGTGTAGGCAATGCTCTGAAAGCGATGTTGTCGATGGTGACTCCTGCCCGAGTGGCCATTGGTGGCCTGGCCGGTGCTGTTCTGATTGCTGCAAAAGCGGGAGCGGACTACTTCACAGCCTACGACGAAATTAACAAGGCCATTATCAGGACTGGCAACATTGCAGGCACGTCAGCGCTCCAGGTAATGGCTTCCTCCCAGTCGATTGCTGCCTCTACTGGCGCTACTGTAGAAACCGTTCAGAGTCTGATGACTGAACTGATTAGCATGGGATCGCTCACACAGCAGCAGCTTGAAAAAGCGGCGGGCTCTACGGCACTTGCAGTTCAAACCGGTATTGTTTCGGCGCAGGACATCACCAAGGCATATCAGGATATTGAAAAGGATCCGGTCAAAGCCCTTCAGAGCCTAAACGAACAATACAACTTCCTGACTGTTTCGCAGCTTAAGCACATTGATGAGCTGGTGAAGCAGAAGGACCAGACTGCTGCAGTTACACAGGCCATGGACCTGTTTGGCGATACGATGGCACAACGTGGAGAACAGGCTTACGACTCATTGACGCCGTTTGGTCGCCTGTGGCTGGATATCAAGGGCTGGGCATCTGAGGCCATGCAGAGTATCGGTCAGTGGGTAGCTGAACTGGCATCAAACACACTGAAGGAATTCAACGCAATTTATTACAGCGTAGCGATCGTTTTCCAGAAGCTGAACCAGATCATTTCTTCCTCTATCGCGGCTGCGATTAATCTCATTCCTGACTGGGCGAAAACGGATACTTTGCAGGGATGGCAGGACTATAACGAACAAATGGCCAGCGCTTATGGCGACAGCGTCTCTCAGTTGAAAAAAGACTGGGATGCCGCTGATATCAGTGCAGGTAAATACCTCGATACGACTAGAAAGATAAGTACTGCAACCACCCAGAAGGATCGGGAAGAGGTTGCTGCTTTTGGCAAAAAGACGAAAACCGGAAAGCAGGGCACTTTATCGGCTGGCGATCGCAGCACGGATGCTGCCCAGGCCGAGCTACTGGCGCTTCAGGTACAGTTACGTGCGCTGCAGCAGCATAAAGGGCTGAACGACACTATCAGCCAACAGCGCAAAGACCTTTGGACTACGGAAGCGAAATTTCAGGTGCTGGAAGAGGCCTCCCGATCTCGCTCACTGACAAAGCAGGAGCAATCTCTGCTCGCGAGTAAAGACCAGGTGCTACAGTTAGCGCGGCAGAAAGCCCTGTTGGGTGATCAGATTTTCGCGCAGGAACTGCTGAACAAGCGCATGGATACCTCGCAGAAATACGTCACGCAGATGGCTGAGAAACAGGCCGCATTACTGGGTGGCGCGGGGATGAGTGACCGCCAGGCGCAGCGAGAGCTGGCAAAGAGCCAGCTCGCCGCCGGCTGGAAAAATTCAGGTGGTTCGCTGGATGATGGCGGATATCAGAAGCAGCTTAAAGCGGCGAATGATTACTATGATGCAGAGGACAGGTTGCGTGGCGACTGGTTGACCGGCGCGAAAAAGGGCTGGGCTGATTTCGAAGACAGCGCGACCAATGTCTACTCCCAGGTGCAGACGGTTACCAGCAACGCATTCACCGGCATGGCCAGCACCCTGACTGATTTCTTCACAACAGGTAAATCTAACTTCTCAGATTTCCTTTCCACTTTCCTCAAGGGCATCGCCCAGATGCTGACCCAACTGGCTCTGGTTAATGGAATGAAGTCAGCGTTTGGTGGAACCAGTATCGGCGCGTTCTTTGGTTTCTCAGGTGGTGGTTTGGTCCCCGGTTTTGATGGAGGCGGCTACACGGGAGATGGCGGTAAATACCAACCGAAAGGCGTTGTACACGGCGGTGAGTTTGTGTTTACGAAGGAAGCGACAAGTGCATTAGGTGTCGGCAATCTCTATGCGCTTATGCGTGGAGCTCAGGGGTATGCAAACGGCGGTTATGTTGGCACAGCCCCAATGTATGGGCTGCAATCGAATGCAGCTGGTGGCGTAACCGTTCAAACTTCCGTGGTCGTTCAAAACCAGAACACTCACCAGCAGACTTCCGGCAATAACGATGCTATTTCTCGGGCTTACAAACAGACCATCGATCAGTCTGTTCGTGCTGGAATTGCTAAGGAGTTGCAACCCGGAAGGTTGATTTGGAACGCTATGAAAAGCCGTTGATAAACTGATAGCAGTCCCTTGTTTGAGCCTGCTATCACAAGATTAATTATTTACGGGGCAGATACTTATGGGTTGTATATGTCCCACCCTTGTGTGAGGAGCCTTTCCCGTAGGTGTAATGACCACGAGAACCTTTTGCATAAGTGATCGAGGGCGCCACAAGCGCTAAAGAAAGAGCTGCGATTAGTAGTGTTTTCATGAGAACTCGCTGTGTAGTGAAGTAGTGTAATAGCCATTCAAATATACGTAATGAATCGACAATTGGAGATGAAATTTCTTTCAGCGACTAATCGAATTATACCCGCTTCGGCGGGTTTTTTTATGCCCGGAGGAAAAGTGACGATCGAAACATTTACCTGGCGAACCCAGATTCAAGCGGGTATGGAAGGGGAGTTCACTTACACAACACGCTCTGCATCCTTTGGAGACGGCTTTGAACAGATCGCCGGTGAAGGTATCAACCCTGAAAAACAGTCATGGCCGATGACCTTAACGGGAAAAAAAGCTGAGATGCTCGATGCGCTGAGTTTTTGCCGCAAGCACATCACAAAATCCTTTATCTGGACGTCTCCTGTTGGCGAAACCGGTTTATACCGGATTGAAGCTGATTCCATTAAAGCCCAGCCGCTATCCAGCAAAGTGATGACCATAAAAGCAACCTTCAAACAGGCATACGCACCATGATTACTGAAGATTATCAACGCCTCGATCCTGGTGAAAAAATACGTCTTCTTGAGGTAGACGGTTCTGCGTTTGGTCTGGACGACGTTCTGCGCTTTCACGCTTATAACCTCCCGCATACTGAAGAAGAGATTGCGGCTGCTGGTGGCGACGAATCAAAGTTAAAGGCGAAGAGTATCTGGTGGCAGGGCGAAGAGTATGGTGCCTGGCCATATAAGCTCGAGGGACTGGAAGCTTCAACCGATGGCAGTAGCGCCCAGCCGACGCTCACCGTTGCCAACATTGACAGCTCTATCACTGCGCTCTGTCTGGCCTATGACGATATGCTGCAGGCCAAAGTTACGATTCATGACACTTTTGCGCATTACCTGGATGCGCGCAATTTCCCGGATGGAAATCCAACAGCAGATCCCTTGCAGGTGAGAAAGCGGGTTTTCTATATCGACGGTAAAAATAGCGAGCTTCCCGGTGAAAGTATCGAGTTTGTTCTTACAAGCCCGATGGATCTGCAGGGATTGATGATTCCGACCAGACAGCTGCATTCCCTTTGCACATGGTGCATCCGGAATAGGTACCGCACCGGCGATGGGTGCGATTATGCCGGCACGTTTTACTTCGACAGAAACAACAATCCGGTAAGCGATCCCTCATTGGATGAATGCAACGGCACGCTCACCGCCTGCAAGCTTCGGTTTGGTGAACATAATGAACTTCCTTTCGGTGGTTTTCCGGGAACATCTTTGATCAGGAGTTAACATGCGTCAAAAAACGATTCAGGCCATCCTGTCGCATGCTGCGAAAGAAAATCCCCGCGAATGCTGTGGCGTGATAGCGCAGAAAAGCCGGGTGGAACGCTATTTCCCATGCCGTAATCTGGCTGCCGAACCAACGGAACAGTTTCACCTTGCACCAGAGGATTACGCTGCTGCTGAAGACTGGGGGACGATAACGGGAATCGTACATAGTCACCCTGATGCGACGACCCAACCAAGTGAACTGGACAAGGCTCAATGCGATGCAACGTTGCTGCCCTGGCATATTGTCAGTTGGCCGGAAGGAGACTTTCGTACCATTACTCCCCGCGGAGAATTGCCGCTGCTCGGGCGCCCGTTTGTGCTCGGACACTACGACTGTTGGGGGCTAGTGATGAGCTATTTCCGGCAGGAGCATGCTGTCGAACTTCAGGATTACCGTGTTGATTATCCGTGGTGGGAGGACTCCTATCCGGATAATTTCTATCAGGATTGCTGGTACGAATGTGGGTTCCGAGAATTCAGTGGATCACCAATGCCGGGCGATTTGATCATCATGCAGGTGGAATCGAATAAGTGGAACCATTCAGGGATCTTGCTGGAGGGGAACATGCTTCTCCATCATCTTTATGGTCACCTCAGTCAACGTGTGCCATATGGAGGTTACTGGATGGAGAGAACCATGAAAATTGTCAGGCATAAAAGCCTAATCATGCAGGAGGGATAATGTGCGAATCCGTCCGTACTGTTCGTCTATATGGTGTTTTGGGTACTACGTTTGGCCGCGAATTCCAACTTTCGGTAGCCTCACCAAAAGAAGCCATCCGCGCATTGTGCGTTATCGTGCCAGGCTTTGAGCGTTTTTTGAATACCAGCAAGCAGCGCGGCCTAACCTACGCTGTTTTCAGCGGTAAGCGTAACCTGAACGATGATGAGCTCTCTATGGATCAGAGTACAGCTGACATCCGTATTGCGCCGGTTATCCTCGGGAGCAAACGTGGTGGAGTATTCCAGACCATCTTAGGCGTGGCTTTGGTCGCAGTTGGTGCTGTGGCGTCATACTTTGGCGGTGGTGCTGTCGGCGTTCCTCTAATGCAATTTGGCGCTGCGATGGCCCTTGGCGGTGTCGTTCAAATGCTTTCTCCACAGACAACAGGACTAGCCAGCAAGCAATCGGCAGACAATAAGGCCAGCTACGCATTTGGTGGAGTAACCAATACGACAGCCCAGGGTAATCCTGTGCCGCTCCTTTACGGCAAACGCCGCATCGGTGGAGCGATCATCTCCGCCGGTATCTATGTTGAAGATCAGCAGTAAGCATGCTGTAATGGGCTTACTTAATTTGGGGTAACTTGAGCTTAGATTCAAAAATGAAAAAAATATCTACTCTTTTCCTTTGTACTTCCTTATTTTCAGGCATGGCTTTAGCTGATAACCATTACATACCTCTCCTCTATAATTTATCTACTATGTTTGATTTCAATCCAGTTAAAGGAGCTGTCAAATCATTAGATACTGATGTTGAAGAAAATGGTAAGGTCACTTATAAAATCGCCATCAGACTAGCTAAGAATGGTTGTGTCGAAAGCTTAAATCTTGATAACGTTTCGTCTGGTCATGAAACAAATCTAAAAAATAGCAATGGAAGTCTTGTTGGCCAGAGAGATGGTAAGCCTTTCTCTATACAGCTCGATGAAAAATGTAATATTTTGAGTAAGAATGAAAATGGTGACGAGTTGCGATATAGTCTTTACTCGAATGGCTTAATTAAAAATACCTATTATTTAGGTAAGAAAATATCTGAGCATTTTTATGATGATAATTCTAATTTGATACGTTCTGAGTTTTATGGTTCTGGAAAGGTCCTCTCTAAAAACGAAATATCTTATGTTGATAAAGACAGGAAGCCTCTTGATTATAAAATTATAAACACATCAGTTTACTCGGACGGTTATACAGCAACGAATACGTGTCATTATAGCGAAAAGCTTGTTCCTGAAATATGTAAAGTAACAATGCAGAGCGCAGGGAATCCTGTGCCGAAGCCAGTACTAATGACAGCGAATACGAAAGTTGAATTCTACTAGATTAAACACATTTCAATAAGCCACCTCTGGGTGGCTTTTTTTATGGGCGCAATATGGCTATAGCAACCGCTATTAAAGGCCGCAAGGGCGGCAGTTCAAGCTCAAGAACTCCTACAGAACAGCCAGACGATCTGCAGTCAGTAGCCAAGGCAAAAATCCTTCTCGCGCTGGGAGAGGGGGAGTTTGCTGGTGGCCTTACTGCGCGCGATATTTATCTCGATGGCACCGCACTTGAGAACGCAGATGGTTCACAGAACTTCAGCGGTGTGGCGTGGGAGTTTCGTTCTGGAACTCAGGCGCAAAAATACATTCAAGGGATCCCGGGTACCGAAAATGAAATCAATGTAGGTTCCGAAGTTTCCAGCTCTACAGCGTGGACGCGCACGTTCACCAATACGCAGCTTTCAGCTGTTCGCCTGCGTCTAAAATGGCCTTCCCTCTTCAAACAGGAGGATGATGGCGATCTGGTTGGCTATTCGGTCAACTACGCAATTGACCTGCAGACAGATGGCGGCACCTGGCAGACGGTGCTAAATACCAGCGTGACAGGGAAAACCACCTCTGGTTATGAACGCAGCCACCGTATTGATTTACCTCAGGCAGGCAGCACCTGGACCATCAGGGTGCGCAAGATTACAGCTGACGCAAATAGCGCGAAGATTGGCGACACGATGACGCTGCAAAGCTTCACAGAAGTAATCGACGCCAAACTGCGCTATCCGAATACCGCGCTACTGTACATCGAATTTGATTCGAGCCAGTTCAATGGCTCGATACCGCAAATATCCTGCGAGCCTCGCGGACGTGTTATTCGTGTGCCCGATAACTATGACCCAGAAACACGAACGTACAGCGGCATCTGGACGGGCGCTTTTAAGTGGGCATGGACAGATAACCCTGCGTGGATATTTTACGATCTGGTGGTCACTGACCGCTTCGGCCTTGGTAATCGGCTAACGGCAGCCAATATCGACAAATGGACGCTTTATCAGGTCGCTCAATATTGTGATCAACCGGTACCGGATGGTAAGGGTGGTAGCGGAACTGAACCGCGTTACACCTGCAACGTATACATTCAGGATCGAAATGACGCTTACACCGTCCTGCGAGATTTTGCCGCCATTTTTCGAGGCATGACCTACTGGGGAGACGACCAGATTGTTGCCCTTGCAGACATGCCCAGAGATGTCGATTTTACCTACACGCACGCTAACGTAGTCGACGGCAAATTTGTGTATTCCAGCAGCACAACCAAAAGTCGCTACACAAACGCTCTTGTATCCTGGTCTGATCCGGCAAATGGCTATGCTGATGCAATAGAGCCAGTCTTCGAACAGGAGCTGGTGGCGCGCTATGGTTTCAACCAGCTTGAGATCACCGCCATCGGTTGCACCCGGCAGTCTGAGGCTAACAGAAAAGGGCGCTGGGGGATCCTGACCAACAATAAAGATAGGATTGTAACGTTTGACGTTGGTCTGGACGGCAATATTCCTCAGCCGGGGTACATAATTGCTGTTTCTGACCGAAATCTTTCAGGGAGAGATTTAGGCGGTCGATTATCCGCGGTTAATGGTCGAGTCCTCAAGCTTGACCGGGTGCCAAGTGCTAAGGCCGGTGACAGGATAATGGTAAACCTGCCGTCGGGTATCACTCAATCCCGAACGATTCAGTCCCTGTCCGGCGAAATGGTCACCGTAACAACTTCCTTTAGTGAACTTCCGCAGGCTGAGGCTGTATGGGTAATTGAATCTGATGAACTTTATGCGCAGCAGTACAGGGTAATTAGTGTCACCGATAACAATGACGGGACATATACCATCACGGGGGCAAATCACGATCCGGATAAATATGCCCGAATCGATACGGGTGCCATCATTGATCAGCGGCCGGTAAGTGTCATCCCTCCAGGTAATCAGTCGCCGCCAGCCAACATCGCGATCAGCTCGTTTTCGGTGGTTCAGCAGAATATCAGCGTCGAAACCATGCGCGTAAGCTGGGACCAGGCACAAAATGCCATCGCTTATGAGGCGCAGTGGCGCCGCAACGATGGGAACTGGGTTAACGTGCCTCGTAGCTCCACTGCTTCCTTTGACGTTTCCGGCATCTACGCCGGACGGTACCTGGTGCGCGTGCGTGCTATCAATGCAGCGGAAATTTCATCCGGGTGGGGATATTCAGAAGAGAAGACGTTGACCGGCAAAGTGGGCAATCCGCCCAAGCCAGTGGGCTTTATGGCTACGGGCATTAACTGGGGTATTCGTCTGAACTGGGGGTTCCCGGGAAACACCGGCGATACCCTCAAAACAGAAATCCAGTACACGGCCAACAGCGACTTTTCCGATCCGTTGCTGCTATCGGACGTACCTTATCCATCTGCTGAATATACCCAGCTCGGGCTGAAAGCCGGGCAGGAATTCTGGTATCGCGCGCAGTTGGTTGACAGAACGGGTAACGAGTCCGGTTACACCGACTGGATTAGGGGGATGTCTAACGATAATGCTGATGATTATCTGGGTGAAATCGCAGACGATTTCCTTACCTCGGCCGACGGCGACCGCCTGACCAGCGATATTGATACCAATCTTGAAGCTGCAATGCAGAACGCGCTGGCCAACCACGGAACAGTTGAACATCAATGGGCGCAATACGGAGAAGTACGCGCCGATATCCTGGTTGTGAAAACGACTATTGCTGAGGTGGATAGGGCAATGGCCGAAATGTCGACACAGGTGCAGGCGCAGATCGACAACGTCACCGCTTCTCTGGAAGACAAGCTTACAGCCGTCGTCGATGCCTCCGGTGCTTCGGCAATCTACACCCTTAAAACAGGCGTGAGGATAAACGGGGTGATGTACAACGCCGGGATGTCGATTGCTGTGCTTGCTGAGGCCGGGAAGCCGGTAGTTACCCGTATTGGGTTCAACGCTAATCAGTTTGTATTGATGAGTGGCAGTGGTGACGCCCAATATTCACCGTTCGCGGTGGTTAATGGTCAGGTCTTTATGAGCTCAGCGTTTATTCAGGATGGCACGATCACCAATGCCAAAATTGGCAACTTCATCCAGTCCAACAATTACGTCCCAGGGCAGTCCGGGTGGAAGCTGGATAAAGGGGGGGCCTGGGAGAACTACGGCAGTGACGGGCAGGGCGCAAGAAAGACCACGAACGTTACTGACAGCATCAGGGATGCGAATGGCGTCCTCCGCGTACAGATTGGTAAACTTACAGGGGTATTTTAATGACGTGGGGCATTCAGACATGGGATGCCAATGGCAACCCGAACAATTATGGTATTAAGCCAGTTTCAGTGGTCGGCCATATTCAACTTTCTGAGGGGCAGAACAGCGGAAGCTGGTCTTTTACCATTCCCGCAGGAATGAAGGTCGGGTTTGTCGTCTCTCTGGATAAAGGAGCGGTCTCGGTGGGGCGCCGTATTGTCGCCAGCGGAAATACGATAACTCTTGGAACGGCAAGCAGCGTAGGGATTGGAAACTATCCAGCCTCTGAATGCGAGCTTGTAGTTTTTGTGGAGAAGGCATAATGGCTGATTATGGCGCACTGATAGCCCTGGATAATGGGAATCCCTTTATTACGCCACAGTCCACACCATTTTGCCTCTACAGGAGGGTAGTGGTTAACTCAGTAGCAAGCGGGGTATATCACAGCGCATCTGCAACAGTAGCTCTGGACGTTTCTTACCCAGCAATGGTTTTTTGCAAAACGAGTGACACTGCTCAGCCTACTATGGTTAGTGCAGCCAGATCAGGAGGTAATATTCTTGTTGGTTCAAGCAATGCCTATGGACAGGCACATACATTAACGGCTTACATCTTTGCTATTTATCCTCAGACATTGCCAAAATGGGGATTTGCTATCTGGGATGCAACCGGGAAGTTGGTTCTGACAAACGAGAGTCGGATATTGAGTGACCTTGTGACTGTTGGAACGCCTGGAGCTACGACAGGTGGAATTAATATTGACGTCACTCTGCTTGGTAGTTATGCGGTGGCACCCGCTATTCTTGGCTCCCAGATCATCCAGAACAATAACACTAAACCACCCACTATTGTGAATATCACAGCCTACTCAGGATGTCGGTTTAATGGTTCATCAAGCAGGATTAATGCCGCACCTTCGACAACGGTTACCGGTTCTGCTGCGGGAGGAACTACGACTGGAATAGCTTTGACGGCAATCAACACGGCTGCATTTGATTAATTGATCGTTTAAAACGATCAATTAATCGATATTGATCTGTTCAATCTATTTTTATTAATTTTCCCGTCAGGTTAAGTTTCAAAGTACGAATTACCTCAGGGATAAAAAATGAAAAAAATACTCGGCAGTTTGCTAATTGTCTGTCTTCTTTCTGCTTGCTCAGCAAACATTTTTGAGAAGCAGCTTCCTGTGTGTGAGGCTGTAACCCTTTTAGGTGGGCAGGAACAAACCGTACAGATATATGGTGTGCGACAAGTAGCAAGCCAGGTTGAATACAAAGCTGGATATCCCTTCAGCTGGCGGTGGATAAGTAAAAACAACTTTACCAGGTCGACCTGTTCAAAATGAACAACACGAAAACCCGCTCCGGCGGGTTTTTTATTATCTGAATTCAGGAGTCCTTTATGTCGGCAGGTACCATCACCCTGACAAACGGGTCCGCCATTGTTGGCGGTTCCGGAACCTCATTCGCAACAGAACTCACCGCTGGTGACTTCATTGTCTCTACTGTGGGCGGCGTTCCTTTTACACTGCCGGTGAAATCAGTCGAGAGCAATACCCAGTTGACACTGGTCAGCAACTTTACCGGGCCAACTCAATCCGGCGCGGCCTGGTCAGCGGTCCCTCGCGTGGCGCTTAACATGGTCACTGCCGCGCTGGTGGCGCAAAGTGCTGAAGCGCTGCGTGGATTGAATTACGATAAACAGAACTGGCAGCAGGTTTACAGCGCCGCCGGAAATATCACAGTGAAGCTGCCAGATGGTACGACATTCACCGGCTCTTCATGGAAATATCTGTCTGACAATATGGCAACTAAGAGCGGCGGGGCCGTACCTGTTAACCAAGGCGGTACCGGATCGACAACCGCATCAGGCGCTCTCACAAACCTCGGTTTAGGAGACAGCGCCACCAAGAACGTCGGCGCAGCGGCGGGAACGGTCGCCGCCGGCGATGATTCGCGCTTAAATACTGTCGATCAGAAAGCGGGTGGGAAAATTACGAGCCCAATTACAGTCCAGCCAGGGATTAACGGTAACCCCGGATTTGCCATCAATTCTGGGGATAATGGTGGCGGCGGATTGATGAATAATGGCATCAGCCTGGTCGTGGCCAGTGGCTATAACCCAAATACAGGTAATTACGTCAACCTCATCAAAGGCACTTGGTATACAGGAGAATGGTCTTTCGGGGGAGCCCGTGGTGGCGGGGCTAATTTTGATAATGTCACACTAAACCTGAAAGGGTCGAATCAGGAAGGGATGGTCACTTGGGTTTTCCATTCCAATGGCGCTGCCACAGGCAATTGGGTAACGGCATCTGATGAGCGTATCAAAGAAAATGTATCGGTAATCGCTGATCCACTTATGAAAATGCAGCAGTTTCGAGGCGTTGAATGGGACCGCCTCGACACTCCTGCGCATGGGTATGGCTTCATAGCTCAGGAAGTCGAGAAGGTTTTTCCTGAAGCAGTTAAATCATATGGAAAAACAACCTTACGAGATGGCTCAGAAATAGAGGATGTAAAATCAGTCGATACCTTCGGTGTAGCCGCCGCCCTTCACCATGAAGCCATCCTTGCGCTAATGGATGAAGTTAGTTGCATCAAAAGGCTAATCAAAGAACTGGATGTAGGGGCTTTGGATTAAGACTACTCAATTGGAGTTTGAAGCGAATAATTTACAAAAGTCATAATTCGAAACGAGAGAGAAACTTAGAAACGAAACGGCGAAGCTTTAAGCAGTCACGGTAGGGCCTGTATCTTGCGGACACTTACAAATAAAACTACTGTATATAAAAACAGTATTTGAGGTGTACGTAATGGAATTCATCAGGCCAACAGAACTGCGAGAAATTATCACTCTTCCGCTTTTCAGTGACTTAGTTCAGTGTGGTTTCCCAAGTCCCGCGGCTGATTACGTTGAACAGCGTATCGATCTCAATGAGTTACTAGTTTCCCACCCTAGCTCAACATATTTCGTTAAGGCGGCCGGTGACTCAATGATCGAAGCCGGGATCAGCGACGGTGATCTGCTGGTGGTCGACAGCTCGCGCACTGCTGAGCACGGTGACATTGTTATCGCCGCTGTGGAAGGGGAGTTCACTGTTAAACGTCTGCAACTGCGCCCGACCGTACAACTCAATCCTATGAACAGCGCTTACAGTCCAATTGTTGTTGGCAGTGAAGACACACTAGACGTGTTTGGCGTTGTTACTTTCATCGTTAAATCTGCGAGCTGAATATGTTTGCCCTCTGTGATGTGAATTCGTTCTACGCATCATGCGAGACGGTGTTTCGGCCTGATTTGAGGGGACGCCCGGTTGTCGTTCTCTCGAATAATGATGGCTGTGTAATTGCGAGATCGGCAGAGGCCAAGGCGGCTGGAATTACCATGGGGGAGCCGTTCTTTAAGCAGAGAGAACTGTTCCGACGAGCTGGCGTCGTTTGCTTCAGTAGTAACTATGAGCTGTATGCTGATATGTCGAACCGGGTTATGACAACGCTGGAAGAAATGAGCCCTCGCGTCGAAATTAACAGTATCGACGAAGCTTTTTGCGACCTGACAGGTGTTCGCAACTGCCGGGACCTGACGGAGTTCGGCAAAGAGATCCGCGCTACGGTTCAGAAGCGTACGCACCTGACAGTAGGGGTAGGTATTGCTCAAACAAAAACACTCGCAAAGCTGGCAAATCACGCCGCCAAAAAATGGCAGCGGCAAACGGGCGGGGTAGTGGACCTATCCAATCTCGATCGCCAGCGCCGACTGCTTGCTCTGGTTCCGGTGGAGGACGTATGGGGCGTCGGCAGACGCATCAGTAAGAAGCTGAACGCCATGGGCATCAAAACGGCTCTGGACCTCTCAGAGCAGAGTACGTGGATTATCCGTAAACACTTTAACGTGGTACTCGAGCGAACGGTCCGGGAGTTGCGCGGTGAGCCTTGTCTGGATCTGGAGGAGTTTGCACCGGCTAAGCAGGAAATCGTCTGCAGTCGGTCATTCGGCGAACGCGTGACTGAGTATGAGCAGATGCGCCAGGCTATCTGCAGCTATGCCGCCCGTGGTGCTGAAAAACTGCGTGGTGAGCATCAGTACTGCCGCTTTATCTCTGCGTTCGTGAAAACCTCTCCCTTTGCGCTTAACGAGCCGTATTACGGTAACAGTGCATCTATGAAGCTTCTTACACCCACTCAGGATTCCCGCGACATTATCAACGCCGCGGTAAAGTGCCTGGACAAAATCTGGAAGGACGGGCACCGCTATCAAAAGGCAGGAATCATGCTGGGAGATTTTTTCAGCCAAGGGGTGGCGCAGCTGAACCTTTTCGAAGAGAACGCGCCGCGCGCTGGTAGCGAAAGGTTGATGGAAGTGCTCGATCACCTGAACGCAAAAGACGGAAAAGGAACACTCTACTTTGCCGGACAGGGCATTCAGCAGCAGTGGCAGATGAAGCGTGAAATGCTTTCGCCACGATATACGACGAGATATTCAGATCTGCTTAGAGTCCGATAAATTTTCCTGATGTCTTGGTCCGCGCCGTGCCAGAAGCGGACGCTTTCTCTCAGCCTGAATCTGATCAAATGCCAGAGGTTATATTTTGTGCGCTGCAAATCGGCTTTCTGGTAATCCGGCAAAAAAAGGTGACCGAATGCTGAAAAGCGCACCGTCATAAGCGGTTGGCTCTGCGAGTCCTACACGGGCACTGGTACAAGAAAGGGTGTGGAGTGACGAACCACCAAGCACCGGGCAGGTTGTCTGGAGGGCTGGCGCAGAAAGAATGCTGTGTATTTCTCCCCCCGGACTGTATCGGACAACCCGACTGCCGCCCCATTCTGCGTTCCACAGATAGCCCTGGGCATCAATGCAGGAACCATCAGGCGCGCCGCCGCCTTCGATTTTGGTGAACACGCGCTGGTTTTGCAGCGAGGGGTAATCGCAGCACATAATCTTACCCTGCATCGAGTCACAGTAATAGAGCGTGCCACCATCGGGGCTGAAACAGATGCTGTTCGGTATAGCGACATCGGGCAGTGCAAACGTCTCAACAGTCAGCGTTGCCGCATTGAGTCGATGAAACTTACCGATGACTTTAACGGGATAATCGTCATCCATCGTCCCGAAGACAAAATTACCGGCACGGTCGCACCGTCCATCACCTATACGGGTGCCGGTGTCTCCCGGTGAAGCAGCCACTGGGATAATTAATCCGCTGTTAAGATCATAGAAAGCCAGACTTGTCGCGAATCCCATCAGCAGAATGTGATCCTGTTCAGTCAGGGCAAAGGAGCCAAGACGTTCAGGCAGCGACCAGCGCATCACAGCATCAATACCTTCTTCTATGGCGAGAAGTTCACTGGCTTCAATGTCAGTCCAGTAGAGCCTGCGGGTTCTTTCACACCACAGCGGGCATTCTCCAAGCGTATTCCTGACATCAGCTGCAATTGAAAACATGTTAATCCTCCGGATATAAAAGATCGTACTGCACGATGCCAAAAGTGGATAAAGCAGTTACTGCAGAAAACGTGCGGAGAGCTGATCACCGAAAAGCATGACAGCAAGTCCGAGTAGCATGACAACCATTCCCCCCAGTCTGACTAACGAAACCGGGCGCTGCACAGCGCCCAGCAAGCCAAAATGGTCAATCATCTGCGAGGAAAGTAACTGTCCGACAATTGCCAGCCCGAGCAGAGCTGAAAATCCGATTTTCGGCGCCAGCACGACATAGCTGAACAGGGCACATGCGCCTATCAGGCCGCCCACAAGACTCCAGAGGGGTTGTGACGGGATCGCCGTCAGCGATGTCATTAGCCCGCCCCTGAGCAGTGCGTAAATCCCCAGACTGAACGCGCCCGTCGTGAAGGAAAACAACGCCGCAGTGACCGGATCACCTTCCAGTCCCCTTGCCAGCTGGCTGTTCAGGGTTGTCTGCAGGGTGATCCCCAGACCTGCGGCAAACGCGATTACGTAATAAATCATGCTTTTCATCCCGGTCAGTCTGCCTGCTCCAGCGGCAGGAAGGCGTCAGCAAAAATGTCAGGCTGGTAGCCAGAGGCGGCAAACAGGTGCTCACGCGACTCATCAACCGCTGCACGCAGTCGCGCGCTGTCTACGCCCAGCACCTTACCGTTCTGTTTAACGATGCGCCCGCCGATCATGACGGTATCGATATTGCTGCGCTCGGCGGCATGTACAACCGTGCCAAAGGCATTTCCGGACGGGTACAGGTTGAGATCACTGGCGTTAATCAGCACCAGGTCAGCCTGCTTGCCTGGCGTCAGGCTGCCCACTTTGTCCTGCAGCCCTGCACAGGCCGCACCATCAAGAGTCGCGGCTTTAAGGAGTTGCGCCGCCGGAAGCGTTTTCAGCATTTGTTCAGCATCGCAGCACTGCTGCTGATGCATGCCCATTACCCGCTGCAGGTAAAAGGCGACGCGCATCTCCATAAACATGTCGGTGCTGTACGACGTTTCATTGTCCACACTCAGGCCAGGCTTGATGCCATGACGCTGCGCGGCTTCAATGGCGAACATCCCGCTTTCGATGCCATAGTGCGAATCTGAGCGTGGGCAGACGTTTACCCGCACACCTGCTTCCCGCAGAATTTCCCATCCCCGGTCAGGCAGCGCCGTGCAGTGATTGAAAATATTGTCCGGCCTCAGAAGCCCCTGCTGATGCAGCGACTCAAGTTCAGCCCCCATCTCAGCGCCAAAGAACTCCGTGACAATCGACAGCCCCAGCCTGCGGGCCTCGGCCCACAACTCTGGCTCCAACTGGGCCATGACGGCGAGAGTGACCAGGCTTTCAGGGTTGTCGGTGAAATACTTCTCCTGCAGACGCTGCCAGTTTCCGGGCCAGTGCGCTTTATCCCATTCGCCGGCTACCGGTGCACCGGAAGCATGAATGGCGCGAATACCGGTATCAAGCAGGGCCTCGACGGCGGCATCGGCATGCGCTGCAGTTCGGCTGTTGTGCGAGTTATCAATCATCGTGGTGATGCCCGCATCAATAGCGCCCAGCGCCGTCAGCAGGTTGCCGACATAGATATCGGCAGGACGGTAATATTTAGCGAACGAGAAGTGTGTGGCGTTGCTGTAGTCGTCCAGGCAGGTGGCGTTTGGGTTAATGCGGCGCAGCTGTCCTTCCCATGCATGACGATGAGAATCGACCATTCCCGGCATGGCAATCATATTGGTGGCATTAATGACTTGTGCCCCCGGCACATCAAGGTTCTGGCCCACAGCGGTAATCGTTGAGCCGTTGATGAGAATATCACCACGCTCAATGTTACCTATGTTCTCGTCCATGCTCAGTATCGTCGCGCCACGAATCAACGTAGCCTGTGAAGTGACATTTTGATTGTTAACAATATTTCTGATGTAACTGGCCATAAACTCGCCTCTTTCCTGATCAATGGGGAAACGATACGCCACACCATTAGCCTGAAAAAGATGCGTAAAGTGTTTTCATAATTCATAATTCTCGAATAATCGGACTCACTTTTACCCGGAGCAGAACGATGGATCGGATTCAGGCTATGCAGGTTTTCACGCGGGTTGCTGAAGCAGGGAGTTTTGTTCGCGCGGCAGAAACACTTTCACTGCCTTCTTCCACCGTTACCAGCACGATTAAAAACCTGGAGAAATACCTGCAGGTGCGCCTGCTGAACCGCACGACAAGACGGGTCAGCCTTACTCCTGAAGGTCTGCAGTATCTGGCGCAGTGCCGGGAGATCCTGTCGCTGATTGAGCATAGTGAATCCAGCCTGACTGATTCCCTCAGACGCCCTCAAGGGCGGCTGCGGGTTGATATGCCTGGTGGGATCGCCCATTTAATCGTCATGCCCCACCTGAAAGACTTTTACCGGCTATATCCGGATATTTACCTGATGATTGGTGTGAGCGATCGGCAGGTCGATCTTGTGCAGGAAGGGGTGGATTGCGTCATACGAACCGGTGAATTAACGGACTCCACACTGGTTGCCCGTCCGCTTGGCCGGTTTCGCTGGGTGACCTGCGCCTCGCCGGACTATCTCAGAAAGTTCGGTGTCCCTGAGACGCCTGAAGCGTTGTCACAACATCGGGCGATTCATTACTTTTCCGGTTCTGGAAGACGCAATAGTGAACTGCGTTTTACACGAGGCACTGAGGCCTTCTCTGTTCCGGTTGAGGGGGATGCAGCCGTTAACGAAACGGGACTCTACATCAGACTGTGTCTTGAAGGTTTTGGGCTGGCGCAGCTCGCTGAGAATGTGATTTCGGAGAATCTGCAGCAAGGCAAACTGATCGAGGTTCTGGCAGACTGGCAGCCCCCCTCCGTGCCGGTAACGATGCTCTATCCGCATCAGCGTTTTCTCTCTCCCGCCGTGCGTGCTTTTGCTGACTGGATCTCCGGACTTTTCAACGAGGGCGCAGGTGAGAAAGGTCTTTCCGGTAAAAGACGGCTCCGGTAAGAGGACGGCTCTTCAGTACGACAATTAATAACCCCCTCAGCAGAGGAACCGAACGTTCCCCTGCTGTGTCTGTGAATTCAGCCCGGCTGCAGTGCAGATTCCAAGTGAGCGTTTCGTCCGGCAGCCATTCCGGTGCAGGCGCCTGCGACTGCGATTGCTGTGGTCATCAGTAATGGCACCGTCCAGCCTCCGGACAACTCTTGTACTTTGCCCAGCAACAGCGGACCCGTCGCCGCCATCAGATAACCGACACTCTGCGCCATGCCTGACAAGGCGGCAGCATCACCCGCATTTTTAGTACGCAGCCCGATGAATGTCAGCCCCAGCATCATGCTGGCACCTGAGCCGAAGCCGAGAAGCGCGGCCCACAGCATCGCCATAGCCGGCAGATACAGGATGCCGATAAAGGACACTGCGGTTAACAGGCTGACGCCAGCAGCAGCTAATTTCTGATCGTTGAGACGACGCAGCGTGGCCGCCAGAATCAGGCCGGGAATGGCGGTGGTCAGCTGAAGGATGCCGTGTACCTCGCCAGCCTGAGCTGAGGAGAGTCCACTGTCCGTAAGAATGGCTGGAAGCCAGCCCACCGCAACATAAAACGGCATCGCATTCAGGCCCATAAACAGGGTGACCTGCCATGCCAGAGGCGAGCGCCAGACCGCGACGGACGCCGCTTGTTTCTCACCCGCTGCTGACAGCTGATGCTTGTTCGTTAACTGCGGCAACCATAAAAGCAGCGCAAGGAACGGTGCTATAACCAGCATGGCTAACGCGATGTTCCATCCCCAGCTCTGCGTCAGAGGAATGACAATGGCTGAACCAATGGCACCCGCGGCACCCATGGTGATGGAATACGCCCCCGTCACAGAAGCCACGTTGCCGGAAAAGTCACGTTTGATAAGACCTGGCAGAAGGACATTGCCCAGGGCAATCCCGATACCTATTAATATGGTTCCGCCATAAAGCGCCCAGACACTGCCTGTGGAGCGAAGCAGGATGCCTGCAGAAATCACGGTCAGGGCACCAAAAAGGGTGCGTTCCAGGCCGTACTTGCGGGAGATGGATGCGCTCAGGGGAGAAAAGGCGGCAAAGGCCAGTAAAGGTAGCGAGTTAAGCAACCCAACGGCTGTGATACTTAGCCCAAAATCATGGCGAATAGACTCTAAAACGGGTGCGATAGCGGTAAAAGGAACACGCAGGTTAATGGCGATAAAAAGGATGCCGGTCACAAGTATGCCTGAAGACCATTTGTTCGTCGTGTGGGACATAAATTTTGCTTTCTCTGGAAAAAAGAAAGACTTTAAAGAACGCATGAGTTACAGAATATAGATAACCTGACAATATATAGCTAAATCATGCCAGTTAATAAAAAAATCGTGACCTCGCCGGAGGAGTTTAACGCCGATGCTTTCAGTCAGGCTGCTATTGCCCTGCATGTATCATCGTCAGGCGAGTATGCCGGGCAGAGTCCGCACACTCATCGCAAGGGACAACTTATTCTCTCTTTGCGCGGTGCAGTGAGCTGTGAGGTTGAGGATGCGCTGTGGCTTGTTCCACCGGGACATGCAGTCTGGGTTCCGGGTGAAATCCCTCATAGTTGCCGGATTACGAAGAATGCAGATACCTGCTTTCTGTTTATCGAACCCGGCGCGGCGGTGATGCCGGAAATCTGCTGTACCCTGGCGATTACGCCTCTGGTCCGCGAGCTTGTTATGTATCTTGCAGAGCAGGAACAGGTTTATTCTCCTGACAGTAAAACCGCCAGGCTCGCAGCAGTGCTACTGGAACATATTCCGGATGTGCCGGTTAAAGCGCTCCATCTTCCCGTATCGGATCATCCTAAAATCCGGAAAATGGCTGAGGCACTTTTTAATGAGCCTGATGACCGGCGAACGTTAAAGCAGTGGGCTGCTCATCTGGCCATCAGCGAGAGATCTCTGGCCAGACGGATAAAAGAGGCAACAGGAATGAGCTTTGGTCGCTGGCGTCAGCAACTGCATTTGATGATAGCCCTGAGCCATCTGGCAGAAGGTCAGTCCGTGCAGCGCGTCGCCGGAATGCTGGGATATGATTCGGTCAGCGCGTTTATTACGATGTTCAGAAAAGCACTGGGTAAATCACCGACGCAATATTTTTCGTCTCTAAACTAATGCAAAACAACACAAACCGGGTTTTTATAAAGAACGCCAGGGTCCGCTTTTCGCTCATAGCAGACGTGGCTGGTCTCTTTTACGTTTCATTGTACTGCATCGATTAGCTCCGGCCCCTGGTTCTTCACATTACCCACGGCGCGCGTCACGGCATGCCAGATAAACTTGTCTGCTGGCACAGCACCGTCGGCCGCTATCTCTTCAGCCTCTTTTCCGCCTATATCCAGGCGCATCCACTCCCGGGCCGCTTCAGGCGACAGAACCAGTGGCCTACGGTCGTGAATGTCGACCAGTCCTTTGTCAGCTGCAGACGTCACTATCAGGAAACCTTCTGCTTCATCGCAGCGTTCGAATGGCGTACTGCCGATCGCGGCCATAAATATCGGCTGACCGTCTGCCCGGTGAATAAAATATGGCTGCTTCTTGTCGCCTTCCTTCTTCCACTCGAACCATCCATCAGCAAAGCAGATTGCCCGGCCATGCTGCCAGAGAGGTTTGAACATCCTGCTGGTGGCCGCTGTCTCGACACGCGCGTTTATCAATGGTGCTTTATTCCACCACCCGGGCGCGTAAGACCACAGGACCGGATCGAGATGCAACTGCTCGTCACGTTCGCTCAGCAACAGAACTTTGGTACCTGGCGCCACGTTGTAACGTCCAATAGGTTCAGGGTCGTATGCGATGTCGCGATCGGCTTCATCGGCCAGGTAAGCCAGATATTCTTCACGCGTTTGAGCTTGTGCAAAGCGTCCACACATAGAAACCTCGAACCAGATGTCAGACTTAAAGTATAGGGCAGGGAGAAGAAGGGGGGCGCACTGTCTAAAGTTAGGGGCAAATTTAGGGGCAAAAATGCGAAATAGGGGCAAAACAAGGGCACAAAAAATGTAGTTCTGGGTAGCTTCAGGGAGAAGTTATTATGCTATAACTAATTGAATTAAATGATAAAGTGAATGATATCAATGGGTTGGAAAAATCAGCGTAGCTTATTCAGGTTGTATTGTTCTTTTTTGTTAATCTCTTGATTCTCTTGCATTTAGTACTACCTTCGGAGCCAGCAGGGGCAAAAATTGTATGCCGCGTATGGTACGGATTCCGGCGGCGAATACCAGCACGTTTTACAGCGGGGTTATATCTGGCGTTGCTACGCGCTGTCAGCGTGCGCTGTGGTTTCAAGACCTATAGCATCTTACTCGTCCTGGTTTTCCATATTTGTTATATGACGGCAGGGAACTTATATGGCATAAGACTATTAAACGATTATCAAAAGGAAAGACGTTATGTCGCTTTATGACCTCAAAACTGAAGCACTTGCATTACCGGAGACCTGGCACTCTCAAGTATTAGGCCGCATTGGAACTGCGAATCTCAAAGTTTTACGAATGGATGAACGCTCAGTGATTGAAGAGGTTCATGAGTATGACGAGGGGCTACTGGTCATTGATGGACGTCTGGAGCTGAGCGTGAAAGGTAAAAAAATCTCTGTAACGTCTGGACAGCTTTATGTAGCCAAAGCTGGCACTCCCCATACTGTAGAAACAGGCAGTTTTGGCACACTGGTTATCATTGATTTACCAGAAGCGGAAGCGGGCTCACTTTAAGCGCGGCTTGCGATGAGGTCACAGATTGTCAGGATTGTTCGACGTGCTGATCCAAACTTTAATCAAACTCAACGTTATCAACCCCATCACAACGGCAACAGTGGTTACTACAATATAAGATGTCATAAAATAATCTTTTCTGGTAAAGGTCTTCATTCGACTCATTTCTTTTGCATTAGTTCCTGCAAAGAGCAAAATTTTAATGAAAAGAAGTGTCGGGTTTTAGTCTGTGTTATGTAAATAAAAGCGAGGAGGGGTGTGATTATAGGTTTTAAAAAAACGCCTGCATTTAGCAGGCTTTAATAGTAAGACCTTTTTATTATTTTAATTCAAAAGATAAATCCTAAAGGTGCTCTCTGAAAATACTGGCGATTTTACTGAGATTTAGCCGGAAACGCATATCACAAATGGTTTTTTGCGGCATCAAGTATCTTCTGAGAGGTGAGTTCTCTATCAGAGGCAACGTAGACAAAGCTGCGATCTCCGGTTAAAGATGGGAAACCAGCAGACATAATCTGAAGGTATATTTCTTCTCCATCCGGATACTCCTGCCTTACGGACGTAACGCCTTGTTGTACCGTGACAACTTTACCAGGCTTCCCATTGAAAAAAACGATGACATTCTTCATAAACCACCCTGTGTTTTTTGAGAACATACGAAAACTAAAGCAAGCATTTTTTAGCTTTAACGTGTATTGTGGCAGTCCGTAAAATCAGGAGATGCCTATGTCTGGACGTAAAAATACACAATCCCATCGAAATCATTTAGTCAAATGTTCATGCCCAAATTGCTCTAAAGATTCAGAGCATAGTTTTAATCGCGTGCAAAAGGGCGCTCAACTTGTCTGCCCGTACTGCCACGCTTTGTTTAAATCTACTCAACGATTCTAAACCAAAGTAGTTGACAAAATGAGTTAGCTTTGAGTTTTAGACCACTCATGCAGCAGTTCTGTACTTCATCACATTGGTAGCGCACTCGTTAAGAAAATATGCTGGCTGTTGATTAGAATAACAGTCATATTATCCAGGGCCCGTTTACTTAAGACAGCTTTTTGGTAATCACGGGCCATTGATAATATTATCTATCCAGAAGAATGACATTGGCAGCAGCAGGGCCTTTATCGCCGCTTAGAATCGCAAATTCGACCTTCTGGCCTTCAAATAGTGTATTAAAGCTTTCTCCCTGCAGGGCAGAGAAATGAACAGAAACATCCTTACTGCCATCAAGTGGGGAGATAAAACCAAAGCCTTTATCTTCATTAAACCACTTAACCAGACCTTGAATTCTTGAAGACATAAATACTCCTTTTAAAGACTCTTTAAATGATAAGAAGTGACAAAACGTATGGACTCAAAAGGAGGGGATATCAGCGATAGCGCCTGGTTATGAGGACTGCCTGGTAAAATAGTGTATTCGGTATTGCATCGAACTAACTAAATCATTAAGGCACGGACTGAGTTGATAAGCAAACGTTATTTTAGCCATCCGGGCGGCTGCCTTGGCGCGCTTCCAGTCACGTTGAATCTGCTTCAATTCTCGATAAAAAGTCCTCGGCTCTATGTTCTTCTTTGCGAATCCGGGGCCGGAAAAAGAACTGCGCGCATTGACCTTGTGAATATATTTTGATTAGGCTATGTGTGTCCAGCACCACGCTTTTTCTTAAAATTTTTATCCCATTGGAAGGGTTTTACGTGTTCAAACTTAATTCATCTCTACTGGCCATTCTCCTGCTGTCAGGTTGTAGTTCTGATCTGGTTCTCAGTCCACCTCAACAACCCGAATACAAGGCTATGCCAGAAATAACCCAGTCTGTGACGCCATCACAGCAGCGTGCAATCATGGCTGGCGAGAGGCCTGACTGGTCAGAAAGAACGCCAGTCAACGCTACAAAGCGCTATTAATAAAAACGTCTCCGCAGGGCTGCCATTCGGTGGCCTTTTTGTTTCCCCTCGATTATGTCGTTTATTGCGCCGTGGGAGCAGAACAACTATTCGGGTCTGAACGAAAATTTTCGACACCTGATATGGTAATTATTACGTTATCTACCATGATTAAGACGATGACAATTCAATCACTTCAGCATCGTTGAAGCGGTTACTTTACTCTAACCGAGAACCCTAAATGCGCCATGCATCTATCCCCGTAGCTGCAGCCACGGCAATATTTTTGCTGGGCGTTTTTATCATCAATTTACAGGTTTGGTATTCTGCACGGGCTGACAGCCTTGCAGGGGCGCACTATGTTGTGCGGAACATGAATGTCATTCTTAAAGAAGCTCGTCATGCAACTCAGCTGGCGAAGCAACTTGCTGAGAATGAGTGTGATGCTGAAGGACAATATCGGCTCGGCACCGAGGCTGCATTACAGCCTCACCTCAGAACGATCATTATTCTGAAAAATGATGCGGTCTGGTGCTCTTCTTTACCAGGAAACCGCGTGTTGTTGGTCAACAGCGCGGTGCTACCAGAATCATCATTGCTGCTCGTCCCTGCGGGAAGTACCGTCAACGGCCTGCCTGTGCTCTTATACCAGACAAATCACGCCGGAAGTCGAATCATCGTAAGCATCAGCGATAGCCATATCCGGGGTGCACTGGATATGCCATTAAATGGCGTTGAATATTCACTTCGAGTAGGCAATACCCTTTTGGGTATGTCAGGCGATGTGGTGACGGCAGGCCATTCGAAGAAAGAGGTATTGACGGTAAAAGCCTCTAATTATCCTTACGAGATACAGTTTAACTCTCCAGTCCTTTTCAGCCTTAAGAGATTATTTAATCGAGCCGGCGGCGTGGTGTTATTCCTGCTGATAATATCGTCTCTTTCTGCTTATATACTTCAGCGATATCTGTCAAAAGATGTTTCACCAGAAGAATCACTGCGTACCGCCATTTACAGAAATGAAATTACGCCCTATTACCAACCCGTTGTTAGCGGCAGGGAGGGAACTTTGCGAGGTGTGGAAGTGCTGGCCAGATGGAAGCATCCGCAGTCAGGATTTATTTCTCCCGCATCCTTCATTCCTCTTGCTGAAAAATCGGGTTTAATTATTCCTCTGACTCAGAGCCTAATGAAACAGGTTGCAAAACAAATGAACTCTATTTCAACATTGCTGCCAGAAGGGTTTCATATAGGGATTAACTTCAGCGCTTCTCATATCGTTGCGTCCACCTTTGTGGAAGAGTGTCTCCACTACAAACACAGTTTTATTCAACAGGATCTTAACCTTGTTATTGAGGTAACCGAGCGCGAACCGCTCCACATCGATGAACATCTCGTCAGGACGCTGAATGAGCTGCATAACAACGGATTTGCCATTGCGCTGGATGATTTTGGCACGGGATATTCCGGTCTATCGTACCTGCAAGAACTGCATATTGATTACATTAAAATCGACCAAAGTTTTGTTGCCAGGGTTAACGCCAATGAGGACTCAACCCTGATCCTGGATTCGGTACTGGAACTGGCAAAAAAACTTTCAATTAGTATTGTGGCGGAAGGGGTTGAGACACAAGATCAACTTGATTACCTCATCCGCAATAACATCCGTTTTTTACAGGGGTTCTTCTTCTACAAACCTCTACCTTACAAGGAGCTGGTCAAAGTCCTCTTGTCGAAGCCTAAAGTTAAAGTGAGGGTGGAGTGAGGTTTATCCAGCACATGACTAAGATAGGGTATAATGCGTCTTCCAAAACCGCTCAACAACCCAGTGACGCATTCAATGACCCTCAATCGCTTTTGTTACTTACTCTTGATTTTCGCTGCGATCGGCAGCCTTTTATCGTCGAATCCTGTGGTCGTGTGGTTTCTGCTGATCAATGTGCTGACGATAGTCATATATGGTGCCGATAAAATGGCGGCTCGTAAGGGGATGCGCAGGGTTCCGGAAGCGACGTTGCTGGTATTTGGCGTGACCGGAGGCTGGCCTGGCGCCATTGCGGGGCAACAGCTCTTTCGCCATAAAACGCAAAAGCAGCCTTTCAAGACCTATTTTTTCATCAGCATTGTCGTCAGCATCGCCGTGATGGCGGCGGTTTACCATTTATCGGCTTATTCTCCCTTATATTAATCCCTCGGTTACTGCCAATAGTAGTAGGACTATTCTTAAGGGGTTGCTGTTTTTTGCACAATCTGAATAATACGTGCAACAACACGGACGACAACATCCCATGAAAATAGAATCTATTATGCTGGCAGTGCTGGTGGTCTTTTCTGCGCCTTCCTGGTCCGCTTTTCAGGAGCGGGAATATAATACCTGGTATATGAAAAATGCGGTGCTCTACGATATGACGCAGACCTCGGCAGGTTATCCCGTCCTGGTGAGCGTATCCCAGCCTGGAAGGAAATCCGCTAATTTGCTCGTGTCATATATTACGGAAGGACGCTGTGGTGAGAATAATCTGCCGCTAAATGTGAATGGTAAAGTGCTGCCCGCAAAATATAATTGTGTCCAGATAGGGCAAAACAGAATTGAGCATTTTTCAGTGGTGGATGCGGAAAGCGTCAATGGCATGGTGATGCACCTGAAATCTGATTTCACTATTCTCCTGCAAAATGATATTAAAATTTGGGCGGCAAATATCAAAACGCCAAAATATGGACTGGCACCGAGATTCTAACTATGAAATGCCTGTATTACGACAGGCATTTTTTTGGGATGTAACGCAATCATTTCTAAGTTAATAGTTTTAATGCATTACTAATCAATATAAAGGGTAAGTGGCCCTGGTTTTTTACGTATTTAAATGGACTGTATGCTAAACGGTACAAAACCGCATAAATAATCCTTTCTGACGTTATGGATAAAGCGCATTACCAGACTTACGCTTGCTAGCGGCGTTTTAGTTGTTCAACACATCCTTACTGGTAAGGAGCAGAAAATGTCGCAACGTAATAGTCTGGATTTACTAAGCCGTAAAGAAGGAATGTGTCTGTTAGAGCAAAGCATGGGTTTTGTCTGGCAGGCAGCGCTTCGGGCGGTCGCGGTATTAGGCGTCGCAGATCGTCTGGTTGAAGGAAAAAAATCCGTCAAGCAACTGGCGAAGGAGTTGAATGTTGACGTCGACTATCTTCATCGAATCATGCGATTATTGTCCTCTCGTGGAGTTTTCAACGAATTATCTGAAGCTGAATACAGTCTCAGCCATTCAGCACAATTCCTCTGTTCTGAGCATGAATTTTCCTTGCGCGCGGCGGTGCTCATGCTAACAGACCAAACATTCTGGCAGCCAGCGGCTAAAATGGATGAGATATTGCAAGGCAAACCTGTTTTTAACGAATTGTTTGGTAAGCCTTTTTACGACTACTGGCAGCATGACGATAGGGGGCCTGACAGCAACGTTTTTCATGCCGGTATGGCCTCTATGTCATCCGTAGAGAATGAAGTCATCGCAGATAGCTATTCATTCCCTCAAAACGCTGTCGTTGCCGATATCGCCGGTGGGCTGGGTAATTTATTGCTGACCGTTTTACGTCGAAATCCGACCTTAACGGGGATCCTTTTCGATCAAAAAGACGTGCTTGAGCGGAATAGACTGCACCTGTTAAAGGATAATCGTCGATGGGAGACCGTTGAGGGCAGCTTTTTTGAAGCCTGTCCTGTAGCGGACATTTACCTGCTTAAGTATATTTTGATGGATTGGCCTGATGAGAAGGCCATTCAGATCCTTCAATGCTGCAGAAAGGCTATGAAAGAAAACGCCCGACTATTAATTTTTGAGCCGCTTATTAAAAAAGAAAATAATGAGCTGGGACGATTCGAAATTGACCTTCTTCTGTTAACAAGCTTTGATGGGGGGCGGGCACGAACAGAGTCTGCGTATCAGGCCTTGTTTGAGCTGACCAATCTGAAGTTGAACAAAATAATAGACACCCACTCGTATCTGTCAATTTTAGAAGTCGTACCTGTCTGAACTGTTTAAATAATATTCACAGAGCATGTGCCCCGCATTCCGTTTTACCGTATTCCTGCTACGCTTGTTTGTTGTACCAGGAGCATGAATATGAAAAACAAAGATGAACAAACCGGATTAGTGGGGCTGGCGATTGGGGCCGCCGTTATTGGGCTGGTTTCAGCGCAAAAACCGATCCACCGCAACAGTATTGTCGATGAGCTGGTCAGGCTCGGGAGGCAAAAAGGTGATGGTGTAGAAGACGAGGTTTTCGTGAAAGCCGCCGAGCTGGTGAGAAAAGGGGTATAGCCTATGGCTGAAAGACGTAATGCGAAGTGCCATTGCGGCGCGGTGGCATTCACCGTTGAGCTTACCGATGGCATGAACACCGCGCGGCGCTGCAGCTGTTCTTTTTGTCGAATGCGAGGCGCGGTCGTCGTCTCTGCGCCGCTGTCGGGGATTACGGTGACCAAAGGTGAGGATAAGCTCACCGAGTATCGCTTTAACACGGGAACGGCACGGCATTTCTTTTGCTCGGTGTGCGGAATTTACACGTTCCACCAGCGGCGTTCTAATCCTAATGAATACGGCGTGAACGTCGCCTGTTTTGAAAGCGTTTCTCCGTTTGATTTCCCGCAGGTAACCGTGATGGACGGCGTCAACCATCCCACGGATGGGGAAAGTGGAGTATTTGGCTATCTCACTTTTCGCGAGAAAGGGAAAGAGCAGGCATGATTGCCGCCTGGCCACTCTTTAATCAGCCTGGCTATAGTGGAAAGTGGTTATCTGAAACAGGAGAAACTATGCTCTGTGTTGAAAAAGACGATCCGCGTGAGGCCCCTGAATCAGGTGATAAAAAGCCTCAGCCTGTGAAAAAATAACGCGAGGTATGCGTTTACCCGCCACCGGCACTGCTGGTGGCTTTTTATTTCCCCGTAAACCCTGTTAACTGCCATCCAGATGGTTTAACAGCGCGCCGAGATGCCCGACAATATCACCAAAATCAAAAATTAACGCCATCCACAGCACGGCTAAAAGGGTAAGTACAGCAAGGGATACACGACCAAACAACGCTGTAATCCTTAGTGATGAAAGGGCTATCACCTGAGTTTAACCAGCTTTCTTTCAACTTACCCTCAACCAATCCCTTTCTGAAACTGTCTTTTGTGACGGACTTCAAAAAATGGGTGAGCCCGCATCATAATGCGGGCTCGGATAATCAGAACTGGTAAACCAGACCTAACGCTACGACGTCATCGGTGCCGATTCCGTTGTTTTTGTAGAAGCTGTCATCTTCATCCAGCAGGTTGATTTTGTAATCAACGTAGGTGGACATGTTTTTGTTGAAGTAGTAGGTCGCGCCTACGTCAGCGTATTTAACCAGATCCCGATCGCCCTGACCGTTGCCCAGGTCCTTACCTTTAGACTGCAGGTAGGAAAGGGTTGGACGCAGGCCGAAGTCAAACTGGTACTGTGCGGTCACTTCGAAGTTCTGGGTTTTGTTCGCTACGGCGTCGGTGTTATCACCATACGGGGTCATATTGCGGGTTTCAGAATACATTGCCGCCAGGTAGATGTTATTGGCGTCATATTTCAGACCCGCAGTCCATGCATCCGCTTTGTCACCACCCGCTGTGGTATTCATCACCTGCTCGTTGGTACGGTCAGAAGAGGTGTAGGCGGCACCCGCAGTAATCCCCATGCCGAAGTCATAGGTAGTAGAGATACCGAAGCCATCACCATTCTCGTGACGCGTGTCGCGACCGTTGTTGGTGCCTTCCTGATTGTTGCTGGCATCTTCATTCTTGCCCTGATACTGCAGCGCAAAGTTCAGACCCTGCACCAGACCATAGAAGTCGGTGTTACGGTAGGTTGCCACGCCGTTTGCGCGGCCCGTCATGAAGTTGTCTGCTTTGGTGTAGGAGTCGCCGCCGAACTCAGGCAGCATATCGGTCCAGCCTTCCACGTCGTACAGCACGCCATAGTTACGACCGTAATCGAAGGAACCGTAGTCGCCCACCTTCACACCGGCGAAGGCCAGACGCGTCCAGGACTGGTTATCAGACCCTTCGGTGTTGTTGGCCTGAATGTTGTATTCCCACTGCGCGTAGCCGTTCATCATGTTGTTGATCTGGGTTTCGCCTTTGAAGCCCAGACGCATATAGGTTTGATCTCCGTCAGCGCCTTTATCGTCGGAGAAATAGTGCAGACCATCTACTTTTCCGTACAGATCTAATTTGTTACCGTCTTTATTATAAATTTCTGCTGCATGTGCAGAGCCAGCCATTAACAGAGCCGGAATCATCAGAGCCAGTACTTTTCTTTGCATTGTGATATTCCTTTGCAGTTGTTTTTATTTAATTACCTGTTGAACTTTCAGAATGAGAAAGTTGTCTCATGCTAAATCACTCCTGTGTAAGAGTAATAAAATATAATTGTTACGAACTAAGTAAAATCTAAACCGAATAAATCGGCGGAAATGATCATTGATTTGATGAATGATTTAAAGATAAGTATATTAAATTGAAATTATTAATCAGGCGTTAATTAAGGTAATCTTGCTGGCGTTATATGCCTTTAAGATGATTCATCCATAATTAACATGAATGCTATTAAGGAAACTTAATAGATATTCATTGATTATCTGGATTCGCCCGGTGTGAATACACCGGGCTTTTTTATGGCAAAAAAATGCCCGGACAGGCCGGGCAGAGGAACTAGTCGCTGGTCGGTTTTTCGGCTTTACCCGCCATTTGCGCCAGGAAGTCATAGCGTTTTTGCAGGTCAGCTGCAGCGTCTTTCCAGAGCTGTTCGGCCACTTCCGGCTGCTGCGCGTTAAGGCGACGGAAGCGTTGTTCCTGCATTAACGTCTCGGCCAGAGCATCTGACGGCGGACGCGAATCCAGCGCCAGCGGTAATTTACCCTCGTCAGCACGACGCGGGTCGAACCGGTACAGCGGCCAGAAGCCGGTCGCGGTCAGCTGACGCATCTGGTCGTGGCTGAGCGCCAGGTCGTAGCCATGCTCTTCGCAAGGGCTGTAGGCAATGATCAGCGACGGGCCTGGATACGCCTCCGCTTCCTGAATGGCTTTTACCGTCTGGTTAAGCTGGGCTCCCAGCGAGATTTGCGCGACGTAAACGTGGCCGTACATCATCATGCTCACACCGAGATCTTTGCGCGCCTTGCGTTTACCGTGTTCACCGAATTTCGTCACGGCGCCTAACGGCGTGGCTTTCGATGCCTGCCCACCGGTATTGGAATAACACTGCGTATCCAGAACCAGGATGTTGACGTTTTCGGTCAGGCTCAACACGTGATCCAGTCCGCCAAAGCCGATGTCGTAGGCCCAGCCGTCGCCGCCAATCAGCCAGATCGATTTTTCGACCAGGGCGTCAGCATCGGTCAGCAGCTGTTCAGCTCCCGCCACGCCCTGAAGCACGCGACGCAGCTCGGCAACCTGCTCACGACGTTCTTCTGGCGTCGCGTCCGCATGAAGCGCGTCATTGAGCTCAGCAGGGATCTGCCCGGCAAACTGCTCCAGCAGGCGCATCACGCGCGCGCGGTGCTGGTCGACGGTCAGGCGGAAGCCCAGTCCGAATTCGGCGTTATCCTCGAATAACGAGTTTGCCCACGCCGGACCGCGACCATTCGCGTCGGTGGTGTACGGAGTGGAAGGCAGATTACCGCCATAAATTGAGGAACAGCCGGTTGCGTTGGCAATCAGCATCCGGTCACCGTACAGCTGGGTAAGCAGCTTGATATACGGCGTCTCACCGCAGCCGGAGCAGGCCCCGGAGTACTCAAACAGCGGCGTAATCAGCTGTGAAGTACGAATATCAATACGTTCCAGTTTGCTACGATGGATTTCCGGCAGATTCAGGAAGAAGTCATAGTTGACCTTCTCCTCTTCAACGTGCTCCAGACGCGACATCATATTGATGGCTTTGATCTCCGGATCCTGCCTGTCTTTCGCCGGACACACCTCGACGCAAAGGTTACAGCCGGTGCAATCTTCCGGCGCGACCTGCAGAACGTATTTCTGTCCGCGCATATCACGAGATTTCACATCCAGTGAATGCAGGCTGGCCGGCGCGGCTTCCATCTCTTCCGGTGACACCACTTTGGCGCGAATAGCAGAGTGCGGGCAGGCCGCAACGCAGTGGTTGCACTGGGTACACAGCTCTTCTTTCCAGATGGGGATCGCTTCGGCAATGTTACGTTTTTCCCAGCGCGTGGTGCCCATCGGCCAGGTGCCATCCGGCGGGAGCGCAGAGACGGGCAGGGCATCGCCCAGACCGGCCAGCATCGCCGCCGTCACGGTCTTAACGAAATCAGGCGCCTCATCGGACACCACCGGAGGGCGATTCGGACTTGCGGCATTCACCGGCTGCAGCGGTACCTCAAACAGCGATTCGCGCGCCAGCGCCAGCGCCTGCCAGTTTCGCTCGACCAGTTCCTGGCCCTTGCTGCTGTAGCTTTTGGCAATCGCACCCTGCAGTTCCACCAGCGCGCTGTCGCCCGGCAGGATATTGGTTAGATGGAAGAAAGCCATTTGCATTACGGTATTAATACGCGCAGCAAGGCCACATTCTCGGGCAATTTTTGCGGCGTTGACCACATAGAAACGGGCTTTTTTCTGGTTCAGCACCGCCTGAACTTCCTGCGGCAGCCGCGCCCAGACTTCGTCCGCGCTGTAAGGCGTATTGAGGAGGAAAATACCGCCGGGCTTCAGGCGCTCGGCCATCTGGTATTTATCGATAAACTGCAGCTGGTGGCAGCCAACAAAATCAGCCTGAGAAATAAGATACGCGGAGCGGATGGGCTGTTCGCTCACGCGCAGGTGGGAAACGGTCAGGCCGCCTGCTTTTTTGGAGTCGTAAACGAAGTACCCCTGGGCGTACCACGGCGTTGAGTTGCCGATGATTTTGATGTTGTTTTTAGTCGCGGATACGCTGCCGTCGCTGCCCAGACCATAGAACAGCGCCTCAAGTTTGGCGGTCGAGGGCAGGGTATTATCCGGTAACGACAGGGACAGGTTTGTCACATCATCATAAATGCCGACGGTAAAGCGCGGCTTGGGCTTCGCTTCGCTTAACTCGCTGAATACCGCCAGCACGCAGTCTGGCCCAAACTCCTTGGAGGACAAACCATAGCGACCCCCGATCACGCGCGGCAGCGTTTCACGTTCGCCCTGATTAAAGGCTTCAGCCAGGGCGGTCATCACATCCAGATAGAGGGGTTCCGCCTGTGCGCCAGGCTCTTTGGTACGGTCGAGCACCGCCACAGCGCGGGCGCTTTCAGGCAGAGCCGAAAGCAAATGTTTAGCCGAGAAAGGACGATAGAGACGCACTTTAAGCACGCCAACTTTTTCGCCGCGCGTCAGCAGCTCGTCAACCACCTCTTCACACGTCCCAATGGCTGACCCCATCAGCACAATGACCCGTTCCGCCTGCGGATGGCCGTAGTACTCAAACGGTTTGTACTCCCGGCCGGTCGCGGCGGCAAAGTCATTCATTGCCTGCTCAACATGGTCGTAAACCGCGTTGTACCAGGGGTTCGTGGCCTCGCGGGACTGGAAATAGGTATCCGGGTTGGCCGATGTCCCGCGAATAACCGGGTGTTCAGGATTCAGAGCCCGGGCGCGATGCGCGTCGATTTCCGCCTGCGGCAGCAGATTCAGGATAGTATCGTCGGCCAGCGGGACGATTTTGTTGATTTCGTGAGAGGTGCGGAAACCATCAAAGAAGTGAATAAACGGCACGCGGCTTTTGAGCGTGGCGATATGCGAAATTAAGGCAAAGTCCTGCGCTTCCTGAACGCTGCTGGCGCATAGCATCGCGCAGCCGGTCTGGCGCACGGCCATCACGTCAGAGTGATCGCCAAAGATAGAGAGCGCGTGGGTGGCAACGGTACGCGCGGCAACGTGCAGAACGAAGGGCGTCAGCTGACCGGCGAGTTTGTACAGCGTTGGGATCATTAACAACAATCCCTGAGAAGAGGTAAACGACGTGGAAAGCGCGCCGGTCTGAAGCGCACCGTGTACCGTGGCAATCGCCCCGGCTTCAGACTGCATTTCAACCACTCTTGGGACATCGCCCCAGACGTTTTTTAACCCGTTACCCGCCCATGCATCTGCCTGCTCGGCCATGGTAGAACTTGGCGTAATCGGGTAGATGGCGATAACTTCACTGGTGCGAAACGCGACTGAGGCAACTGCACCATTACCGTCAATAGTTTGCATAGGACAACACCCTTACATTGCGCAAAAAATAGGGGCCTGTATTACGGCAACAAACCCTGAATATTATCTGTGTATTCTAGCAAATGCAGGATTTAACGATTTTCGCTTTTGTGTCCTTGGTATTCTCTCCATCAATGAGTAGATCAAACTTTTGGCGAAAAAATTGCGAGAAATTGTTTCTGGAGCGCATAAATACGCACTTCCGCTCTCGACGACACGGGATGTGATGCCTATTATGCATAGGTTTCGCATTATTCATGGGGGAGAGAGCATGCGCTCAGCATTTTTGGTAGGGTGTGCCGCATTATTGTTGTCGGCATGTAGCAGTGAGCCAGTCCAGCAGGCAACGGCAGCCCACGTGGCGCCGGGAATGAAGGCGGCGATGTCCAGTTCTGGCCAGGCCAACTGCGCAATGATTGGCGGTTCGCTGTCTGTCGCCCGCCAGCTTGATGGTTCTGCTATTGGGATGTGCGCTTTGCCAAACGGCAAACGCTGTAGTGAACAGTCGCTTGCCGTTGGAAGCTGCGGTAACTACTGATTATTCTGCACGCTTAAACATCAGCGTTTTATCGGCTGTCGCCAGGGTTAACTGGTCCTCAGTCAGGTCGACCTGCGCCCCTTTGCGCAGCATGTCGCTGATGGCCTGATCCAGCTCATTCAGCTGCGGTTCAGTACAGAGCTTGCGCGTCATGGCCAGCGTTTTAACCTTAAGCTCGCCTTCGGACAATTTCCCCTGTCCGTTGAAGCGGTTACACATCTGGCCAGAAACGCTGATGTTATTAACCAGGCTGATATCTGGCAGCGCGCTAAAACCAATCTCAGGTTGCGTTGTCGAGGTCTTCACGGCCTTACCGTTTACATTTTCCAGCACAAAGCGGTGGTTTTTAAGTTGCTCCGGCTGTACGGAGGCTTTACCCGGATTAACGCACCCGGTAAGGACAAGACTAATAACACTTAACGCAATGAGCTTTTTCATTTTTCTTCTCAAACTATAAATACTGTGAATCTTTTTCCAGTGTAACGATACTCTGCCGTGCGTTAATGGGGTTTATCTGAAAGTGCGGGGGGAAGTGCCGGGCAACGCAGCGGTTGCCCGGAATGGCGTTAATGCGATTTAAACCCTGCCGCCGTCATCAGCATACGGAAGAGCATACTGACAGCAGCCAGCGCCAGTACGCTGCCGCCCCAGATAACGGCCAGCCACAGTAATCTTTTCCAGACCGGTTGTTGCATCAGTGATAACCCTCCCCATGCTGAACTTTGCCGCGAAATACGTAGTAGCTCCAGAAGGTGTAGACCAGAATAACGGGAATGATCAACAGCGCGCCCACCAGCATAAAGCCCTGGCTTTGAGTCGGTGCGGCGGCCTGCCACAGGGTGATCGACGGCGGAATGATATGCGGCCAGATGCTGATCCCAAGCCCGCTAAAGCCGAGGAATATCAGCCCCAGCGTCAGGATAAACGGACGGCTATGGCTGTCGGGATTATTCAGGCAGCGCCACTGGTACAGGCTAAAAATCACCACCAGGGCGGGGACAGGCAGCAGATAAAACAGATTCGGCAGCGTAAACCAGCGCGCAGCGATGGCCGGTTGCGCCAGCGGCGTCCAGAGGCTGATGGCCGCAATAAACGCCAGCAGCACGATTAACAGCGTTTTCGAAACCTCACGCATCCGCTGCTGCAGCGCGTTTTCGCTTTTCATCACCAGCCAGGTAGAGCCTAACAGCGCGTAAGCCACCACCAGCCCCGCGCCGCAAAACAGGTTAAACGCGGTAAACCAGTCAAAGGGGCCGCCGGTATAGGCCCGACCGGTGACGGTAAAGCCGTTAATGACGGCGCCTACCGTCACGCCCTGGGTAAACGTTGCCAGAATTGAACCGCCTATAAACGCCTTATCCCAGAAGGGGCGGTGGGCCAGCGTGGCTTTAAAGCGAAACTCAAATGCCACCCCGCGGAAAATAAGTCCGATCAGCATTAACGTCAGCGGAATGGTGAGAGCATCAACGATCACCGCATACGCCAGCGGGAATGCGCCGAACAGTGCGGCACCGCCAAGCACCAGCCAGGTTTCATTTCCGTCCCAAACCGGCGCGACGCTGTTGACCATCACGTCGCGATCGTCGGCGTTTTGCGTTGCCGGGAACAGAATACCGATCCCCAGATCAAAACCGTCCATCACGATATACATCAGCGTGGCAAAGACGATAATGACAAACCAGATAATGGAAAGATCGATACCCATTATGGCTGCTCCTTATGTTCAGTTGTGACGGCAGAAAGCGGGCGCGCCGGACGTCCGTCGGACTCGGTGGCGAATGATTCATGCGGCTGCGGGCCTTTTCGGATGAGGCGCACCATATAGCTGTAACCCACGCCGAATACCGAGGTATAGACGACGAAGAAGGCCAGCAGGCTCACGCTCATGTGCAGGTCACCGTGGGCAGACACCGCATCCTTCGTTCGCTGGAGTCCGTAGACCACCCACGGCTGGCGGCCCACTTCGGTAGTGATCCACCCGGCCAGGATGGCAATCAGCCCGGTTGGCCCCATCAGCAGCGCAAACCACAGGAAAGGGCGCGACGAATACACGCGTTTTTTGTAGCGCAGCCAGAGTGCCGTCACTCCAAGCAGCAGCATCAGCATGCCCAGGCCCGCCATAATGCGGAATGACCAGAAGACGATGGTGGAATTCGGACGGTCTTCCTTCGGAAACTCTTTGAGGGCCGGAACCTGTTTATCCAGGCTGTGCGTCAGGATAAGACTCCCCAGCGCCGGGATCTCAAGCCCAAAGCGGGTGCGCTCCTGTTCCATATCCGGCCAGCCAAACAGCAGCAGCGGGGTAGGCTCGCCCGGGGGATTTTCCCAGTGGCCTTCAATGGCGGCAATCTTGGCGGGCTGGTGCTTTAAGGTGTTCAACCCGTGCATATCGCCAACCATGGCCTGGATGGGGGCGACAATCAGCGTCATCCACAGCGCCATCGAAAACATCGCGCGGATGGCAGGGGTATTATTCCCGCGCAGCAGATGCCATGCCGCCGATGCGCCCACAAACAGGGCGCTGCTGAGGAATGCGGCTATCGACATATGCAGCAGACGGTAAGGGAAGGAGGGGTTAAACACCACGGCGAACCAGTCCACCGGTACCACCTGACCGTTGACGATCTCATAGCCCTGCGGCGTCTGCATCCAGCTGTTCGATGAGAGGATCCAGAAGGTGGAGATAATGGTGCCCAGCGCCACCATGCAGGTGGCGAAGAAGTGCAGACCCGGCCCGACCTTGTTCCAGCCAAACAGCATCACGCCGAGGAACCCGGCTTCGAGGAAGAAGGCGGTGAGCACTTCATAGGTCAGCAGCGGGCCGGTAATGCTGCCCGCAAACTGTGAAAATCCGCTCCAGTTGGTGCCAAACTGGTAGGCCATCACCAGCCCGGAGACCACGCCCATGCCAAAGTTGACGGCAAAAATCTTCGACCAGAAATGGTACAGCGAGCGCCAGACCGGATTTTTTGTTTTCAGCCACAGCCCTTCGAGTACGGCAAGGTAGCTTGCGAGACCAATGGTGATGGCCGGGAAAATAATGTGAAAGGATACGGTAAAGGCAAACTGTATCCGTGCAAGGTGAAAAGCATCTAAACCAAACATGCACAGCCTCAATGTCAAACGGTGTGCTGTTATGGTATAGGGGCGAAGTTCGGACTATCAGACGCAGAAAAGTGATTTTTAACCATAACAGTTGGCATAAATCTCATGCTTTAACCATCTGATATACTTCGCGCTGAGGAATAAAAACTGTATTTTTATGATTTTTACGCATAAAACCGCTTGCTTTGTCGTCAGCGCCGTGCGTTAATGGTCTTCTGGTTTTGAGTCCAAATAAATATCTGACGTAGTTTTATAAAGCAGTTCTCATCACGTTGTGCCTCTCCGCAGCCTCTCTTGGGTCTTTATCTACTTTCCGATTCGTTTTGTTTAAAACCATTATTGCCCAATCGGCCCATTAGTAATTTACGTTTTACGTTTCAGGAGAATCCTATGACTTCTTATATCCATTTTCGCTGCCCATGCTGCCATGGCTCGCAGTACCGTACCTCAGTCTTTGACATGTCTGAGAAAAACCCACTCGGCGCGAAATGCATCTTTTGCAAATCGTCGATGATTACGCTCGATCACCTGGCCGCTGCGCGTCAGGCGCAAAGCCACGTTACCGAGTACCGTAAGTAATTCATTTCGCGAACTATAACAGTTAGCTAAATCTTCTCTTTTTCTCCTGCTGATATACACTGTCGGTCATAAGGAGAATCTGATGAAAAAATACCAGCGTCTGGCGCAACAAATTATCTCGCAGATTGAGCTTGGCGTATGGCTGCCGGGCGATAAGCTGCCTTCGCTGCGAGAGCAGGTGGCAAGCAGCGGTATGAGTTTTATGACCGTTGGCCACGCGTATCAGATGCTGGAAAGTCAGGGGCGCATTGTCGCCAGACCGCAGTCGGGCTATTACGTTGCCTCGCGCCCGACCGCACAACAGCCTGCTCCACCTGCCCAGGTGATGCGTGACGAAGTGGTGGATATTAACACCTACATCTTCGACGTTTTACAGGCCAGCCGCGACCCGTCCGTTGTTCCTTTTGCCTCCGCGTTTCCCGATCCCCGACTTTTCCCGCTGCAGCAGCTCAACCGCTCGCTGGCGAACGTCAGCAAAACCGCGACGGCGATGAGCGTGATTGAGAACCTGCCGCCGGGTAACGTCGATCTTCGCCACGCCATTGCTCGTCGCTACGCGCAGCAGGGAATGAACATCTCCCCGGAAGAGATCGTGATCACCGCAGGCGCGCTTGAAGCGCTCAATCTCAGCCTGCAGGCGGTGACCGAGCCGGGCGATTGGGTGATAGTCGAAAACCCGTGTTTCTACGGCGCGCTGCAGGCGCTGGAACGCCTGAAGCTCAAAGCGTTGTCGATTGCGACGGATGTCCGCGAGGGGATTGACCTCAATGCCCTTGAACAGGCGCTGAATGAGTACCCGGTTAAAGCCTGCTGGGTCATGACCAATAGTCAGAACCCGCTTGGCTTCACGCTGAGCGCGGAGAAAAAAGCGCAGCTTGTGGCGCTGTTAACGCAGCACAATGTTCCCCTGATTGAAGACGATGTCTACAGCGAGCTCTATTTTGGCCGCGAAAAGCCGCTCCCGGCGAAAGCATGGGATCGTCAGGACATGACGCTGCACTGCTCGTCCTTTTCAAAATGTCTGGTGGCCGGTTTTCGCATCGGCTGGGTTGCGGCAGGAAAACACGCGCGACGCATCCAGCAGCTGCAGCTGATGAGCACGCTCTCAACCAGCTCTCCCGTGCAGCTGGCGCTGGTGGATTACCTGGCGACTAAACGCTACGACGCCCATCTGCGACGACTGCGGCGTACGCTTGCCGAGCGAAAGCAGCAGGCCTGGCAGTCTCTTCTGCGCCATATGCCTGCCGGCGTCAAAATTCACCATAACGACAGCGGCTACTTTTTATGGCTGGAGCTTCCGGCGCAGCTCGATGCGGGGCTGCTGAGCGAAAAAGCCTTAACGCACCACATCAGCATTGCCCCCGGAAAGATGTTTTCCACCTCTGACGCATGGACACCGTTCTTTCGTTTTAATACCTCCTGGGCCTGGGGAGAGCGAGAAGAGCAGGCGGTCATTCAGTTAGGAAAATTAATTAGCGCGATGCTGGAATAAACTTTTCTGCGTTATTTAAATAATCAATTCTTATCCTGATGACGGCACGGCGAATATTTCGCGGTGCCCAGTCATAGGAAATCTGCATAGCGTCTCTCGCGGCTAACTCCTTGTCTATAATCCAGTTAACGGGGAATGCGCCCTCGGTCACACCTTGATGAAATTTCCTGAAGCCGTACGGTGCGGCGCATTTGCGCGGTCTACGTTTAATAAGGGAGATATTTTTACGGCACGGCTGCCGCTAAATTTCATTGCGACAGGAGTAACTCTTATGAGCAAACATTTTGCCCGCAGCAGCCTGTGCGCGCTCGGCATGACTATCATGACAGCGCAAGCCGCAGAACCACCAAAGGCCATCGGCGACGGGGAAGGTCGGCTGGATATTATCGCCTGGCCGGGATACATCGAACGCGGACAGACGGATAAAAATTATGACTGGGTCACCCAGTTTGAAAAAGAGACCGGGTGTGCGGTCAACGTCAAAACGGCGGCCACGTCGGATGAAATGGTCAGCCTGATGGCGAAAGGGGGATATGACCTGGTTACCGCCTCGGGTGATGCCTCCCTGCGCCTGATCATGGGGAAACGCGTTCAGCCCATTAACCCCGACCTCATCCCCAACTGGAAAACCCTCGACGCGCGGATTGTGAAAGGGGAATGGTTTAACGTCGGCGGTAAAGTCTACGGCACGCCGTACCAGTGGGGGCCAAACCTGCTGATGTACAACACCAAAACCTTCCCGACGCCGCCGGACAGCTGGAGCGTGGTCTTTACCAAACAGGATCTGCCTGACGGTAAAACCAACCTGGGACGCGTGCAGGCGTACGACGGCCCGATTTATATCGCCGATGCCGCGCTGTTCGTCAAAACCACGCAGCCGCAGCTGGGCATCAAAGACCCGTACCAGCTCACCGAAAAACAGTATGCCGCCGTGCTCAAGGTGCTTCGCGACCAGCATGCGCTGATCCACCGCTACTGGCATGACACTACCGTCCAGATGAGCGACTTTAAAAATGAAGGCGTCGTGGCCTCCAGCGCCTGGCCGTATCAGGCGAATGCCCTGAAGGCAGAGAACCAGCCCGTTGCTACCGTCTTCCCGAAGGAGGGGGTGACCGGCTGGGCGGACACCACCATGCTGCACGCGCAGGCAAAACACCCGATGTGCGCCTACAAGTGGATGAACTGGTCGCTGACGCCGAAAGTGCAGGGCGATCTGGCGGCATGGTTTGGCTCCCTGCCCGTGGTTGCAGAAGGGTGTAAGGCCAGCACGCTGCTGGGTGATAAAGGCTGCGAAACAAACGGTTATAACGAGTTCGACAAAATCTTGTTCTGGAAAACCCCCATCGCAGAAGGCGGCAAATTTGTCCCTTACAGCCGCTGGACGCAGGATTACATCGCCATCATGGGCGGTCGTTAATTGCCCGGGAGCAGAACATGACGTACGCGGTAGAGTTTAACAATGTTTCCCGTCTGTACGGCGACGTACGGGCGGTGGATGGGGTCACCATTGCTATTCGTGACGGAGAGTTTTTCTCCATGCTGGGGCCTTCGGGCTCCGGCAAAACCACCTGCCTGCGTCTGATTGCCGGCTTTGAGCAGCTGTCAGGCGGCACGATTTCTATCTTCGGCAAAGAGGCGAGCGCGCTGCCGCCGTGGGAGCGGGATGTGAACACCGTCTTTCAGGACTACGCGCTGTTCCCGCATATGTCGATCCTCGACAATGTCGCCTACGGGCTGATGGTCAAAGGTATCGACAAGAAAAAACGCCATGCGCAGGCCCGTGATGCCCTGGAAAAAGTGGGCCTGAGCTTTGCCGTTGCCCGCAAACCTTCGCAGCTTTCCGGCGGCCAGCGGCAGCGTGTCGCCATCGCCCGCGCGCTGGTCAATGAGCCGCGCGTCCTGCTGCTGGACGAACCCCTGGGTGCGCTCGATCTCAAACTGCGTGAACAGATGCAGTTCGAGCTGAAGAAGCTTCAGCAGGAACTCGGCATCACCTTTATTTTTGTCACCCACGATCAGGGCGAGGCCCTTTCCATGTCAGACCGGGTGGCGGTGTTCAATAACGGGCGCATCGAGCAGGTGGATACCCCGCGCGATCTCTACATGCGTCCGCGCACGCCGTTTGTCGCCGGTTTTGTCGGCACCTCTAACGTCTTCGATGCGGGCCTTGCGCAGAAAATATGCGGTATGGAAGGCAGCTATTCCCTGCGTCCGGAACATATTCGCCTTGATGAGGGCGGAGACGTTCAGGTTCAGGGCATCGTGCAGGCCGTTCAGTATCAGGGGGCGGCCACGCGGCTGGAGCTGAAACTCGCCGATGGCGCCAAGCTGCTGGTGAGCCAGGCTAATCTCAGTGAAACCTCGCCGCTGAGCGGCATTGCGCCGGGGCATGTTGTCACGGCGTCGTGGTCACGCGAGGCGATGATTCGCCTGCTCGAGGAGAGGTGAAATGGATATGAGCGTTGCGCATCCTCCCGCCTCGCGCGGCCGCTTAAGCCGCATGACGGCGCTGTTCTGGCGTAAACCGTCGCTCGGCCTGTTCCTGCTTCTGCTCGCGCCGCTGATGTGGTTTGGCATCGTCTATTTAGGATCGCTTCTGACCCTGCTGTGGCAAGGGTTCTACACCTTTGACGATTTCACCATGGCCGTCACGCCGGATCTGACCCTGGCGAACATTCAGGCGCTTTTCAACCCGGCCAACTACGACATCATCCTGCGCACGTTAACGATGGCGATTGCGGTGACGATTGCCAGCGCCATCCTGGCATTCCCGATGGCGTGGTACATGGCGCGATACACCCACGGCAAGTGGAAAGCGTTTTTCTATATCGCTGTAATGCTGCCAATGTGGGCGAGCTACATCGTCAAAGCCTACGCCTGGACGCTGCTGCTGGCTAAGGACGGGGTGGCGCAGTGGTTTCTTAGTCATATGGGGCTGGAGCCGATCCTGACCTCACTCCTTACGCTCCCGGCGATTGGCGGCAACACCTTGTCCACCTCCGGGCTGGGGCGGTTTCTGGTCTTCGTCTACATCTGGCTGCCGTTTATGATCCTGCCGGTCCAGGCGGCGCTGGAACGCCTGCCTGCCTCGCTACTGCAGGCCTCAGCCGACCTCGGCGCGCGTCCTCGCCAGACCTTCCGCTATGTCGTTCTGCCGCTGGCGATCCCGGGTATTGCGGCAGGCTCAATATTCACCTTTTCCCTGACGCTGGGGGATTTCATCGTTCCACAGCTGGTGGGGCCGCCGGGCTATTTCATCGGCAATATGGTTTATTCCCAGCAGGGGGCTATCGGCAATATGCCGATGGCCGCCGCGTTCACGCTGGTACCCATCGTGCTGATTTCACTCTATCTGGCGTTCGTGAAACGTCTGGGAGCATTCGATGCACTCTGAACGCGCACCGCTGTTCCTGAAAGTGGCAGCCTGGGGAGGCGTCATCTTCCTGCACTTCCCGCTGCTGATTATCGCGACCTATGCCTTTAACACCGAAGACGCGGCCTTCAGCTTTCCGCCGCAGGGGCTGACGCTGAAGTGGTTTAGCGTGGCCGCGGGGCGCGGCGATATCATAGAATCCGTGACGTTGTCACTTCAGATTGCGTCGCTATCCACTGCGATAGCCCTTGTGCTTGGCACGCTTGCTGCAGCGGCGCTGTGGCGAAGCGAGTTTTTTGGCAAGAATGCGATCTCACTGCTGCTGCTGTTACCGATTGCGTTGCCGGGGATCATTACCGGCCTGGCGCTGCTGACAGCATTCAAAACGATCGACCTTGAGCCTGGCTTTTTCACCATCGTGGTCGGACACGCCACCTTTTGCGTGGTGGTGGTGTTTAACAACGTGATTGCCCGGTTCAGACGCACCTCCTGGAGCCTGGTGGAAGCGTCGATGGATCTCGGGGCCGACGGATGGCAAACCTTCCGCTATGTGGTGCTGCCCAATCTGGGTTCCGCGCTGCTGGCCGGGGGAATGCTGGCGTTTGCCCTGTCGTTTGACGAGATAATCGTCACAACGTTTACGGCGGGACACGAGCGCACATTACCGCTGTGGTTGCTCAATCAGCTCGGCCGTCCGCGCGACGTGCCGGTCACTAACGTCGTTGCACTGCTGGTGATGCTGGTGACAACTATCCCCATTCTGGGAGCCTGGTGGCTAACCCGCGACGGCGAGAGCATCGCCGGCAGCGGGAAATAACAGTGAATTCAACAGGAAAATGCTATGCAAACACAACTGCTGATAGAGGGAAAACTGGTAACCGGAGAGGGAGAAAAACAGCCGGTCTATAACCCGGCCACTGGAGAGCTCCTGCTGGAAATTGCTGAGGCGTCAGCGGCTCAGGTCGACGCGGCGGTTCAGGCGGCCGACCGTGCTTTTGTGGAGTGGGGACAAACCACACCGAAAACCCGTGCCGAGTGCCTGCTGAAGCTGGCGGATGCGATTGAAGCGTATGGGGAGGACTTTGCCCGGCTCGAATCCCTCAACTGCGGCAAGCCGCTGCACTGTGCTCTGGGCGATGAAATTCCGGCGGTGGTCGACGTTTTCCGTTTCTTTGCCGGGGCCGCCCGCTGTCTGAACGGGCTGGCCGCCGGGGAGTACCTTGACGGCCACACGTCTATGATCCGCCGCGATCCGGTGGGCGTGGTTGCCTCTATTGCCCCCTGGAACTACCCGCTGATGATGGCAGCCTGGAAACTGGCGCCCGCCCTGGCGGCAGGTAACTGCGTAGTGATTAAGCCCTCCGAGATCACGCCGCTGACCGCGCTGAAGCTGGGAGAGCTGGCAAAAGATATCTTCCCGGCAGGCGTTCTGAACGTCCTGTTTGGCCGGGGGAAAACGGTCGGCGATCCGCTTACCGGGCATGAAAAAGTCCGTATGGTCTCGCTGACCGGTTCGATTGCTACCGGGGAACATATCATCGGCCATACGGCGTCCTCCATTAAACGCACCCACATGGAGCTGGGCGGTAAAGCGCCGGTTATCGTCTTTGATGATGCCGACCTGGATGCGGTTGTCGAAGGGGTGCGGACGTTTGGTTTCTACAATGCCGGGCAGGACTGTACGGCCGCCTGCCGTATTTATGCCCAGAAGGGCATTTATGCCGCGCTGGTGGAAAAGCTGGGCGCAGCGGTCGCCAGCCTTAAAATGGGTGCGCCGGAGGATGCTTCGACCGAACTGGGCCCGCTCAGCTCGGCCGCCCATCTTTCACGCGTCTGTCAGGCCGTCGATGACGCGAAAGCGCTCGGCCATATCCGCGTTGTCACTGGCGGGAGCAAAAAAGAGGGGGCGGGCTACTACTTCCAGCCAACCCTGCTGGCGGGGGCAAAACAGGACGACGCCATCGTTCAGCGCGAGGTGTTTGGCCCCGTGGTGAGCGTTACCGAGTTTGACGACGAGGCGCAGGTGCTCGCCTGGGCGAACGATTCGCAGTATGGACTGGCGTCATCGGTCTGGACCAAAGACGTGGGCCGCGCCCATCGCCTGAGCGCGCGCCTGCAGTACGGCTGCACCTGGGTGAATACCCATTTTATGCTGGTGAGCGAAATGCCGCACGGCGGCATGAAATTATCCGGCTACGGCAAAGACATGTCGGTCTACGGGCTTGAGGATTATACGGTTGTCCGGCATGTGATGATCAAACACTAAACCCGTCATGCCTGGTCGCATTCGCGGCCAGGCGTTCGCCACGCCCGCCATGAGTGTTATGCATGATACTCAATTGTTATTATCCATTAATTTTAAGTGGTTATTCTGTAACGAAAAAACTTGATCTGTATCAACATATGACGCATATTGCGTGCGGTTATTTTTTCGGCTCTGGTATACAGAATGACGTTGTATCAAAAGATGTTGGTTTTTTACGCAATCATGGCTTCCATCTGCGCATTAATTACCTGGTTCCTCTCCAAAGACCGCAAACGTATCCGCCTGCTCAGCGCTTTTCTGGTGGGGTCAACCTGGCCAATGAGCTTTCCCGTTGCGCTGCTGGTCTCGCTTTTCTGAAGCACGCTTCCATTTTTAAAAGATGAATATGGCATTCCAGATACGATAACTGTATAAATACACAGTGCATCGTAAAAGGAGTGCTTATGAACAGTTTTTACTCGCAGCAGGCCGGTTGCACCGTGCGCTGGCATGACCTGCCCGGCACCGGCGATCCCGTGGTGTTCATTCACGGGCTGGGCTGCGCCTCTTCCTATGAATATCCCCGTGTCGTTCATGACCCGCTGTTTGGCGCGCGCAGAGCGATTCTCATCGATTTGCCCGGCAGCGGCTACAGCGACAAGCCTGAGCACTACAGCTATAAAACCACCGACCAGGCGCACGTTGTGGCGGAACTGATTGACCACCTTCAACTGGATGCCTTCTGGTTATACGGACACAGCATGGGCGGCAGCATCGCTATCGAAACGGCGGGGCTGCTGGCCTCGCGCGTGAAGGGGCTGATGGTGTCAGAGCCCAATTTTCATGCGGGGGGAGGGATGTTTAGCCGGTCTATTGCAGCGCAAACCGAGCAGCAGTTTCTGAACCAGGGCTATGACGCCATGCTCAGCGCGGAAAAAACGGCGTGGGCGGGGTGTCTGCGGAGCAATGCGCCGTATGCCGTCTGGCGGGGCGCATCGAGCCTGGTGGCGGGCGTTGAGCCCGAATGGGACGCGCAGTTCCTGTCACTTCCTTGCCCGGTAACGTTGATTTTCGGCGAGCTGTCTCTGCCGGATGACGATGTGGATAATCTGAAGCAAAAGGGCGTTGAGGTAAAAATTATCCCTGCGGCGGGGCATTCAATGTCATGGGAAAACCCGTCTGCGCTGGCACAGACGTTAGCCGGGTGTATGACGGAGTGATGAGCGCAAAAGTTTCGCCCGGCGGCGCTACGCTTGCACGGGCCTACAACGATGAAGAGTGTAGGCCGGGTAAGCGGCAGCGCCACCCGGCAAGAAATGCGGCTACATTGTTAATCAGCGTTTAGCTTAATAATGCGTGCAAGGCCTGACGCGCGTCAGGCTGAACATCATGCGGATGCTGGTAATCAATGTTCTCTATCGCGCGGCTATAGAGGGCGACCAGCCAGTCGTAAACGTACGCGGTAGCCGCATGCACAGGCTGTTCCCCCAGGCGCGTCAAGCGGGGCTCGGCGCTGCTGACCACCGGCGTAACGAAGATTGCCTGGCCCTTGCGGATGCGGCTTGCCGGACGTACCGCCACGGGCGTCTGGTCGTAACCCAGCCAGCCAATGAAATTGCCCATCACGGCATGCAGTTGCGCAGCGCTACTTTTATCCGCTTCGACGATACGCTGAAGCTGTTGAGGCAGTTCAAGCCGATAGCTGGTGACCACCAGGACATCTGCGATTTGCTGTAACACCGCAGGTTCCAGCCCAAGACGGGCGGCCGCGGCCTCATTGCGACTCCACTGGCGCAGATGATTTATCCAGACTCTGTGCGCCAGTCGCGCTTTGTCTTTTGTCTGGAACAGGCCGTTGCTTTCCTGCGCATTCTCGGCAAACAGGTCAATGGTGTCCGTAAACAGCCCGTTCACCTGCTCCTCGCGAGGCTGCTGAACGGCGAGCAGCGTTTCAAAGGCTTTCAGCGGCGGCAGCAGGCCTTCAAGCAGCTCACCGTGGCGGGCGGCGCTATTTTGCAGCGTGCGCACCATGCTTTCGGCCTGAGCACGTCTTGTCCCCGGCTCCTCAACCAGCGGCGCAAGATAGCTTTGCATCAGCGATGAGAGCTCCTGTCGCAGCAGGCCTTTCAGCGTGCTGAGACGCTTGTGTCGCTGCGCGGGCAGCGTGGCCTGAGAGAGCCACTCGATGACGCGCTGCATGCTGTGGCTGTCCAGCGCCTGCAGCGTGCCCCAGCGTAAACCCGGCTTTCCGAGCAGATGCTGTACGGCTTCATCGAGATTCTGCCGGGTGGTAAAGCGGGCGTCATGGGGGGTAATCGCCCACACCAGACCCGGAAGGGCAGACTCTTCAGCAGGCTGCGTCTCCTTCACCCAGTTCATCAATACTTTTGCTTTTTTGGCCGTCTGTTCATGCTGCACCGTCGCATTACAAATCACCAGCACATCAGGCTGAAGCTGCTGACGGTAATGCTCGAGCAGCCACTGGGATTTCGCCTGGCGTAGCGGGTCGGCACGGTTATCTTCAAAAACCGGAATATCAATAATATCGACGTTATCCAGCGCGCCGTTCTCAACCGGCAGCACCAGCTCGCGGGTCAGGAAGGCCAGCACATCAACGGGGATGCTGATGGCGTTAAGCATTTCACCGCTGTTCAGCGGATGAAGCAGCGTCTCCTGCGCGTCCTGAAGGTCTAACGTGCCGTCATGCGTCAGGAAACCTTCACCCGGCAGCCCAAAGCTGTCCACCAGCAGGCTAAGCGGGGCAGCAAGCTCACCGGCATGGCTGGTCTGGTGCAGCACATGGGCCAGTTTTAACCACTGCTGGGTCAACTCCTGCTGCTCGCCCCACAGCAGCGACCAGACGCTGGCCCGCGTGCTGAGATCGAGCGATGGTACCAACTGGGCAAATTCATGCCACAGGGCATCGTCAATTTGCTGTTTCGCGGCGGGTACGGTGCTTTGCCAGAAGCGGGCAATCGCACCCACTTCCTGACCCGTGATGCCGGGCACGCCCTGCGGCTGGCGCAGCCCGCGCCATTTCTCCAGACGTGTTTCAATGACCGCCTTATCCACGGCGCGCATCTGCGGATGGAGGGTCGTGCGGGCAATAAACAGCTGTACCAGCTCGGTCTCGGTGACCAGACGCAGACGCAGCGGGAACGCCTCATCAGCCACCTCCGGGTTATCCCGGGTGAAGCGGACGGCCATGTTGGTGAGGGCATGTCCCGGATTGATATGCGAAAAATAGTCAAAGGTGCGCTGGCCCGGCGTCACGTTCAGGCGTCCATTACCGCTGCCGCACAGAGACAACAGCAGGTGTGCTTTCGCGCTCTGCGAATGACCGTAAAGCCCAATGCTGCTCTGGCGGGACATGGCGCGTTCAATGGCCTGCTCCCGCGCCTGCGCCGCGTTGATGCGAGCAAGCAGGGCGTCAGCATCGTTATCCAGCACAGGGGCGTTCAGGCGCGTCTCATTAATCCACCCGATTAAGGCCTGAGTGGTGGTCGTCGTCGCTGTCATTTCAGGTATACGCTCCCGCTGTCGATCCAGTAGTGGCTACCGCTGTGTCGGCGATCGGCCAAAGTATTCAGTTTGAAGGTTAATGCGTCAGGCGCAACCGGCGTGCCGTCCTGCAGCCAGGCATCGCTCAGCTCGAAGGCCTCCGGGCCTTCCTGCTTGCTGCCGCCGCAGAGTTTCAGCCGCACGTTCAGCACGCCGTCACCGGCAATGGCTTTCGCCAGTTCAGCCGAGTTAATGCTGAGCGTGTAGAGCGGCGTGGCGGGCCAGCGCGCGTTCGCCAGCTGGCGGAAGCCGAGAGTGACGTTACCGCGCAGCGGGAAGTGCAGGCGTGCGTCGAGCTTCGCGCCGGGTTTATCAAGATCGATATCCTGATACCAGACGTTTTCCTCGCGCAGGGTATTGACGGTGTTATCCAGCACGCCGAGATACCGCACGGTTGAATACGCGCCAATGTCCGCGGCTTTAAAGTTGAAGCGCGGCAGACGCAGGTCGAGCGCCAGGCTGCAGAGCATGGCCCCCACCGCGGCCGTCGATTTCGGGTTGCCAATGCGCCCCTGCTGGCTGAACGGATACCACTCGTGCACCTGGTATTTATCCAGCCAGACGATGCGGTTGACCGGCACCGGCTGCAGATGACGAATGAGCGCCTGAACGCCAGGCAGGCAGCCGGGGCGCCCGGTGATCAGCAGAATATCGCAGCTGTAATGGGATATCGCCTCACACACCGCGTGAAGCGGCGAGGCCAGCGTAAACTGCCCGCCGAGCATCGCATCCTGCATTTCGCGGAAATTCACGTGCAGCGGCACGGCGAAGAGGTCAAACGCGTCTGAACCCGCCGGCAGGGCATGATCGATCGCCTGCTGCAGGTAATTCATCACGTTACGGGTCGGCTTCTGCGGAAGGAGATCGCCAAAGGTGGCATGCAGACCGGCCAGCGGATCGTCAACGTCGCTCGATTCCCACGCGGCAAGAATGGCATGGCCAATTGGCATAAAGAGCTGAAGCGCCGTTTGCTGGCGGAGTACGGCCTGGGTATCAATGCGTCCGGAGTCGCCGAACAGCGACGCCATCAGCAGCGAGGCGTCCGCGATGCCGGATTTCTGCAGCTGCGTTTGCAGGGCAGGCAGCACGTAGCGCTGAATCACGTCCAGAAGCGTATCGTCACCCGCAACCTTAAAGCCTTCGCGGAACAGCAGCTGTGGGGTGATCTTGACGTTATTGCCGGAACCGTCATCCAGCTGATAATGGGTGATCGCCATATCCGTTGTGCCGCCGCCGATGTCGATGGACGCGACGCGCAGCGCGCGGCCCGGCTGGCTACCCGGCTCAGGCTCACGGTCCGGGCGAGCCAGGGAGGCGAAGAAGGCTTCGGTCTGACCGCCAAAGCGGGAGATCGCTTCGTTATACAGCCAGACCAGTTGACCACAGCTGGCTTCATCCCACTCCATCTGGATTTCAGGCACTGGCACCACGCTTTTATCCTGCTGTTTGCGGGTGACAAAGTCCTCATCCTGCGGGTGCCATCCCATCGCTTTCCAGACGATGGCGATGGCTTCAAACATGCGGCGACGGAAAATCTCGCGCTCCTGCTTTGGCATGGCCGAGGGCAGCGTCAGGATCAGGGTGCGCAGCTGGCGCGGCGACGCCGGGAAGCCCAGACGCAGGCGCGTGGCGACGCTGTTGATCTGCCCCAGCGCCTGCGCCAGCAGCTCGCAAAGCATGTGCGTCATCAGGGTGCTGCGGCTGTACTGCGGCGAGAAGACCGGCAGCCGCTCGTCCTGCGGCAGCGTGAAGAGCGGCTCTCCGTCATCGTTCATCAGGTTCATCAGCGGAAACGCGGTGGCAAGCGGTTCACGCTGGGTTTTGCTGTTCATCTGGCTAAAGCGCCAGTCCTGTACGACCGGCGTTTCATCCCACAGATAGCGGCGCGGGCTGGAGATGCCGCTATTGCCTTCCGTTCCCAGACGCTGCATCGCCAGCTTGCGGGCTTCATCGCCGACGCGAACAATCGACGGCCAGACAAAGGCGTCTTCGCGACCGCTTTCAACCGAGAAGTGCTGCTTGCCAAAACGCGCTTCCGAAAACTCGAGACGGCTGGTGAACAGCGGCTCGTTCAGGAACTGCGGCTCGCTTAACGAGCGTACCTGCAGCTCGGCGGTCTGGCGCAGTCCATCGTTGGCGTCGCCGTGGTCTTCAATAATGACGCCGCAGGTGTGGGTATTGCCCACGTCGAGGATCAGGTCGACCGGAATGGCAGGCGTGCTGAGCGTGTGGGTAACAAATTTCACTTCCGGCACGGTAAGCTGTTCACCGAGCATGGTCATCAGGTTGAGCCAGTGGGCCTGATATTCAAAACCGCGCATCGCCTGCTGGAGATCGCGTTCCGAGCGGTTTTCAACGCCGTCGGCATACTGGGTAAATGCCTCGCGCAGCCAGCCGTCAATCCAGGTCTGGTCGAGGAAACTTTCGACCTCATTGTCTCGCCAGGCCAGCGCGAAACGGGTCCCGTTCAGAATATCGTTTTCAACCGGAGACAGGGCGGACGTGGCGTGTTCAGCTATCTGGCTGTCGAGGGCGAGGGTGACGCGGTGCGTATTGCCTGCCGTATCGGGTGTATCCAGCCTGCGCACCTGAACGCGGGCCCAGTTATCCGGCCCCTCAACAAAGGTTCGCGGTGGGTTGAAGCGCAGGAACGGAACCGGAAGCCAGACGCCGTCCAGCACCGTCAGAGACTGATGCAGCGGGAGGGTGGTTTCCGGTTTGACCACTTCAGGCTGCCCGCCGTTCGTCCCCGGCACGGTATAACGTCCGTTGACCAGGTCGAAATCGAGTCGCAAAAGCGGGCCGTTCGCGGTTTTACGTACGAAGCGCCCGTTGCTGGCGGTGTCCTGCGGCGTCAGACCGAAATCAAGGAACTGCACGCCGCTGTTGGCAATAAGCGTGACGCTTTGTTTATAGTCGCAAAGATTAACCAGCATAGGATCAGGCACCTGCTTTCTTGAACGTCAGAGGGACGACGGTATTGGCATCATAACGGGCGCGACATTCTGCGATATCGCTGGCGCCTGCTTTACAGGCAACCTCCGGCATCGGGTAGCGGGAGCCGTCGGTGCAGCGGGCAGTACCGCGACTTTTAATCATCAGCTCGCCGTTGCTGTGCAGCCCGGAGAAGACCTCCGCGCGGCAGACAACGTTGTCGCCATGGACAACCCGGGCGAAACCTTTATTGTTCTGAATTTGATAGCGCATTGACGGCGGCTTGCCGGTGACCGGATCTTTCACGTCGAGAACCGCACGCCAGGTGCCGTTCAGGAAACGCGTCGATCCCGCTTTTACCTGATTCGCTTCCATTACCATGGCATCTTTCGGGATGGCGACAATCACCACCGGGGCGGGCTGTGGCGCAGGAACGGGTGCAGGCTCTTTTTCTTTGCTTGCCAGGACCTCAGCCTGATGCAGCGGTAACTTCATTGCCAGCGGCTCAACCGCTTTGATCGGCTTAGGCGCAATCTCGACGGGCACAGGCGCGGGCGCCGGGGCGGGCTCAGCGGAAGGCGACTGTTTTGGCCACAGCAGCGGTGCGGCAACGGCGGCAACGATCGCGACGGCAACCGGCAGCGTCCACAGGGGAACGCGGCGCTTTTTCGCGACGATCGGCACAGCCTGTTCCTGAATGGGTTGCGCCACAACCGGGGCTGTCTCTGGCTCATACAGGTCTTCCGGCGTAATGCGCACCACCGTGGAAGGGGCGATCAGCGGCTCGTCGGCGTGTTCAAAGGCCACGACCGGTTCTGGCTCGGGTTCTGGTTCAGGATCTTCAATGACAACGGGGGTAGGCTCAGGGACCAGCGATTCACGCAGGCAGTCGAGGACATCGTCGCGCGCATTCTCGTTCAGGTTTACAAACCCCCAGAAGCTGATGACCGGCTTTCCGTCTACCAGGAAGAGGAAGTTTTCACCCGGGAACTGAAACGCCTTCGACAGCAGAGAACCAAAAAGCTGTTGCGCGGTTTTGGGGGACTGGAGGCATTTCTTGCTTAACGACTCGACGCTGGCCAGCGTGTTTTCCAGATAGCGCAGGGCGCGATAACGGTCATCTTCATCGGCCGCTTTCCAGCTGGTTACGCTCCCTTCCACAGGGGAATACCAGTCCACGCGGTCACCGCTGTCGTTGACCTGAGGAATAGCCAGGCAGTCGACGATGGCCTGTTGTTTGCGCAACCGGAGCGCTTCCCGGATTTGTAACGCTGATTCAAAAACGGCTTGTCCGCCGCCGCCAACGGCCTGAAAGTCATCCAGGTTACCGCTGCGTAAAAGAGTTTTTGCCACGATTTGATCCCATATACTTCTTCACACCGTTACTTTAACGAAACGAGGAAGCAACCAAACGGGGGAAGAGACGCTAAAAGGGCCGATTTCTTGCGGCATAGAAAGTGACGGTTGTGCTTGACGAATAATGGCCCTTAAGGCAAATCACGGTTTAGGGCGCTGGCGGTTAAAACAGCAAAAAACGCGGCTTTAGAATAACCTGATAGTGTTTCGTTATTTGCCAGGTCAAACCGCCTGTGCTGTTATTACTGTCTTATATAATAAAACTGTCAGGGTTATAACCATGTCTACAGGGAAAACACTGCTCGCCCTTGCGCTGAGCGCTCTTCTACCAGCCGGTGCCGCATGGGCGGCAAACAGCGACACGCTTATTTACTGTTCTGAAGCGTCCCCGGAGTCCTTCAACCCGCAAATCGCCAGCTCTGGCCCGTCATTTGTGGCCAGCTCTCAGGTGCTGTACAACCGCCTGATCAATTTCGACCCGGTGAAAAACACCCCGGTCCCGTCGCTGGCAGAGTCCTGGACGATTTCACCGGACGGCAAGACCTATACCTTTGCGCTGCGCAAAGGGGTGAAGTTCAACAGCAATAAATACTTCAAACCGACGCGCGACTTTAACGCCGATGACGTTATTTTCTCGGTCATGCGTCAGAAAGACCCTAAACACCCGTACCATAATGTGTCGCAGGGCAACTACGAATACTTTAACGATGTCGGGCTCGATAAGCTGATTCAGGACGTTAAAAAGGTCGACGATTATCACGTTCAGTTTACCCTCAGCGAGCCCAACGCCGCGTTTCTGGCCGACTGGGGGATGGATTTCGCCTCCATTCTCTCTGCCGAATACGCCGACGCGATGCTGAAAAAAGGCACGCCTGAAAACGTAGACACTTGGCCGATTGGTACCGGGCCTTATGTCCTGCAGCAGTACAAGGTGGATTCGCTGATCCGCTATGTTGCTAACCCGAACTACTGGGAAGGCGAAGTGCCGACGAAGCATCTTATCTTCTCCATTACGCCAAATGTGGAAACCCGCCTGGCGAAGCTGCAGACCAACGAGTGCCAGATTATTCCTGCGCCGTCTCCGGTTCAGTTTGACGCGATCAAGAACAACAAAGACCTGACGCTGCATTCGGTCGATGCGCTGAACGTCGGCTATCTGGCGTTTAATACCGAGAAAAAACCGTTTGATAACGTGCTGGTGCGTCAGGCGCTTAACTACGCGACCGACAAGAAGGCTATCGTCAATGCGGTCTTTATGGGTTCCGGTACGGTGGCAAAATCGCCGATCCCGCCAAATATGCTGGGCTTTAATAAAGACCTGAAGGACTACAGCTACGATCCAGAAAAAGCGAAAGCGCTGCTGAAGCAGGCGGGCCTGGAGAAGGGGGCGGAAGTCACGCTGTGGTCAATGCCGGTTCAGCGTCCGTATAACCCGAACTCGCGTCGTATCGCGGAGATGATCCAGAGCGATTGGGCCAAAGTCGGCGTGAAGGCCAAAATTGTCTCTTACGAGTGGGGTGAATATCTCTCCGGGATGCGTAAAGGCGAACATGACTCCGCGCTGTTTGGCTGGATGTCCGATAACGGCGATCCGGACAACTTTGCCGACGTGCTGCTGGGCTGTAACAGCATTAAAACCGGCTCCAACGCCGCGCGCTGGTGCGATAAGGGTTATGATTCTCTGGTGCAAAAAGCGAAGCTGACCAGCAGCCCGGCCGAGCGCGCGAAGCTCTACGGCCAGGCGCAGGAGATTTTCTACCAGCAGGCGCCGTGGATCGCACTGGCAAACGGGAAAACGTTCTATGCAACCCGCAGCAACGTGACCGGATACAGCGTGAGCCTGATGGGCAGCGATTTCTCCAAAGCGAAGCTGAACTAAGCCTTTTATCGCCGGGTGGCGGCTACGCCTTACCGGGCCTACATTTGGACCCCGTAGGCCCGGTAAGCGTAGCGCCACCGGGCACATAACAAGGAGTGACAATGTCACATTTAAACGACGTTACCGCCCGTGTGGATGCCGCCATCGAAGAGAGCGTGATTACCCACATGAATGAACTGCTGATTGAATTAAGCGATGACGCAGAGCTCAGCCGTGAAGATCGCTACACCCAGCAGCAGCGGCTGCGTACCGCGATTTCACACCACGGTAAGCAGCATAAAGAAGAGATGGACGCGCGTGAGGAACAGCTGACCAAAGGCGGCACCATACTGTAACGATCAAAACTGGCGTCGCGCCACCAGCCAGGCCCCGACGACCAGCATCACAGCGCCGCACGCCGGGCCAATCAGGGCGCGGAGCGGAACGCCGTGGCTCCTCAGCACGTCCATCACCAGCCCGCCAATCAGCTGGCTTGCCACCAGCACGGCGATAGTCGTCGCCGCGCCAACGTTCTGATACCCGCTAATGCTGGCAAAAACGAAAAACGACCCCAGCAGCCCTGGTATAAGCGTCCACCAGCGTACCGTTGCGGCCAGTTCGCTAAACCCGGCGAAGCCCTGTTTCAGCAGCAGAATGCTGACAAATAGCACAATGCCGACCAGGGAGTTCAGCAGCATCGCGATAAGAATAGTGGAGGAGGACTGGGTGATACGCACCATTAAGGTGTTTTGCACCACCAGACCTATTCCCGCCGCCACCAAAAACGCCAGCGTCAGTGACTGATTCATGGGATGGCGTCCGGATCGCTGCGCTCGTCCAGCTGAAGCTGCATAAAGGTTAAGTCTAGCCAGCGGCCAAACTTGGTCCCCACCTGCGGCATCTGCCCCGTTGTCACAAAACCGAGCGTTTCATGGAGATGAATCGAGGCATGGTTTTGCGCTTCAATACCGGCCACCATCACGTGTTTACCAATGGTGCGGGCCTCGTTAATCAGCGCGTTCATCAGCGTGCGGCCAATGCCCTTGCCCTGATGATCCGGGTGGACATAGACCGAATGCTCAACCGTATGGCGAAAGCCGTCGAAGGCGCGCCAGTCGCCAAAAGAGGCGTAACCGGTAATCGCACCGTTTTCTTCACTCACCAGAACCGGGTAACCCGCGAGCGTGCGCGCCTCAAACCACGCGATGCGGTTATCGGTATCGACGGTTTTATCGTTCCAGATCGCGGCAGTATGCAGCACCGCGTGGTTGTAGATTTCTCCTATCGCGGCGCAGTCTTCTTTGCAGGCATGACGAACGATCATGATTAACCCTCTGTGTGTTGTTCACTATAGTATTACGTTATTCCTACGATATTACACAATGGCATTGCCCGAACGCTACGGCATAAGCCATATTTTTTTGTTATCAAAAGCCCATTGAAATGCCGTTCATACACTATAGTATGACGTCATGAACACCATAACAGACACGATGAATCAACGGATTAGCGCAAGAATTCGCCTTGAACGCGAGTCTCGCGGATGGTCCCTGAGCGAGCTTGCTGACCGGGCAGGGGTCTCGCGCGCGATGATCCACAAGATAGAACGCGGAGACAGTAGCCCGACGGCCACATTGCTTGCCCGACTTTCCGGCGCGTTTGGCATCAGCATGTCCACGCTCATTGCCCGGGCCGAAATGCAGGAGGGCAAGCTGCTGCGCCTTGCAAACCAGCCCGTCTGGCGAGATCCACAGACGCACTACCTCCGCCGCCATGTTTCTCCCCGTACCGATCTGCCCATCGACCTTGTTCAGGTTGAACTGCCTGCGGGCAGCGATGTTCCTATGCCTGCATCTTCTTACGCGCTGGCACGTCAGCTTATCTGGCTCCAGTCCGGTGAGCTGGTGTTTCAGGAGGGCGATACCCGGCACGAGATGCACGCCGGAGACTGTCTCGAGCTGGGGCCGCCAAATGACTGCCGGTTCATCAACGAAACGAATGAAACCTGTATCTATCTGGTTGTAAGGCTTAACCAGTCTGCCTCGTAATGCTAATGCGATAACGCCGATCGTGAGCCAGGCTGTAATGACATGTGTACCAGAAGGAGATCCCAATGAATCAACCTGTTTCGCAAAATCGCCGCTGGGTACTGGCCTCTCGTCCACAGGGCGCGCCGGTCGCGGAAAATTTTCGTCTCGAAACGCAGCCTGTTCCAGCACCCGCTGAGGGGCAGCTTTTGCTGCGCACCGTCTGGCTGTCGCTGGACCCGTACATGCGGGGGCGCATGAGCGATGCGCCATCCTATTCACCGCCGGTTGAGCTGGGCGCGGTGATGGTGGGGGGAACGGTCAGCCGCGTTGAACAGTCAAATCATCCCGACTTCAAAGCCGGAGAGTGGGTGCTGGGCTATAGCGGCTGGCAGGAGTATGAACTCTCAGACGGCAGCGGCCTGGTGAAGCTGGGCGAAAATCCGTCACACCCTTCCTGGGCGCTGGGTATTCTGGGCATGCCGGGCTTTACCGCCTATATGGGGTTGCTGGATATCGGTCAACCAAAAGCGGGTGAAACGCTGGTGGTCGCCGCGGCGACAGGCCCGGTTGGCGCGACCGTCGGGCAGATCGGTAAAATCAAAGGTTGCCGGGTGGTCGGCGTCGCCGGTGGCGCTGAAAAATGCCGCCATGCCGTTGAGGTTCTCGGGTTTGACCTGTGTCTGGATCATCACGCGGCCGATTTTGCCGAACAGCTGAAGCGTGCCTGCCCGAACGGGATTGATGTCTATTATGAAAACGTCGGCGGGAAAGTGTTTGACGCCGTGCTGCCATTATTGAATACCTCCGCGCGCGTGCCGGTGTGCGGCCTGGTGAGCGGCTACAATGCGACGGGCCTGCCCGAGGGGCCGGATCGCCTGCCGCTCCTGATGGCGACCATCCTGAAGAAACGCATTCGTATGCAGGGCTTTATCATCGGTCAGGACTACGGGCACCGCATTAAAGAGTTCCAGGACGCGATGGGACGCTGGGTGCAGGAAGGCAAAATTCACTATCGTGAACAGGTCACGGACGGGCTGGAGAACGCGCCCGAGGCGCTGATTGGCCTGCTTGAAGGGCGGAACTTCGGCAAAGTCGTGATTCGCGTCGCGAGTGACAATAAATAAACAGCATTATGGCGGGGTTTCCCGCCATATTTATTTGTGAAGATACGATATATTGTCTTTAATTAATGGACATGGCATTTCGCGCCCGCATCCCGGATGGGCCCGAAACCAATAAAAAAACAAACTTTGCTTTTTTTGATGTTTTTACGTACTTCCCACCACCAGGCATGACGATACAGGATATATCGGACCAGCGTCGTTTTATTAAAACTGGCGTTTAAAAATAGCATTAAGTTTTAGCTACAGGAATTGAACATGCTTGATTTGGATCACTTAGAAAAAGCCCAAAGGATCAGTCTTACCATGCAAGTTGAACTCAGTTTGAAAGGCGCGTTAATTACGGGCTCCCTCAAACCTGGGGCACGACTGATTACGAAAGAGATCGCCGATAAATTAGGAACCAGTATTACCCCGGTTCGCGAGGCGCTTTTGCGTCTGGTGTCATCAGGGGCGTTACACGCCACGCCCGCGCAGGCATTTCTGGTTCCGGAGGTGACGCTGGAGCGTTATAACGAGATTAACGCCATCAGAAAACAGCTTGAGCCGATGGCGGTCGCCGCAGCATGCCAGAATATGTCAGAAGGCAAGCTGGAGGCGTTGCGCAAAATGTCAGAGGCATTCCATGAGGCCATGCGCAACGGAAACGTTCAGCAGGCGCTTCATGCAAATCGCGTCTTCCGCTTTACGCTTTATCAGTATGCGGAAATGCCGACGCTTAATGCCTTAATTGAACAGCTCTGGGTGCGCATCGGGCCCTGTATGAACTATCTGCATCAGGAGCTTAACGACATCAAAGCGTCGACATATCACTATGACGAACTCCTTTCCGCCCTTGAGCGAAGAGATGTTGCTGCCTGCCAGAAGGCGATTGATAAGGTGATTGATGAAGCGAATTTGCTTTTACAGCGACAATATTTTAACTGAGAGATTATTTAACAGAGCGACTATATACCGCACCTAATTATTTATCTGGTGAATAACTCCTGATGGCAATAAGCCATCAGGAGGGTTATTTCATTAATAAAATAAACGTTTCTTTTTGCTTACTCGAAGCGATAAGAGACCGACAGCCCGACCCCGTAGTTACGGCCTGGTGCTGGTTCGTAATAACGACCGTTGGACTCGTTGACAATAACCGAGCCCGCGTACTCTTTATCGAACAGGTTATCGACGCGGCCAAAGACGTCCATGCCCCAGTTGCCGTAGTTGAATTTATACCCGGTGTTCAGCCCGACCACCGTATACGATGGCGCTTTCGCCGTGTTCTCGTCGTCGGCCATGATATCGCTCATGTAGCGCACGTCAGAACCCGCGTACCAGCCTTCTTCAGGCTGCCAGCCAAACGAGGCGTAGCCCATGTTGCGGGCGATACCCGGCATACGATTACCGTTACAGTCTGCGTCGCTGCAGACGTTGGTGCGGTAGGTCGCGTCCAGGTAGGTCCACGCCAGCTTCAGCTTCCAGTTCTCAGCAAACTGCTGGTCGAGGGAGACTTCCACGCCCTGACGACGGGTTTTACCGGCGTTTTTATAGCTGGTACGTCCGCCAGAGCTGGCATCCACCACGATCTCATCATCCGTATCGGTGCGGAACAGGGCAGCGGTCAGCAGGCCATTGCCGATGCGCGTTTTGCTGCCCACTTCGTACGTGTTGTTGGTGGACGGCTTAAGGCCAATGTTCAGACCGCCCTGGTTATCGGCACGATAGGAGAGTTCGTTGATGGTTGGCGTTTCAAAGCCGCGCCCTGCGGCAGCGTAAAGATTCCATGCGTCCGTCACAGCATACTTCACGGAGCCTGCCGGGAGCCACTTGTGATAGCTCGCGTCACCGCTGTCATCGCCGTTGCCCAACGTAACGTAATGGTCGTTGGAATCAAACCAGACCGAGCTGTAGCGCACACCCGCATCCACCGACAGCTTCTGCGTCAGCTGCCAACTCGTTTGCAGGTAAGGATCGACGTTCCACATCAGGTTACGTTCGTTTCGACGCTTGTCACCCTTCACGCCGTAATCCGGCACGCCGTTGTTCATCACGAAGTTCTCGTATCCGCGACGATCTTCGCTCAGGTTTTCGTAGTTCAGGCCGGTGGTAAACGTCACCGGCACCAGCAGCTCGCCGCGGTGCGTCCAGCGGGTATCGATGCCCTGATAATGACGCTGCATATCAATCACCCCGCCGGAGTGGGAGGCTTTTAGCTGCGGCTGATAGGGAATCGACTGGTACTGCGTCATTTCACGCTCACCGGCGTACATCATCACGCTGAGGTCGTCCTGCGCGCTGAGCTGGCGATCGTAGCGCAGACCTGCCTGGGTCTGTTTGATGGTCTTGCGGGTGTTGTACTGATCGCCGCGCGGAGACTGACGCGGATTATTCTGCCACTCCTGATAGCTCAGCCCGCCCGGATCGTTGGCCTTCATGTCCACGCTGTTGAAAATCAGCGTCAGCTTGCTGACGTCATCAATACGCACGCCCAGCTTTGCATTGGCCAGATTCTTCCGCGCGCCGCTGTGGTCACGGTAGCCTTTGGTGGTGAAGCGGGTGGTGGAAACGGTGTAATCCACATCGCCCGCGTGGGTGCCGTCTCCCATCGCACCGGTGGCCTTCATGCCGTAGCGCCAGGTACCGTAGCTGCCGTAATAGCTGCTGGCTTCAATGGTCGGCGGCTGCTGCCCGGTCTGGGTGTTGATGTTAATCACCCCGCCAGAAGCGTTGCCGTACAGGGCAGAGAAGGGGCCGCGCAGCACTTCAACGCTCTCCACGCTGGAGAGATCGATGTTGGAGGTCTGGCCCTGTCCGTCCGGCATGGTGGCAGGGATACCGTCGACGTACATACGGATACCGCGCACGCCAAACGTTGAGCGGGCGCCAAACCCGCGCATTGAAAGCTGGAGATCCTGAGCATAGTTCTGGCGGTTCTGAATTTGCAGTCCCGGGACGCTGCCGAGGGATTCAGACAGGTTGATGCGAGGCGCGGCGTGGCGCATGTCATCGCCGTTGACGACGCTGACCGCGGCCGGGGTATCCAGCTCCGATACGGTTTGCGGCGTGGCGCTGACGATCATGGTCTGTTCCTCCGCGCTCATTGCGGTTAGCGGCGCGAAAGTAACGGGAACCAGCAGCAGCGGGAGAGAGGCCTTACGGGCAGAAATGATTTTCATGAATAAAACCGGTTGTGGTGTATAAACGAACCAAATGGAACATGTCCATACATGTTAAAGGTTTTGTAAATGTTTTGAAAACTATAACCGCACATTGCGTTAATGAAAGGCGAGGCGCGAAAGAAAAACTCCACATTCCGCTCATTAATGATTACTATTCTCATTATCAAAAGGCAATGCCATGACGTTGCCTGCCGGAAGTAATGTCAGCGGAAACCCCTCTTTTCAGAAAAGGAATTGTTATGTCTTTACGTCATCTGTGCTCGCCGCGTCTGAGCCTGTCACTGCTGTCTGCCACTTTACTGCTTGCCGGAACGTTCCAGGTGCATGCCGCCGAAGAGGTGCTGCGTAAAGCGGTGGGCAAAGGGGCGTATGAAATGGCGGTCAGCCAGCAGGAAAATGCGCTGTGGGTGGCGACGTCGCAAAGCCGTAAAACCGATAAGGGCGGGGTTATCTATCGCCTTGATCCGGTCACGCTGGACGTGACGCAGGCGATTCATAGCGATCTCAAACCCTTTGGCGCCACTCTCGACGGCGCGACGCAAACCCTGTGGTTTGGCAACACCATCAACGGGGCGGTGACGGCCATCGATGCGAAAACGGGTGACGTGAAAGGGCGTCTGGTGCTCGATAATCGCCAGCGCAGTGAAACCGTCAAACCGCTGCAGCCGCGCCAGCTGGTGGCGGATGACGCGAGCAACACGATTTACATCACCGGTGTCGGCAAAGAGAGCGTGATTTGGGTGGTGGATGGCGCAACGCTGAAGCTGAAAGAGACCATTGCCAATACCGGTACCTATAGCACCGGCCTGGCGCTGGATGCGCAGGCGAAACGCCTCTATACCACGAATGCGGACGGCGAGCTGGTAACCATTGATACGGCAACGAACAAAATCCAGAGCCGTAAAAAAGTGCAGGATGACGGTAAAGAGCACTTCTATCTGAACCTGAGCCTCGACGCTGCCGGTCAGCGTGCCTTCCTGACCGATTCAAAACAGCCGGAAGTGCTGGTGGTTAGCCTGAAAGACGGCAGCGTAATGGAGAAGATCGCCGCGCCGGAATCACTGGCCGTCCTGTTTAACCCAACGCGCAATGAAGTCTACGTGACGCACCGCGAAGCGGGCAAGGTGAGCGTGATTGATGCGAAAACCTACAAGGTGACCAAAACGTTCGACACGCCGGTTTACCCGAACAGCCTGGCACTCTCTGCGGATGGTAAAACGCTGTACGTGACGGTGAAACAGAAGTCGACTCGCCAGCAGGAAGCTACCCAGCCTGATGATGTGATTCGTATCGCGCTGTAAGATAAAAAAAGGGAAGGCATTTGCCTTCCCTTTTTAATGCTTTCCGGATGCTTAACGCGAGGTTTCTTCTACCAGCGGCGCGTCGTGTTTTTCATCATCGTGATGAACCGGCGCGGTGCTGTGGATCTCGTGAACGCGCTTACGCACGCCGAACCAACCGGCAATCAGCAGCACGGCCAGCAGCGGAATGGTCGCGATGGTATAGGTACCGTTCGGGTAGTCGAACGCCATCAGCACCAGCACGCTGAACAGGAACAGCAGGGTGAGCCAGGAGGTCACCGGTGCGCCCGGCATCTTGAAGCTCACATCAGCCGCTTTGCCTTCTTTAATCGCTTTGCGCAGACGCATCTGGCAGACCACAATAAAGGCCCAGGAGGCGATAATCCCCAGTGCAGCCACGTTCAGAACGATCTCAAATACGCGGGACGGCACCAGATAGTTCAGGAACACGCCAAAGACGTAAACCACCAGCGTTGCCAGAATCCCCGCGTAGGGAACCTGCTGCTTGCTCATCTTCGACATGAACTTCGGCGCGGAACCGCCCATCGACATAGAGCGCAGGATACGACCGGTAGAGTAAAGGCCTGAGTTCAGGCTGGAGAGCGCTGCCGTCAGAACCACGATGTTCATGATGCTGCCAACGTAAGGTACGCCCAGCTTAGAGAAGAAGGTCACGAACGGGCTCTGACCCGCCTGATAGGCAGTCCATGGCAGCAGCAGAACCAGCAGCACCACGGAACCGACGTAGAACAGACCGATACGCCAGATCACGCTGTTGATGGCTTTTGGCACCATCGTCTGCGGATCTTTACATTCACCTGCTGCGGTGCCCACCAGTTCGATGGAGGCGAAGGCGAACACGACGCCCTGAACCAGCACCAGGGCAGGCAGCAGACCGTGCGGGAAGAATCCGCCGTTATCGGTTATCAGGTGGAAGCCGGTGGCATTGCCGTCCAGCGGCTTGCCGCTGCCGAGGAAGACGGTACCCACGACCAGGAAAATCACAATGGCCAGCACTTTTACCAGTGCAAACCAGAACTCCATCTCCGCGAACCACTTCACGCCGATCATGTTCATGGTGCCGACAATAGCCAGCGCGCCAAGCGCAAAGACCCACTGCGGCACGTCACCGAACGCGCCCCAGTAGTGCATATACAGCGCAACGGCGGTGATATCGACAATACCGGTCATTGCCCAGTTGACGAAGTACATCCAGCCCGCAACGTAGGCCGCTTTTTCACCGAGGAATTCACGGGCGTAAGAGACGAAGCTTCCGCTGGAAGGGCGATGCAGTACCAGTTCGCCCAGCGCGCGTAGAATGAAGAAAGAGAAGATCCCGCACACCAGATAGACCAGGGCGAGAGCCGGGCCAGCCATTTGCAGACGCGCACCAGCACCTAAAAACAGACCCGTTCCGATAGCGCCGCCGATGGCGATCATTTGAACCTGACGGTTGCCCATCGCTTTGTGGTAGCCCTCTTCGTGGGAGTTCAACCAGCGACGTTTAGCAGCATGATGATCGGCTGCGCTTTTATTGCTTGTTTTCATTGAGTTACCTGTTTGCCTGTCTGAACCATTATCGTGATAGTCCTGCCTGGCAGAGCGCAATACAAACGATTGCTTCTGCGCAAACACATGTCGCCTTCCCAGTCATTCTGCGTATGGATAAGGCGAAACATGGCGAGGCATCCTACCTGCAATTCATAAGCGACGCAAAATATAACCGTGCCGAAAGTGATGCACGTCGAAGGAAATCGTGTGGTCAGAGCAGACGGCGATCACAACACGCTGAATCGTGGTGAGTTTTTAGACAAAACAGTTGACGGGTTGATTATTTAATCATCAGATTTTCTTAATTATTACCAGGTGGTCAAGATTTTGACTGCTGTAGAGCATCTAACAGTAACCTGAAAGCGGTAGTGTGCTGGCGACGGCTCGGATAATAAAGGTGATACCCCTCGAAAGTAGGGCACCACGCTTCAAGAACCCTGACCAGCCGTCCGTCACTCAGCGCTCCCAGAACCGACGCCTCCGGTACGTATGCGAGTCCGAGTCCACTCTCAGCGGCGTCGATGCGCTGCGACAGGTTGCTCAGCGTAAGCTGCCCCTCAACCCGCACGCGAAGCTCGCGCCCGTCGCGTTCAAATTCCCAGTGATACAAGCCCCCGCGCGTGGGCAGGCGCATATTGATACAGCGGTGATCAGCGAGCTGCTCCGGCGTCTGCGGAACGCCAAAGCGTGCCAGATAATTCGTGGAACCAACCACGGCCATGCGCATATCCGGCGCGATCCGTACCGCAATCATATCTTTTGCCACCTGTTCACCCAGGCGAACTCCCGCGTCGAAACGGCCATCCACGATATCCGTCAGGCCGTTATCTACCGTCACTTCGACGTTAATCTCAGGATACTGCACCATAAACGCCTTCAGTACCGGCCAGAGTACGACGTCCATCGCATGCTCGCCAGCAACGATGCGGATAGCGCCGGCGGGTTTGTTGCGCGCGCTGCGAAGCGCCGTGAGCTCCTGCTCAATCTCCAGCAAATGCGGGCTTAAGCGCGCAAAGAGCTGCTCACCTGCCTGGGTGGGAACAACGCTGCGGGTTGTGCGGGTTAAAAGGCGAACGTCGAGCCGCGCTTCAAGCTTGCGCATGGCATGACTCAGCGCCGATTGCGAGACGCCCAGCTGCGCCGCTGCGCGCGTAAAGCTGCGCTCGCGGGCGACTATCATAAAAGAGAGCAGGTCGTTGAAATTATCTTTTAGCATTGCGATTGCCTCTATTTATGAATTTCAATCATATTTCCTATCTGATTATGCACGCTAATGCTCCGGATTGCATTGCGCTACTGTTAACGCAACAGTAAATGAGGAGCAAAAGATGAAAATTATCCGCAGCGGGTCATTACCTTCAGCAAAGGGACCGGAAGCCTGGTTCACCGGTACCGTCCGCATTGACGCGCCATTTCAGGCGAGCGAACCTGCCAGCGTCGGCGGGGCAACCGTAACCTTTGAGCCGGGCGCGCGCACCGCGTGGCATACGCATCCCCTTGGGCAAACGCTGATTGTGACGCAGGGGCGCGGCTGGTTACAGGAGTGGGGCAAAGAGGCGGAAGTATTGAATCAGGGGGATATCGCCTGGATCCCACCCGGCGTAAAGCACTGGCACGGCGCAAGCGCGCAAACGGCGATGACGCATATTGCCATCGCCGAATCCGTTAATGGCAGCCCGGTAGCCTGGCTGGAAAAAGTCACCGACGAGCAGTATCCGAACGGCTAACCGCCAAAAACGGCAATCGCCTGCTGCAGGCGCGTCGTGCGCTGCGTCAGGTGATTCGCGGCGTGCGCGACGTTATCCACCATCCCCGTATTGTTGTGGGTCATTGCGCCGATACGGGAGATGGATGCGTTGATGAGCGTCAGCGCCTGGGTTTGCTCCTGCGTGGCGTGGCCGATCTCCTTAATCAAGGAGGAGACCCGCAGCACGTTGTCGATCATAACCGCCAGCTGCGTTTCGGTCTGTTCCACTTTTTCCACGCCAGCGTTGACGCTGGCGACGTTTTTCTCAATCAGCGCTTTGATCTCTTTCGCCGCCGTCGCGGAGTGCTGCGCAAGATTGCGCACCTCTGCCGCCACCACGGCAAAGCCGCGCCCGGCTTCACCTGCGCGCGCCGCTTCCACGGCAGCATTCAGTGCAAGAATGTTGGTCTGGAAGGCGATACGATCGATAACGCTGATAATATCGACGATCTGGCTGTTATCCTGCGATACGGATTGCATCATACCGATGGTCTCTTTCATCATCGCTTCGCCGCAGTGGGCGCTGTCGCGGGTGCGATCCGCCATCTCCGTGGCTTCTTTCGCGGTTTCTGCCGTCTGCTTCACCGCGCTGGCGATCTCTTCCACCGCCGACGCGGTTTGCTGCAGAAAGTCTGCGGTCTCTTCTGAACGCGTCTGCAGCGCTGCACCTTCTTTCGCGACCTGCTGGCTGATGGTGCCAATCCCGCTGATTTGCGCCCCGACGTCATCGACCAGCGAATTCAGGTTCAAACCTGATTGATTGACCAGGCGCATCATCAGCCCGATGTCATCGATCCGGTCAAAATGGTAATAGTCCGTTTTACGCCCTGAAACCACGCGCTGCATCTGCTGCACAATGGATTTTACCGGCCGGGCGATCTGCGCATGAAGATAATAAGCCAGGGAAGTAAACAGCAGTACCAGACTCCCCGACTGCACAACTTTATCAGGGAATAAATACACAGCCAGGCAGGAGAGTAACGCCGTCGTCGCAATACCAAGATGGATTCGTTTGCCGGTGCTGAGACATTTAAAAAGCGACATAAACGAAAATAAACCGCGCCGAACCAGTAAGCCTTTATAAAAGCGGTAATGTTTTAATTCGTTATTACGCACTTTTGCATACAGCTTTTCACTGGCCGCGATCTCTTCCCGCGCGGGTATATTTCGCACGGAAATATAGCCCGTCAGGGATCCACCCTGCCAGACCGGCGTCACGTTAGCCCGCACCCAGTAATGATCGCCATTATGGCGACGGTTCTTCACCATCCCCGTCCAGGTCTCACCTTGCTGCAGGGTAAACCACATGTCGCCAAAGGCTTCGGCAGGCATATCGGGATGGCGGATGAGGTTATGCGGCTCACCCAGAAGATGTTCTTCTTTATATCCGCTGGCTTCAATAAAAGCGGAATTAGCATAGGTAATATGACTTTTTGTATCGGTGGTCGACATTAACGTCGAACCATCGTTAAGTAAATACTCGTTTTGTGTAACGGGAGTGTTACGCCTCATGAGTAACTCCATGATGATGTGCAAGAATAAAAAAGTCCGGAAAACGCTCCGGCAAGATGAATGTGATTATTTTTTATAACTGTCCGTTGCTTATTCTCTCTGAAATTCTGACCGCCTGAAATACCCGCTGTTCATTATTTTTAATCTGTTAATGCTAGCGAATGTAATAAAAATGAAAATATTTTCAGAGGCGTTTTCGGGAGGCGCTGCAAATAAATGACATAAGCCAAATTAAAAGGGGGAGATCGCCACCCCGATAAAATTGCCAAGCTGAAATAGCGTTTCGTTAACAGGATGAAAACGCTATCATTTGGTCAGTTTTCGTTAACACAGTGAGGCTGAGGTGAAAATTAACGTCATCGGAACCAGCGGGAGCGGAAAAAGCACGCTGGCGAAGCAGATTGCGACCGAACTGGCTATTCCCTATATCGAGATGGACAGACTCTACTGGCGACCCGACTGGCAGGGAACGCCGGACGATGTGTTTCAGGAAAAGCTGGAGCAGGCGCTGCATGCGTCGCCAGACTGGGTGCTCGACGGCAACTATAACCGCACGCGGCCCGTTAAATGGCGCAATGTCGACGTTGTGGTCTGGGTCGATTATGGGTTTGCCCGCACCCTCTGGCAGGCCGTCAACAGGGCAATCAAACGGGCCTGGCATAAACACGAGCTTTGGCCCGGAACCGGGAACAAAGAGAGTTTCCGGCGCGCGTTCTTCAGTAAAGAGTCCATTCTCATCTGGACGATGAAAACGTGGCGTAACAACCGCACGCGTTATGAAGCCGATCTGCAAAACCCGCAATATGGGCATATTCGTTTTGTCCGTATTACCCGCCGCGGGCAGGCGGAAACGCTGATTGCCGCCTTAAAGTCTTATTCTTAGCATGGTTTTATATATCTGATTTCCGGCAAACTAAATGTAAATTAATTGTTTCTCAGTGGTGAAATGCGCCTTTAATAATGTCGACATGTTAAGTCAAACGAGAACGCAACATGTCATGGCGAATCAGCATTCTGGATAAAAGCCCCATCGCTGAAAACGAAACGGCTGCCGATGCACTGGCGCGTACGCTGGCGCTGGCGCAGCAGGCAGAAAATCTGGGCTATCACCGCTTCTGGATTGCCGAACACCACAACACTCCCCATCTTGCCAGCCCCTCACCGGAGCTGCTGATTGCCTGGATCCTCGGGCAGACAACGCGCATCCGCGTCGGATCCGGCGGCGTGATGCTCCAGCACTACAGCCCTTACAAAGTCGCCGAGAATTTCAACGTGCTGGCCGCGCTGGCGCCCGGGCGCGTGGATCTCGGCGTCGGGAAAGCCCCCGGCGGTTTACCGCTCTCAACGCGTGCGCTGCAGCAGGGCCTGAATCAAGAGGAAAAGGGCAGCTTCGCCGAACAGCTGGCCCAGCTCGATCGCTGGATCCGTCCTGAACATCCGTCAACTGAGGATGCCGTCCGCGCCACGCCTCTGCCGCCGTCGCCTGCAGAACGTTTTCTGCTGGGCGCGAGTACCGATAGCGCGCTGCTGGCCGCCAGGCTCGGCTGGCACTTTGTTTTTGCCGCGCATCTGAACGGTGACCCGGAACTGCTGCGCGAGGTGGTATCGACCTGGCGTAAGAGCAGCACGCGGGACGTAATTGTGGCGGTACAGGCGATTGTCGCGCCGACGCAGGCCGAGGCAGAAGCCCTGGCGCAAAAGGTCGAAGTGTGGGGCGTTGAGCTGGCAAACGGCCAGCGCGTCACCGTGGCCAGCGAAGAGCAGGCCTACGCCTTTGCGCGTCAGGCGGGCAGCGAGCCGGTGCGCATTGCACGCCGGGCGCAGTCGCTGCTGGCCGGTACGGCTGAGTCGGTCCTGGAACAGCTCAACGCGCTGCACCAGCAGTGGGGCATTGACGAATTTATCATCGACACGCCGGTAGCGGAGGGAGCAACGCGCGTCGCGTCGCTGCGCCTGCTTGCCGAGGCGCGTCTTAACAGGGAGGTCACCGTATGAGCTTTGGCGAACAGCTGATTGCCTGGCGTCGCGAACTGCACCAGAACCCGGAGCTTTCCGGCCAGGAAGTGGAGACCACGACGCGCCTGCGCCAGTGGCTGACGAATGCCGGGATTACCCCGCAGCCTTATGACCTGTCTACCGGACTGGTGGCGGAAATCGGCTCGGGCAGCAAACTGATTGCGCTGCGGGCGGATATCGACGCTCTGCCGATTGAAGAGCGCAGCGGCGTGCCGTTTAGCTCGCAGCGTGCAGGCGTAATGCATGCCTGCGGGCACGATATCCATACCAGCGTGATCCTCGGCGCCGCGTTGAAGCTGAAAGAGCGGGAAGCATCGCTTAACGGCCGGGTGCGGATCCTGTTTCAGCCTGCCGAAGAGAACTTTGGCGGTGCGAAGAGCATGGTGCGGGCCGGTGCCCTGCGCGACGTCAGCGCCATCTTCGGCATGCATAACGAGCCCGGCCTGCCGGTCGGTGAGTTCGCTACCCGCGGCGGGCCGTTTTATGCCAACGTCGATCGCTTCGTGATCCGCATTACCGGTAAGGGCGCGCACGCCGCACGTCCGCACGAAGGCAACGACGCGATTGTGCTGGCGAGCCAGCTGGTGACGGCGCTGCAAAGCGTCGCCAGCCGCAACGTCAATACGCTGGATTCGGTGGTGCTGAGCGTGACGCGCATTGCGGGCGGTAACACCTGGAACGTGCTGCCGGAAAGCGTCGAGCTGGAAGGCACGCTGCGCACCCATCGCACGGAGGTGCAGCAGAACGTGAAAGCCCGCGTGGGTGAAATCGCCGCCGGGTTTGCCAGCGCCTTTAGCGCGCAGATTGATATCACCTGGTATGCCGGGCCCACCGCGCTGGTGAATGACGAGCACTGGGCCGATTTCGCCACCTCGGTCGCCCGGGACGCCGGATACGAAACCCGACACGCCGAGCTGCATATGGGCGGGGAAGATTTCGCGGTCTATCTGCAGCAGATCCCGGGGGCGTTTGTCAGCATCGGCAGCAACAGCCCGTATGGTTTACATCATCCGGCCTTCAATCCGGATGAAGCCTTAATTGAGCCCGCTGCCCGCTATTTTGCAGAGCTTGCGGAAAAAGCCCTGCAACACGTTTAATTCTTAAGAGGTGAATATGTCTGCACATCGTCAACTGCGGCTGGGGACCATTTTGCATGGTGCATCCGGAAATATGTCCGCCTGGCGTCACCCTGAGGCCGTCGCCGATGCCAGTATCAATTTTGATTTCGTCAAAGCGACGGCGTTAAAGGCGGAGGAGGGCAAACTCGATTTTTTATTCGTTGCCGACGGTCTCTATATCAACGAGAAATCGATCCCGCATTTTTTAAACCGCTTTGAACCGCTGACGGTGTTATCCGCTCTCGCCAGCATCACCTCGCGCCTGGGGCTGGTGGGAACTTTATCCACCTCCTACAGCGAGCCCTTCACCACGGCGCGCCAGTTCGCCAGCCTCGATCACCTCAGCAATGGACGCGCGGGCTGGAACGTGGTGACTTCGCCGCTGGAAGGGTCAGCAAAGAACTTTTCCCGTGAAAAACACCCCGAGCATGCGCTGCGCTACCGGATTGCGGATGAGTATCTCGACGTGGTGAAAGGGCTGTGGGATTCCTGGGAGGGCGACGCCTTTGTGCGTAATAAGGAGAGCGGTCAGTTCTTTGATTCGGCCAAACTGCATACCCTGGACCACCACGGTGATTTCTTCCAGGTCGCCGGTCCGCTGAATATTGGTCGAACGCCCCAGGGACGACCGATTGTCTTTCAGGCGGGCGCGTCGGACGACGGGAAAAAGCTGGCGGCGAAACATGCCGACGCCATTTTTACCCATCACGAAACGCTCGATGAGGCAAAAGCCTTTTACCGCGACGTGAAGCAGCAGCTGGAAACTAACGGACGCCGCGCGTCAGATTTACATATTTTCCAGGGCGTCAGCGTGATTGTGGGTAAAGACGCCGATGACGTGGAAAACCAGTATCAAACCACGGCGGTGCTGGTGTCGATTAACGATGCCCTCAACTACCTCGGGCGTTATTTTGAACATCACGATTTCAGCCAGTATCCGCTCGACGAGCCGTTCCCGGATATCGGCGACTTAGGCAAAAACAGCTTCCGCAGCACCACCGATGAAATTAAGCGCAATGCCCGCGAGCGCAGCTTAACCCTGCGTCAGGTAGCGCTGGAAGCCGCCTCGCCGCGTCCGCGCTTTTCCGGCACGCCGGAAGAGGTGGCAGACGGTCTGCAGGCCTGGTTTGAAGGCTATGCCGCAGACGGCTTCATCATTCAGGGCGGTACGCCGGACACCTTCCCGCGCTTTGTTGACCAGGTGGTGCCTGTTTTACAGGCGCGCGGCCTGTTCCGTACCGACTACCCGGGCACCACGCTGCGCGAAAGTCTGGGCTTAGACGAACCTAAAAACCAGTTCACACAACAATAAAAGAGAACCCCGCTATGCAGAAAACATCGCTTATTCTGGCGCTCGCGCTGGCCTTTACCCCTGCCGTCTGGGCAGAGAATGTGAGTATTAACGGCACCGGCGTGAGCATCGAGGCCAATAAAACGCCGGTTAATACCGTCAAAAATGGAGAGGCGGTGGCACAGCTGCCGAAAGATTATCGCTTCGCCGTGCCGGGGAAATTTACCGTGGCGGTGGCGGGACTCAATCAACCGCCGCTGACGGTGTTTTCCGATGACAACAAAACGCTGCTGGGAAGTGAGGTGGACGTCGCCCGTCTGGTCGCTGACAGCCTGGGGCTGGAGCTGAACGTGGTGCCGACCTCCTGGGAAGACTGGCCGCTGGGCGTTGCGTCCGGGAAATATGATGCTGCCATCAGCAACATCACCGTCACCAAAGAGCGTAAAGAGAAGTTTGACTTTGCCACCTACCGTAAAGATTCCCTTGGGTTCTACGTGAAATCAACCAGCCCGATCAAGTCGCTTGAGAAGGCTGAGGACATCGCCGGGCTGCGGATTATCGTTGGCTCCGGCACCAACCAGGAGGCCATCCTGCTCGCATGGAACGCCGAAAACCTGAAGAAGGGGCTGAAGCCCTTTACCCCGATCTATACCAAAGACGATGCGGCACAAACGCTGGCGCTGCAGTCCGGACGCGCGGATGCGTACTTTGGCCCGAACGTGATTGGCGCGTGGAAAGCGGCGCTGAACGGGAAAACCAAACTGGTGGGTAGCGTCGACGGCGGCTGGCCGAAGGCGGCGCACATTGCCGTGACGCTGAAAAAAGGCAGCGGGCTGGTTGAGCCGGTGCAAACCGCGCTAAACGGCGTCATCAAAAACGGCGATTACGACAAAGTGCTGAACCGCTGGGGGGAAGGGGTTGAGCGCATTCCTCAGTCAGAAGTGAACCCGGCTGGCCTGGGCGATTAAGGAGGCGTGATGAGCGAACGATTTCGTGATGTTTCCCCGGAAGATGCCGAGCTTCAGCCCATCATTGAGGGGCTGTTCGGTGAATATGCCGCCCGCTATGGCGACTACTTCTCTAAAGACGCGGAAGTTGAACTCACCGAATGGTATTTAGCGCCGCAGGGGCTGTTTATCGTGCTGGAGCGCGACGGGAAGATTATTGCCACCGGCGCGTACAAACCTTTCGACGAACGCACCGCGGAAATCAAACGCATCTGGACGGACAAAACCCTGCGTCAGCAGGGGCTTGCCGGGCGCGTGGTGCAGGAGCTTGAGCGCAGGGCGGTGCTGGCAGGATATAGCCAAATCTACCTGACAACCGGTTTTCGCCAGCCGGAAGCGGTCAGGCTCTATCTCAGCCAGGGCTATCAGCCGCAGTTCGATCTGAACCGGGATCCGGAAGAGTACAGCCAGCCGCCGTTTGACGGTCGGCTGCGCTTCACTAAAACGCTGGTACGCGAAGCGTTCAGTAAAACCGCATGAGGAACGACGATGAGCAACGTTGAAACCATTAAGGTGGTCCCGGCGCGTTATCCGCTGCGGACCGTCGGCGCCGCGGTGGCGCTGTTTGTCCTGGCGGTCGTGATTCAGTCCGTGGCCTTTAACCCCCGCTGGGAGTGGGCGGTGTTCGCCCGCTGGTTCTTTGACCCGGTGATCCTCGAAGGCGTAGGGCAGACCCTGCTGCTAACCCTGATCGGCACCGCGCTGAGCGTGGTGTTGGGCGGCATGCTGGCGCTGGCGAGACTGTCCTCGTCCTGGCTGCTAAGCAGCCTGGCGTGGGCCTACATCTGGCTGTTTCGATCGCTGCCGCTGATTGTGGTGCTGATCGTTCTGTACAACTTTTCCTATCTCTACGACACGCTCTCTCTCGGCGTGCCGTTCACCGGCATCACCTGGGGCAGCTTTGAAACCATCAACGTGCTGGGGCAGTTTTCTACCGCCGTGGTGGGGCTAACCCTGGTGCAGAGCGCCTATACCGCCGAGATCATTCGCGGCGGATTCCTCGGGGTCGACCACGGGCAGTACGAGGCTGCCGCCGCGCTCGGCCTGCCGGCCTGGCGCCGCACGGTGCGCATCATTTTGCCTCAGGCGCTGCGCACCATTCTGCCGTCGGGGTTCAATGAAATCATCAGCCTCGCCAAGGGCACGGCGATGGTGTACGTCCTGGCGATGCCGGAACTGTTCTATACCATCCAGATGATCTACAACCGCACGCAGGAGGTGATCCCGCTGCTGATGGTCGGTGCCGCCTGGTACCTGGCGATCACCACCGTCCTGTCCGCTATCCAGTATGGCGTCGAGCGCGCGCTTGCCCGCAGCGAACGCCGCTCGGCCGTTAACCAGAACCGTGCCGCCCGTCGTACTCGTTCTGTTACTACCACGTCAGCACAGGAGCCCGTCCATGCAAGCCTCTCCTGAAGGACATATTTCGATTACCGGCGTCAGCAAGTTTTTTGGCCGCCATAAGGCGCTCGACAACGTTTCGCTTGAGATCCCGCCCGGGTCCGTGACGGTCATCCTCGGGCCGTCCGGCTCCGGTAAATCGACGCTGCTGCGCACCATTAATCACCTGGAGCGCGTCGACGAAGGCTTTATCCAGATTGACGGGGATTACATTGGCTATCGTCGTCAGGGCGATAAGCTCTATGAGCTAAAGGAGAAGGAGATCCTCAAACAGCGCGTCAACGTGGGCTATGTGTTCCAGAACTTCAATTTGTTTCCGCATCTCACCGTGCTGGAAAACCTGATAGAGGCGCCGATCGCGCACAAAAAGCTCAGCAAAAAAGAGGCGGTGGAAAGGGCGTACAGCCTGCTGGACGTGGTTGGGCTGCGGGATAAAGCCGATGCCTGGTCACGCCATCTTTCCGGCGGTCAGCAGCAGCGTATTGCCATTGCTCGCGCGCTGGCGCTGCGTCCCCGCGTGATGCTGTTTGATGAACCCACCTCGGCGCTGGATCCGGAGCTGGTAGGGGAAGTGCTGGACGTGATCAAAAAGCTGGCCCGGTCCGGCACCACGCTGGTGGTGGTGACCCACGAGATCGGCTTTGCCCGGGAAGTGGCGGATCAGGTGGTGTTTATGGTCGACGGAAATATCGTCGAGCAGGGAAGCAGTGACGAGGTATTAAACCGTCCGTCACATGCGCGAACGCGCCAGTTTCTCTCCAAAGTCTTGTAAGGAGTGCCAATGAAATATGGACTTCTGGCGGGGCTGGTCTTCACGACGGCGAGCCACGCCAGCATTGATTTGAAAGCCAACGAACAGCCGCTGCCGGTGACGGTGGATCGGCAGGCCGTGGCGAAGATCCCCGCCAATTATAAATTCGTTGAGCCGGGTACGCTGACGGTTGCCGTTTCGGCGCTGAATTCTCCGCCGCTGGCGCTGCTGGCCAGCGATAACCGTACGCGCATTGGCAGCGATCCGGATATCGCCCGTCTGCTGGCGGGCAGCCTGGGGCTAAAGCTGAAGCTGGTGCCGACGGCGTGGGAAGACTGGCCGCTGGGGATCGCCTCCGGGCGCTACGACGTGGCGCTGGTGAACATTGCGGTGACCGAACAGCGTAAAGAGAAGTTTGATTTTGCGACCTACCGCGTCGATTCGCTGGCGTTTTCGGTGAAATCCACCAGCGAGATCCAGTCAATCAAAAGCGCGGAAGATCTGGCAGGGAAAAAGGTGATTGTTGGCTCCGGTACGAATCAGGAGCGCATTCTGCTGGGCTGGAACGAAGAGAACAAAAAGGCGGGGCGGACGCCTGCGCTGCCGGTCTATCTCCACGACGATGCCTCGGGCAATCTCTATATTCAGTCCGGCAGGGCGGATGTGTTCTTTGGCCCTCAATCGGTTTCAGCCTACAAAGCGGCGCTCACCGGCAAAACCCGCGTTGTCGGTTTAGGGCCGAAAAAAGCCTATGTCGCGACCACCACCAAAAAAGGCAATGAGCTGGTGTACGCGCTGCAGGCCGCGCTGGACGGCGCGATTAAGCGCGGAGATTACCAGAAGGTGCTGGCGCGCTGGGGCGAGCAGGGGGAAGCGGTGGTGCAGTCGGAGGTCAACCCGCCTGGGATAACCTACTAATGGTGCTCTACACTTAGGGTTTTCATCCCGCAGGGGGCAACATGATTAAACTCTATGGCGTACCCGGCTGGGGCTCGGCAATCGGTGAAGTGATGCTAACCCTGGCTGATATCCCTTATCAATTTATCAACGTGGACGGGTTTGACCAGCCCGGTCCGCAGCGTGAGCTGCTGCAAAAGCTCAACCCGCTGTGTCAGGTACCCACGCTGGAGCTGGAAAATGGCGCCATCATGACCGAAACGGCGGCGATTGCCCTGATGGTGCTCGACAGATGTCCCGATCTCGCCCCGCCCGTGGGGCAGGCCGAACGCCAGCAGTTTCAGCGTCTGCTGATCTGGTTTGTGGCCAACGTCTATCCCACGTTTACGTATGCGGACTATCCCGAGCGCTGGGTGCCGGACGCGCCGGAACAGCTGCAGAAAAACTGCATTGAATACCGGAAGTCCCTTTATTTGTGGTTCGAAACTCAGCTCAAGGCCGCACCGTTTGCGTTGGGTGAACCGCTGACGCTGCTGGACGTGTATATCGCGGTGACGCGCACCTGGGGGCCACGCCATGACTGGTTTGCGGCCAATACGCCGAAACTGACGGCCATCGCAGATACCGTATGCCAGCTGCCGGAACTGCACAAGGTGTTAAAGGCCAACGGTATTATCTGATAACGTGGAGCCCTGACTCACAACTGGAAGCCTGCATATGCCACACGTAGATATCAAATGTTTTCCCCGCGATTTGAACGACGAACAAAAAACCGCACTGGCCGAGGATATTGCTGAGGTCATTATTCGCCATTTCAACAGCAAAGACAGTTCGGTGTCCGTTGCGTTGATTCAGGTGAACCAGGAGGACTGGAAAGCGCAGGTCTGGGATACCGAAATAGGACCGAAGCTGGACGAGTTAATTAAAAAGCCAGGCTATTCAATGTAAGCTCAACTGCCGGGGGGATCGCACCTTCCCGGTTTTTCCCCGCCTCGCCTTCCCGCTTTTCGCAAAAATCGATAAAAATGCGTTTTGTCTTATCCGTTACACTTTACGTTTCTGACTGACAGCTCATCAATCCTTAGGAAAGATCTCCAACAGAATCAGTTAAGGACAGACACGTTAAAGGATAATTTTCTCATGACAAAATTACCCCGTTTTTCACTCGCCTTTCTTCATCCCCGTTACTGGCTAAGCTGGGCCGGCATTGCCGGACTGTGGCTTATCATGCTGCTCCCTTATCCGCTGTTGTTCAGCATCGGTCATGGCCTTGGTCGACTGGCAATGCGCCTGCTTCCGCGCCGCGTCGAGATTGCCCGCCGCAACCTTGAGCTTTGTTTTCCGGAGATGAAAAAGGATGAACGCGAGTCATTGCTGCAGCGTAATTTTGAATCGGTAGGAATGGGGGTGATCGAAACCGGAATGGCATGGTTCTGGCCTGCATGGCGGGTGCGGAAATGCTTTACGGTGACGGGTTATGAGCACATGGAAAAGGCCAGGGCGCAAGGAAAGGGCGTGGTGCTGGTGGGGATGCATTTTCTGACGCTTGAGCTGGGCGCGCGGATATTTGGCATGCTTAACCCCGGTATTGGGGTGTATCGTCCCAACAATAATGCGCTGCTGGACTGGCTTCAGACGCGCGGACGCCTGCGCTCAAATAAAACCATGCTCGATCGCCATGATTTAAAGGGGATGATCCGCTCGCTGAAGCAGAATGAGATTTTGTGGTACGCCCCGGACCATGACTATGGCAAAACCAATAGCGTCTTTGTGCCGTTTTTTGCGGTTCCGGATGCCGCCACGACCGCGGGAAGCTATATGCTGGTCAAAAGCGCTAAGCCTGCCGTCATTCCCTTTGTGCCGCGCCGCAGGGCGGACGGCACCGGCTACGAACTGATTATTCTGGAGGATATCAGCGAGGCGCTGCAGGGGGGAGATAAAGAATCTGTTGCGACGCAGATGAACAGGGCGATTGAGCAGGCGGTACGGATGGCGCCAGAACAGTATATGTGGCTGCACCGGCGCTTCAAAACGCGTCCTGAAGGTCAGCCTGACCGGTATGCCCGCCGCAAGAGCGTGGCACCACGGGCTGATATCCTGTCCGCCGCCGATCTTTCCGACCGGTCAGGCGTCCAGCACTAAGGCAGCAAACCTGCCCTCACCGTGCAATGAGGGCAGGCGCGAGATTTACAGCGCAGACCTGCGGTACGGCGCGTAGTCCGCCTGCCACCAGGTCTTCTCGATACGCGCCATCAGCGTCTCATCATCTATCGCCGGAGCCATGCCCTGTTCAATCGCGGCTCGGGCGACTGCGACGGCAATCTGGCGTGAGACCGTTTCAATCTGATCTACCGGCGGCAGCAGTCCGCCTTTTTCCGTGGTGACCAGCGGAGACTGCGCGGCCAGGCTGCGGCTTGCTGCCATCAGCATCTCTTCCGTCACCCGGCGTGCGTTACAGGCCAGTACGCCCAGCCCCAGGCCCGGGAAAATATAGGCGTTGTTACACTGGGCGATCTCGTAGTGCGCATTCTCCCAGAATACCGGGGCGAACGGGCTGCCGGTGGCCACCAGTGCGGCACCCTGAGTCCAGGCGATAAGATCCTGCGGCTGGGCTTCCGCCCGCGAGGTCGGGTTCGACAGCGGCATAATGATTGGGCGCGGACAGTGGCGATGCATCTCTTTGACAATCTCTTCGCTGAACAGCCCCGGCTGGCCTGAAACGCCGATCATCACCGTGGGATGCGCGTTCTTCACCACCTCCAGCAGGGAAATATTTTGCGAGTCTACCTGCCAGCTGCAAACGGCGTCGCGCGCGGTAAGCAGGTTTTTCTGGAAATCGAGCAGGTTCGTCATGTCGTCGGTCAGCAGGCCGAAGCGGTCGACCATAAAGATCCGGCTGCGCGCTTCCGGCTCGCTCAGGCCGTCATCCACCATCAGCGCCACAATTTTTTCAGCTATCCCGCATCCGGCAGAACCGCTGCCCAGGAAGACCACGCGCTGGTCGCGAATGCGCGTGCCCGCCGCATGCGCCGCCGCCATCAGCGTACCGGCGGTGACGGCGGCCGTGCCCTGGATATCATCATTGAAGCAGCACAGCTGGTCGCGGTAGCGCTGGAGCAGCCTGGTGGCGTTTTTCTGCGCGAAGTCTTCAAATTGCAGGAGAACATTGGGCCAGCGCGCTTTAACGGTGCTGACAAACATATCCATAAACTCAGCATACTGATCGTCGCTGATGCGCGGATGACGCCAGCCCATGTACATCGGGTCGTCGAGGTGCTGCTGATTATTGGTGCCGACATCCAGCATAATCGGGAGGGTAGAGGCCGGATGGATCCCCCCGCAGGCGGTATACAGCGACAGCTTACCAATTGGGATGCCCATTCCGCCGATACCCTGATCGCCAAGCCCTAAAATACGTTCCCCGTCCGTCACCACAATCACGCGAACGTCGTTGCGCGAAAAACTTTGCAGCATCTCATCAATACGATGGCGGTTAGGCCATGAAATAAACAGGCCGCGCGCGCGTCGATAAATCGTGGAGAAATGCTCGCAGGCTTCACCGACCGTCGGGGTATAGATAATCGGTAACGTCTCTTTCAGATGCAAACGCAAGAGGTTATAAAAGAGCGTTTCATTGGTATCCTGGATATTACGCAGGTAAACATGACGCGAAATATCGCTTTTAAAATGACAGAACTGCATCCAGGCACGCTCGGTTTGTTCTTCAATAGTTTCAACGTTGTGCGGCAATAGTCCATGCAGATTAAAATTGTCACGCTCTTCTTTGATAAATGCGAGCCCCTTATTTAACAGCGGATTTTCCAGCAATACGGCCCCATTATAGGGGGTGTACAGAACTTCTTTCCGGGACATGGTTAACTCCTGAATTTTTTAAATAAAACAGATTAAGAGATGAAATAGATCATAATGCCTTCGGTCACGACCCCGACGGCAGTGCCAATTAATATGGAAGAGGATGCGGTATCAATATAGGTATCGCTGCGTAAAGCAAACATCCCCGCGGCAATAGCGGAAGGCGTTGCGCCAATAATGACGACCTGCTGCAGTAAGGTATGGCTCAGGCCAAAGGCGATCCCTGCGGCGGCCATCATTGCCGGCTGAATCAGGTTTTTAATACTGATATTGGTAAATGTCTGTACATTCAGTTTTGGACGCTCGCCGTAAAACAGCAGGCCGAGGGCAAACAGGGACAGTCCGCCTGAAACCTTTCCAACCATCTCAATAGGCATGCTGAGAATAGAAGGGATTTGCACACCGGCCAGACTGAGCAAGACGCCGGAGACCGGGATCCAGACGATTGGATTGCGTGCCGCTTTGATGAGGTTTTGCACGATCATCGCGCCCGGGTGCAGCGCCTCCAGGCCATCATGTCCGTTTTTATCACCCATACGAATCAGGACGATAGTCAGGGGGATCATGATAACGCTGGTAATAATGTTGCCGATCAGCACACCGATAAATCCTTCCGGCCCAATCAATACCGCCAGGACTGGTGCGCCAAAGTAGGCCATATCAGGAAAGGCGCAAACCAGAGACTGAATGGCGCTGGTTTTGATATCGTGACGAAAAACGTAGCGTGAAATAAAAAGCGTCAGTAAATACGACCCCATTAAACCGACAACCAAAACGGCCATAAAGGTCAGGTTCTTAATTTTATTGGGGTCGGTATGCAATGCACCAATAAAAAGATGGAAAGGAAGGGCGAAACGAATCACCACGGTTGCCATGACGTTTGCATCTTCACGCCGGGAATATCCCAGCTTTCCACTTAGCCATCCAAGTAACATTATAAAGACGAGCGGAAACAGTGACTGTAATAGTAATGAAGGCATAGTATTTCCTGTAGGGTATTTTATGTGTTTTATTGCAGCGCTAATCTAGCGCTTAGATAGCAGGGCAGGAGTGACAAGGGTCACACTCTCTCTGGTTTTATTAATTTCAAAAGATTGCATTAACCGTCACGAATACTTTAGTTACTTAATGATGAATTAAGTTATTTAAAGGGAAAGGGTAGTGTTGTTCACATTTCTCTCCGATACCTCATGTTAATTTCACCCTGAGCCTGTTTTTAGAAAAGGCCATCTACGTCATTATTTATATTTAAGAACATTTTTTCGTATCAGGAATAGTTTCAGTTATTCCTTTCTTTGTATATCCGAACACAATTTTCAGGTGATTATATGAAAGATAATCCTGTACCGACTTCTGAGCTGTCTACCTCGCGTTTTGCCTTTGGGCTCAACAATACCGAGGTGGGCACGGTCCCGTTGATGCTGTTCGTCGGGATTGCCGCCATTGTGGCGACGTCCGCCTGGGCAGGGCTGCTGCCGAAAAATATGATAGGTGGACTCGCGGTCATCATGACCCTTGGTTTCGCGTTTGCCAAAGTGGGGCGTCAAATCCCGGTGCTGAAGGATATCGGCGGCCCGGCGATCCTGTGCCTGATGGTGCCCTCCGTGCTGGTCTATTTTGGCGTATTCGGGAAACATACCCTTGATACCGTGCATCTGCTTATGAAAGAGGCGAATCTGCTCTATTTCGTCATCGCCTGCCTGGTGGTCGGCAGTATTCTGGGGATGAACCGGGTGCTGCTAATCCAGGGGATGATGCGCATGTTTGTTCCGCTGGTGGCGGGAACATGCATGGCCGTGCTAAGCGGCCTCATTGTAGGCTCACTGTTTGGTTATACGCCTTACCACACCTTCTTCTTCATCATTGTGCCCATCATTGGCGGCGGGATTGGCGAGGGGATTTTGCCGCTGTCCCTGGCCTATTCGGCAATACTGGGGCAGACGCCGGACGTCTACGTTGCGCAGCTGGCACCCGCTGCGGTCGTCGGGAATATCTTCGCCATTATTTGTGCGGGCTCGCTGGCGCGTCTCGGCGCGAAACGTCCTGCGCTTTCCGGAAATGGCATGCTCACGCGAAGTAAAGACGACGCCAGCCTGTTTGCCGGGGCGCAAAGCACGCAGCAGACGGATTTTCATCTGATGGGGGGCGGATTACTGATGGTGTGCGCGTTTTTCATCGTCGGCGGATTGTTTGAAAAACTGGTACACATTCCCGGCCCGGTGCTGATGATCCTGATTGCCGTTCTGTGTAAATACTTCAGGGTGATCCCGGCCTCAATGGAGCAGGGCGCGCACAGTTGCTATAAATTCGTCTCGGCTGCGCTGGTCTGGCCGCTGATGATCGGCCTCGGGATGTTATACGTGCCGCTTGAGAGCGTGGTATCGGTCTTCTCGGTGGGATACGTGGTGGTATGCGGTTCGGTTGTGATTGCGATGGCGCTGAGCGGCTACTTTATCGCGTCGCGTCTGAATATGTATCCTGTGGAAGCGGCCATTGTGACCTGCTGCCACAGCGGGCTGGGCGGAACGGGGGACGTGGCCATTTTGTCCGCGTCTAACCGGATGTCGCTCATGCCGTTCGCGCAGATCGCCACCCGCATCGGCGGCGCGTCGACGGTGATTTTCGCCACGCTGCTGATGGGCTGGATTATGGCGCGCTGATCCGAAACGTCAGGATACTGAATCGCAACGACATTTTCAGGATGTCGCTGCGGTTCAGTCCTTTATAAATATCACCGTACTGTATAGAATTACCGCATCCACAGCGACGGGATACCACACGATGACCGGAAGAGTTGATTATCAGATTGAAAAATATCTCCTTACCGAAGCCGCCGAGCCGGAGCGTCTAACGCGCCAGTGGGCAGAGGTAATGGAGGAGTGTCGTGAGCAAAAGTCTGGTGCAGAGGAGCGGCTGCGCCTCGCGTTGCTTAATGTGGATTACGTCACCAGCTTCGAGCTGCCCTTCAGGCTGCTTCTTACCCGTGCGCCCCAGCTGATAGACGTTGTCAGAAAAGAGCTTCAGCTCAGCCAGAAAAATGTTCTGTTTAACGGCAAGCGCTTTGGCTGCGTCTATAGCCTGAAAAGGGATCTCGACGGAATACCTGACGAGTTTACCTATCAGCTGAAAACGCGGATCCAGCGCAGTGACGCGACGGGATGTAATGAATTACCTTACAGGCAAATAGCCCAGCAGGTTAAAGCCCCCCGCGAACGACTTAAGCTGGCGCTGGAAAATGGGTTAGCGGTAACGGCACTCGACGGTCTTTTCTGGTTCGGCATTCAGCGCATCGCGGCGGATGTACAGAGGTTAAGGAAAATGGGCGTGAGGATTGTGACGTCTGAGACCGAGGTCTTCGATACGCTTACAAAGACCAGCCGACGGATCCCTGTTTATAGCCTTGCTCGCCCGGAATGAGCATTCGCCGCTGACCGGTCGACGGCATCAAACATGCCGGAAAATTGCGGCCAATTTTTTTACAGCGTCTTCTATTTCCCTCTCCGTGTAAGCGGCAAATCCCATTAAAAAACCGGTGGACGCGGGGGGACCTGCATATAAATCGGTAAGCCCAAGTATATCAACACCCGCGCGGCGGGCGGCGGTGGCTATCTCTTTCTCGGATATTCCGTGCTTCAGGTGACAAGGCATTTGCATCCCCCCCGCTGGCGTTTCACAGGCAACATACTCGGAAAGATACGTTTCTATCATGCTTGCCAGCGTGTTGCGACGAGCAACGTAAATACTCCGCATCTTTCGAACATAGGCGCCAAAATGGCCTCCCTCCAGAAATTTAGCCAGCGTCAGCTGGGTTATTGAGGCGGTGTGACCATCCATTAACGTCCTCGCCATGGTAAAGGGCTCTATCAGTTCTGAGGGAACGATGATGTAGGCAATTCGCAGCCCGGGGAAAAGAGACTTGGTGAACGTGCCGATATAAATTGTCCGGTTGTACGTATCAAGCCCCTGAAGACTGGCCATAGGCTTACCTTCGTAGTGAAACTCACTGTCATAGTCATCCTCAATGATCCAGGCTCCGTAACGGTTTGCCCATTTAACAACTGCCAGCCGTCGGTCAAGAGAGAGCGTCACCCCGGTAGGGTACTGATGAGACGGCGTAAGGTAGATCGCCCTGGCTGGCTCGGTCAGAGAATTAAGACCGTCAACCGAGATGCCTTTTTCATCAAGAGGAACCGGAATACAGCGAAGTCCTGCAGCCTTGAACGCTTTGTGTGCCCCTTGATAGGAGGGATCTTCAATGACAATGCCATCCCCGGCGTCCATCAGCACGTGGGAACAGAGCGCAAGCGCCTGTTGAGAACTTGTCAGAACGATGACCTGTTCTGCCCTCGCACGCGTTCCGCGCTCAAGGTTGACATATTCCGCAATGGCCCGTCGCAGGCGTTCTATACCCTGTGGTGGGCTTTGCTCTAACGCCTGGTGCTGAAACTCCCTCATAACCTGTCGCTGAAGACGCTCCCAGATCGGAATGGGAAACATGCGGGTTTCAGGAATGCCGGGCGCAAGGGGGCGAGGGGCGGAAAACTCGCGGATCCCGCCGCTTTCATAAACGATCTTTCCCCGGACGCTGAGTTTTGCTTTTCGTATCTCAGCGGTTGGCTGAGGCTGTCTAGGACGGGGTTTTAAAAAACGCGCGCTGGAAGAGACGAAGCTCCCTCTGCCTGTTTGTCTCTCAATAAAACCTTCGGCATGCAGGCTGGAGTAGGCCGCTTCTATGGTATCCCGGGAAACGCTGAGAGACGCCGCCAGCGTGCGTGAAGCAGGAAGGGCCTTACCGTGAGATAGTACCCCTTCCAGTATCAGCGTCCGTATTGCTCTCTGGATCCTTTCATGAAGCGGTAGCGATCCGTTAGCGGGGTCGATAATCCATGCCTTAACCGTTTCAAGCTGTGCGTGCTTAAACATTACGTTGTCCACTTTCCCTCTGCGTCTCTTAATTCTAAAGCACTATTGCACGCAGCAGGATGAAAAATTGGTCTGCCTTGATGGCGAGAATTGGCGGGGCAAAACGTGCCATTCAGCGAATACACTCTTCCTGAAACGAATACACGGGTGAGAGAAGAGGCAATATGAATAATACGAGCGTGACAATTGAGGCAGTTAAAGAACGTGATTTTGAAAGCTGGATGCCGCTGTGGGGAAAATATCAGGCGTTTTACAACGTCGATCTGTCCGGGGCCATTACTGAACGAACCTGGCAGCGATTTTTCAGCCCCGTTGAGCCGCTATACTGCGTGGTGGCACGATGTAATGGAGACATAGTGGGTTTTGCGCATTATCTTTTTCACCGTTCGACCTGGGCTGAGAGCGATTACTGCTACCTCGAAGATTTATACGTCTGCGAAGCCGTCAGGGGCAAACACATTGGCAAACAGTTAATAGAATATGTTCAGAGAGAAGCCAGAAAACATCATGCCACTCATCTTTACTGGCATACGCATGAAGCCAACTATCGCGGGCAACGATTGTACGACTGGATTGGCAAAAAAAGTGGAATGATTGAATATCGTATGCAGGTAAGATAAATCCCTTAGCTGACGTAATGCCCCTTACAACTTTATGGGGCATTTTCCGGGCAAAACCGGCATGTCCTTATGATTTAGCCTGTAAAAGTATCGCCATCAGCCCCGGAAAGCGGGCATCCAGATCCTCTCTTCGCAACGAAATCATGTTTTCTCGTCCCTGTGGACGCTGCCAGATCACGCCGCTGTCGCGCAGTACGCGCCAGTGATGGGTCATCGTGGACTTCACCACATCTTCCGGGCGCAGCGCGTTACAGCTGAGTTCGCTGCCATCGGCCAGCCGGCGAATTATCGACAGCCGGAGCGGGTTTCCGAGGGCAAACAGCACATTTTCCAGCAGTATTTGTTCAGTTTCAGGGTGGTTTGGGATCATCGTTTTCCTGCGTTTGGCGTCAGATTGAGCTATATCAACAATAGGTCAACCGTTAAAAAATAGTTCGATAATACTCGTACAATAGGACTATTATAGCAAACGAACGAATGCACGACCATCCTGGTCGTCACAGACAAGTCATAAGACTTAAGGAAATATCATGCCCCGACCCATCCCTCTCGAACGTTATCGCAACATCGGTATCTCCGCGCATATCGATGCCGGTAAAACTACCACCACTGAGCGCATCCTGTTTTACACCGGGATGAGCCACAAGCTGGGTGAAGTACACGATGGCGCGGCAACCACTGACTGGATGGCGCAGGAGCAAGAGCGCGGGATCACGATTACCTCTGCGGCTGTAAGCTGCTTCTGGCCGGGTATGGACAGAGGATATGAGCCGCACCGGATCAACATCATCGACACCCCGGGGCACGTGGATTTCACCATTGAAGTGGAACGTTCCATGCGCGTACTCGACGGTGCCGTAATGGTGTATGACTCCGTGGGCGGCGTGCAGCCGCAGTCCGAAACCGTCTGGCGTCAGGCCAATAAATATCACGTTCCGCGACTGGCCTTCGTCAACAAAATGGACCGTCCGGGCGCTGATTTCTTCCGTGTCGTACGCATGATGCAGGAACGCCTGAAGGCCAACCCGGTGCCGATTGTCATCCCGGTGGGTGCCGAAGATCATTTCACCGGCGTGGTGGACCTCATCAAGATGCGCACCATTCTGTGGGACGATGCGACGCAGGGCATGGTATTTACCTACGCGCCCGTGCCGGATGATTTAGTCAGCACCGCCCGGGAATGGCGGGAGAAAATGGTCTCTGCGGCGGCGGAAGCCAGCGACGATCTGATGGATAAATACCTGGAGACGGGCGAGCTCGACGAAGCGGAAATCATCAGGGGGCTGCGTATTCGCACCATCTCGGGCGAAATCCAGCCGATGCTGTGCGGCAGCGCGTTCAAGAATAAAGGCGTACAGCGCATGCTCGATGCGGTGATTGAGCTCATGCCGTCGCCGCTGGACGTGCCTGCTATTGATGGCGTGGATGAAAAAGGACAGCACGCGGAGCGTCATCCAAGCGATGATGAGCCGTTCTCCGCCCTGGCGTTCAAGCTGATGAGCGACCCGTACGTCGGGCAACTGACCTTTATCCGCGTGTACTCTGGCGTGCTGCGCAAAGGCGACGCGGTGTACAACCCGGTGAAAGGGAAGAAAGAGCGTATCGGGCGTATCGTGCTGATGCATGCCAACGATCGCCACGAGGTGGACGAACTGCGCGCCGGGGATATCGCGGCCTGCGTGGGGCTGAAAGATGTCACGACCGGCGACACGCTGACCGACCCTAATGCCGTCATCACGCTTGAACGCATGGAGTTCCCGGATCCGGTTATCTCGCTGGCGATCGAGCCGAAAACCAAGGCCGATCAGGAGAAAATGGGGATTGCCTTGCAGCGTCTGGCAGCGGAAGATCCGTCTTTCCGCCTGCATACTGACGAAGAGTCCGGCCAGACCATTATCTCCGGGATGGGTGAGCTACACCTCGAGATTATCGTTGACCGCATGAAGCGTGAGTTTGGCGTCGAGGCGAACATCGGTCGTCCGCAGGTGACCTACCGTGAAACCCTGCGTAAAGCGGTGAAGGATATCGAAGGCAAATTTGTCCGTCAGTCCGGCGGTAAAGGGCAGTACGGCCATGTGGTGCTGAGCCTGGAGCCGCTGGAGCCTGGAAGCGGTTTTAAATTTGAAGATGCCACCAAGGGCGGCGTGGTACCGCGCGAGTATATCCCGTCCGTTGAGAAAGGGCTGCGGGAAGCGATGAACAGCGGCGTGCTGGCGGGCTATCCGGTAGTTGATGTGAAAGCGACGCTGACGTTTGGCTCGTATCACGACGTTGACTCCTCGGAGATGGCGTTCCGCATGGCGGCGATCCTCGGCTTCAAAGAGGGCGCCCGCAGGGCGGATCCGGTGATTCTCGAGCCAGTCATGCACGTGGAGGTGGAAACACCGGAAGAGTACGCCGGTAACATTATGGGCGATCTCTCTTCCCGCCGCGGCATGGTGCAGGGGATGGCCGAGCAGTACGGAAGCCAGATTATTCGTGCAGACGTGCCGCTCGCAGAGATGTTTGGTTATGCCACGACATTGCGCTCGATGTCGCAGGGTCGCGCGACGTATACGATGGAGTTCCATCATTTTGCGGAAGCACCGCGGAATGTTGCGGATGAGATTATTTCACGACGTGCGAAGTAATACGGTCACCCTCTCCCAATAGGGGGAGGGTTTTTTCAATCCAGCGCCTTCACCATCTTCCCGCTCGCCACAAACGTCCCGGCTCCAAGATGATGCAGGGTATTCAGCTTATCCTCGTCAAACTGCCAGCGTCCGGCGACAAACGCGCGTTCATCGGCTGCCGCTGAAACCACTTCCCCAAACAGCGTATCGTATTTTTCTGCCGCGGAGGTGACGGGTAATAACCGACACTCCATCCACGCCAGACATTTTTCTTCAATCACCGGCAGGCCAAGTTCAGGACCGGTCACGACCGGGATCCCGTAGCAGTTGAATTTGTCTTCATCGCGCCCGCTGACGCTACCGACCGCGTATGTCCAGTTGGCCGCCGCCACGCCGGGGATGACGATGCCAAATTTCCCGCTGCGTTCAATCAGCTCACGTGACCAGGTACTTTTATCTACTACTATTGCGATACGCGGCGGCTCAAACTCAACGGGCATTGACCATGCGGCGGCCATCACGTTGCGTCTGTCGAGGCTTTCATCCCGACTGGTGATAAGCACAGTAGGGCCGTGGTTCAGCAGACGGCTGGCGTGACGTAATTCAACAGGTCGAAAGTGGCTCATTAGGATCTCCTCATCTACACCGATGAGTATGACGAAAAAGCACGGAAATCAAAGTGAGTGCGTAAAATTAGTTTATAAACAGAACATCACAATCAAAGGAAACTGATTCATGTCCCCATTCCTGACCGCCTATTTCGCCCGCATCGGCTGGACGCAACCGACACGAGTGGATATCGACACCCTGCGCGCGCTGCATTTACATCACAACTGTGCGATCCCTTTTGAGAATATTGATGTCGTTCTGCCGCGCGAAATCCAGCTTGACGATCGGTGCCTGGTCGACAAGCTGGTCGCCGCACGTCGCGGAGGGTACTGCTTTGAGCAAAACGGCCTGTTCGAACGCGTATTGCGCGAGGTCGGGTTTACGGTGCGTAGCGTGCTGGGACGCGTGGTATTAGCGAGTCCGCCGCAAATGCCCCCGCGCACGCACCGCCTGCTATTGGTCGAGCTTAACGGTGAGCGCTGGATTGCCGATGTCGGCTTTGGCGGCCAGACGCTGACGGCGCCGATTCGTCTGCTCGCCAGTGAAGAACAAGAGACGCCGCACGGGCTGTATCGACTGCTGAGCGAGGGTAATGACTGGGTGCTGCAGTTCCGTCACCACGAGCACTGGCAGTCCATGTATCAGTTTGACCTCACAACGCAGTATTTCAGTGATTACGTGATGGGGAATTTCTGGTCGGCGCACTGGCCGCAGTCGCATTTCCGTCATCATCTGTTGATGTGTCGCCATCTGCCTGACGGCGGCAAGCTGACGTTAACTAACTTCAACTTTACCCACTGGCAGAATGGCCACGTTGAAGAGCAGATCCATCTGCCAGATGCAAAGGCGCTTTACCAGCTGATGCAGGAACGCTTTGGACTAAGCGTTGACGATGCAAAGCACGGATTTTCACTGGCGGAGCTGACGGCGGTAATGGCGGGCTTTGATACACATCCTCAGGCCGGGAAATAATACGCAAAGGGGCACAGGCCCCTTTACCGTTCCAGGGTTTACAGCTGAGTAAACTTGCCGATCCAGGGGCTGCTGTTTTCGCCTGACCACAGGTGTAAAATCAGCTCCCGGAATTTTTCCGCCGCCGGGCTCAGGGTCGTTTCGCGGCGCTGCACGAGGCCCAGCGTACGCCTTATCACGGGTTCAATCAGCGGACGGCTGACAAGGACATGATGTTCGTCGGTCGGCATCGCCAGGCTGGGAACGACAGACACGCCAAGACCCGCTTCCACCATCCCCAGCGACGTTGACAGATGACGCACTTCATAAAACCAGTTCGGTTTCCAGGCCATTTTCTCGAACGCCTGATCGATAAGCGATCGGTTCCCGCTGGAGCGCCTCACCCCAATCAGCTTCATGCCCGCCAGATCGTCCCATGTCACCAGCGGTTTTTTCGCCAGCGCGTTGTCTCGTCGACATGCCAGAACAAAGGGTTCATTCACCAGCGGCGCAAAATCAATATTTGGATGTGTGACGTTTATCATATTTATGCCGAAATCTGCGTCGCCATTTAACACCGCTTCGAGACAATCGCTGGCACTGTGCTCAAGTATGCGGATACGGATGTTTGGGTAGTCATTGTTATAATCTCGTATCACTGAAGGCAGAAAATAGAACGCGGCGGTAGGGATACAGGAAACGGTAATAACCCCTGCCTGATGCGTCGCCATCTCTTTAATACTCAGGATCGCGCTTTCATAAAAATCGATTAAATTCTTTGCCTTAGGTAAAAATTCCCTTCCCACGGTTGTGAGCTTGACGCTGCGCGTGGACCGTTCAAACAGCGTGGTCCCCAGACTCTCTTCGAGCTTCTGAATTCTGCGTGTTAAAGCCGGTTGTGAAATGTGAAGAAATTGCGACGCTTTTGTAAAACATCCGATTTCTGCAATTTTTACAAACGCTTGTATTCCCTGTAATTCATGCTGCATATCCGCACCCGATTATTGCTTGCCTATACCCACGGTAACGCAAGGGCTATTAATACGCAAAGCGTATTAATCCTGCTTTTTTTGACATTAGAGTTATCAACGGGAGTGTGAAAACCTTATTGCGTTCCTGATAAACGCGAAATGAGAAAAAGACATGTTAAAGATCCCTTGCGTATTAATGCGTGGCGGTACCTCAAAAGGCCCGGTCATTCTGGCCAGCGATCTGCCTGCGGAAACCGAAGCGCGTGACGCGGTTTTACTCAGCCTGATGGGTGCAGGCCATGAACTCGAAATTGACGGCATAGGCGGTGGAAGCCCGCAAACCAGTAAGGTGGCGATCGTCAGTGCTTCCGACAGCCCGGACGCGGATGTGGATTACTTATTCGCCCAGGTGATGGTGAACGAACGTCGCGTCGATACCACGCCAAACTGCGGCAATATGCTCTGTGCCGTCGGCCCCTTTGCCATTGAAAAAGGGCTGGTGAAGGCGCAAAGCCCGGTGACGACGGTGCGTATCCGCAATCTCAACACCGGAACGCTGGTCGACGCAGAAGTACAAACGCCTGAGCATCGCGTCGTGTATGAAGGCGATACACAGATCGACGGTGTGCCGGGTACAGCGGCACCGATTGGCTTAACCTTCCTGAATTCTGCGGGGTCGAAAACCGGGAAACTGCTGCCAACGGACAGCGTGACAAACGTGTTCGACGGTATCGAAGTCACCTGTATTGATATGGCGATGCCGATGGTCCTGATTGACGCGTCGGCGCTGGGCAAAACAGGCGGGGAGTCACCGGCAGAATTAGATGGCGACAGGGCGTTTAAGGAAAGGCTGGAGAACCTGCGCCGTCAGGCTGGCGCGGCGATGGGGTTAGGGGACGTGTCAAACAAGGTGATCCCTAAACCGGTTCTTCTCAGCCGCGCGCGTAACGGCGGAACGCTTCAGGTGCGCTATTTCATGCCGCATACCTGCCATAAATCACTGGCGATTACCGGCTCGATTGGTATCTCAACCGCGACGCTTATTGAAGGTTCCGTCGCCGCAAAAATTGTTGCCGATCGTCCAAAGGAACGCTTTACCAACATTATTGATATTGAACACCCCAGTGGAAAAATATCCGTATCGCTGCTGAGGGACGGAAATAATATCGAAAATACACGGGCAGCGGTTATTCGCACGTCGCGAAAATTATTTGAAGGCGTCGTTTGCGTGCCAGAAAAAATGCTCTCTGAAGTTGATTGATTAAAGTCTGAACTAAAAAACTTTCCATCTTAAAAAATACATTCTGTACCTTAACTATAATACTGAGGTTATTATGGCGTTAACGCATGCTAACAATACCCTGAACGCGCCCGAACCGGTAAAAGCCAGCGCAAATATTCGCGTGATTCTGGCCCTGGCATTATCCGGACTTGCGGAACTAGCTTCGTTGTTTTTTATTCAGCCACTGCTCCCGATGCTTGCTGTGGAATATAATGTCCCGGTCAGCCAGGTGAGTATTATCTTATCCGCAGAAACGGCATTGCTGGCAATTGGGCTTCTGTTTACCGGGACGTTATCCGATCGCTATGGCAGGAAGCGGTTAATTATCGTCTCCCTCCTGCTGGGCGGCATTCTGACGCTACTCTGCCCGCTGGTGGAATCCTGGGCGATGCTGGTGGCGCTGCGTGCGGTGATTGGTCTGGCGCTGAGCGGCATCGCGGCGGCGGCAACCGCCTATATCAGTGAAGAGGTCGCCCCGGTGGCGGCAGGCATCGTAACGGGATATTTTGTCTTTGGTAATTCGATGGGCGGTATGTCCGGGCGTATTGTTGCCAGCCAGCTGATCGATCACGTTTCAATCAATATCATCTTTTACGGGTTTGCGGTCAGCCTGATTGCGGTTGCCATTCTGGTGAAGTTCCTGCTGCCAGAATCGAAGAACTTCACGCCTACGCAAAGTCTTAACGTGATGCGCATGGTAAAAGGTGCGGCATCGCATTTCAAAAACAAAAATCTGGCGCTGGCGTTTGTTATCAGCTTCATTATTTTCGGCGCATTTACCTCACTGTATAACTATCTGGCCTTCTTCCTGAAAGGCGAGCCGTTCCATATTTCACCGGCAAACGCGGGTCTGCTCTCCTTTAGCTTCGCCCTGAGCTTCTTTACGGCTCCGCAGGCAGGTCGCTTATCGGCGAAATATGGCGCCATGAAAGTCCTGCGCGTGCTGTTCCTGATGATGGCCTTAGGGATGCTGCTGACGCTGACGTCAAATGTCGTCACCTTTATTGTTGGCGCTGTAATTTTTACCGGCTGTTTCTTCGGCTGCCACTCTATCGGTTTAAGCTGGGTCAGTAAAAATGCAACGCATGCAAGAGGCCAGGCCGTCGCGCTCTATTTATTCTTCTACTACATGGGCGGTTCGGTTATTGGTTTTATCAACGGTTTTGTCTTCCACTCAATGGGCTGGCAGGGAATGACAGGATTTATTCTGGCATTACTGGGCGTGGGCGTTGTGGTGGCAACGTATCTGGCATCTGGCAATAAACCGGTACTGGTTCCAGCGCAGTCAGCTGAATAAATAGCATGGCAATGTGTTCACGCCTCGGGGCGTGAACACAGAATGAGCACGTCTATCAAACGGGTATTATTATGAAATTAGCAAGCTATATTCATCATGGCCGTAAAAGCTACGGAATTTATACGCAGTCCGGCATTATCGATCTGGGTAATAAAATCGGCCATCACTATGCGACTTTAAAAGACCTTCTGCAATGGGATGCGGTTGACGTCGCCAGGCAATATCACGATTGCCCTGTGGATATGATGCCTGAAGACATTACCTTCCTGCCCGTGATTGAAGAGCCGGGAAAGATTTTCTGCGTTGGGATGAATTACGCTGAAAAAAGAAAAGAATTTGCCGAGACGAATAATGCCCCCACGCTGTTTATCCGCTTTCCTGATTCCCAAACCGGACATGCGCGGCCGGTTTTAAAACCGATTCTCTCCAGCGAGTTTGATTACGAAGGCGAGCTGGCCGTGATCATCGGTAAACCCGGCACCCGAATTGACGTCGAAAACGCACTCAGCCACGTCGCAGGCTACAGCTGCTACATGGATGGTTCCGTCCGCGACTGGCAGCACGCCTGGTTCACCGCCGGTAAAAACTGGAAGCAAACCGGAGCCTTCGGCCCGTATATGACCACGGCGGATGAGATCCCCGATCCTCACGCATTGACCATCCACACCTGGCTGAACGGCATGCTGGTCCAGAATGACTCCACCGGCAGCATGATACACAAAGTGGCAGATCTCATTGCCTATATCAGCACGTTCACCTCCCTCAGTGCCGGGGACGTCATCATTACCGGCTCGCCCGGCGGCGTCGGGAAAAAACGTAATCCGCCTCTGTTTATGCGCGATGGCGATCGCGTCGAAGTCGAAATCGAAAACGTTGGCCGCCTGATGAACACCATCGTGGAAGCGCAACCCCAGCAGCAAGAATTAACCGTCTAGACGCTCAGGAGAGAGACGATGTACACCGCCACTACGCCAGAATTTGAGGTGATTAAAGCCGGTAACGCTCAGGCCAGAGAGGAGGCAGCCCGCTTCCTGGCCCGCAACGGTTTAGGCATTGATAACGATATTGAGCAATTTATCGTTGCGCGCTATCAGCGTCAGCTTGTCGCCTGCACCGGCATTGCGGGTAATACGCTGAAATGCATCGCCGTGGATGCCGGGTGGCGGGGCACGTCGTTAAGCCTGACGTTAATTCATGAGGCCGAACTGCTGGCGGCACAAAACGGCGAACATCAGCTCTTTCTTTTTACCTGCCCGGATAACGTAAGGTCATTTCGCGGATGTGGGTTTTATCCCCTGGTGACGATCGAGAACTGTGCGGCGTTAATGGAGAATACGCCGGTCGGTATTCATCGTTACTGCAGCCAGCTGCGTCGCCATCATTTCATGCCGGGGCAAAACATTGGCGCGATTGTGATGAACGCGAATCCGTTCACCCTGGGCCATCAATATCTTATCGAGCATGCGGCCAGCCGGTGCGACTGGCTGCATGTTTTCGTGGTGCAGGAAGATGTCTCCGCTTTTTCGTTTAAAGAACGGTTTGCGATGGTCAGAGACGGATCGCGGCAGCTGCAAAATGTCACTGTGCATCCGGGGTCGGCATACATTATTTCTCGCGGCACATTCCCGGGCTATTTCTTAAAAGATAAGCAGGTCATCGATAAAGCCTACGCCGCTATTGATCTGATGCTTTTCAGAAATTACATCGCCCCCGCGCTGAATATTAATCATCGTTTTGTCGGTACCGAACCGTTCTGCCCGTTAACCGCGGGATATAACCGGGCGATGCACCGCTGGCTGGAAGACGAAACGTGTTCGGCGCCGCGTATCAGCGTACACGAAATAGAAAGAAGAACGGATGGCAATAATGTGCCGGTGTCGGCTTCAGCCGTTCGTCGTTTATTAAATGAAAACAAACTCTCTGCCGCCAGCCGCATGGTGCCGGCCACCACGCGCGCGTTTCTGAATAAAGAGGTACAGCATCAGCCCTGTTTATCCGAACCGATGTCGGCAGCGGTTTAACCGCGTTATCACAGGAAAATTGATATGAAAATTGTGCAAGCCGCAATGGCGGGAACGCTGGAGTCCAGCGACCTGATGGTCAAGGTCAGTCCCGTCGAGAGCGGGCTGGATGTGGTCATCCAGAGCGAAGTGTATAAGCAATTTGGCGACAGAATTACTGAGGTTGTCAATGAAACCCTGGCCGCGTTCAACATCGAGCAGGGGCTTGTCGTTATTGATGATAAAGGCGCGCTGGACTGCGTGATCCGCGCCCGCGTGCAGGCTGCTCTGCTCAGAGGAATGGCCCGGGAAGACATTGCATGGGAAACGTTATAATGAAAAAGTTACGCCGCAGTATGTTATTTATTCCCGGTTCAAGTGCCGCCATGCTTTCAACGGCATTTATCTATAAACCTGATTCCATAATGTTTGATCTGGAAGATGCCGTCGCGCTAAAAGAAAAAGACAGCGCCCGTCTTCTGGTATTCCATGCCCTGCAACATCCGATGTACAGCGATATTGAAACCGTTGTCAGAATTAATCCCCTGAATACGCCTTTTGGATTAAAAGATCTGGAAGCCGCCGTCAGGGCGGGTGTCGATGTCATTCGTTTACCCAAAACCGATTCCCCGGAAGATATTCATCAGCTCGAACGCGAAATCGTCCGCATTGAAGAAACCTGCGGACGTCCCGTTGGCTCAACGAAATTAATGGCGGCGATAGAATCTGCCGTTGGCGTGATTAACGCTGTCGCGATTGCGAAATCCTCCGACCGCCTGATGGGTATTGCGCTGGCCGCCTTTGACTACGTGATGGATATGCAAACCGAGCGGGGCGACGGGACAGAGCTGTTCTATGCCCGCTGCGCCGTATTACATGCCGCGCGCGGAGCCGGTATTGACGCCTTCGACGTGGTGTACGCCGATGTGAACGACGAGGCCGGTTTCCTGAAGGAAGTGGATCTCATCCGCCGGATGGGCTTCAACGGTAAATCGCTGATTAACCCGCGACAAATTGAAATTCTTCACAACGCCTACGCGCCAACGCAGGAAGAGGTGGATTACGCAGAGCGCGTGCTTGCCGCCGCAGAAGAGGGGGAACGCAACGGACTGGGGGTGATTTCGCTGAACGGCAAAATGATCGATGCGCCAATCATCAACCATGCCCGCGTCGTGATCGAACGCAAAAATGCCTCCGGCATTCGTCAGTAACCCCCTTTACCGCAAGCGACAGGATGAAAAATGAAAAACCAAACTGAAACCCTGCACCACATTCCTGGCTCTCGCCGTGAGTACGTCGCCTTCAGCGGCGCTAACGCGACGACGCCTTATCTTGCTGACAGCCAGCAAAAGTATCAGCGCAAACTGTTTACCAGCGTGGACGATGTGCTGGCCCGCTGCGATCTTCATGACGGCATGACCGTCTCTTTTCATCACGCCTTTCGCGAAGGGGATAAGGTCATCAATTACGTGATGGACAAGCTGGCCCAGCGCGGCCTGAAAGGCATCACGCTCGCGTCAAGCTCATTAATGTCCTGCAATACGCCGCTTATTGAGCACATTCGCAATGGCGTGATCGGCAAAATCTACACCTCCGGGATGCGCGGCGAACTGGCGGATGCGATTTCGCACGGGCTGATGGACGAGCCGGTGCAGATCCACTCCCACGGCGGGCGGGTGAATTTGATTCAGCAGGGCGAAATAGCCATTGATGTCGCGTTTCTGGCGGTCTCGTGCAGCGATGAATACGGCAATGCCAGCGGCAACGGCGGTACATCGCAGTGCGGCTCTCTCGGCTATGCGATGGTCGACGCGAAATATGCCAGAAAGGTGGTCTTGCTCACCGAAACCCTGAAGCCGTTCCCCAACCTGCCAGCCAGTATCGTTCAGGATCAGGTTGACTATGTTGTGCAGATTGAGAGCGTCGGCGACCCGGCAAAAATCAGCGTCGGTGCCGCCAGGGTGACCAGCAATCCGCGCGAGCTAATGATTGCACGCTCTGCCGCCGACGTTATCGAACACTCCGGCTATTTCCGCAACGGCTTTTCCATTCAGACCGGTTCAGGGGCGGCGTCAACCGCCTGCACGCGGTTTATGGAAACCCGTATGCGCAAGCACAATATTGTCGCCCGCTTCGCGCTCGGCGGGATCACCGGCAGCATTGTCGATCTGCATCAGAAAGGGTTAATTGAAAAGATCCTCGATACGCAAAGCTTTGACGGCGCGGCTGCAGCCTCGATGGCGGTCAATCCCGACCACGTGGAGATCTCCACCAACGTTTATGCGAACCCGGCCGCAAAAGCCGCCTGCTGCGACAGGGTGGACGTGGTAATCCTCAGCGCGCTGGAGGTGGATACCCAGTTCAACGTTAATGTCCTGACCGGCTCCGACGGCGTGATGCGCGGCGCGTCGGGCGGACACTGCGACGTCGCCGCGGCGGCAAATCTCACCATCGTGGTTGCCCCGCTGATCCGCAGCCGCATTCCTACCGTCGTCAGGCAGGTCACCACCCTGGTGACGCCGGGCGAAAGTATTGACGTTTTGGTTACCGATCACGGTATTGCCGTTAACCCGGCGCGCCCGGAAATTCGCGAACGCCTGATTAACGCCGGGCTGGCCGTTGTCGACATCGACGCGTTGTATCAAAAGGCGCTGCTCATCTCGGGTGAACCTAAGCCTGTTGAGTTCACTGACCGTATCGTCGGCGTGGTGCGCTACCGCGACGGCAGCGTGATCGACGTGGTTCGCCAGGTGAAGGAGTAATCGTCATGACGGATAAAGCCTCGAACGCGAAAGTCTCTCTGGAACAGGTAATGAGCGCCAGAGAGCAGCGAGCCCGTCGGCAGCAGGCGTGGCTGTTTCAGTCGGAACATACGGTTGTATCCGTCACGCTGGTCTGGCCGGGGGAGGTGAAGGATACCGACCTGGCCAGGCGGGTGATGGCCGCCGCGAATCAGGCGCTCGGCGAGGTATTCCGCACCCATCAGTGGACGGTCTGCCGGCATCAGATCCTGCAGCCGGCCACCGGCCCCGAAGCGCTCTGGTCGGTGTCGGCTCCCGCGTGGATGATAAAACACGTCACGGCGCATCTTGAGGATAACCATCCTCTGGGGCGCCTGTGGGACATCGACGTGTTTTGTCCGAAAACGGGACTGCTGAAAAGAAACGCCATCCAGCAGCCGATGCGCAGTTGCTTTATCTGTCATGAACCGGCCCACGTTTGCTCGCGCGCGCGGCGTCATTCGCAGGCCGAACTCGCGCGCGTAATCGAGGAGTTAACCGATGACTACTTCGCTTGCCAGATGTAAAGCGCCAGACGTTCAGCGCACCTTCGCTGAGCTGGCTGCCGAGGCCATGTATCGGGAAATTCGCTTAACCCCGAAGCCGGGTCTGGTGGATCGCGTAAACAGCGGGGCGCATAGGGACATGGATTTTGCGCTGTTCATGGCCAGCATCGCGGCGATTGCCCCATGGTTCTCAACCTTCTTTCACGTTGGCAGAGAGACGGCTCGTCTTGCTGGCCCGCAAACGCTGCGGGCCATAAGACCGACCGGCCTGGCCTGCGAGCAGGCGATGTTTAACGCCACTGGTGGGGTGAATACCCATAAAGGCGGGATCTTCTCGCTGGGGCTGCTGTGCGCCGCGGCGGGACGTCTGACGCAAAGGGATGAAACGCTCACGCAGCGCGGTTTATGCCGTGAGACCCGCATTATCTGTACCGGCATCGTTGAGCAGGAGCTAAAAACGACAGGCATCGCCAGAACGAAGGGCGAGCAGCAGTTCCAGGCATACGGCTTTACCGGGGCGAGAGGGGAAGCGGCCAGCGGTTTTATGACCGTCCGCCAGGCGGGTCTCCCGCACCTGCACAACGCGTTGCGTCAGGGCGAATCCGAAGACGTGGCGCTCTTGAGGATGCTGCTGGGTTTGATGGCCGCGAATCCGGATACCAACTTGGTTTCCCGTGGGGGAATAAAAGGTCTGAACTACGCCAGACGCTATGCGAAGCGGCTATTAAAAATAAGACGTCTCCCGGCGGATAAATTGGTTAACGCGCTGCTCAGAATGGACGCGGAATTTATCAAACGCAATTTAAGCCCCGGCGGTAGCGCCGATCTTATTTCCGTTGGCTGGCTATTGTCGCAGTTTCCACCCGAATAATCGCGAATAGCGTAACAGGAAAACGTCATGATTGAACAACGCCTGCTGCAGCTCAGTAAGGTTTACACCCTTGTTCTGGTCCCGGGGCTCAGAGACAGCGATGAACATCACTGGCAAAGCTGCTGGGGGCGGCGTTTTCCCTTCTGGAAACGGATCCAGCAGAGAAACTGGTTAGAGCCCGATATCGAAAACTGGGTCTCGGCCATTACCCGCGAGCTGGCAGTGTGCCCGCTGCCCGCCATTCTCGTCGGCCACAGCTTTGGCGCGCTGGCGTCCTGTCGGCTGCTGCAAACGCGGCGGGTAAACGTAGCCGGGGTGGTGATGGTCGCACCGGCAGAGCCTGCTTTTTTCGGACTTGAAGAGGCCATTCAGCCAACGCCATTACCCGTCCCCTGCATCATATTTGCCAGCCGAAACGATCCTCTGATGCCTTTTGCGCGCGCTCACTATTGGGCTACGCGCTGGCGCGGCCATCTCATCGATATCGGTGAGGCCGGACATATTAATTCTGAGTCCGGTTTTGGCGAATGGCCGTATGGACTCGAACGATTAACAGAATTTTGCGAACAACTTTAGCTTTAACAGGAGAACCTATGTTAGATGATTATCATCAGCACCAGAACGCGCGCGCTGAGTCGGGTATTCCGGCGAAACCGTTAACGGCGGAACAAACCGAAGCACTTATTCATCGTTTAATAAATGATGTGTCCGCACATCATCCACAATTATTGGCTTTATTAACCCACAGCGTCCCGCCGGGCGTTGATCCCGCTGCTAAGCTAAAAGCCGATTTTTTATTTAAGGTGGCGTTGCAGGAATACCGTGTAAACGGGCTTTCTCCCGACGCGGCCACAGCGCTGCTGGGGTCCATGCAGGGTGGCTATAACGTCCAGCCGCTGATTGAGCTTCTTGACCATCCGAACCTCGCGCCGCTGGCCGCCGAGCAGCTTTCTTCTACCATCCTGATCTTTGAAAAATTCAGCCAGGTGGAAGCCAAAGCGAAGAGCGGCAACGTCCGGGCAAAAGAGGTGCTTCACTCCTGGGCAAATGCCGAGTGGTTCACGCGCCGTCCGGCCATGCCTGAAAAAATTACCCTGAAGGTGTTTAAGGTTCCCGGTGAGACCAATACCGACGATTTGTCTCCGGCACCGGAGGCGTGGTCACGTCCTGATATTCCGCTGCACGCGCTCTCCATGCTCAGTAACGTCAGGGAAGGGGTAGCACCTGATGAACCCGGCGCGCGCGGCCCTTTGCGCCAGCTGGCAGAACTGAAAGCCTCGGGCTGCCCGCTGGCGTACGTCGGTGACGTCGTGGGGACCGGATCCTCACGTAAATCCGCCACCAACTCCATCCTGTGGCACATCGGGAACGATATTCCGTTTGTGCCGAATAAACGTAACGGCGGGTTTGTGTTTGGCGGCAAAATCGCGCCCATTTTCTTCAACACCCTGGAGGATTCCGGCGCGCTGCCGGTAGAGATGGATGTCTCCGCGCTGACGACCGGGATGCTGATCGATCTTTACCCGTACAAGGGCGAAATTCGTGAGACAGAAAGCCAGCGGCTGGTGACGACCTTTACCCTTAAAACCGAAGTGCTGCTGGACGAAGTGCGCGCCGGCGGGCGGATCCCGTTGATTATCGGACGCAGCCTGACGGCGAAAGCGCGGGAATCGCTGAAGCTTGAGCCTTCAGCGGTATTCCGCACGCCCGCTTCACCTGCGCCATCCGCAACCGGCTTTACGCTGGCGCAGAAAATGGTGGGTAAAGCCTGCGGCGTGGCGGGGATCCGCCCCGGGCAGTATTGCGAGCCGAAAATCGCTACCGTCGGCTCTCAGGACACCACCGGCGGGATGACGCGCGACGAGCTGACCGACCTTGCCTGCCTCACGTTTTCAGCCGACCTGGTGATGCAGTCTTTCTGCCACACCTCTGCGTACCCTAAGCCGGTAGATGTCCAGCTCCATGAAACCCTGCCGCAGTTTATCACCCGCCGGAATGGGGTGGCGCTTAAGCCGGGCGACGGCATTATCCACTCGTGGCTTAACCGCATGCTGCTGCCGGATACGGTAGGCACGGGTGCCGACTCCCATACCCGCTTTCCGCTGGGGATCTCCTTCCCGGGCGGCTCCGGGCTGGTGGCGTTCGCTGCCGCTACCGGCATCATGCCGCTGGATATGCCTGAATCGGTGCTGGTGCGCTTTACGGGCGAGATGCAGAAAGGGATCACCCTGCGCGACCTGGTGCATGCCATTCCGCTCTACGCCAGAAAGCAGGGGCTGTTGACGGTCGAGAAAAAGAATAAGCGCAACGTTTTCTCGGGCCGGATCCTCGAAATTGAAGGCCTGGAAGCATTAAGCGCAGAGCAGGCGTTTGAACTGGCTGACGCCTCCGCCGAACGGTCCGCCGCCGCGTGCGTTATGCGCCTGGCGGAAGAGAATGTCGCGCAATATCTGCGCTCCAATGCGGCTCTTCTGCGCTGGATGGTTAAGCAGGGGTATCAGAACGCCGCCACGCTTGAACGACGCATTGCTGAAATCGAGGCGTGGCTGGCTAACCCGTCGCTGCTCCGCGCCGATCCTGACGCGGAATATGCGGTAGTGATTGAGATCGATCTCAATGAAATCACCGAGCCGGTGGTCTGCGCCCCGAACGATCCGGACGATGCCCGGCTACTTTCGGAGGTTGCCAGCACTCCTGTTGAAGAGGTGTTCATTGGCTCCTGCATGACAAACATCGGTCACTTCCGCGCTGCGGGTGAAATCATGGCCGGTGCCAGCCAAAACCAGGCGCGCCTGTGGCTCGCACCGCCGACAAAAATGGATGCCCAGCAGCTCTCCCGCGAGGGCTATTTTAATCAGTTTATTAAAGCAGGGGCGAGAATCGAGCCCGCGGGCTGCTCCCTGTGCATGGGGAACCAGGCGAGGGTGCGTGAAGGGAGCTGCGTGGTATCAACGTCCACCCGAAATTTCCCGCATCGTCTGGGAACGAATGCGAAAGTATTCCTTGCCTCAGCTGAATTAAGCACCGTCGCGGCCATGCTCGGGAAAATGCCAACCGTTGAAGAATATTTTAGCTATACGGATAAACTTCACTATGCGCATGAAAATATCTATCGCTATCTCAGTTTTGATACTCTTACCGAATATCAGACCAGGGAGGGTGATAATATCAATATTGTTAGCGTGTGACTGTAAGTTATTTATTTGATAAATGCATTTAATCGGTGGAGGCTTCTCTCAGGAGCGGCCTCCGCTATTCAGGGACCCTTTTCTCATGGGTGAGATATGCTTAATCCCAATGTTTTAAAAACAATCTTACTTGCCATAATAATATTATTATCAATATTTATTCCTCCGCCTGATGGATTAACCAAAGAGGCGTGGATACTGGCAGGCATATATCTGTCCGCTATCGTTGGGCTGGTCATTAAACCGTATCCCGAACCCGTCATCATGCTGGTCGCGGTGGCATTAACCTGTTTTACCGTAACAAAATTCCCGGATTCTCCAGTGAAATCAATGGATGTCCTGAGCGGATACGCCTCGGGCACGACCTGGCTGGTGTTTAGCGCCTTTACGCTGAGCGCGGCCTTTGTTACTACGGGGCTCGGGAAACGGCTTGCCTACTGGTTCATCCTCAAGTTTGGCAGCACGACGCTGAGGCTGGGGTATGTGACCGCCTTGCTGGATTTGGTGCTGGCACCCGCCACCCCATCAAATACCGCGCGGGCAGGCGGCGTGGTTTTTCCTATTATTAACAGCATCGCGACGGTATTAGGCTCGACACCAAAAGAGACACCGTGCAGGGCTGGGCGTTATTTAATGGTCAATGTCTATATGGTGACTAAAACGACCAGCTATATGTTTTTAACGGGCTTTGCCGGAAACGCGTTAGCGCTACAGCTAATTTCAGATATCTTCCATATTCATATTAGCTGGATCGGCTGGATGCTGGCAGGGGCCCCGCTGGGGTTATTGATGCTGTGTATCATTCCCTATATTTGCTACCGGGTTGCCTCCCCGGAAATTAAACATATTGATAATGTCGCCATTGCGACCAACGGCCTGCAAAGCCTCGGGGCAATGAGCATCAAAGAGAAGGGGCTGGTGGTAATTTTTATCGCCGCGTTATTAGGCTGGATTTTCTCTCGTCACCTTGGGCTAAATGAATCCGCCGTCGCTATTATCGCGATGGGGGCAGCGCTGCTGTTTAATATTATCGGCTGGAGCGACGTACAGAAAAACAAAGGTGGCTGGAATACTCTGATGTGGTACGGGGGCATCATCGGTCTTAGCGCCACGCTGAGCAAGGAGGGATTTTTCCGCTGGCTGGCTGATTTCCTGTCAGCGCACCTCGATTTTCTCAGCGCGGGGAACATGACCATCGTTATTATCGTGTTTCTCAGCGTGCTGGTTCGCTATTTCTTTGCCTCCGGCGGAGCATACGTCGCGGCGATGGTGCCGGTCTTTGCCACCGTGGGGCTGGTCACCGGAACGGCACCCGTTCTGCTTGCCCTCGCCATTCTGTTTTCCAACTCCTATGGGGGTTGCATCACGCACTATGGCGGCGCGGCGGGGCCGATTATCTTCGCCGCTGGGTATAACGACATCAGGTCATGGTGGACCATCGGTACGCTCGTGGCGCTGTGCACGTTTTTAATCCACATGTTCCTCGGCATTCCCTGGTGGGGTTTCCTGATGCAGCACGGCATGCTGCAGTCTTAACAGACCGGGAGTAGACAAAAGGTAGGCCGGGTAAGGCGTCGCCGCCACCCGGCAACCTCACTGCTTAGACGGGGTGTTAAACAACTCGAGCGTGATTAATGTATCAAGATGGTTGTTAAACGCGGCTTCGTCCATTTCTGGCATGTTTAAGATATACATTCCGTCAAGGCCGCACACCAGACCAATCAAGCGCCAGGCAATATTTTCCGCCCGATCGCCCGGCTTCAACTCTCCGGCCTCCGTTCCCGCTTTGATAAGCGCCACCGTTTCCTGGTGCCACATCTCCATGGTCAGCACATAGGCGCCCTTGATGTCAGCATCACGGCTGGCGAGGATCTGCGCTTCACGCCACAGGCGAATATAGGGCTCAAACCTGCCGTCATCGCTGCCGAGCATGCCATGAAGCTGCTCCCGCCATCCGGCCTGTTTACCCGCGACGTCCGCATCCAGCAGCTCGCGAATCAACCGTACGAACGCCAGCGATTTTAGCTCCCCGCCGGACGTAAAGTGATGATGCACCTGGCCGGTGGCGACCCTGGCCTCGGCGGCAATACGGCGTACCGTCATGGCCGCCAGTCCTTCAGCCAGCGCCACGCGCATGGCGGCCTGTAAGATGGCTTCCCGCCGTTCATCCTTGCTCAGATATCGCATGTTTACTCACTCTCAATGGGAATGAAACGAGTGTAACAAAAAGCTGGACATGCGTTCAACTTTACGTAGGATCGCATCCTGGACATGTGTCCATGTTTTAAAAGAAAAGGAAATTTATGTTTCGTCAGTGGTTAGCGTTAGTGATTATCGTGCTGGTGTATATCCCGGTGGCGATCGACGCGACGGTGCTGCACGTGGCGGCGCCGACATTGAGCATGACGCTGGGTGCCAGCGGCAATGAATTGCTGTGGATCATCGATATTTACTCGCTGGTGATGGCGGGAATGGTGCTGCCGATGGGCGCCCTGGGTGACCGCATTGGTTTTAAGCGATTGCTCATGATTGGCAGCACGCTGTTTGGCCTGTCGTCGCTGGCGGCAGCGTTTGCCCCGTCAGCAGGGTGGCTGATTGCGGCGCGCGCCTCGCTGGCCATCGGTGCGGCGATGATCATTCCGGCTACGCTGGCTGGGATCCGCACGCTGTTTATCGACGCGCGGGATCGTAATATTGCGCTCGGCGTCTGGGCAGCGGTGGGGTCCGGTGGTGCGGCGTTTGGTCCGCTGATTGGCGGTATGCTGCTTGAGCATTTTTACTGGGGATCGGTGTTTTTAATCAACGTGCCGATCGTGCTGGTGGTGGTTTCGCTGGCCGCGCGTTTTGTGCCTCCTCAGCAGGGCCGCCCGGAGCAGCCGCTGAATATTAGCCATGCCATTATGCTGATTGTGGCGATTTTGCTGCTGGTCTACAGCGCGAAAACCGCGCTAAAAGGCGCCCTGTCACCGTGGGTAGTCGCGTCCGCGCTGGTGACCGGCTCGGTGCTGCTGTTTATCTTCGTGCGTATTCAGCTCCGCGCTCGCGTACCGATGATCGACATGCGTCTGTTCTGCCATCGCATCATTTTGAGCGGCGTGGTGATGGCGATGACCGCCATGATTGCCCTGGTCGGTTTTGAGCTGCTGATGGCTCAGGAGCTGCAGTTTGTTCATGGCTTTACGCCGTTTGAAGCGGGAATGTTCATGCTGCCGGTGATGGTCGCCAGCGGGTTCAGTGGTCCGATCGCGGGTGTGCTGGTCGGGCGTTTGGGGCTACGCATCGTCGCCGCCGGCGGAATGGGGCTCAGCGCCGTCAGCTTTATCGGCCTGTCGATGCTCGACTTCAGCACGCAGCAGTGGCAGGCGTGGGGACTGATGGTGCTGCTCGGCTTCAGTGCCGCCAGCGCGCTGCTGGCCTCGACCTCGGCAATTATGGCGGCCGCGCCGAAAGAGAAAGCCGCCGCCGCAGGGGCAATTGAAACCATGTCCTACGAACTGGGGGCCGGGCTGGGGATCGCCATCTTTGGTCTGCTGTTGACCCGCAGCTTCTCGGCGTCAATTGACCTGCCGCAAGGGCTGAATGCCTCGCTCGTCGATAAAGCCTCGTCATCCATTGGTGAGGCGATGAAGGTGGCGCAGGATCTGACCCCGACGCTGGCGGAGTCGGTGATTGAGGCGGCGAAAAGCGCGTTTATCACCTCGCACAGCGTGGCGCTGGGCAGCGCGGGCGGAATGCTGCTGCTGCTGGCAGTGGGGATCTGGTTTAGCCTGGCAAAGGCCAAGCCGCAGTAATACAGGGCGAGCGGTTGGCGCGAGCGGGGCAGATGGGCTATGTTTTTTATAGGATTATCTGACTCTTGCTGGAAAATATGAGCCCTCGCCACAGCAGTGAACCGTCCCAACCGCTCTCCCGGTTAACCCTGCTTGCAGGGGGGGCGCTGGGCGTCGTTTTTGGTGATATCGGCACCAGCCCGCTTTATACCTTCCGGACGGTGCTTTCGCTCTCTGAGCATGACCCTACGCCCGGCGTCATACTGGGCCTGCTCTCGCTCATTACCTGGACACTCATCCTGGTGACATCCATAAAATATGCCGCCTTCGCCATGCGAATTGATAATCATGGCGAGGGGGGCATCATGGCCTTGATGTCGCTTCTGGTGGAGAAAGGCAAAGGCGGGCGCTGGGTCATTTTTGCCGCTCTGATTGGCGCAGCGCTCATTTACGGTGACGGCGCGATAACCCCGGCGATCTCCGTGCTTTCTGCTCTGGAAGGGCTGGAGATGGTGATCCCTGAGTCCCAGCCGTACATATTACCCCTGACGGTGGCGGTTTTGCTGGCGCTGTTTCTTATCCAGCCTTTTGGTACCGCCCGCATAGGGAAAATATTTGGCCCGGTGATGGCGCTGTGGTTTTTAGCGATTGCTGCGCTGGGCGTGCGGGGGATCGTCCAACACCCCTCGGTACTGCTGGCCCTCAATCCTGCGTACGGCATCGCGTTTTTGTTTTCGAACGGGTACACCAGTTTCCTGGTCCTGGGGGGCGTTTTTCTCTGCGTGACGGGTGCCGAGGCCCTGTATGCAGACATGGGGCATTTTGGTAAAAAGCCGATCTGGCTTGCCTGGTACGGTATCGTCTTTCCTTCGCTGCTGCTCAACTATGCTGGCCAGTCAGCGCTGATTCTGGCCGGTGCCGACGGCAAGCAAAACCTTTTCTACACGCTCTGTCCGCCCGTGCTCCAGGTTCCGCTCATCGTTCTTGCCGCGCTGGCGACGATCATCGCCAGTCAGGCGATTATTACCGGCGCGTTTTCCATGACGCGCCAGGCCATTCAGCTTGGCTGGCTACCCCGATTACGCATCAAACAGACGGCGGCAGAAAGCTACGGTCAGATTTATATCGGGATCATAAACTGGCTGCTGATGGTGGTGACCATCGGGCTGGTGGTGTTCTTTAAATCCTCCGATAAGCTTGCCGCGGCGTACGGCATCGCCGTGTCGTTAACCATGCTGATGACCACGGGGCTGTTGTTTGTGGCGATGCGGGAAGTGTGGCGCTGGAGCCTGGCCAGCAGTGCGGTTATTGCCCTCTGCTTCCTGGTGATTGATGCCACCTTCTTGTTTGCCAATCTGATTAAGGTCCTGGAAGGCGGCTATATTCCGCTGCTGATGGCCGCAGCGATTTGTACGGTGATGCTGATCTGGCACCGCGGCGTTAAGGCGGTATCCGCATCGGTGGGCGAGAAGGGCGTCAGCGTGGATGCGTTCTTTGCCCAGCTTCAGCAAAAGACGGTGCCCCGGGTGGCGGGCTCCGCCATCTTTTTGACCCGTACGCAGAACAATATCCCGCCGGTCATGCGCTGGCATGTCGCGCGAAACCGGGCGCTACAGCAGGATGTGTTGTCGCTTACCATTGATATTCTGAATGTGCCCTATGTGGGGGAAGAGCAACGTATCAGGGTAGAGCAGCGCGCGCCGGGCTACTGGCACGGCGTGGCGCAGTATGGCTTTATGGAACACCCGGACATCCCGCGTTTGTTGCAGGGTGTCAGCGAGATTAATGCGCTTTTTGCCACGGATGACGCCACCTGGTATGTCGGGCATGAAACCATTGTGGCAGGCGAGGGTGAGGCAGGCATGGCGGCCTGGCAAAGGCACATATTTGCTTTTATGAAGCGCAACTGCACGCACGTCATCAACCACTATCACCTTCCCAGCGATCGGGTTGTCGAAATTAGCCGACGCGTTGCCGTGTAGATTCTGGCGAAAGCAGAGGTCCTCTGCTTTCGCACCGTTCTATCTCTCAAGGGCCGCAGACAGGACGCTATGCAATAACACATTCGCCCCTTTCTCCGACCACTCCGGCAGGATCCTTTCCGCTTCGTTATGGCTGACGCCTTTCACGCAGGGGATAAAGATCATGCTGGCGGGCGCAATTTTGCTGACATAGCAGGCGTCGTGTCCCGCACCGGAGACCATCGGTTTCGACGTATAGCCCAGTGCCGCTACGGCCTTCTCCGTACGAGCCAGGCATTCGGCATCAAACGCGATGGGCGCGTAGTCAAAAATGCGTTCAACGGCAGCAGCGACGCCGCGCAGTCTCAGGCTTTCAGCCACCTTATGCAGCGCCGCTTCCATGGTCTCCAGCGCCTGCTGCGCCGGATGGCGAAACTCAACGCTGCATTCCACGCGAGACGGCACGACGTTGCGCGAGTTTGGCGTAACCTTCGCCATACCGATCGTCGCGCGTCCGTCCGGCGCATGCCGATAGCCAATCTCTTCCACCTTCAGCGCCAGCTCGGCAAAGGCGGTCAGCGCGTCGCGGCGGCTGTGCATCGGCGTCGTGCCCGCGTGGGCGGCGAATCCGTCCAGCGTCAGGGTAAACCAGCGCTGGCCCATTGCCGCGCGGACTAACCCGATATCGATGGCTTCATCTTCGAGGATCGGGCCCTGTTCGATGTGCAGTTCGTAGCAGGCGTGAACGGGAAACGCGCGGGCAGAGGCTTCACCCCGGTAGCCAATGCTCTCCAGCGCTTCGCCCACGGTAATGCCATCGTTATCCGCGCGGGCATGGGCATACGCTTCGCTAAATTGCCCCGTCCAGACCCCTGAAGAGAGCATGGCTGGCGCAAAGCGCGCGCCTTCTTCGTTAGTCCAGTTTACCAGCACAACGTCACGTTCAGTCTCAACGTGACGATCGTTAAGGGTTCGCAGCACCTCCAGCCCGGCCAGCACGCCGTAAACTCCGTCGTAGTTACCGCCCAGCGGCTGGGTATCCACATGTGAACCCGTCATGACCGGGGCAAGCTGCGGGTTTTTCCCCGGTCGACGGATAAACATATTGCCCATGCTGTCGACGTCGCAGGTGAAACCCGCGTCCAGCGCCCAGTCGCGCAGCAGGTTACGCGCAATACGATCTTCCTCGCTCAGTGCCAGACGGGTCACGCCACCGGCGGGCGTGCCGCCGATCTGCGCCATCATCTCAAGCGTTGACCACAGCCGTTCGGCGTTGATGCGGATCATGTCTTGTCCTTACTGCTGCGGTAGCGGAAATCACAGCACGAACCGCCCTGCATGATGGTGGTCGTGCGGGTCAGCTTCACGTCCGGCGCATAGCCAACGATGAATTTTTCATCGCGCGCGCAGGAGAGCAGATGACCGATCTCGCCCAGCCCCATTTCGTGATACATCTCCGCGTAGCGGCAGCGGGTCACGTTGTAGTTGTACTGCTGGTCGTCGGCGTCGATCACCTTCACGTCCAGGGCGTTATCTTTTTCCCACAGATACTGCAGGGCGATGAAACTCTTGACGTCCGCGCCGTTGGGTTCTTTGCTGGCAAACGCTTTGCCTGCGTCAATCGCGGCCTGCTCAATAGCCTCGCCAATGACCGCCTGGGCGCGGGTTTTCCCTATCTCGCGCACCAGGATTTCATAAATTGGCTTAATAATTTCTGCTTCAATTTTGCGGCGGGCGAGAATGCCCAGCTCGTTATTATCACTCATCACATTGCCCTCACTGCGTTACTTCGCTTTTGCGCCACCCAGCACGGTCTGTGGCTGCCATTTGCCATCGACAACTTTGTAAACGGTGAAAGACGGCGATTTCAGGTTACCTTCTTTATCAAACGCGATCTGTCCGGTGACGCCGGAGTAGCTGATGGCGCGCAGGGCGGGCAGATAGTCGGACGGCTCAACGGAGTTTGCTTTTTCCATCGCCGCAACCAGCACGCGGGTGGCGTCATAGGCGAACGGAGCGTGCAGTTCGATATGGGTGTGGTAGCGTGATTGGTACGCGTGCTCGAATGCCTTTCCACCCGGCATCTGGTCAACGGGCAGACCCGGCTCCAGCGCGACCACGCCTTCGCCTTCTTTCTGCGCCAGCTGCAGGAACGTCTGGCTGACAAATCCGCCTGCGCCCATCAGGGTGGCGTTCATGCCCAGCTGTTTGATTCGACGCGCCAGCGGTGCGGCCTGGCTGTCGACGCCGCCGAAGAAGATCAGATCGGCGTTTTTACTGCGAATAGCGGTCAGCACGGCGCTGAAGTCCACCGTTTTGTCATCAACGTACTGACGATCGACAACCTTCACGCCCTGCGCTTCAAGCGATTTAATAAACTGGTCCGCCAGACCCTGACCAAAGGCGGTACGGTCGTCGATCACCGCAATACGTTTGGCTTTCAGCGTATTAACCGCGTACTGACCGGCAAACTGACCGCCGTCGTCGTCATGGCCCATCACGCGGAAGCTGGTATCAAAACCCTGTTTGGTATAGGCGTGACCGGTCGCGACCGGTGCCACCTGTGCGATGCCCGCATCGTGATAGATACGTGCGGCAGGAATGCTGGTACCGGTGTTCCAGTGACCGACAACGCCCGCCACGCCGCTATCCACCAGACGCTGCGCCACGGCCACGGCGGTGCGCGGGTCGGACTGATCGTCTTCGGACTGCAGTTTGAAGGTCACCGCTTTGCCGCCGATGGTCGGGTGCTGCTTGTTAATGTCGTCAATTGCCAGCTGCGCGCCGTTCTCCAGATCTTTACCGATACGGGCGGAGGGGCCGGTGAGCGGGCCTGCCAGACCGATAACCACGGTTTCACCGTCGGCTGCCCACGCGGCCGTCGAGGCAAAACTGCCGAGGAGGATAGCGGCGCTAAGCGCACTGATTTTTACTGTTTTCATTGTATTTCCCTGATGTTGGCTGGTGTTGTTAAACGGGCATTTCGCCCAAATAAATCTGTGCAATCTGGTCGTCATTGAGCAGCGCTTTCGATTTGCCATGATGAACAATGCTGCCGCTGTCCATCACCCACGCGCTGTCGGTGACTTCCAGCGCGAGACGGGCGTTTTGTTCGATGAGCAGCAGGGCAACGCCGCGCTCGCGAAGGCCGGCAATGACGGCAAAAATGTTTTCGACCATCTTCGGCGCAAGGCCCATAGAGGGTTCGTCGAGGATCAGCAGCCGCGGGCGGCTGAGCAGGGCACGGTTAAGGGCCAGCAGCTGTTGTTCTCCGCCGGAAAGCAGGCCGGCAAGCTGATGCTGGCGTTCTCCCAGGCGCGGGAAGCGTTCGAAAATGGCGTTCATTTCTTGCTTAACGGTGACAGTGTCACGCCTGAGCCAGGCGCCCATCTGCAGGTTTTCCAGCACCGTCATGCGGGAGAAGATCCCGCGTCCTTCCGGGACCATGACCAACCCGTCGCGGAGCAGGGTTTCGGGCCTGTGCTTACGTACCGCTTTACCGTTGAACTCAATACTGCCGCTAAAGCTTTCCAGCCCGGTAATGGCGCGCACGGTGGAGCTTTTCCCCGCGCCGTTAGCGCCGATCAGCGTAGCCTGTTCGCCCTCGTGCAGGGTAAAAGAGACATCGCGTACGGCCTGAATGCCGCCGTAATGCACGTCCACACGTTCCACTTTCAGTAATTCAGACATGGGCGTTGCCTCCAAGCCAGGCGGCGATCACTGCCGGGTCGCGACGCACGCTCTCCGGCGTGCCGCTGGCGAGCGTTTTGCCGTAATCAAGCACCGTCAGGCGATCGCAGATGCCCATTACCAGCTTGACGTCATGTTCAATCATCAGCAGGGTTTTGCCGTCATCGCGCAGGCGGATAAGCAGCTCGCCGAGCGCCACTTTTTCCGCTGCGTTCATCCCGGCGGCGGGTTCGTCCAGCGCCAGCAGCAGCGGTTCCGTTGCCAGCGCGCGGGCAATCTCCAGACGGCGCTGATGGCCATAGGCCAGATCGCAGGCGCGGTAGTGCGCAAACTTCGCAATGCCGGTGTACTCCAGCCAGTGCCAGGCCAGCTCCCGGGTCTGCGTCTCTTCCGCACGAGCGCGTTTGTGGCGACTCAGCGCGGCCCACAGGCCGTTGCGGGTGCGCACGTGGCGACCCACCATCACGTTTTCCAGCACCGACATGTCGTTAAAGAGGCGCACGTTCTGGAAGGTGCGCGCAATCCCGGCGGCGGTGACTTTCTCAATGTGCTTTGGGAAATAGGGCTTATCGGCAATTGAAAATTCACCGCTGTCCGCCGGATAAAGCCCGGTGATCAGGTTAAAACAGGTGGTTTTTCCCGCCCCGTTAGGACCAATCAACCCGTAAATCTCACCCTTGTTCACGACGATCGAAACGTCATCCACGGCGGTAAGCCCGCCGAAGCGTTTTGACATGTTGCGTACGGTTAACAGACTCATGTATTCACCTCCTTGTGGCGTACCGGCCAGATCCCGGCAGGACGCACCAGCATGACCAGCACCAGCGCCAGGCCGTAGAACAGCTGACGCAACACTTCCGGGTCAATCAGTACCGTACCGAATAGCGCCTGCTGAACCGGGGCTGCCTGACTGCGCAGCAGTTCCGGCAGGGCGGTAAGCAGTATCGCGCCGAGGATCACGCCCGGAATATGTCCCATTCCGCCCAGCACCACCATCGCCAGCACGGCAATGGATTCCTGTAACGTGAAGGATTCCGGGGAGACAAAGCCCTGAAACGCGCCGAACAGGGCACCCGCCACGCCGCCAAACGAGGCACCCATCGCAAAGGCCAGCAGCTTATAGTTACGCACGTTGATGCCCATCGCGCGGGCCACATCCTCATCTTCACGGATGGCGTGCCAGGCGCGACCAATACGGGAATGCTGCAGGCGCAGGCAGACAAAAATAATCGCCACAATCACCAGCATCAGCAGGTAGTACCACAGCCACAGGGCGGGCACTTTGAAACCAAACCAGTGGTATACGCCGCTAAACTTCAGGCCGAACAGATTCAGCGTATCCACCCCGGTAATGCCCTTTGCACCGTTGGTGATGTTCACCGGACGGTCGAGGTTACGCATCAGGATGCGGATGATTTCGCCAAAGCCGAGGGTCACTATCGCCAGATAGTCCCCGCGCAGCTTCAGCGTAGGAGCCCCCAGTAAAATGCCGCAGACCGCAGCGACGAGCGCAGCCAGCGGAATAATCAGCAGATATGACGTGTGCAGTCCGTTCGGGAACCAGACGCCGAGGACAGGAAACACCTCCAGCAGGTGTGGCGAGGCCATCAGTGCAGCGAGATAGGCCCCGACCGCGTAAAAGGCGATAAACCCCATATCCAGCAGGCCGGTATAGCCCACCACAATATTGAGCCCCAGCGCCAGCATGATGTAGAGCAGGGCGAAGTCGATAACGCGCACCCAGTAGTTGCCGCCAAGCTGCGTGGCCACCACGGGCGCAACCAGCAGCGCGAGGCAAAACAGGACCATGCCTGACCAGAATTTGCGCGGCACCGCCGGGGTTTGTAGTTGAAGAGTAGTCATCTTTTTCCTTACGCCCTGTGCGCTACGCGCTCGCCCAGCAGGCCTGCCGGACGGAAGACCAGCACCAGAATCAGGACCATGAAGGCAAAAACGTCCTGATAGTTGCTGCCAAAGACGCCGTGGGTCAGTTCCCCCAGATAACCTGCGCCCAGCGCTTCGATAATGCCGAGCAGGATCCCGCCAATCATGGCGCCACGAATGTTACCAATGCCCCCCAGCACGGCGGCGGTAAAGGCTTTAATCCCGGGCAAAAAGCCCATTGAGAAGCTGGCGTTGCCGTAGTTGCTGGCCATCATGACGCCTGCCAGCGCGGCAAATACGCCGCCAATGGCGAACGTCAGGGTAATAATGGCATTGGGGTTAACCCCCATTAGCGTGGCCACGCGCGGGTTTTCCGCCACGGCGCGCATGCCGCGGCCCAGGCGGGTGTATTCCACCAGCAGCCATAGCCCTGTCATCACCGCAAGCGCCAGCGCCACGGTAACAATGCCGGTGACGGTCACAATGGCAGGGGGATGCAGTTCGCTTCCTGACGTCACGGCGATCGGCTCCATGGGCAGGATCTGCGGGAACATCAGCGGGTTGCGCGTCCAGATAATCATCGCCACGGTTTGCAGCAGGACCGAGACGCCGATACCCGAGATAAGCGGTGCCAGGCGCGGGGCGTTGCGCAGTCGGCGGTAGGCAAAGCGCTCCACGGCCATTGCCAGCAGGGCGCAAACGGCCATGGCAATCGCCAGGGCAGCGCCAAGCTGCAGCAGCAGCGGCATGTGCGGAAAGGTGGCGTTCAGGGCGTTAATGGCGGAAAGCGTGGTGAGCGCACCGACCATCAGAATATCGCCGTGAGCAAAGTTAATAATGCGCAAGATGCCATACACCATGGTATAGCCCAGCGCGATCAGCGCGTAAATGCTTCCCAGCATCACGCCGTTGATCAGTTGTTGTATGAGTGTATCCAACGTCTGTACCCGCAAAGTGCTCTTTCTGCGGCTACCATCCGATAAATGAATTAAATTGTAAAATACACATATATTATTTCTTATGATAAACCGGTATTGCTTTATCTTAATGATTTATATAAAGATAATATAATGGCGTTCCCGGCTAAAAAGCCTAAAGAAATCAACATATGAATAAAACAGAACAATCGGCGGGTTTGTCTGCGTATGCAGACAGTCGCCTGGCAAACGATCCGCCGCTTCGGGCTGTCCGTGCCTTTGAGGCCATCGCCAGGCTGGGCAGCGTAACGCTGGCCGCGCAGGAGCTGGATATCTCACCGTCAGCGGTCAGTCATCAGCTCAAGGTGCTTGAAGGGTATCTGCAAATGCCCCTGACGGAGCGTCAGGGGCGCAGGCTGGTGCTGAGCCAGCACGGACGTGAATATTACCGCTCGATCCGTGCGGCGTTTAACGTGCTGCGCCAGGCAACGGAGCATCTGGCTGGGCAGGCGCAAACGCGTCAGGTCACCATCAGCCTGATCCCGCTTTTTGGCATGGGGTGGTTTATCCCGCGTCTGCCTGATTTCATGCGTGCCAACCCGCAGACCGAGATCAACGTTGTGTATGCCAATCATCGTAACTATCTGAGCGATGCCTCGGATATGTCGATTCGTTTTGGTAACGGTCAGTGGGCGGGCTACCAGAGCGAAAAGCTGATTTCCGGACAGATGGTGCCGGTGTGCAGCCGCGCGTTTTTGCGCATTCATGGCCATATCGACACGCCTGAGCAACTGCTGCAAATGCCGCTGCTGCATGATGAGGAGCGCACCACATGGCCGCAGTGGTTTCTGCTGCAGGGGGTAAAACGCCCTCTCCGGCGCAGCGGCCCTCTGTTTGAAGACGGGCTGTTAACGCTGGCGGGCGTGCAGGCCGGGCTGGGCTGCGCGTTGATGCGCGAGCCGCTGATCGCACCTTATCTTGAGAGCGGCGAGCTGGTGAAGATATTTGACTTACCCATTGATGACGGGCGCGACTATCACCTCTGCGTTCGTTCAGATACAGAGATGACCGAGGACGGTAAACTGCTGCAAAACTGGCTGCGTCGGGCGGCGAGCGGGGAGTCGTCAGCAGGGTAAAAGAGACAGATAAAAAAAAGCCAGCTTATTCAGCTGGCTTTTGTACAGACAAGGTTTAGAACTGGTAGGTCAGACCCAGCGCAACGATGTTGTCGGTACCGATGCCTGCCTGGCGAGTGAACTGGTTGTCGTCGAGCAGGTTGATTTTGTAATCCACGTAGGTGGACATGTTTTTGTTAAAATAGTAGGTCGTGCCAACATCGATGTATTTAACCAGATCCTGGTCGCCGAAGTTTTCGATGTCTTTACCTTTAGACTGCAGGTAAGCGATGGATGGGCGCAGACCAAAGTCGAACTGATACTGAGCCACAACTTCGAAGTTTTGCGCCTTGTTTGCAAAACCGTAGATGTCGCTGCGGTTACCGTTAGAGGTACCGAAACGGGTTGCGTTATAGGTCTGAGAGTACTGCGCAGCAAGGTAAATGTTGTTTGCGTCGTATTTCACACCACCGCTGTACACTTCTGCGCGGTCGCCTTCACCGTATACGCCAGCAGCATTCTGGTCAGCGGTACGACGTGAAGAGGACATTGCGCCACCTACGCTGAAGCCTTCGCCCAGGTCGTAAGTCAGGGACGCGCCGTAGCCGTCACCGTTCTGGTTCAGCAGGCTGCGACCGCTGGTGTTTTCACCGCTTACGCTGCCGTTTTTACCCTGGTACTGCAGAGCAAAGTTCAGGCCGTCAACCAGACCAAAGAAATCCTGGTTACGGTAGGTCGCAACGCCGTTTGCACGAGACTGCAGGAAGTTGTCGGCACCATAGGTGTCACCGCCGAATTCTGGCAGAACGTCTGTCCATGAGGTCACGTCGTAAATCACGCCGTAGTTACGACCGTAATCAAAGGATCCTGCTTCAGCAAACTTCAGGCCGGCAAACGCCACACGGGTCCAGGACTGGTTGTCACCTTCGTCTTTGTTACCCTGAATCTGGTATTCCCACTGGCCGTAGCCGGACAGCTGATCGTTAACCTGGGTTTCGCCCTTGAAGCCGATACGCATGTAGGTTTTATCGCCATCTGCGCCAGCGTCATCAGAGAAATAGTGCAGACCTGTTACTTTACCGTACAGATCCAGCTTGTTACCGTCTTTGTTGTAAATTTCGGCAGCGTTAACAACGCCTGCTGCCAGCATGGAAGTGACTGCCACTGCAACTAATTTAAGTTTCATCTTAAATGTTCCTTATAATTTTTTTCGGTATTTCCTGAACCACTGTGAACGATTTCTAAACGAGGCTGCTCATCAATGGCATGCTATTTTTAAAAATCTTGTAGTCTTATTTCAATAATAAGTTTCAAAATATTAGAGATAATTTCAATTAGTGTGATCTCGATCGTGTGAAGAGGCGATTATTCAAACAAAGCGACCGAATTTTATACAATTAATAATTATGTTATCTGCGGGACTATTGCCATCGCTATAATTTCTGCGAGTTTTAGTATATTGGGTTAGATTTCGGCATTTCCGATGCATTGAGGGGTAGGTATTAGTGTTTTTGACTTAATAACAGTGAGTTAGGGGAGTGTTTTGACGTATATTACGAATATTTACAAGGATCTGTCAGAATTGAATTATTACACTCAATGCTATCCATGGTGTTAATATTCACGATTGACTAATTTCATTCTGTTGTCAGTTTATGTCAATTACCTTGTTGGCCGTTTACAGAAGGCGTCAAATATAAACCGAATTTAAACGGATGCCCTATTATTATGATAAATATTCTGAGGTGCGATCACATTTTAAATTTATGTTAATTATGTTGCCGGGCTGAAATTCCCCCGGCCGTTGGAGAAAGCATTATTGTCTTGTTGCGTACCAGCAGAGCAACGACCCGGCGCAGACCATCAGCGCGCCTTGCCAGAACGAGAATGAGAGGGGGGAACTCAGCACTGCGGCGGCAAGCGCGGCTGAGAGGACAGGGGTAAAATACGATATGGCAGCCAGTACCGTGACGTTACCGTGAAGGATGCCAATATTCCATGCGGCATATCCAAACCCAAGCGCGATACCGCACATGACGAGTTTCACCACCACCGGAAGCGTGAACACCATCTCGGGCTGATCGCTCAGGGCATATTTCACCCACAGGCTCAGCGCGGTCAGCAAAACAAACAGGGTGATGCCGTTTTGTCCTTTCGCAAATTTGCTGGTGACCGTGCAGTAGGCGGCCCAGATAAATGCCCCGGCAAACGCCAGCGCGTAGCTCAGCGGGCTCGAAACAATATTGCGGGTTATTTCATCAAGATGTAAACCCTGTTCACCGCCCAATACCCAGCAGACGCCCAGCAATGAGACGGCTAAACCGGGGATCACCCACAGGGTTGATTTCTGTCCGTTGAACAAGATGGCAAACACAATGGTCAGGCTTGGCCAAAGATAATTGACCATGCCCACTTCAATAGCCTGCGAGCGCGTTGCGGCATAGCCCAGCGACAGCGCCAGGCATATTTCGTAGCTGACAAATAAAACGCTGCCGGCAATAAGATAGCGGGGTGAAAACCGCCTGATATCAGGAAATCCTACCGTCACCAGACACAGTAACCCGCTGAGGGTGTAGATCATCGCCGCACCGCCTACCGGGCCCAGCCCCTCACTCACGCTGCGAATTAGGCCGACCATGGTGCTCCATAACAGTATTGCCGCCAGCCCAATAAGCGTTGCTCTTTTTCTGTCCATTACTTCGCCATTGCAATAAAAATCAAACGAAAAATGTATCGCATTCATCCTGACGCTGTCGCGAATTATTCTCTTAAACCGTTAATCAAAAAGGGGTATTTAAATATTCCGGGGGTGACTATTAAGGGGGTGAAGACAGATGACCTTGATTTGACGCAAAAAAATCAGGGAGGTTACTGCTAGTTTGCGCCACGAAGTCTTATTCGAACACGAGGACAACAATGGACGTCAGCCGCAGACAATTTTTTAAAATCTGCGCGGGCGGTATGGCCGGAACAACGGCAGCCATGCTGGGATTTGCTCCCAAAATGGCGCTGGCTCAGGCACGCAACTATAAGCTGCTGCGCGCGAAAGAGATCCGTAACACCTGCACATACTGCTCCGTAGGTTGTGGGCTTTTGATGTATAGCCTGGGCGATGGCGCGAAGAACGCCAGAGAAGCGATTTACCATATTGAAGGGGATCCGGATCATCCGGTGAGCCGCGGGGCGCTGTGTCCGAAAGGGGCGGGGCTGCTGGACTATGTACACAGCGAAAATCGCCTGCGCTACCCGGAATACCGCGCGCCGGGTTCTGATAAATGGCAGCGTATCTCCTGGGATGAGGCCTTCTCCCGTATTGCCAAATTAATGAAAGCCGACCGCGACGCCAACTTTATAGAAAAGAACGCGCAGGGCGTAACGGTTAACCGCTGGCTTTCCACCGGGATGCTTTGCGCGTCTGCGGCGAGTAATGAAACCGGCATGCTGACGCAAAAATTTGTGCGCTCTCTCGGCATGCTGGCGGTAGACAACCAGGCGCGCGTCTGACACGGACCAACGGTAGCAAGTCTTGCTCCAACATTTGGTCGCGGTGCGATGACCAACCACTGGGTTGATATCAAAAACGCTAACGTCGTGGTGGTGATGGGCGGTAACGCCGCAGAAGCCCATCCGGTGGGATTCCGCTGGGCGATGGAAGCGAAAAACAACAACGATGCGACGCTTATCGTCGTCGATCCGCGCTTTACGCGTACGGCATCGGTGGCCGATATCTATGCGCCAATCCGCTCCGGCACGGACATTACGTTCCTGTCTGGGGTACTGCTGTACCTGATCGAAAACAACAAAATTAACGCGGAATACGTTAAGCACTATACCAACGCGAACCTGCTGGTGCGGGATGATTTTGCCTTCGATGACGGGCTGTTTAGCGGCTATGACGCTGAAAAACGCCAGTACGATAAAACATCCTGGAACTATCAGTTCGACGAAAACGGCTATGCGATGCGTGATGAAACGCTAACGCACCCGCGCTGCGTGTGGAACCTGCTGAAGCAGCACGTTTCTCGCTATACGCCGGACGTGGTGGAAAACATCTGCGGCACGCCGAAAGCGGACTTCCTGAAGGTGTGTGAAGTGCTGGCCTCAACCAGTGCAGCAGACAGAACCACGACGTTCCTGTACGCGCTGGGCTGGACGCAGCATACCGTCGGCGCGCAGAACATCCGCACCATGGCGATGATCCAGCTGCTGCTCGGCAACATGGGCATGGCGGGGGGCGGCGTGAACGCGCTGCGCGGTCACTCCAATATTCAGGGGCTCACCGACCTTGGTCTGCTCTCAACCAGCCTGCCGGGCTACCTGACGCTGCCGTCTGAAAAGCAGGCGGATTTGCAAATGTATCTTGAGGCCAATACGCCAAAAGCGACGCTGCCGGATCAGGTGAACTACTGGAGTAACTATCCGAAGTTCTACGTCAGCCTGATGAAATCCTTCTACGGCGATGCTGCGCAGAAGGAGAACGACTGGGGCTTTGAGTGGCTGCCGAAGTGGGACCAGGCTTACGACGTCATCAAGTACTTCAACATGATGGATAAAGGCAACGTCACGGGCTATATCTGCCAGGGCTTCAACCCGGTGGCCTCCTTCCCGGACAAAAACAAAGTCGTTCGCAGCCTGAGCAAGCTGAAGTACATGGTGATTATCGACCCGCTGGTGACCGAAACCTCGACGTTCTGGCAGAACCACGGCGAATCAAACGATGTCGATCCGGCGTCGATTCAGACCGAAGTGTTCCGCCTGCCGTCTACCTGCTTTGCGGAAGAGGACGGCTCCATTGCTAACTCTGGCCGCTGGCTGCAGTGGCACTGGAAAGGTCAGGACGCTCCGGGCGAAGCGCGTAACGACGGCGAGATCCTGGCCGGGATTTACCATCGCCTACGCGAAATGTACCGCACCGAAGGCGGCAAGGGCGCTGAGCCGCTGCTGAAAATGAGCTGGAACTATAAGCAGCCCGATCGTCCTGAGTCAGAGGAAGTCGCCAAAGAGAACAACGGCGTGGCGCTGGCGGATCTCTATGACGCTAACGGCAACCTGGTGGCGAAGAAAGGCCAGCTGCTGAACAGCTTCGCGCTGCTGCGCGACGACGGCACGACGGCGTCGTCCTGCTGGATCTACACCGGCAGCTGGACGGAGCAGGGCAACCAGATGGCCAACCGTGACAACGCCGATCCGTCCGGGCTGGGCAATACGCTGGGCTGGGCATGGGCGTGGCCGCTGAACCGTCGCGTGCTGTACAACCGCGCGTCTGCAGACGTAAACGGCAGGCCGTGGGATCCGAAACGCATGCTGATCCAGTGGAACGGGGCGAAATGGACGGGGAACGATATCCCGGATTACAACACCGCCGCGCCGGGCAGCAGCACCGGGCCGTTTATCATGCAGCCGGAAGGGCTGGGACGCCTGTTTGCCCTCAACAAGCTGGCTGAAGGGCCGTTCCCGGAACACTACGAGCCGATGGAAACGCCTCTGGGCACCAACCCGCTGCACCCGAACGTGATCTCCAGCCCGGTGGTGCGCATCTACGAAGACGACGTTCTGCGCTTAGGCAAAAAGGACAAGTTCCCGTACGTAGGGACGACCTACCGCCTGACCGAGCATTTCCATACCTGGACCAAGCACGCGCGGCTTAACGCTATCGCACAGCCGGAACAGTTTGTGGAGATCAGCGAGACGCTGGCGAAGGCGAAAGGGATTGCCAACGGCGACCGCGTGAAGGTGAGCAGCAAGCGCGGCTTTATTCGCGCGGTGGCGGTGGTGACCCGTCGTTTGCAAAGTCTGAACGTGCACGGGCAGCAGGTGGAGACCGTTGGTATCCCGCTGCACTGGGGCTTTGAGGGCGTGGCGCAGAAAGGCTACATCGCCAATACCCTGACGCCAAACGTCGGCGATTCAAACTCGCAAACGCCGGAGTACAAGGCGTTTCTGGTCAACATCGAGAAAGCGTAAGGAGCGATTCAATGGCGATGGAAACACAAGACGTTATCAAACGCTCCGCGACTAACCCGATAACGCCCGCGCCCCGCGCGCGGGACTACAAGGCAGAGGTCGCCAAGCTTATCGACGTCTCCTCCTGCGTGGGCTGCAAGGCCTGCCAGGTGGCGTGCTCGGAGTGGAACGATATCCGCGACGAGGTGGGGCACTGCGTCGGGGTCTACGACAATCCGGCGGATCTGAGCGCCAAATCCTGGACGGTGATGCGCTTTAGCGAAACCGAGCAGAACGGCAGGCTGGAGTGGCTCATCCGCAAAGACGGCTGTATGCACTGTGAAGATCCGGGCTGCCTGAAGGCGTGCCCGTCTGCCGGTGCGATTATTCAGTACGCTAACGGGATCGTCGACTTCCAGCAGGACAACTGTATCGGCTGCGGGTACTGCATCGCGGGCTGTCCGTTTAATATCCCGCGCCTCAATAAAGAGGATAACCGGGTATACAAATGCACCCTGTGCGTGGATCGCGTCAGCGTTGGGCAGGAGCCTGCCTGTGTGAAAACCTGTCCGACGGGGGCTATCCACTTCGGCACCAAAAAAGAGATGCTGGACGTGGCGCAGGCGCGGGTGGACAAGCTGAAAGCGCGCGGCTACCAGAATGCGGGTGTTTATAACCCGCAGGGCGTGGGCGGTACGCACGTGATGTATGTGCTGCACCACAACGACCAGCCGGAGCTGTACCACAACCTGCCGAAGGATCCGGCGATCGATACGTCCATCAACCTGTGGAAAGGGGCGCTTAAACCGCTCTCCGCGGCGGGCTTTATCGCCACCTTTGCGGGGCTGATTTATCACTACATCGGTATCGGGCCAAACAAGGAGGTGGATGACGACGAGGAGGAGCATCATGAGTAAGTCGAAAATGATAGTGCGCACGAAGTTTGTCGACCGCGCCTGTCACTGGACGGTGGTGATCTGCTTCTTCCTGGTAGCGGTGTCGGGGATTTCGTTCTTCTTCCCGACGCTGCAGTGGCTGACCGAAACCTTCGGTACTCCGCAGATGGGGCGCATTCTGCACCCGTTCTTCGGCGTGCTGATTTTCGTGGTGCTGATGTTTATGTTCGTGCGCTTCGTCCACCATAACATCCCGGACAAGCAGGATATCCCGTGGGTGAAAGGGATTGTTGAAGTCCTGAAGGGCAACGAGCATAAGGTCGCGAAGGTGGGGAAATACAACGCCGGACAGAAGATGATGTTCTGGACCATCATGAGCATGATTTTTGTGCTGCTGGTGACCGGGGTGATTATCTGGCGTCCGTATTTTGCGCAGTATTTCCCGATTCAGGTGATTCGCTACGCGCTGCTGATCCACGCCACGTCGGCCATCATCCTGATCCACGCCATCCTGATCCATATGTATATGGCGTTCTGGGTAAAAGGATCGATTAAAGGGATGATTGAAGGGAAGGTGAGCCGTCGCTGGGCGCAGAAACACCACCCGCGCTGGTATCGTGATGTGGAACGTCTGGAAGCGAAACAGGAAAGTACGGAAGGAATGAAGTGAGCCCTGCGCCGTCGGCTTTGCCCGGCGGCGCTGCGCTTGCCTACCTGGCGGGCCTTAAGTCATGTATCTGTCAATAAACGATCAATTGCCGCTATAACGTCATGACGGGCGTTACGTAAATTACAAACAAAGTCTTTAGGGTCGATTTTTTGATTATTAATATTCGTGATCATTGGCGAATAAATCAGAAACGTTTCAAAATCGATATTAACGACTGGAGCCAGTTGGCTCTGCCATAACGGTAACCTATTATTTCTCGCTAGCGGTACGATTACGCGTGTGGCAAGATCGTCGTAGCAATCATCCTGAATAAGCATGTAGTAAGGAAGTCTGTCCCGAGTTGCCGCAGACGTATTACGATAAACATTAAATTGTCTCAGCATTAAAGCACCCTGAAAAAATCATCATCAGTAATCGTTCCATGTTTCTCTACAAACTCATTCATTGCCTGCATAAATGCACGATCTTCTTCGGAAGGCTGATGCCGTCTGGCAGAGCGTTGTTCTGCATGGCACAAGGGCTTACGCGATGTGATGTTCTGGCCCGGTTTTGTTTCTGCGGTATGTTTCATCATTAGCTCCTTTGTTGGTGCGGTTATTATCAACCGCAGCCAACAAAAAACAATACTGTACCCCCTGGTAATCTGCATTCTGCGAGGCGTATTCCAGTAATTTCAGAACCGCTCCTCCACATACCGGAACGGGTATTTTGTGGGTTTGACTTTACCAATTTTGCGTTTCGGTAAATCCACCTTGTCTACGTGTATTTCTTTATAGGGGATCTGCGAAAGCAGGTGCGAAATAATATTCAGGCGCACGCGTTTTTTATCTTCTGAACGCGCCACAAACCACGGCGCCCAGGCGGTATCGGTGGCTTCAAACATCGCGTCGCGCGCGAGGGTATACTGGTCCCACAGGTTAAAGGATTTAATATCCATCGGCGATAGCTTCCAGATTTTACGACCATCGTTAATACGGTCGCGCAGGCGGCGCTCCTGCTCTTTCGGCGTCACCTCCAGCCAGTACTTCAGCAGGATAATACCGGCATCGACCATCGCTTTTTCCATGACCGGTGTGCCGTCCAAAAATTTCTCCACCTGTTCCTCAGTGCAGAATCCCATTACCCGTTCGACACCCGCGCGGTTATACCAGCTGCGATCGAATATCACGATCTCGCCTGCCGAAGGCAGATGCGGCACATAGCGCTGGAAGTAGAGCTGGCTTTTTTCTTTATCAGTTGGGGCAGGCAGCGCAACAACACGAAACACGCGAGGGCTAACGCGCTCGGTGATTGCTTTAATAGTACCGCCTTTACCGGCGCCGTCGCGTCCTTCAAAAACAATACACACTTTGAGACCTTTGGCGACGACCCACTGCTGGAGCTTAACCAGTTCCACGTGCAGGCGACGAAGCTCTCGTTCGTACTCTTTGGTCTTCAGCACGGGTTTAACCGCGCTATCTACGCTCGCTTTGTTCACGGTCACTGCTTTGGTTTTCTTCTGTTTTGCGTTTCCCATGATAATCCTCATCTCCGGATCGGGTGATGTGCTTAGTAGGAACTAACACTTTGAAGTGTAATGCTGACCTGCAACCTTCGCGGGAATTTTTGACATATGTGTCTGATAAGCGAGTTTCTCTTCTACAGGTAACGGGTTAGAATGATGAATGATACTGTATGAATAAACAGGTGGCTGTGATGGCATTGATTTTTGAGGGCGAAAAAATCGGTCGTACTCGTTTTACCGGCGAGAAAATAGAGAATGCAATTTTTCGTAACTGCGACTTTTCAGGCACGGATTTGACCAGCACGGAGTTTATCGGCTGTCAGTTCTATGACCGGGAAAGCCAGCAGGGCGGTAAATTTACTCGGGCGCAGCTTAAAGATGCCATTTTCAAAAGCTGCGATTTATCGATGGCGGATTTCAGGCATTCGAATGCCTTAGGCATCGAAATTCGTGAATGCAGGGCGCAAGGGGCTGATTTTCGCGGGGCCAGTTTTATGAACATGATCACTACGCGTACCTGGTTTTGCAGTGCTTACATAACAAAAAGCAACCTGAGCTATGCCAATTTTTCGAAGGTGGTTCTGGAAAAATGCGAGTTGTGGGAAAACCGCTGGAACGGTGCGCAAATACTCGGTGCCACCTTCAGCGGCTCGGATCTGTCGGGGGGCGAGTTCTCCTCTTTTGACTGGCGAGCGGCCAATTTTACCCACTGCGATCTGACCAACTCAGAGCTGGGTGAACTGGACGTGCGCGGTATTGATTTGCAGGGTGTCAAACTGGACAGCTATCAGATTTCCCAGCTGATGGAGCGGCTTGGCATCGTGGTTTTGGGCTAGCGGTATTCACAACCTTACCTGAATTAATGGATTAACCTGTCAGCCAACGGATTTGAACTGGCTCACCATACAAGATTATTCAATAATGCCCGTCGCGAGTGATTAACCAGTGGTTGAAGTATGAAAAAGACAATTTTTTCGTTGGCACTTGGCACATTTGGCCTCGGGATGGCTGAATTTGGCATTATGGGCGTGCTCACCGAACTGGCACATGACACCGGTATTTCGATTCCCTCCGCCGGGAATATGATCTCGTTTTATGCTTTCGGTGTGGTGATTGGTGCCCCGATTATGGCGCTGTTCTCAGGCAAGTTCTCATTAAAAACCACGCTGCTGTTTCTGGTGGCGATGTCCGCTGTCGGCAACGGTCTGTTTACGTTCTCCACGTCGTACTTCTGGCTGGCGCTGGGACGGCTGATTTCCGGTTTTCCGCACGGGGCCATTTTTGGCGTCGGGGCGATTATCCTGTCTAAAATTGCGCCGCCGGGTAAGGTGACGGTCGCGGTGGCGGGAATGATCGCCGGTATGACCGTGGCGAACCTGGTGGGCGTTCCGCTGGGGACCTGGCTCGGGCACCAGTTCAGCTGGCGCTATACCTTTTTTCTGATTGCCGTGTTCGATGCGCTGGTGATCCTCTCGGTTCTGCTCTGGGTGCCGGACATCCGCGACACGTCAGAAATCAAATTGACCGAGCAGTTCCACTTTCTGAAAAAACCAGAACCCTGGCTGATTTTTGCCGCCACCATGTTTGGCAACGCCGGGGTGTTCGCGTGGTTCAGCTTTGTTAAGCCGTTTATGGTCAACGTCTCCGGTTATTCAGAAGGGATGATGACGGCCATCATGATGCTGATGGGGCTTGGCATGGTGTTGGGCAATCTGCTGAGCGGTAAGCTCTCGGGGCGTTTTAGCCCGCTGCGCATTGCGGCTACCACCGACATGGTGATTGTCGCCTCGCTGCTGCTGCTTTTCGCCTTTGGCGAACTGAAAACGGCCTCGCTGGTCATGGGCTTTATCTGCTGTGCCGGGCTGTTCGCACTCTCTGCACCGCTGCAAATTCTGCTTCTGCAAAATGCGAAGGGCGGTGAGATGCTGGGGGCGGCAGGGGGGCAGATGGCGTTTAATCTCGGCAGTGCGATTGGCGCGTATTTTGGCGGGATGATGATTACCTTCGGCTTTAGCTGGCGTTACGTCACGCTGCCGGCGGCAATACTCTCTTTCTCGGCCATGAGTGCGCTGCTGATCTACGGCCACCTGCGGGCCAGACGGGCTCAGGCTAACGCTCGCGCGCTAGCCTGACCGGTTTCAGGCAAGCCAGGGCTCACCCAGGGTCAGCATCAGGCGGTTGGCCCAGGCGAAGAACGCGGCGGACTGCACCAGATCAAGCTGCGCCAGGGTATCCAACCCCTCTTTTTCCAGCGCGGCAAGGTGCAGCGGCGTGGCGGCAGGCGGCGTGACCGACAGCGCCGCCGCAAAATCGATTTCCGCCTGCCAGCGTGCGGATTGCCCCTCGCTCAGAGACCGCCCCGGCCTCACGGCCAGCAGGGCCTCTACCGCCGCGTCATCCTTTGACAGCTGGCTGGCTTTACGCGCATGGACAGATGCGCAATAAATGCAGCCGTTGATTTTACTGGCTACCGTTGCGGCCAGCTCGCGCTCGGCGCGCGGCAATCCCCCCGATGTATAAAAAATTCCTTTATCCGTCAACGTGCGCTGTTCAAGCACCGGCAGGTTGCGCCCCAGCAGGCGGAAGTAGTCGGAATCGGTATGGCCAAATTTCGCCAGGATGGCAACCTCATCGTCACGGAAGTCCGCCAGCGGTTTGGCTGCTATCCACGGTTCCCATCCCAGCTCCTGCTGGGTAAACGCGACGGGGGCCGACTTCCCGGTGACCGTTGTTGCGGTCGTGTGCCAGATGCCTGCCGCCACCGGCGCATCGCTTTTGGCGACGGGCTTGTCGTTCAGCAGCCGCAGCCCGGTGATGAGTCGGCTCTGGAAGCTCACAAACGCGACGAGCTGTGCCAGGGTTACAATGCCTTCCTTGCTCCATCCCGCCTGGGTCAGCGCCCTTAACGCTGTGGGCGTCGCTTCGACGGGGGAGAACGTCAGCAGCCGCGCAAAATTCAGCGCCGGGGTCAGGCGTTCTGAGGTGGGGTCGGCCAGGCCAAACCCCGCATAGTGTGCGGCCAGCGCCTCCGCGCTGTGCCACCTGGCGACTTTAGCCGCCACGGCGAAGCGCTCGTCGAGGGCAAAATCACCATCCTGCTGGCTAAACAGGATTTCGTAGCTGCCCTGCGCGTGGCGCGTGGCGGCATCACGCGTGGCGCGCGCCTCTGCCAGAGGGGAACCGGGTTTAATTTCCGCCAGCTCGGCGAGAATGTCCTGACTTAATGACATAGGTGTCTCCTCAAAGTATGTGGGGGGCAATGCGTTCGGCGATCAGTTCGATGGACCGCAGCGTGTCGCGATGCGTAGGTTCGACCGAATGGACCTGGAATGAGATATCCGTGGCGCGCCTGAGAATGGAATCAGCATTCAGCGAATGCAGCACCGTATCGGGCGAACCAATATGGGCGTCGAACTGACGGCGATAATCAGTGACGCTGTCACCTTTTACAATGTGCCCGGCAGCGCGATGCTGCTCGGCTTGTTTGGTAAGACCCGGCGTTGCGACCCTGAGCGCATAGTCGTCGCTGTCGGCGACGAACGCCGTACGGGAGGCCAGGATACGCGGTGCGATGCCCGCCGGCAGCGCATCGAGGTAGGCATCCACAATCGGGTTCTGGATCTCGTCGAGCGTTAAATCCAGCCGATCTGCCGGGCGCGGCTGCGTGCGCGAGAGCATTAAACCGTGTCCGGCCTGCGCGGCGCGAACGGCTCCGTCAACAGAGAAGGTGGCAATCCAGATGCGTTCAGCAAGCTGTGGCGCTGGCGGGTAAAGGTGGTTATCCGGATGGGTCAGCGAATCCCCGCGCCAGGCGCTTTGGATCACATGCAAATGGTCAGCAAAGGCCGCGCCGCGCTCCTCAAACGTCAGGCCGAACGGCAGAAATGAGGTCGGTGTGCCGCCCGATCCAAAACCGACTTCAAGACGGCCATCGGCGAGTAAATCGAGCACGGCGGCATCTTCTGCGACGCGCAGCGGGTTTTCCATCGGCAGGGTGATGATGGCCGTGCCCAGGCGGATGGTTTCGGTATGCGCGGCGACGTGCGCCAGAAACAGCAGCGGCGACGGCAGGCCGCCTTCACTTTCGTGAAAGTGGTGCTGCGCGATCCAGGCGCTGTCAAAACCGTGGCGTTCGGCGTGGCGGATCTGTTCAGTTGCCAGACGATAGCGCTCCTTCGGCGTAGCGTCGTCAAGCAGGCGGGTGAAAAATCCCAGGCGTTTTCGCGTCATGCGAACTCCTCCGTAGCGGGTGAAAAATGGGGAATGGCGTCAATCAGCTCGCGGGTATAATCGTTCTGCGGCGACGCGAATAAGGTTCCGACGTCACCCTGTTCGACCACCTGACCGCTGCGCAGCACCGTGACGCTGTGGGCGATCCGGCGCACGGTAGACAGATCGTGCGTGATAAAAAGGTAGGTCAATCCCAGCTGCTGCTGCAGCTGCTGGAGCAGAGCCAGAATCTGCGCCTGCACGGTGACGTCCAGCGCAGAGGTGGCTTCGTCCAGCACCAGAATGGTCGGCTCGAGGATCAGCGCCCGGGCGATGGCAACGCGCTGACGCTGTCCGCCTGAAAGTTCCCGGGCGGTGCGGCTCAGGAGTTCGACGGGCAGGGCAACCCGCTGCGCCACTGTCTCCACCTGGACCTTTCGCTCCGCCTTACCGAGGCGAGAAAAGTTCTTCAGGGGCTCTTCGATGATCTCGAACAGCGTCTGACGCGGGTCGAGAGAGGCAAACGGGTTCTGGTAGACAAACTGGATCTTCTGGCGCAGCTGACGGCGGGCCTCGCGGCTGAGCGCGGTGGCATCAATATCATCAATGATGACCTGCCCGCTGTCGGCCTGTTCAAAACCGAGCAAAATACGGGCGAGGGTGGTTTTCCCGGAGCCCGATTCACCAACCAGCGCATGCGTACTGCCGCGCCTGACGTCAAACGTCACCCGATCCAGCGCCTGAAGCTGATGACCTTTGCCGAGGGAGAATTGTTTGCTGATGGCGCGGGCGCGAATGGCCGGTGACGCGAGCGGGCGGCCGGCCACCGGGGCGATGGTCAGGCGCTGGCCCTGGAGATCGCTCAACAGCTGGCGGGTGTAGGCGTGCTGCGGTGTGCGCACGATATCGGCAGTGCTGCCATGCTCCTGAACCTCGCCATCGCGAAAGACCAGCAGCCTGTCCGCGCGCTGTGCGGCCAGCGCCAGATCGTGGGTGACAAACAGAACGGCGGTACCCGATTCCCGGCGCAGGATATCCAGCAGATCGAGAATGCGTTTTTGCACCGTCACATCCAGCGCGCTGGTGGGCTCATCGGCAACGATCACATCCGGGCGCAGGGCAATGGCGATGGCAATCAACACGCGCTGTTTCATTCCGCCGGAGAGCTGATGGGGATACTGCGTCATGCGCTGTTCGGGGTGGCTCAGGCCGACCTTTGTCAGCAGGGCGAGCACCTGCTCGTCGCGCTGGGCGCGGGTCACTTTCTGGTGTAGCTGAATGATTTCTCCGACCTGCGCACCGATGGTTTTCACCGGGTTGAGCGAATTACCCGGATCCTGCGGGACCAGGCTAATTCGCGCCCCGCGAAGGGTATCGAGACGCTTCGCGGACCATCGGCTAATCTCCTCGCCGTTGAGCGATATTTTTCCCGCATCGCGCCGGGCGTTGTCAGCCAGCAGACCAATGATCGCCTGTGCCGTGGTCGTTTTACCGGATCCGGATTCGCCGACAAACGCCAGCATTTCCCCTCGCCCGAGCGTGAAGCTGACGTTATGCACCACCTCTCGCCACTGGCGCGCGGTACGGTAGCTGATCGTCAAATTTTCCACTGAGAGAACGGTCATTAGCGACCTCCGCTGAACTGTTGGCTGATACGGTTGGTGGCCAGCACCACGGCGATGACGACGACGCCGGGGAAGGTGGTTAGCCACCAGGCGGTAGAGAGATAGTTACGGCCTTCGGCAATCAATAAGCCCCATTCCGGCACGGGCGGCGGGGTGCCGTAGCCGAGAAAGCTCAGCGTGGAGAGCGCCAGGATGGCCTGACCAAACTGCAGCGTGGCATAGGCGAGGACGGCGGTTAACGCGTTGGGCAGGATGTGTCTCCACAGCACGGCGAAAAACGTCCCGCCGCTGCCAAACGCCGCCTCGACGTAATCCGTGTGCCGGATGCGCACGACTTCACCGCGCGCGAGGCGGGCGAAGCTGGCAATAGAGGCCACGCCTACGGCAATCGCGGCGTTAACGGTGCCAAACCCGAGCAGAATAATCACCGTCAGCGAGAGCAGCAGAGACGGGATGGACAGCAGCACGTCGACGAAGCGCATCAGCAGAGACTCGACGCGTCCAGCGAACGCCCCGGCAACCACCCCTAAGCCCGTGCCGACCACCAGACCCATCGTCACGGCGGCCAGCGCCGCGCTCAGGGAATGTGACGCGCCATAAATAATACGCGTGTAAACATCGCGGCCAAGCTGATCGGTGCCGAGCCAGTGTCCCGCCTGCGGCGCCAGGCGTTGTGCCCCAGCGATGCCCTCAATCGGGCTGTAGTGGGTTAACAGGCCGGGCGCCACGGCGGCAAACGCGGCGAGAATAATCACCCCCCATGCCAGCCACAGTCCCGGTTGCCATTCCATTCCCTGCCAGGCTGGAACGCGTTTTCGCGCGGCGGCAGCGTAATCGACCAGACTCATGATGCACCTCCGGTAACGGTTTGCAGGCGGGGATCCAGCAGCGGCATCAGCAGATCCACCAGCAGATTGATCAGGACAAAACCCAGGGCGGAAATCATCACTACCGCCTGAAGTACGGCGATATCCTGGTTATTCACCGCCTGCTGGGTCAGCTGTCCGAGCCCGCTGCGGCCAAAAACGGTTTCCGTGATCAGCGCCCCGGCAATCAGCTCGCCCAGCAGCAGCCCGGCAATGTTCAGGACCGGCAGCAGGGCGTTGCCGGTAACGTGACGCCACAGGACGGCGGTTTCACTCAGCCCTTTGGCACGGGCGACGGCGACAAACGGCTGCGTCGCCACCTGGTCCAGGCTGCGCATCAGAATTTGTGCCAGCGGGGCGGAGATCGGGATCGCGACGGTCACGATCGGCAGGATCAGTCCCTGAAGCGGCGTCGGGTTAATCACCGGGATCAGCCGCAGCTGAAAAGAAAAGAGCTGGATGAGGGCAATCCCCAGCCAGAACGTGGGTAAGGAGATAAACAGGACCGGCACAGACTGGAGGGAATTGCTCAGCCAGCGCAGACTCGGCAGACGCGATGCAAAGGCCAGCGCAAACGCCAGCAGGACCGCGAGTACAAACGCGGGCAGGGCGAGACTCAGGGTATCCGGCAGATTGCTGGCAATCAGCTCGCTGACCGGCACCCCTGCCTGTAACGAATAGCCGAAATCCCCGCGCAGCATCGCCAGCAGCGTGTGGCCGTATTGCTGCCACAGCGGGCTGTCCGCGCCGTAGGCCACGCGCATCTCCTCGATTTGCGCCGGGCTTAAGCCCAGGTCCGGGTTCTGAAATTTAATCAGCACCGCGTCGCCCGGCAGCACCTGGAGCAACACGAACGAGAGGGTAAAGGCGGCCCACAGTACCAGCAACCCGTGCCCAAAGCGTTGAAGAAGTGCGTGGCGCATCGTCAGCTCCTCAGTGTTTCTCAATCCACGCGCCGTAGAACGACGGGCGGCCTACCGCTTCAAAATTGACGCCTTTCAGCCACGGCGCACCGGCAAAGACCTGCGGCTCTTCAAAAATCGGAATGACGTAGGCGTTATCCAGCAGGTAACGCTGGGCGTCCCCCGCCAGCTGCAGGCGTTTTTGCGGATCGACCTCAGCCGAAATGTTCACCAGCAGTTCATTCAGCTTGTCGTCGCGGAAGTTTTTGACCTTGTCGCTGGATCCGCCTTTTTGCAGCAGCGCGTCGCGGTTTGCCGGGTAGAACATGCTTTTCACCACGTCAGGATCGGCGCGGCCTACTTCTGAGACGGTTAACGGGGTTTTCAGCGGGTCAAGGTTATCCAGCGTGCGGCTGCCTGCGTCACCGGCTTTGACGCTCAGCACCACGCCCACCTGTCGCCACTGCTGGGCAACCAGCTGGAGCACCTCTTTGTTTTGCGGCTGCGGCAGGGATTCATACACCGTCAGTGCCAGACGTTGGCCGTCTTTGGCGCGGATCCCGTCGCCGCCTGCTTTCCAGCCCGCGTCGTCCAGCAGATGGTTAGCTTTTGCCGGGTCAAAGGTCAATTTGTCGCTGAGGTCGACGAAGCCTGCGGCGGAATCGGCAATCACTGACTTCGCCTGCGGATAGTTGGCCGAGAAGAGGATCTCGACCACCTGTTTTGCATTGGTGGCACGCAGCAGCGCCTGGCGTACGCGAATATCGGAGACCAGCGGGTTATCCGGGCGGAAGCTGATGCTGTCATTCACCCCGCGCGTCGGGGCGGCGTAGATCTTATAGCCCTGGTCTGTCGCCTGCTTTTCGTCATACGCCTGCACCTGGCGAATAAAGTCGGCCTGACCGGCCAGCAGGGCGCCCACGCGCACGCTGTCTTCCTGGGTCACAATAAACTTGATGCCATCAAGATTTGCTGGCCCCTGTTGCGCCAGGTTTTTCGGTCCCCACTGATAGTCTTTGCGCGCTTCGAGCGTCACTTCACGGCCCAGCTTCTCGTCCTTCACTACAAACGGGCCGGAGCCAATGATATGGCGGGCATCCCCCAGCTCTTCGAAGTTGCGCTTCAGCGTGCTGAGCGAAACCAGACCCGAGCCAATGGTGGCGGTGCCTTGCAGGAAGCCCGGCGACGGTTTTTTAAAGTAGAACTTCACGGTCAGCGGGTCGATGACTTCGCTACGATCGTAGTTATTGATCACTTCTGACACCGGCAGGCGCTGCGCCTTATTGCCTAAACCGTAGGTATCAAAATTTTTCGCCACGGCGTTCGCGTCCAGCGGCGTGCCGTCGGAGAAGGTGATGCCGGGACGTAGTTTAAAGGTGTATTCGGTTTTATCGGCGTTGGTGGTCCAGCTTTCTGCCACCCAGGGTTCCACCTGCAGCGTCTTTGGGTTCTGCCACGTCAGCTTGTCGGTGATTTGATTCAGAATGCCGCCGTTCGGGTAAAAGCCACCGGCAGGCGGATAGAGGTTGGTGTGTGCCTGTTGCTCCAGATAAATCAGCGTACCGCCTTTGACGGGCGCATCTGCTGCCCAGGCTGCGGTTGTCGCCAGAATCAGCGCCGTCAGCAGAGGCAGACGAAATGGGGTTTGCATGGTGAATTCCTTTGTTATCTTCTTGTTAGCGTCGGATTCATCATCGGGCGCGGGGGAAAGCAAGGGAACAAAGGAATTAAGATAAGGATTGCCGGAAACTGAAAATAAAAAAACGCCCCGTTAGCGGGGAGCTAAACGAATTTCGCCAACGGGTCGGCGGCGGCAAATGCGACCGTTTTGTCTGCTGCTGGCGGATAGATCAGATCGTTCGTGATGGCGATTTTGATCTTCTTCGCCTCGTCGCGGACGGATTTGACGGCCTGTTCCCAGCCCTCGGTATAGACCGCGCCCCACGCGCCTAAATCCAGACAGGTAACATAGTTCACCTGACGATAAGGATATGGCGCGATGTTTAGCAGGCTGGCCGCCGCGTTGTGTCCGGCAAATTTTCCAAGCTGGATCGCGTGCTGGCAGGTCATCAGCGCCGTGTTGCCCGCATCGTCTGTTTTGGCGTGCGCCATGTCGCCCGTTGCATAGATGTCCGGATGGGCTGGAACCTGCAACGACTCGGTAACGATAAGCCGCCCCTGGTTGTCACGTTCGCCGTCAATCTTCTGGCTGAGGGGGTTGGCCTCAACGCCTGCCGTCCAGACCACGGTAGAAGCGGCAATACGTTCGCCATTTTTTAAGGTAACGCCGTTTGCGTCGATGGTTTCCACTTCACTGTTAAGACGCCATTCAACGCCCAGCTCGCGGCTTGCGTCTTCAATGGTCTTGCGCAAGGCTTCGCTGTAACGTCCACCGATTACAGCACTGCGCTCAACTACGATAACTTTAATCCTTGTTTCGTCACCTAATCGAGAACGAAGCCGGGTAGGGAGCTCGGTCGCCAGCTCAATGCCGGTGAAACCGCCGCCACAGACCACAACGGTGTTACGTTCCGGGTAGGCAGGCCGTGAAGCCAGTGAATCCAGGTGCTGCTCAAATACCAGCGCCGATTCCAGCTGGTCGATATCAAATGCGTACTCGGCAAGGCCGGCAATGGAAGGGCGTTTGGTCTGGCTACCCGTCGCCAGCACTAAACGTTCGTAAGCCACCGAGGATGTTATCCCCTGATTATCACGCCATATCACCGTTTTTGCCTGCGTATCAATATGTTCTGCGCTTCCGGCAATGAACTCAATATCCAGCTCAGCGAACAGTTCGGTCAGCGGCGCGACCAGCGTTGATACCTTTTCTTCATAGAAGCGTGGGCGAACGCGCAGCTCAGGAACCGGTGCCAGCACGGCAATCTTAAGATTGTCTTTTCCTTCCAGCGCCGAGAGGCGAGCGGCACTGACCGCAGCCCACATACCGGAAAAGCCGCTACCCACAATTAAAATCTGCTTTTTCATACTCGATCCTTTTGATCGCCAGGATGTGTGCCTGACGTAACTGCCACTATACTTGTCGGAGTTAACTGCGACAACTTCTTTCTGAGTTAAAAATCGTTATAATGGCCTGAACAGCAAACTGGGGTTAACCATGGCGTTTTACAGTTCCGGTGTGGAATACGGCATTCACAGCCTGATGTGCATGGTGGATGCGAAGGGTAATGAGCGGGAAATGAGCGTCAGGGAGATGGCTGCCCTTCAGGGCGTGCCGTACGATTATCTCGGTAAAATATTCACCCGCTTGTCGCGTGCCGGTCTGGTCATCAGTACGGAAGGCAAGGGTGGGGGCTTTCAGCTGGCGCGCCCGGCGGAACTGATCACCGTGCTGGACGTAACGCACGCCATCGACGGCGAGAAAAATATGTTTGAGTGCAGGGAGATACGCCAGCGGCTGGCCGTGTTTGATGAAACGCCGCCTGCCTGGGTATGTGACGGTCCGTGCGGGGTACGTTCGGTGATGGACAGCGCGCAGCAGCGAATGGAAGAGGAGTTAGCCCGACATACCATTCTCGATCTGGCGCGCAAAATGTATCGAAAAGCACCGGACACGTTCCAGATTGAGGTTCAGGAGTGGATTTCGGACCGGCGTTCGTCGTAACAGAAGGCCGGGTAGGGCAAAGCCGTTACCCGGCGATAGTTTTTTACGAGCGGAGATCAATGACCATACGGCCGCGGATCTGGCCCTGTTCCATCTCTTTAAAGATAGCGTTGATGTCCTCCAGCGGGCGCATCGTGACTTTCGGTACGACCTTACCTTCAGCGGCGAACTGGAAGGCTTCCTGCAGATCCTGACGGGTGCCGACCAGCGAACCCACTACCTGAATGCCGTCCAGCACCAGACGCGGAATGTCGAGGCTCATCGCTTCCGGCGGCAGGCCAACCGCGACCACGCGGCCACCGGCACGCACGGCATCAACGGCTGAGTTGAATGCTGCTTTTGCGACGGCAGTGACGACTGCGGCATGCGCGCCGCCCGTTTTCTCCTGCACAATTTTCGCGGCATCTTCGCTGCGGGAGTTGATGGTTAAATCCGCACCCATGCTGGCCGCCAGCTTCAGCTGTTCGTCGTTAACGTCAAGGGCGATGACTTTGGCGTTAAAGACGTTTTTGGCGTACTGCAGCGCGAGGTTACCCAGTCCGCCCAGACCATAGATTGCAATCCACTGGCCCGGTTTGATGCCAGAGACCTTCACCGCTTTGTAGGTGGTCACGCCGGCGCAGGTGATGCTGCTGGCCGCCGCCGAATCCAGGCCGTCCGGCACTTTTACCGCGTAATCCGCGGTGACTATGCACTCTTCCGCCATCCCGCCGTCAACGGAGTAACCGGCGTTTTTCACATCGCGGCACAGGGTTTCGTTGCCGCTATTACAGTATTCGCAGTGACCACAGCCTTCAAAAAACCAGGCTACGCTTGTGCGGTCGCCGACTTTCAGCGACTTCACGCCAGGGCCGACTTCTTTTACGATACCAATCCCTTCGTGGCCCAGGATAACCCCGGTTTTATCGCCGAAATCACCGTTCTTCACGTGGAGGTCGGTATGGCATACGCCACAGCACTCCATCTTCAGCAGGGCTTCCCCGTGCTTAAGCGGGCGTAACGTTTTTTCGGTGACGTTGACCTGATGATCCTGAGTGACAACAGCAGCCTTCATGTGTATCTCCTTGTTCATGATAAGAATCTGCATAGCAGGTGTAGTACCCCTTAAGGATTAATACATTAGCCTGGTAATGCAAGGCTGCGGCAACATAATGTCATCATTTGATTCGATTTCAGATTAAGAATACGGTGTTCCTCTAATAATTTAGGGGGAAAATACTGGCCCGGCGAGAGAGACTCGCCGGGCGCAGCGTTACAGCTGTGCTTCTATCTCCTCAATCTCTTTACGCCATTGTGCCTGCAGCTGCGGCTTTTGATGCTTCGGCTTACGCGCCAGATCGTCTTCCAGCAGCGCTTCCAGCGCGACCAGCCGTTCGAGCAGATCGTCATACGGCGAGGATTGAACCGTCTCGGCATCCATGACTGGCGCGGCGGTGGTCACCAGCCCTGCGCTTTCACGCAGGCGCTCAAACACCGCTTCTGCATCGTGCCACTCGCTCAGCTTTCCCTCTTCAATCAGCCAGAAACGGTTGCAGCTTTGGCTAATTAGCTGGCGATCGTGGCTGACCAGCAGCACGCCGCCTTCGAACTGCTGAAGGGTTTGCGCCAGCGCCTCTTTGCCTTCCATGTCGAGGTGGTTGGTCGGCTCATCCAGCATCAGCAGGCTATAGCGGGCATGCGTCAGGCCTACAAACAGCAGGCGCGAGCGTTCGCCACCGCTGAGCGTGCTGACCGTTTGCCCGTGACGCGCCCACGGGAAACCCGCGCTTATCAGCGCCATTTTGCGGTTCTGCGGATCCGGCGCGAAAGGCTCCAGCGCGTCGAGCAGCGTGGCATTGTCCGCAAGCTGATGAAGCGTCTGGTCGTAATAGCCTGGCGACACGCGCGGATGGATTTTCAACCCGCTGTCTGCGGGTTCATCGGCAAACTGTTGCCAGATAAGCCTCATCAGCGACGATTTGCCGCAGCCGTTACGACCGACAATCGCCACGCGATCGCCGCTTTTCAGCCGCGCCATGTCGATGTTAAACAGCGGCGGTAGCCCGGGTGCAGGCGGGACGCTGAGGTTTTCCATCTCCAGCAGACGGTCTGCCCGCAGCGCGTCGCCGCGCAGGGTTAACGTCCACTGGCTGCCTGCCGTGAGCGATGTCTGGTTCTCCTTCAGCCGTTCGACCTGTTTTTCCATCTGTTTGGCTTTGCGGGCCAGATCTTCGTTGTCGTAAACCTTGCCCCAGGTCGCCAGGCGCTTCGCGCTGGCGGTCACGCGGTCAATCTCCTTTTGCTCCGCCTTGTGGCGCTGCACGTCGCTTTCATCCTTTGCTTCAAGCGCTTTGCGGGCCGCCGTGCAGGGAAGGGCAAAGTAGTGCAGCGTTTTATCGCGCAGGATCCAGCTGCCGTTGGTGACGGCATCCAGCAGCTGTCTGTCATGCGAGACCAGCACGAAGCTGCCTGACCAGTTCTGTAGAAAGTGTTCCAGCCAGAGCATGGTCGGCAGGTCCAGGTGGTTGCTGGGTTCATCAAGCAGGAGCAGATCCGGCTCGTGAATCAGCGCCCGCGCCAGCAGCAGGCGGGTGTGTTGCCCGCCGCTTAGCGTGGAGGATTGCAGCATCATATCCTGCGGCGTGAAGCCCATGCTCGCCAGCAGCGTTTCGGCTTTCCAGCGCAGGCTATCGCGCTCGGCTATAGGCAGCTGTGCGAGTACGGCATCCAGCATGGTCAGTGGGAAAATGGCGTCCGGGAGATGTTGCTCCACGCGCGCCATCAGGCAGTGTCCGGCCAGCGCTACCGTTCCGGCGGCGGGGGAATCTGTGCCGTCCAGCACCTTCAGCAGCGTGCTTTTTCCGCACCCGTTGTCGCCCAGCAGGCCAATGCGGTCGCCTTTTTTCAGCGTAAAGGAGAGTGAGTCGAAGAGCGTGCCAAACGCCGTATCAACACGTAAAGATTGTGCAGTGAGTAAAGTGCTCATTGTTGCTTACCCAAGAGTTACAGGCATGTTCATGCCTCGTCAAACATCGCTGACGATAACTCAGTAAGCCCGAGAGAAGGGATTTCAGGGGTTGGTGTCTTCGCTCAAGCAGAAGTTATCGCAGCACGATACCGATAACGCTTGAGCTGGTGCGATCACCAAATGTATGTGAAACATTGAAAATTTCACGATACAGCATAATTGGCCTCCTTATATATTCAGCGAGTTAATGGATGAATGGAGTGTAGCGGGGGGAAGGGGGTTTGGCTAGGGGGTATTCAATGGTGCGGTCTGATGCCCTCACCCTAACCCTCTCCCACAGGGAGAGGGAAAACACCCCGCCCGCAGGCCCGGTAAGCGAAGCGCCACCGGGCGATTGGGCCGCACCGCGAAGGAAACGGTCAAAGCGAATTAAATCGAGGTACGGCGATAGCTACGGTATTCAGGCTTCCAGAAGTTGTCGTCGATGGCCTGCTGCAGCGCGTCGGCAGAGGTTTTCACCGCCACGCCCTGCTGCTGCGCCATTTTGCCTACCGCAAACGCGATGGCGCGCGACACCTTGTGAATGTCTTTCAGCTCCGGCAGCACCAGCCCTTCACCGTTGTTGACCAGCGGCGAGTAGCCCGCGAGGGTTTCGCTTGCCGACATCAGCATTTCGTCGGTAATGCGGGACGCGCCGGACGCGATCACGCCCAGACCAATGCCCGGGAAGATGTACGAGTTGTTGCACTGGGCAATCGGATAGGTTTTATCCTTCCACACCACCGGATCGAACGGGCTGCCGGTCGCAACCAGCGCGTTACCTTCGGTCCAGGCGATAATGTCCTGCGGCGTCGCTTCCACGCGGGAGGTCGGGTTGGAAAGCGGCATCACGATAGGGCGCTCGCAGTGCTTGTGCATCTCGCGGATGATCTCTTCGGTAAAGAGACCGGTTTGCCCGGAAACGCCGATCAGAATATCCGGCTTCACGTTGCGCACTACGTCCAGCAGGGAAAGGACTTCGTTGTCGGTATCCCAGTTTTTCAGGTTCTCACGTTTCTGCACCAGCTTGGTCTGGAACGGCAGCAGGTTTGGCATGCCGTCGGTCAGCAGGCCGAAACGGTCAACCATAAAGACGCGGGAGCGGGCCAGCTCTTCGCTTAAGCCTTCACGCTGCGTCTGGGCGATAATCTGCTCGGCGATACCGCAGCCCGCAGAGCCTGCGCCCAGGAAGACGATTTTCTGGTAGCTCAGCTGGCTGCCGGCTGCGCGGCTGGCGGCGATAAGCGTACCCACGGTCACGGATGCGGTGCCCTGGATGTCGTCGTTAAAGGAGCAGATTTCATCGCGATAGCGGTTCAGCAGCGGCATCGCGTTTTTCTGCGCAAAGTCTTCAAACTGCAGCAGAACGTCCGGCCAGCGGTGCTTCACGGCCTGAATGAAATCGTCGACAAACTGATAGTACTCGTCGTCGGTAATGCGCGGGTGGCGCCAGCCCATATAGAGCGGATCGTTGAGCAACTGCTGGTTGTTGGTGCCGACGTCCAGCACCACCGGCAGGGTATACGCCGGGCTGATGCCGCCGCAGGCGGTGTAGAGTGAGAGTTTACCGATTGGGATCCCCATCCCGCCAATGCCCTGGTCGCCGAGGCCGAGAATACGTTCGCCGTCGGTCACCACAATCACTTTGATATTGTGGTTTGGCACGTTCTGCAGAATATCGTCCATGTTGTGACGGTTCTGATAAGAGATGAATACCCCGCGGGAGCGACGGTAGATCTCTGAGAAACGCTCGCAGGCCGCACCCACCGTCGGGGTGTAGATCACCGGCATCATCTCTTCCAGATGGTTCTGCACCAGGCGATAGAAGAGGGTTTCATTGGTGTCCTGAATGTTACGCAGGTAGATGTGCTTGTCGATTTCAGTTTTGAAACCTTGATACTGGATCCACGCGCGCTCCGCCTGTTCTTCAATGGTCTCAACCACTTCCGGCAGCAGGCCAAGCAGGTTAAAGCTGCTGCGCTCTTCCATGCTGAAGGCGCTGCCTTTGTTGAGCAGGGGAAATTCGAGTAAAACCGGTCCGGCGTATGGGATGTATAAGGAACGATGTTTTTTCAGTTTGTTGTCCATGTCACTCACTCTTTTTATGAAGATCCGTCCCTGACACTGCTGTTTGTCATCTTTCTGGCCTGTGCGCTGGGAGGCGGTCAGGCGGTATTATAAAGGAGCTGAATATTAATTACCGCAACACATAAACAAAAACACCACCGGGATTACCGATGGTGTTCTGGATCTCAGTCTGGAACTTACTTGCCCGCGTGGCGTTTTCTGCCGGTAGCGTGAGTGACCTGCGTTTCATGGTCGCCTTCAATCACCACTTTACGCTGATTGGAAAGCTTATAGTTCAGTCCCAGAATATGGCGTGCCTGACGGTTCGATTTCATGTTAACTCCTCAATCCTGTTGATAGTTTTAAGGACCAGTTTGCTTACGCAAACGAAATGTAACCCCTTAGGTTGCTGATCCAGCTTAGCAGGTTTTTACAAAGGTGCGTTTTGCCCGCTGACGACGTAGTTAATGGTCTGCTGGTAGATGTCACTGAGGATGTCATTATCCGTGGATTCCACCCATTTGGTGAGTTCCATCAAAATGTCATCTTCAGTCACAGCACCGTGCTCGGCGTGAAGACCCTGCGCAATCGCGTTAACGAGTTCAGGTTGTGCTGCTGTGGTATTAGCCGGGTAATAAGTAAACATGTTGCCTCCGTGTCGTTGTCTGTTTAATGGTACGGCTCGCAAAAATTTAATTCATAAACAGAATGGCAAATATTTTCCCGGTTGTGGCTCAGATTCATCTTAGAAATAAAAATGACATAAGTGCATGCTTTTATGTGCTTTTAAAAGGTGTGGCTATATCGACGGGTAACGGCGGGGATATTTTGGCGATGCTCCTGCCATCACGGAAATATAGCAGGAGCAGATTTTTAAATTACCACTTCATTTCGCCGGTATTCACCTTCGCGCTTAATTCCAGCGAGCTCTCTTCCGCCAGGCCCGGATACTGTTTTTTCAGGGTGCTGATGACGCCTGCGGAATCTTTATGCGCGGATAAGGCCTTGTCAAAGCGCTGCAGATAGTCGCGGGTAAAATCAATCGCGCCAGTCCCGGCGGGTGGCGTGCCAAGATAGTGGCCCGGGATCACACGCTCTGGCTTGTGCGCGGCCATCTTCACAAGGGTTTCCTGCCACTGCTTGCGGCTTTCCGGCGTCTGGGTGTCTGCCGTCCAGACGTGAATGCCCCAGGCTACCCCGGTGCCGCCGAGGATCGTTTTCGCTGACGGGATCCATACATAGGCCGCGTAGCTTTCCGGCTGCTCGATATCGATTTTTTCCCCGTCAACCATGAACGTGGTGGAGGCAAGCACCTGCGGGACGACCAGCTCCGTTGGCGCGCCGTCTTTCATCTGCGGGCCCCAGAAGGCGAGCTTGGCGTCTTTGGTGGCTTTAATATGGTCAACCACGTGCTGCGTGGCCACCACTTTGGCATTCGGGAAGGCTTTGACCAGCGGCTGCAGGCCAAAATAGAAATCCGGATCGCCAGAGGTAATCACAATCTTATTCAGGGTTTTACCGCTGCGGCGAATTTTCTCTACCAGCGCTTCGCCATCCTTCACGCTGAACTGCGCGTCAAACAGCACGGCCTCTTTCGGGCCGGAAACCAGCGTGGAGGAGACCGCGAAAATGCCTTTATCCTGTGGGTTATAGGTATCAATGGTCAACGGCGCAGCAAAAACAGCCGGCGTGATAAGGGTGGAAAGCAGGGCAAGGTGAGTGAGTTTCATGCTGTTGTCTCTGTTGTTCAGGAATGTGTCTATTGTACGGATATTCGTATTTGCCAGAATTCCTGAAACAAGACATGCTTAGTTTCATAAATCGAGCAAATGGAGCTTTTATGGATCGCGTTATCGCCGCTCAGGTCTACAACCGGATATGCGAGCTGGGCAGTTTGAGCGCGGCGGCCCGCGCGTTGGGCATTTCCCGACCGATGGTGAGCCGCTACCTTGAACAAATGGAGAAGTGGGCGGGAACGCGGCTGGTAAACCGCTCCACGCGCAAGCTGACGCTGACCGCGGCAGGGGAAAAGGTGCTGCAGAAAACGCGGACGCTCTCGCAGATTTCGCAGGAAATTGAAGGTCAGTCGGAGAAAGACTTGCCGTCCGGCACGCTGCGGGTGGCCTGCGCGCACTTTACCGCCATGCACCTGATTGCGCCGGTACTGCCCGGCCTGCTCTCGCGTTACCCGCAGCTGCGCATTGAGCTGGATGTGAATAACCACCCGGTCAGCCTGGTGGGAGAGCGCATTGACGTCGCCGTGCGCATTACCGACAACCCTGAACCCGGCATGATCGCCCGCCGGCTGGGGGAGTGTCGCTCGGTGCTCTGCGCCTCGCCGGACTATCTTGCACAGCACGGTACCCCCGTCAGCCCCGAAGAATTAGCGCAGCACAACTGCCTGCACTACAGCTTTTTCGCCGGGCAGTCCTGGCACTTCCTGACGCCGGATGGTGAAAGCCTGAGCGTGGCCGTCAGCGGCAACCTGAGCGCCAGCATCTCTTCGCTGTTGATGGACGCGGCGATTAAGCACTGCGGTATCGCCATGCTGCCGGAGCGCGAAGCGTCTGCCGCGCTGGAACAGGGATTACTGGTGCCGGTGCTGGAGGCGCTTGAGCCGAAACCGCTTGCCATCCATGGCATTTATCAGTCCCGGGAATACCAGCCTGCCGCGCTGCGCGTGTTCCTCGACGAACTGTCGCGCTACCTGGCATAAGAGGGGATTACTTTGCCTTTAGCCAGGGAGACGCCGTGCTCCAGAATATAATATCGGCACCGAGATAACTTTCGCCGAAGCGGACAAATTCCGCTTTGGTGAACGGTTTTCCGGTCTGAGGATCCTTATAGGTCAGGGTCGGTTCCTGAACCGCCATGGCGATGAGCGGCAGCGTCTGTTTATTTTTATGGAAGAAGGGATAGGCATTCTTCATGTGCGCCTTGCGGTTGGGAACAATGTCCGGCCCGCCCAGACCGACAGTGTTGGCGCTGGCATACGCAAACAGACGCCCCATGTAGTTGTGGTCATTATCCCATTCGCACGGCCAGAAGTTTACATATTGCACCACGTGTGATTTCTGAAAAGCCTTTCGCGCAAAGGCCAGGTTTTCCATTTCACCCGCGAAATAGCTGTCGCAGGTGAACCCGGCGGGCGGATTTTTTTCGTCGATATCAATGGCGGTTTCGGGCAGGTTTACCCCGTACACCTCGCCATCAAAGCGTTTCGCGAGGGCGGCCAGCAGCGCCTGATAGCGCTCGCGCACGGCGGGATCCCACTGACGCGCCACCCATCCTGAACCGACTGGCTTGCCTTCGCCGGGGTTATCGAACTGCGGCGTAATCCCGCCGCCATATCGCTTATCGTGCATCAGATAGTCCGGCACGTAGCGGGCGTCCGGCTCAAAGAAACGATCCTGGATTTGAATAAACAGCTTTTTTCGGGCGGCCTTAACGCGCGCCAGATCCTGCTCAATCCGCGAGAAGTCATAGATGTTCTTCTTGGGTTCCAGCAAGCGCCAGTTGTAAACGATCTGCACGCCGCCGATGTCGCTTCGCGCAACGAGTGGAAACGCCGCGTCGAGATCGCCCGAGCTGGTATAGATAAAGTTCTCCGGCGTTTTCGCCAGTGATGACAACGACAGAGCCAGCGTGGTTACGGCAACGGCCATCCTGAATTTTAGCGCCATATCATTATCCTTTTTGTCGGTACAGCAGGTGAAAGTCCTGGAATTGTCTGTGTTCCAGGGTGGGCCAGATGCGTAGTCTATACTTAACCCTTTGTAAGCCAAAAGGAGAGCAAGAATGACTATTCATAAGCACGGTTCGGCACACTGGTCTGGCGACATTAAGCGCGGAAAAGGAACGGTTTCCACCGAGAGCGGCGTTCTCAATCAACAGCCTTATGGTTTCAATACCCGCTTTGAGGGTGAAAAGGGGACCAACCCCGAAGAGCTGATTGGCGCGGCACATGCGGCCTGCTTCTCAATGGCGCTGTCGCTAATGCTCGGCGAAGCGGGTTATACCGCCGATTCCATTGATACCACGGCGGACGTCTCTCTGGATAAAACCGACGGCGGCTTTGCCATTACGAAGGTTGCCCTGAAAAGCAAAGTGACCGTTCCCGGCATCGCCCCCCAGCAGTTCGATGGCATTATTCAGAAAGCAAAAGCGGGCTGTCCGGTATCGCAGCTCCTGAAAGCCGAGATTACCCTGGACTATAAGCTTAACTAAGCCCCAGCCGGGTTCGCGCCCGGCTACCCCTTCAGCGCGGCGGGGAACACCTCCGCCAGCCAGGCGATAAAGACCTTCAGTCTGTGCGTCAAATGCCGGTTCTGCGGGTAAACCACATGAAACGGATAGGCGGCAGGGCGCCAGTCGCCCAGGATCGCCGTCAGCGTTCCCGCCTGCAAATACGACTTTGCCGAATACTCAAAGGTCTGAACGATCCCCAGCCCCGCCGCGGCAGCAGCCAGATGGGCATTACTTTCATTGACGCCGAAATAGTGCGGAATGTTGATTTCCAGCGCCTCGCCGTTCTGTCTGAAGCGAAACGGAAATGCCCGCCCGGTGACGGGCGAAAGGTAGCTGATCAGCTTGTGCCCGTTGCACAGCTCCTGCGGATAGGCCGGTACGCCATGATTTTTCAGGTAACCCGGCGTCGCACAGGTGACCATCTCGGCGTTACCGATATTACGGGCGATGAGGGTCGAGTCGTCCAGCGGCCCGCCGCGGATCACGCAGTCTACGTTACCGCTGATGAGATCGACCGGCCGGTCGGCCACGCCAAGGTCGATGCGGATATCCGGGTAGCGCCGCATAAAATCCGGAAGCAGGGGGATGAGGACGTCCCGTGCGGTGGAGCCGCCCACGTCAACCCGCAAATGCCCTTTTGGCGTCGCGCGGGAAATGCGAAACGAGGTGTCGATGTCTTCGATATCAATCAGCACCCTGAGCGCTTTTTCATAGTATTCCATCCCTTCAGGCGTCGCGACCACCCGGCGAGTCGTCCTGTGCAGGAGTCGTATCTGCAGGTGCGACTCTAGCGATTTAACCAGCTTGCTCAGCGTGGCGATCGGCATATTCAGCGAGTCCGCCGCGCGGGTAAAACTGCCTGACTCCACGACCCGCGTAAAAGCGCGCATCGCCATGAGCTGGTCCATGATGACCTCTGATTATTTCTGTGGGTGAATAGTCATTTTCATTTTTGCCTGTTTTTCACTAATGCCGCAAGGGCTAAAGTTTGTCCAACGCAAACCCAATAAAAGGTAAATGACATGAACACGACTCTCTCAGGAAAAATCGCACTGGTCACCGGCGGTAGCACCGGTATTGGTCTTGCCACGGCGCAGGAGCTGGCGGCTCAGGGCGCGAAGGTATACATCACCGGGCGTCGCCAGGCCGAGCTGGACGCGGCGGTGGCTGAAATTGCTTCAACCGCGGTAGGCATTCGCGCGGACGTCTCTAAGCTTACCGATCTGGATGAGGTCTATGCCCGGATAGCCAAAGATGAAGGCCGTCTTGATATTCTGTTCGCCAACGCCGGTGGCGGCGATATGCTGCCGCTGGGCGCGATCACCGAAGAGCAGTTTGACCGGATTTTCGGCACTAACGTTCGCGGAGTGCTGTTTACGGTGCAGAAGGCGCTGCCGCTGTTATCAACCGGATCGTCGATTATTCTGACCGGCTCGACGGTGTCCATTAAAGGGACGGCCAACTTCAGCGTCTACAGCGCCAGTAAGGCCGCCGTGCGCAACTTTGCCCGCTCCTGGGCGCTGGATTTGCAGGGCCGCGGGATCCGCGTCAACGTGGTGAGCCCGGGGCCAATCAAAACGCCGGGTCTCGGCGATCTGGTGCTGGAAGAACACCGTCAGGGGCTGTACGACGTGCTGGCCGCACAGGTACCGCTTGGGCGTTTAGGCGCGCCGGGTGAGGTGGGTAAAGCGGTGGCGTTTCTGGCCTCCGACGCGGCCAGCTTTATTAACGCCACCGAGCTGTTCGTGGACGGCGGGATGGCCCAAATCTAATCCAGACTGCGCCAGCAGCGGACGTTACGGCCCTCGCGTGAGGGCTGTAACGGCTGAGGACGCTCACACCCCTGCGTTGCCATCGGACAACGGTCGCGGAAAAAACAGCCTTCGGGCAGATGACGGTTGCCGGGAAGCTCCGTTTTGCGTAACGCCAGATTTTCATCCAGCGGTTCACCGGTGCGGGGAACCGAGTCGAGCAACAGACGGGTATAGGGATGGCGCGGCTCGCCAAGCACCTGCGCGGCGCTGCCCAGCTCCACAATCTGCCCGAGGTACATCACCGCCACCCGGTCGCTCATGTGTCTGACCACCGAGACGTTATGCGAAATTAACACGTAGGTCAGATTACGCTGCTGTTGCAGGTTCACCAGCAGGTTGAGGATTTGCGCCTGCACGGAGATATCCAGCGCGCTGGTGGGTTCATCAAGCACGATAATATCGGGGTCGGACGACAGCGCCCGGGCGATAGCAATGCGCTGGCGCTGCCCGCCGGAGAAGGCGTGCGGAAGCCTGTCGAGATATTCCGGGCGAATGCCAACCTGCAGCGCCAGATCCTCCGCCAGCTGACGGCGCACGCGCTCGCTGCTGCGTTTCTGCACCCACACCGGCTCGGTGATGATGCGCCAGACCGGCAATCGCGGGTCGAGCGAAGAGAGCGGATCCTGAAACACCATCTGCATGCCGCCCGCGTGGTGCGCCCGCTGGCACGCGCCGGTGCTGGGCTTAAGCATGCCCATCAGCAGCTGGGCCAGCGTGCTTTTCCCGCAGCCGGATTCCCCGACAATGCCCAGCGTTTCCCCCCGACGGATCTGAAGATCGAGCCCGTTGAGGGCATGTACCTGTTCCGTTACGCGCCCCAGCCAGTTTTTGCGCGCCGCAAAGTTCACGTGCACGCTATCCAGTTCCAGCAGTACATCAGACATGGTGTTTCTCCCGTTGTGGATACCAGCAGGCAGCCTGTTGGCCTTCTGCGCCATTGGGCTGTAAGCGCGGCGTTTCGCTGCATTTCGCCCCAGCGGCAAAGCAGCGCTCTCGGAAGGCGCAACCCTGCGGAAGCTGGCTGAGGTTGGGCACCGTGCCGGGGATGGCGGGAAGCAGGTCGCGCGGCTGGCCGTTTTCCGGTGCGCACTGCAGCAGGCCGATGGAATAGGGATGCACGGGGCGGTGGATCAGCGTTTGCGTGGCACCGCTCTCGATCACGCTGCCCGCGTACATCACGTACATTCTGTCGCAAAGCTGCGACACCACGGCCATATCATGGCTGATAAACAACACCGAGGTACCGCTGGCCCGCGCCTTATGCTTCAGCAAGCGCAGCACCTGGAGCTGGACGGTAACGTCCAGCGCGGTGGTGGGCTCGTCGGCGATGATCAGCTCCGGCTCGCAGGAGAAGGCAAGGGCGATCATCACCCGCTGGCGCATGCCGCCGGACAGTTCAAACGGATAACGCTCCATGACCTGCTTCGCGTCCGGGATTTGCATCTCTTCCAGCAGGGTAATCGCCTTCTGCTGCGCCTCGCGCCGCGAAAGCGTCTGATGCTGGCGGATCACCTCCACCATCTGTTTGCCAATCCGCCGCGTCGGGTTGAGGGCTGTCATCGGCTCCTGAAAAATCATCGCCACTCTGGCTCCGCGCCACTGTCTAAGCTGCTTCTCGGACGCCGTCAGGACGTTTTCGCCGAGTAACTTCACCTGACCGTGATGAATGCGGTAGCTCCCTTCCGGCAGCAGCCGCATGGCGAGCATGGCGGTCACGGATTTACCCGAGCCAGACTCGCCCACCACGCCGACAATTTCGCCCCTGCCGATCTCCAGCGAGACGTGGTTCAGCGCGTGGACCTCACCGCGAAAAATCGGGAAGCTCAGATGCAGGTCTTCAATACGTAATACCGGTTCGGTCATCACTGTTTTCCTCCCGACTTCGGATCCAGCAGATCGCGGATACCGTCGCCAAACAGGTTAAAGCCCACGGCGGTAATTAAAATCGCCGCACCGGGAAAGGCGCAGTACCACCACTGGTCCAGGACGTAGTTACGGCCCACGGCTACCATCGCCCCCCATTCGGCGGTGGGCTGCTGCGCGCCCAGGCCAATAAACCCCAGCGTGGCGGCCATCAGAATGGCGCTGCCGATGTCCAGCGAAGCCTGCACAATCAGCGGAGGCAGGGCGTTGCGCAGGATATGCCAGCGGATCAAATGCCAGCGGGACGCGCCAAAGGTGCGGGCGGCCTGGACGTAGGTAAACTGGCGCACCACCAGGGTTTGCCCGCGCGCCAGGCGGACGTAAAACGGGATGCGGACAATCGCAATCGCCAGCATGGCGTTAAACAGGCTCGGACCGAGCGCGGCGGCCAGCGCCATGGTCAGCACCAGGGAGGGAATGGAGAGCATAATGTCCATCACCCGCATGATAATGGCGTCGCCGCGCCCGCCCAGTACGCCGGACAGACAGCCCAGCAGTGAGCCAATGCCGCCCGCAATCACCACGACCGCCAGCCCGGCGGTAATCGACTGCTGGCTGCCCGTCAGCACGCGGCTGAACAGGTCGCGTCCTACCTCATCGGTACCAAACCAGTGTTGCGCAGAAGGCGCCTGCAGGCGGGCGGTCAGATCCAGCGCGTTCGGGTCATGCGGCACAATCCACGGTGAGGCCACCATCAGAAAGAGCATCGCAATCATAATGACGCCGCCAACGATCGTGAGCGGGCTTTGACGCAGCATCCAGAACAGCTTTGCCCAGTTGATGCGTTGTCTGGCGGTTTTAACCGGGACGGGCGTTTCCTGCGTTAACATCATTCGGCACCTCCGCGCCCGATTCGCGGGTCAATCCACAGGTAAAGCAGATCGACCACCAGATTAACCAGCACGTAGGCCAGCGAAACGACGACGGCAAAGCCCATTACGGCAGGGAAATCGAGCGCCTGAATGGACGTCACCACCCAGGCGCCCATGCCCGGCCAGGCAAAGACGGTTTCGGTCAGCACAGCGCCGTAAAGCAGATCGCCCAGCGCCAGCCCGAGCACGGTGATGGACGGGATCATCGCATTGGGCAGGGCGTAGCGCAGGACGATGTACCAGCCGGGCAGGCCGCTGGCGCGCGCGGTGCGGATGTAATCCTCGCTAAGCTGCTCCAGCATCGCCGAACGAACCTGGCGCGCCACAATCCCCAGGTGAACAAACGCCAGCGTTAGCGAGGGCAAAATCAGGTGCTGAAGCGCGTTGAAGAACACCTCACCGTTGCCCTCCAGCAGCGCGTCCAGCAGATAAAATCCGGTGACGTGCGTCGGGGGATCGAGCCAGTCGTCCAGCCTGCCGCCGCCCGGCAGAATCTGCAGGTGCCCGTAGAACAGCACGATGACGCCCAGCCCAAGCCAGAAGGCAGGCGTGGAGATCCCGGTCATCGCCATTAAACGCACCAGGTGATCGAGCCAGCGGTTGCGGTACACCGCCGATAAAATCCCCAGCGGCACGCCGATGACCAGCGCCAGCAGCAGAGAGCAAAAGGCCAGTTCCAGCGTGGCGGGGAAAAAGGCCTTTAGATCTTCGGCGACCGGACGTCCGGTACGGATGGACGTGCCTAAATCACCGTGCGCCAGAGCGTCCACGTAGCGGCCAAACTGTATATACAGCGGCCGATCCAGCCCTAGCTGCTGGCGGATGTTCTGCACGATTTCGTCGCTGGCGCGATCGCCAGCCAGCAGACGGGCCGGATCGCCGGGGATCAGGTGTGAAATAATAAAGGTGATAATACAGACACCGGCCACCACCAGGATTAACCCCCAGCAGCGCTGGCGCACGATGCTCCAGAACGTCATACACTTTCCCCCGGCGAGAACCGTTATTTACTCATGGTGGCGATGTTGAACACCTGCTCGAGCATCGGATTAAAGGTGAAGCCTTTGACCTCTTTGTTCATCGCCAGCTGATAGTTCTTCTGGAACAGATAAACGTAGGCCGCCTCGTCGATGACCACCTTTTGCGCCTGCTGGTAATCTTTGGTGCGTTCCGCCTGATCGGTCGTTTTCAGCGCGGCCTGCAGCAGGGAATCAACCTCTTTGTTCTCATAGAACGAACGGTTGCCCGGCAGCCCTTTTTTGTCCGATTCGAACCAGTAGTTCATGAACATGTACGGGTCGGCAAAGTCCGGGCTCCAGTTGCCGATGGCAATGTCGTAATCGCCTTTTCCGACACGGTCGCGCATGGTGGCATTGGCCAGTTTTTCCAGCTTGACGTTAATGCCGATCTTGCCAAGGCTGGCCTGAGTGGAAAGGGCGATCGGCTCCCAGTTCGGGTCGTTATCCGAGTAGAGGAAGGTCAGGCTGGCGGGTTTGTCTTTGACCTTCTCCAGCGCCGCTTTGGCTTTGGCCTCATCGAAGCTGTACTGCATTGCCGTGGCGTCAAAGCCCCACATGCCTTCCGGGATTGGGCCGCGCATCTGCTTGCCGTTGCCGCTCAGAATGCCTTTTACCATCCCCTGGTAATCCGTCGCCCAGGAGATGGCCCGGCGTAAATCCACCTGATTGAGCGGCGCTTTACCGTTGTTGAGATAGAGGTAAGTCACGCGCAGGGACGGGTATTCCGCGACGGCGACTTTGCCTTCCTGCTTCAGAGCCGCAAGCTGATCGACCGGCAGGGCGTCAGCAATGTCCAGATCGCCGCGGGAAAGCTGCAGTCGGCGCGAGGCGCTTTCACCGATAATTTTCACCGAGACGCGCTTAAAGTGCGGCTTCTCACCCTGCCAGTGGGGGTTAGGCACCAGGATCAGCTGCTGGCCTTTCTGCCAGCTTTTGAGCATAAACGGGCCGGAACCGGCGGTGTTTTGCGCCAGAAAACCGCGCGCATCGTCCGCCGCATTGGCCTTCAGCACCGCCGGGTTAATGATGGACGCCCCGTCGTTTGCCAGCGTATAGAGGAAAGGCGCGAATGGCTGGCTGAGGGTGAACTTCACCGTATGGTCATCGACGGCATCAATTTTCAGGTCTTTCGGGAAGGCTTCAGACGGCCCCTGGCCGAGCTTCAGCAGGCGCTCAAAGGAGAGTTTTACCGCTTCAGCGGTGACCGGCGTGCCGTCAGAGAATTTCGCGTTATCCGCCAGGGTAAAGGTCCACTCTTTCTGGTCGTCGGACGCCTTCCAGCCCGTCGACAGATCGCCTTCCACCTCGGTAGAGCCTGGCTTGTATTTGACCAGACGCTGGTAGGAAGGATAGGTGACGGTCCAGTCGTTGTTATCAATGGTGATGGCAGGGTCGAGCGTTTGCGGGTCGGCGGCTTTGCCGATCGCCAGCATGTCTTTCGGGACGGCAGCCAGCGCCAGCGGTGCGCTCAGGGCCAGCGTGGCGGCGATCAGCGTCGAAATAAGCGATGTTTTCATGGCAGTGCTCCAGGTTTAAAGAGGGGTGTGCGTCAGTGGAAAACAGGCAAAACGGTCGTCAAGCAGCGGGTAGCTGGCGGCATACGGCAGTTCGAAGTGCCACCATTCACTGCTGATACCCACAAAACCGCCGCCGAACATGATGGCGTTCAACAGCAGACGGTTGCGCTGGGCGTGCGGCGGCACGGAGGGGTGATACGGATGCGATCGGTCATGCATTTCGTCAAAACCTGCCCCCATATCCAGCACGGCGTTATGTTCATCCATCAGGGTGACGTCGATGGCCGTACCGCGGCTGTGATTGGAGCCAATCGCCACGTCGACCACATATTCCGGGTTCGGGCAGGCATACCACAGCTGAGCCTGCGCCTGCTGCGGTCGATAGGCGTCGTAGACCACCAGCTTCAGCCCGGCCAGGGAGGCAATGCTGATGGCTTTTGCCAGCGCGGTGGCCGCGTCGCTATGCAGCAGGCACAGCGCCTCCTGATAGATCGGGCGGCCGGTGATGTTGTCGGCGGTGGCGTACTTCAGATCGATATGCAGCGTGGGAAACGTCTTCGCCACATCAATCAGTTCACTCTCTTCGGGCATAGCTCCGCTCCTTTAGCGTTCGAATTGACCAAACTCTTGTTGTAATTGTCGGTTGACCGCCAGTCGTGCCGGGAGCGCATCACCCAGCGCTTCCGCCACGCCCGACAGCAGCAGGTTGAACAGGCAGCTAACGGGGGCAAGTGAATCCCAGAAATGACCGGTATCGGTTTTCACCTGCAGTAAATCAATCGGGTAATCCCGCGCCCACGGGCACCAGATATCGGTGATTAAGGCCAGCGGAATGCCTTTCTCGCTGGCAACGCGGCAGTACTGGCGGGCCATCGAGGAGTAGGTGCGCGTGTCGGTCAGTACAACGTACGGGTGCGAAAACCCCGAGTTCAGGGATTCTACCCAGCTGCCGGACGCCCCCTCCGAATAGCTCACCCGCGGGCGGAGGTACTCTAGGTGGCTGAAGAAGGCGTTGGCAATCCCGCGCGTGGACTGGATCCCCAGCACAAACACCGCGTCAGCGTGGGCAAGGTTGTGCACCACCTGACGGAAGGCGTCCGTTTGCGCCAGCTGGTACACCTGCGTGATGGCATCCACTTCCAGCGACAGGGCATGCTGAAGGCGGCTGGAAAGGGGGCGCTGCTGCTGCCAGGAGTCCAGCCGCTCGTTCATGCCCCAGGGCTGATACGGATCGCGCAGGCTCTTTTTGGCATCTTCCAGGTTGCGATAGCCCAGCTTGCGCAGGAAGCGTCCGACGGTAATTCCGCTGGTCCCGCTCGCCTGACCCACGCTCTCAGCCGTTTCAAACGGGATTTGCGCGGCGTGCGCCAGCAGCCAGCTTCCGACCCGCTTTTCGCTGGGCGTGAGCTGGCTGAACGTCGCTTCGATACGGCTTAACATCTCAGGTTTCGTCGTCATACCGCCTCGCTGTTAACAGGCTGTCAATGGCTGAGTTTGTGTTACCTGGTTAACAATGCATGACGCGTGCCATGTTCACAGGGCGGGTTAAACCCGCTGTGCAGTAAACTTCATGCAATAATTGTTTAACCAATGATCAACATTTGTGCAGCGTAGTTCACTTTTGGTGCACTGTCTGACGCGGCAGGTATGAATTTGGTGAATACGTCAGTCTGTTCACATTTTTGATAAGATAGATGTACTGAGAACATAAAAGGGATCCCGGCATGGCAAATCTGCCCTGGCGAGTCAGCGTGCGCCTGATGACGCTTGCAAAGAAAATAGGGATGGTCGTAGGGATCGTACTGGTCGTCCTGCTGGCGGTTAGGGTCTATCTCTCGCAGCAGGGACCGGAACTGCACCTCTGGCATACCTGGCGGGCCGACGAGATGTCCGTGCGCGAGATGGATAACGCCAATTTTGCCGGGTATATCGCCCGGGAAAACACCATTTTCGCCGATCTTGATCGCGCGGTGACGGCGAAAACAGAGGGCGAGGAACGTTCGCCGTTAAACCGCTTCTATCGCCAGAGCCTGGTGTGGCCCGGTCAGTTTGCTCCCGATGCCAACCGCTCGTTTGTGCTGATGCCTGCCGGAAAGCCCCGCGGCGCGGTAGTGCTGCTGCACGGTTTGACGGACTCGCCTTACAGCGTCAGACGCCTTGCGGTGAACTATCAACAGCGCGGTTTTGTGGCGGTGGTCCCGCGCCTGCCCGGGCACGGCACCGCGCCCGGCGCGCTGACGGACGTTGACTGGGAGATGTGGCTGGCGGCGACGCGTCTTGCGGTGCGGGAAGCCACGCGTCTGGCGGGTGAGACAGTCCCTCTGCATCTGGTGGGCTACTCTAACGGTGGGGCGCTGGCGATGAAATATACCCTCGATGCGCTGGACGCGCCTGCGCTTCGTCGACCGCAGCAGGTGATACTGCTCTCACCGATGATCGGCGTGACGGCTTTTGCGCGCTTTGCCGGTTTCGCCGGGCTACCTGCGCTGCTGCCGGCGTTTGCCAAAGCGGCGTGGCTGAATATCGCGCCGGAATATAACCCGTATAAATATAACTCGTTCCCGGTGAACGCCGCGCGCCAGTCATGGCTGCTGACGAAGGCTCTTCAGGAGCAGATTGGCCGCGAGGCGCGGGAGCAACGGCTGGCACAGCTGCCGCCGGTGCTGGCGTTCCAGTCGGTGATGGATTCTACGGTCAGCACCCGCGCGGTGGTGACCGGCCTGTTTGACCAGCTTCCGGCAAACGGCAGCGAGCTGGTGGTGTTTGACATCAACCAGGCGGCGAGCTTCCGTCCGCTGTTCAAACCGTCGTCCTGGACGGCCACCTCGGCGCTGCTGCCGGTTGCGCAGAGACGTTACGGTGTCACGATTATTACCAATGCGGACGCACACAGCTTCTCGACGGTAGCGAAAATCACCCCGGCCGGCAGCACCCGGGAGACGGTCGTGCCGTTGGCGCAGGCCTGGCCGCAGGATGTCTATTCGCTGTCGCATGTTGCGGTGCCGTTCCCGCCGGATGACGATCTCTATGGCCGTGAGCCTGGGGTGAAAAACCGCTACGGCATCAGCCTGGGGACAATTGCGCTCTGGGGCGAAACCTCCGTATTGAGCGTCGGAAAAGAGGCGCTGATGCGGGTCACCTCGAACCCGTTTTATGACTATATGCAGGAGAGGATTAACAGCCGGATCGGGGACGGGGAAAAGTAACGTTCCCCTGTGGTGTGAATATGTTAGGTCGCATTGATTAAGTATGTTAAATAATAGCTTCAAGGCACCTCTCTTTCTCATTGGAACCTATTTTTGTGCTGACGACTCTGATTTACCGAAGCCAGTTGAATTTATCCCGCCCCTCCACCGAGCTGCGGGAGCTGGTGGATCGCGCCAGAGGCCGTAACGCAAAACTGAACATTACCGGTGTACTCCTTGCTAAAGGGAGCGACGTTCTGCAAATCCTGGAAGGGTCGGAAGAGAGTGTGGTTAAGCTTTTCCATACCATCCGTGAGGACAAGCGGCACAGTGGGGTGGTTGAACTGATGCGGGATTACGGCCCGCGCAGACGCTTCGAAAACGTCGGGATGTTGCTGTTCGATCTGCAGACTCAGTCGCCGAAAGAGGTGCTGCAGTCGGTTCTGCATTACAGCAAGCTGGACAGCTATCTCACCTCCGACGATCGGGTGTTCAAATTTATTCAGACGTTTATTATGGGCAAACGTCCGGCCCCGTCGGGCGGGCGCTACGTCCCTGAAAAATGGACGCTGTCACCCGAGGCGTTACCCTTTGGCGAACGCCTGGGGCTGATGGCCAACCAAACCTGTCAGTTCGCGCTCCAGCCCATCGTTGAGCCCTCGGAAGGGAAGATCAGCTCGCTGGAAGCCCTTATTCGCGGCAACGACGGCGGCAGTCCGGAGCACTTCTTCAGTACCCTCGACCCGGACAAACTCTACGAAGTCGATCTCCAGACGAAAGCGTATGCCTTTGCGCTGGCGGAAAAGCTGGGGATTGGCAGCCATAAAATTGCGGTCAATCTGCTGCCGATGTCGCTGGTGAATGTCCCCGACGCAGTGGAATTTCTGGTCGATCAGATTAAAAAACATGGTCTTCAGCCGGAGCAGGTGGTGATCGAAATCACTGAAAACGAGATGATCTCCGGACTTAACCAGTTCAACAGCGCCATTAAGCAGCTTCGCGGCGAGGGTGTGGGTCTGGCGATCGATGATTTTGGTTCCGGCTATGCCGGTCTTTCGCTGCTGACCCGCTTCCAGCCGGATAAAATTAAGATTGACAGGGAGATAGTCAGCGATATCCACCTCAGCGGCCCGAAGCAGGCGATTGTGCGCTCCATCGTCAGCTGTTGCTCCGATCTCGAAATTACCCTGGTGGCCGAAGGGATCGAGAAGATAGAGGAGTGGTGCTGGCTCGAGTCTGCCGGTATCCGCCGTTTCCAGGGCTTTCTGTTTGCCCGTCCGCAGATTAACGGCGTCGGTGATATTCACTGGCCGCATCTGGTGCGTTAAGCCAAATTTCCTTCCCGTTATTTCCCCTTCGCCCTGCCTGTGCTTAAATAGCTAAAACGGTTTAACATAGTTTAGCTGAGAGGGTTACATGAAAAAAATCTGGGTACTTGGCGATGCGGTAGTGGATTTGCTGCCTGATGGAGAAGGCAGATTACTGCAGTGTCCCGGCGGCGCACCCGCAAACGTTGCGGTCGGCATTGCCCGGCTGGGCGGCCAGAGCGCCTTTATCGGCAGGGTTGGCGACGATCCTTTCGGACGTTTTATGTCTAAGACATTAGCCGACGAGCGGGTTGACGTGAAGCATATGCGCCTTGATCCGGCGCACCGCACCTCAACGGTGGTGGTCGATCTGGATGACCACGGCGAACGCTCGTTTACCTTTATGGTGCGCCCGAGCGCCGATCTGTTTCTGGAACCTGCCGATCTGCCGACGTTCAGCGCCGGAGAGTGGCTGCACGTCTGTTCCATCGCGTTAAGCGCAGAGCCGAGCCGTTCCGCGACGTTTGAGGCGATGACCGCCATTCGCAAGGCGGGCGGCTACGTCAGCTTCGACCCCAATATTCGCCCGGACCTCTGGCCGGATGAGAACGCGCTGCGCCGCTGTCTGGAGCAGGCCCTGCAGAGCGCAGACGTGGTGAAACTCTCTGTCGAAGAGCTGGCATTTTTAACCGGCGATGTGCCGGTAAGCGTCGGTCTGAACGCGCTGATGGCGCGCTGCCCGGCGCGTCTGGTGCTGGTCACCCAGGGAAAAGAGGGGGTGATCGCCTGGCATGACGGCACCGTGAAACACTATCCGGCAACCCCCGTTCAGTGTGTTGATACGACCGGAGCGGGCGATGCCTTCGTCGCCGGACTGCTCTACGGCCTGGCTGCCGGGCAGGACCTGACGCCCGTCATCGCCTTAGCCCAGCGCTGCGGCGCGTTAGCCACTACCGCCAAAGGAGCAATGACCGCATTGCCCTGGCAGCACGATCTGTAATTCCTTCCTTCACTGGCCGCCATCCGGCGGCCTGAATTGTCGCCTCGATCACACTTACTAAAACGGTTTAGCAAAAAAGATTGCCGATCCAAAATTCAGAGGTTTAGTATCAGCAACCTAAACCGGTTTAGCAATTTAGCACGTTTAATGACTTCTTTTAGGGATGCGACAAAATGTATAAAAAACGCAGACTTGCCGTGATGATAGGCATGCTGGCCGGAAGTACCTCTGTTTTTGCCCAGACGGATATGACAAGTATCGAAGCGCGTCTTGCCGCGATGGAGCAGCGACTCCAGGCTGCGGAAACGCGTGCGCAGGTGGCTGAGAAGCGCGCCACCGATGCAGAACAAAAAACGCAGCAGCTGGTTGCCGCCCAGCAGCAGACGCAAACCACAACCCAGGCGGTGGCGCAGCGCACCACCGCGCTGGAGAAGAAGGCGGATCAAAGCAGCGGATTTGAGTTCCACGGCTACGCCCGTTCGGGCCTGCTGATGAACGATGCGGCCTCCAGCAGCAAAAGCGGTCCTTATCTGACCCCGGCCGGTGAAACCGGCGGTGCGGTAGGGCGTCTGGGTAACGAAGCAGACACCTACGTTGAGCTGAACCTGGAGCACAAGCAAACCCTGGACAACGGGGCGACTACGCGCTTCAAAGCGATGCTCGCCGACGGTCAGAGAACCTATAACGACTGGTCAGCCGACACCAGCGATCTCAATATTCGCCAGGCCTTCGCGGAGCTGGGCAATCTGCCTGATTTTACCGGCGCGCTGAAGGGCAGCACCTTCTGGGCGGGTAAACGCTTTGACCGCGACAACTTTGACATTCACTGGCTGGATTCCGACGTGGTGTTCCTCGCCGGTACCGGCGGCGGCGTCTATGACGTGAAGTGGAACGATTCGCTGCGCAGCAACTTCTCGATCTACGGCCGCAACTTCGGCAGCGTGGAGCAGACCGACAATAACGTTCAGAACTATATCCTCAGCATGAACCACTTCGCCGGACCGTTCCAGCTGATGGTGAGCGGCCTGCGTGCGAAGGATAACGACGACCGTAAAGATACCAACGGCGATCTCATCAAAACTGACGCTGCGAATACCGGCGTTCATGCACTGGTCGGGTTGCACAACGAGAGCTTCTACGGCCTGCGGGAAGGGACCGCCAAAACGGCGCTGCTGTACGGTCACGGGCTGGGTGCGGAAGTGAAAAGCATCGGCTCCGACGGCGCGCTGCTGCCTGAGGCGGATACCTGGCGCTTCGCAAGTTACGGTGTCACGCCAATCGGCGGTGGCTGGAGCGTTGCGCCCGCCGTGCTGGCGCAGAGCAGTAAAGATCGCTACGTCAAGGGCGACAGCTATGAGTGGGTGACGCTCAACACCCGTCTGATTAAAGAGGTGACGCAGAACTTCGCCCTGGCGTTTGAGGGAAGCTATCAGTACATGGATTTAAATCCGGAAGGCTATAAGGACCGCAACGCCGTTAACGGCAGTTTCTACAAGCTGACCTTTGCGCCGACGTTAAAAGCGAGCAAAATCGGCGATTTCTTCAGCCGTCCGGAGCTTCGTCTGTTTGCCACCTGGATGGACTGGAGCAGCAAACTGGATCATTACGCCAGCGATGATGCCTTTGGCAGCAGCGGCTTCAACGCCGGCGGGGAATGGAACTTTGGGGTCCAGATGGAAACCTGGTTTTAACCCATCACGCTCCCGCCTGGCGGGAGCGTTTCGCACATCATAAAAAAGAAGTCAGGCAGAGGTATCTATGGATTTTAATCAAATCGCCCGCGAGCTCATTCCGCTGCTCGGTGGCAAGGAAAATATCGCCAGCGCGGCGCACTGCGCAACGCGTCTTCGTCTGGTGCTGGTTGATGACGCGCTTGCCGATCAGCAGGCGATCGGCAAGGTCGACGGCGTAAAAGGCTGTTTTCGTAACGCCGGGCAGATGCAGGTGATTTTTGGCACGGGCGTGGTCAACAAGGTTTACGCCGCGTTTATTCAGGCGGCGGGGATTAGCGAATCCAGTAAGTCTGAGGCCGCGGATCTGGCGGCGCGCAAGCTGAACCCGTTCCAGCGCATTGCCCGTCTGCTCTCCAATATCTTTGTCCCGATCATTCCCGCGATTGTGGCATCCGGTCTGCTGATGGGCCTGCTCGGCATGGTGAAAACCTACGGCTGGGTCAATGCGGATAACGCCATCTACATCATGCTGGACATGTGTAGCTCCGCGGCGTTTATCATTCTGCCTATTCTGATTGGTTTTACCGCCGCGCGGGAATTTGGCGGCAACCCGTATCTCGGCGCGACGCTGGGCGGCATTCTGACGCACCCGGCGCTGACCAACGCCTGGGGCGTGGCCTCCGGCTTCCACACCATGAACTTCTTCGGTCTTGAGATCGCGATGATTGGCTATCAGGGCACGGTATTCCCGGTGCTGCTGGCCGTCTGGTTCATGAGCATCGTAGAGAAAAACCTGCGCCGCGCGATCCCGGACGCGTTAGACCTGATCCTGACGCCGTTCCTCACCGTCGTTATCTCCGGCTTTATCGCCCTGCTGATTATCGGCCCGGCGGGGCGCGCCTTAGGGGATGGTATCTCCTTCGTTCTGAGCACGCTGATCGCCCACGCGGGCTGGCTGGCCGGGCTGTTGTTCGGCGGGCTTTACTCGGTGATTGTGATCACCGGTATTCACCACAGCTTCCACGCGATCGAAGCCGGGCTGCTGGGTAACCCGTCGATTGGCGTGAACTTCCTGCTGCCTATCTGGGCCATGGCGAACGTGGCGCAGGGCGGCGCCTGTCTGGCGGTGTGGTTCAAAACCAAAGATGCCAAAATCAAAGCCATTACCTTACCGTCGGCGTTTTCTGCAATGCTGGGCATCACCGAAGCGGCCATTTTTGGTATCAACCTGCGCTTCGTGAAACCGTTTATCGCCGCGCTGATTGGCGGCGCGGTGGGCGGGGCCTGGGTGGTCTCAGTCCATGTCTACATGACCGCCGTTGGGTTAACCGCTATTCCGGGGATGGCCATCGTGCAGGCCAGCTCGCTGCTCAACTATATTATCGGTATGGTGATTGCCTTCGGCGTGGCGTTTACCGTTTCACTGCTGCTGAAATATAAAACGGACTCTGAATAATGACGTTACCTTCCCGCTGGCCTGCAATCCTGCAGGCCGTTATGAAAGGTCAGCCGCGGGCGCAGGCGGATAGCCACTATCCGCAGTGGCACCCCGCGCCGGTGACGGGGCTGATGAACGATCCCAACGGGTTTATCTGGTTTGCCGGCCGCTACCACCTGTTCTATCAGTGGAACCCGCTGGACTGCGAGCATCGGTTTAAATGCTGGGGGCACTGGAGCTCTGCGGACCTGGTGCACTGGCGGCACGAGCCGCTGGCGCTGATGCCCGACGAAGCGTATGACCGCAACGGCTGCTACTCCGGTAGCGCCGTGGATAACCAGGGCGTCCTGACCCTGTGCTACACCGGCAACGTCAAGTTTGATGACGGCAGCCGCACGGCCTGGCAGTGCCTCGCCGTGGAACAGCCGGACGGGACCTTTAAGAAGCTGGGTCCTGTGCTGGCGCTGCCGGAAGGCTACACCGGCCACGTGCGCGACCCGAAGGTGTGGCAGCACGACGGGGAGTGGTACATGGTGCTCGGCGCGCAGGATGTGCAAAAGCGCGGCAAGGTGCTGCTGTTTAAATCAGCCGATTTGCACGCCTGGGCGTCCTGCGGGGAAATCGCCGGTCACGGGGTCAACGGCCTGACGGATGCGGGGTATATGTGGGAGTGTCCGGACCTGTTCGCGCTCGACGGAACGCACATCCTGATCAGCTGTCCGCAGGGGCTGGCGCGCGAGCCGCATCGCTATCTTAACACCTATCCGGCTACCTGGATGAGCGGGGCGTTTGACTATGCAAACGCCGCATTCGATCACGGCGATCTGCACGAGCTGGACGCGGGCTTTGAGTTTTACGCTCCGCAAACGACGCTGGCGGAAGACGGGCGACGCATTTTGATCGGCTGGATGGGCGTACCGGACGGGGAAGAGATGCTTCAGCCAACCCGGGCGCACGGCTGGATGCACCAGATGACCTGCCCGCGTGAATTACGCTATCGCGACGGCAGGCTCTGGCAGACCCCGGCGCGCGAGCTGGCGGCGCTGCGCGAAGATGAGCAACGCTGGCAGGGACGCGCCAGCGAGGCGCCAGGCCTGGACGCGACGCGCCTGGAGTTTGAGCTGAGCGCATCGCAGGTGAATGTCGATTTTGGCGGCGCGCTGCGCCTCACGGTCGATGAGCAGGGTATACGGCTTGAACGCGCGAGCCTGAAAACCGGTGAAACGTTGACCCGCTACTGGCAGGGCGACGTCACTCATTTGCGCGTTCTGTGCGACCGCTCCAGCGTTGAAATCTTCATCAATCACGGTGAAGGGGTGATGAGCAGCCGCTATTTTCCTGACCATCCGGCCCGGGTGCGATTCGAAGGTGCGTCCGATATCACATTACGCTACTGGTCGCTGCGCGCCTGCATGATAGAATGAGGGTTTTGGCAGCCGGATCTAAGTCGTTGTGAGAAAAACAAAACGCGTCACCATTAAAGACATCGCGGAGCTGGCGGGTGTGTCAAAAGCCACCGCCAGCCTGGTCCTGAACGGGCGCAGCAAAGAGCTCCGCGTGGCGGAAGAGACGCGCGAGCGCGTGCTGGCGATTGCAAAAGAGCACCACTATCAGCCCAGCATTCACGCCCGGTCGCTGCGCGATAACCGCAGCCACACCGTTGGTCTGGTGGTCCCGGAAATCACCAACTACGGTTTTGCCGTCTTTTCTCACGAGCTGGAAACGCTGTGCCGCGAGGCGGGCGTTCAGCTGCTGATCTCCTGCAGCGATGAAAACCCGGGGCAGGAGACGGTGGTGGTGAACAACATGGTGGCACGTCAGGTGGACGGGCTGATTGTTGCCTCCAGCATGCTTAACGATGCGGACTACCACAAGCTGAGCGAGCAGCTGCCCATTGTTCTATTTGACCGCCACATCAACGACAGCGCGCTGCCGCTGGTCATCACCGATTCCATTACCCCAACGGCGGAACTGGTGGCCGACATTGCGCGCCAGCATCCTGATGAGTTCTACTTCCTCGGCGGGCAGCCCCGTCTATCCCCGACGCGTGACCGTCTGGAAGGGTTTAAGCAAGGGCTGCGTGATGCCGGTGTGGAACTGCGCCCCGAGTGGATCATTCACGGCAACTATCACCCGAGCTCCGGGTACGAGATGTTTGCTGAACTCTGCGCCCGTCTGGGTCGTCCGCCGAAAGCGCTGTTCGCCGCCGCCTGCGGGCTGCTGGAAGGGGTGCTGCGCTATATGGGCCAACATAACCTGTTGCAAAGTGATATCAGGTTAGCCAGTTTTGACGATCACTATCTCTACGATTCGCTGACGATCCCCGTGGATACCATTCGCCAGGATAACCGTCAGCTGGCGTGGCACTGCTTTGATTTGATTAGTAAATTGATTGAGGGCGAGACCCCGGAACCGCTGCAGCGGAAACTGGATGCTACCCCGCAGCGACGCTATAAGTCAGCGAAATAGCCCGACTTGATACTTCAATAACTTTAATTAATTTAAGTTTTGGAACGGCCGATAACCATAAGGAATAATTTTCCTTGAGGTATTGGTTTATGTCGTTGAAAAAGTCGTCCCTGATCGTCCTGTTCTCACTGCTTTTCTTCTTTGTTGTCAGCACTGTGACCAGCGTTGGCCTCATCATTAAAAGTAATAATTCCCTGGATAACGTCAACAAAGAGATCCAGGTTGTGCTGTCCATTATTGACCCTATCAACCATAGCCGTACGCTGCGCGTTCGGGTGATGGAGTATGTGAAGATGGTGGAAGCGGGCAGCTCGGCGGACGGGGCTGCAAAGCTAACCGCCGTGAAAGAGGCGCTGACCAAAGCGGACCACGCCTTTGCGGCCTTTATGGCCTCGCCGCGTCTGACGGATGAAGCGCCGCTGGTGACTGCCTATCAGGATGCCTGGCAAAACTACCGCAACCAGGGACTGGCGCCGCTGATCGATGCCGCCGAGGCGCACGATGTCGCCAAATTTAACGCGCTGATCCCGGAAGTCTCCCGTCTTGACCGTCAGTACGAGATCGTTCTTGACCAGGTCCTTTCCGTCCACCAGAAATACGCCAAAAGCCTGAACGAAGATGCGAGCAGTAACTTCGTCTCTGGCCTGGCGATCATTGCCGCTATCGCCAGCCTGTTTGTGGTGGTGATTGTCGCCGTCAGCCTGCTGATGAAGCGCTTTGTCTTTGCCCCGGTAAACCTGGCGCGCGAGCACTGCAGCCAGATTGCTGCGGGCAAGCTGGACATTCCGGTGCCGGTCAAGGAGAGCGCACATAACGAAATCGATCATCTCATGAGCTCGATGGAGCTGATGCGTCAGGCACTGCTTGCTACCATCGCCCAGGTGCGCGATGCGAGCCATACCGTAACGCACGCGGCGCAGGAGATTGCCTCCGGGAATATCGACCTGGCGTCACGTACCGAACAGCAGGCTTCAGCGTTAACCCAGACGGCGGCCAGCATGGAAGAGCTGAGCGCGACGGTGGCGAACAATACCGACAACGTTTACCAGGCCGGAAAACTGGTGCAGGACGCGGTGAAAAATGCCCACACCGGCGAAGCGGTAACCCGCGAAGTCATCGACACAATGAATACCATCGCAGCGAACTCGAAGCGAATCGAAGACATTACCAGCGTGATTAACAGCATAGCCTTCCAGACCAATATTCTGGCGCTGAACGCGGCGGTTGAAGCGGCGCGCGCCGGTACGCAGGGGCGCGGCTTTGCGGTCGTGGCCAGCGAGGTACGCACCCTCGCGCAGAAAAGCGCGGTGGCGGCCAAGGACATCGAGAGCCTGATTGCGCAGTCGGTTTCCAGCGTGAAAAACGGTGCGGAACTGGTCAGCCGTTCGGGCGAGGTGATTGACTCGATTATTTCATCGGTGAATAAAGTGAATACGCTGATGGAGCAGATCTCCGTCGCCTCTGAAGAGCAGAGCCGCGGGATTAGTCAAGTCGGGCAGGCGGTGACCGAGATGGATGGCGTGACCCAGCAGAACGCCGCGCTGGTGCAGCAGTCCGCGGCAGCAGCGGCCTCGCTGGAAGAGCAGGCGCAGCAGCTTTCGCGGAGTATTTCGAGTTTTAGTTTGCCGGTGCAGGCGTAAGCCTTTGACATGTGCCCGGCGGCGCTTACGCTTGCGCGGGCCTACGGGTTTCGTAGGCCGGGTAAGCGTAAGCGCCGCCGGGCAATAACCGCGAATGTGCGGCCAGCGTAATTATTTCATTCATCCCAGCAATATTTCCCTCCCTCATCCGTCTACCTCATCACAAGCCATAATCACTTACTGTAAAAGAGGTAAACATCATGAGAGATTTTGATATGCACGGCAGAGGTCACGGGCGCGGATTTGGTCGCCACCGCATGGGTAAGGGCTTAGTCATCGGCGCGGTGATTTTCATCGTGCTCGGCCTGCTGGTGATGACCCTGTGGAACGCCTTACTCCCGGCCATCCTCGGCGTTAAGGCCATCGGATTCTGGCAGGCGCTGGGCATTCTGGTGCTGAGCCGCATTCTGTTTGGGGGTTTAGGTTTCCGCCCGGGGATGTTTGGCGCGCATCGCCGGATGCACGAGCGCTGGATGAACATGACGCCCGAGCAGCGCGAGGCGTTTATTCAGCAGCGTCGCGAAGGGTTTGGTCGCCACGGACGCGGCCACTGCGGCTGGCACGGTCATCGTGACGATAAGCGCGACGACGCCACGCCAAAAGCGCCGGAAGCAGAGTGAGCGAAATGAAAGCCGGGGAGGCGGGCGGATCCATGCTGATGTCGGCGCTTAATGCCTGCCGCGCCCGGCTGAAAGCCTTCATTCGCGGACGGACCACCGTTCGCGATGATGCCGACGACATTTTGCAGGAAGTGACGTATCAGTTGATGAAAGTGGAACAGCCGGTCGAAAATGTCGCTGCCTGGCTGTTCCGCGCGGCGCGTAACGAGATGACCGACCGGGCGCGTAAAAAGCGCGAGGTCTCACTCTCCGGCTATTTTACGGGCGAAGACGAAGAGGGTTTCCCGGAAGACGAGCTGGCCGAAACCCTGTTCGGCGTACCGCACACGCCGGAAGAGGAGTACCTTAAAACGCTGCTGTGGGAAGAGCTGGGGCAGGCGCTGTCTGAACTTCCACCGCCGCAGAGGGAGGTGTTTGAAAAGACCGAACTCCACGGCTACAGCATTAAAATGCTGGCAGAGGAGACGGGCGCCAGCGAACAGGCGCTGTTATCCCGCAAGCACAAGGCGGTGTTGTTTCTGCGCACGCGGCTGCGGGACGTCTACGACGCGCTGACGGGCGAATAGCGGTGGCAGACAAAACCTTACACTTCCGACACTTGTAGATTCATCACTATCGTTTATGATCGGGGCGTCTTGTTACTCTGGAATGTTATGCGCAACCGTCAGCTCCTCGGAAAATGGCTTTTGATCGTCACCTGTCTCGCGATGGCGCTTTGCCTCGTGCAGCGTGCGGTGATGCTCAACCATTTTTTACAGGGACTGGATCCGCAAATTTCTCTGAGCGCAGATGCCCCGGCTCAAAGCAGCAGCACCGAACAGCCCGGCCCGTCGCCTTGTCAACTTGGCGCACACTCGCTGCTCTGCGCCCAGCCGCTGTTCTTCGACGGCGCGCTACCGGCCATTATCATCTTCTTCGCGCTGCTGCAGCTGTTTACGCAAGGGCGGGCATTGGCTCCCGCAGAACAGCCCGTACAGGCGCCGCCTCCCCGAATACACCTTAAAAACTGCGTTTTTCGTGAATGAAAATCATCGTCCTCACACGATAATTTTCACTGTTCACGGAGTAAAACATGGTTAACCTCTTCAGGGGATTCGTCTTCCTGTGGCTGTCCTGCATTGGCATTGTCCATGCGGCGGACACAGGCTGGCAGGTTTCCCCACAAAACGATCACGCCCGCATCCGCTTTCAGGCGGAGAGGGAACAAACGCACATTAAAGGCCTGCTCACCGTTGAGCTGAAGCCCGGCTGGAAAACCTACTGGCGATCGCCGGGCGAGGGCGGCGTGGCGCCGAAAATCAGCTGGCCGGAAGGCGTGACGGATAGCTGGTCCTGGCCGGTCCCGTCGCGCTTCGATATCTCCGGCATGACGACGCAGGGATATCACGATAAGGTCACTATCCCGATCGCGCTCGACGGGGTGAAGGGTGACGCGCTCGACGGGACGCTCACGCTCTCGACGTGCAGTAACGTCTGCCTGCTGACGGACTACCCGCTGCGCCTCGATTTTACCCAGCCGGTGGATGAGGGCTTCCGTAGCGAGTTCGAGCAGGCGATGCTCACCGTGCCCGGAACGTCTGGCGTATCCACGGATCTTTCCGCCTGGCTCTCTGGCGACAAGCTGGTGATTACCGGCACGACGGACGGGAGGTGGGATAATCCGGGGATCTACTTTGACCCGCTGGAGGGTGACATTCTTCCCGGCGAGCCGGTCATTAAACACGACGGCAATACCCTTCGGGTGACGGTTCCCGTGACCGACGAATGGGGTGATAAACCCGCCTCGCTGGAAGGCAAAACGCTGTCGTTTGTGCTGACCAGTGGCGGTCACGCGCAGCAAACCACCATGACCGTTGGCGAGACGCCAGCTACGCATTCTGCGCCTGAAGGGACGGGTAAAATGGTGCTCTTTGCGCTGCTGGGCGGGCTGATCCTCAACCTGATGCCCTGCGTGCTCCCGGTTATGGGGATGAAGCTTAATAGCATCCTGCTGGCGGGATCGGACAGGCGCGCGATCAGGCTACGCTTCTTGGCCACCAGCGCCGGGATCCTCACCTCCTTTATGCTGCTGGCGGGGATGGTGACCGCGCTGAAGCTGGCCGGAGCGTCGCTGGGGTGGGGCATTCAGTTCCAGAACCCGTGGTTTATTGGCCTGATGGTCGCCGTCACCTTCCTGTTTGCGCTGAACCTGTTTGGCGTGTTTGAGATGCTGCTGCCTTCCGCCGCCACGGGACGGCTGGCTACGGCAGGGGGATCGGGGATTGGCGGCAGCTTCTGCGAAGGGATGTTCGCCACGCTGCTGGCAACGCCGTGCTCCGCGCCGTTCCTCGGTACCGCGGTCGCCTTTGCCCTTGGCGCGCCGCTGCACTCCCTGTGGCTCATCTTCCTGATGCTTGGCGTGGGCATGAGCCTGCCGTGGCTGTTTGTCGCCCTGGTGCCCAAAACGGCCCTGCTGCTGCCGAAACCCGGCCGCTGGATGAACACGCTCAAAGTCATCCTGGGCCTGATGATGCTGGCCTCCAGCCTTTGGCTGGCAACATTGTTGAGCGTGCATCTCGGCGAGTCGGTCAGCCAGATCGTGATGCTGGTGCTGATCGCCGTCGCGCTGGCGCTGTTCGCGCTGAAGGGGCAAAAATCCTCACCGCTGTTCTGGCTCGTGGTCATCGTGCTGTCGGCGTTCGGCGGGTATCAGGCTCGCGGGCTGCTTAACGCGCCGTCTGACGCCGTGGCGCAAAATACCGCGCAGACCATCCCGTGGCAGCCGCTCAGCGAAGAAGCCATCCAGCAGGCGCTGGCGCAGGGAAAACGGGTGTTTGTGGATATCTCGGCGGACTGGTGCGTAACCTGCAAAGTTAACGAGCATCGGGTGCTGAATCAGCCGGACGTTATTGCCGCGCTGCGCCAGCCGGACGTGGTGGCCCTGCGCGGAGACTGGAGCCAGCCGTCCGCGTTTATTGCGGAGTTTCTGGCGAAGCGAAACCGTTACGCCATTCCGTTTAACGCAGCGTATGGCCCCGGTCTGCCCGAGGGGGAAATCCTCTCGCCGCTGCTGGACAAGCGCACCCTGGTCACCACCCTGAACAACGCAAAAGGCTAAACGTATTATGAAAAAACTCCTTATTACGCTTCTGCTCCTGCTGGCCCCGGTTCAGGTGTTCGCGGCCCAGCCGCTGACGCCGGACCAGGAGCAGCGTGCGCAGAAGATGATCGCTGATTTCCTGTTTAACGATCCGAACTCCCCGCGCATCGGCGCGAAATACCCAAAGCTCACCCTGGTGGTGTTTACCGACTACAACTGCCCGTACTGTAAAAAATTCGATCCGTATCTGGAGAAGATTGTTGAGAAATACCCGGACGTCGCGGTGGTCTTTAAGTTCTTACCTTTCCGCTCGGAAAGCTCGCTGACCGCCGCACGGGATGCGTTAACGCTCTGGCGTCAGGATCCCGGGCAGTTTATGAAGCTGAACCATACCCTGATGGCCAGGAAGGGCTACCACGATGACGCCAGCATTCAGGAGGCGCAGAAGCGGGCGGGCGTGAGCGTTACGACGCCGGATGACGAGAGCATGCTGACGATCAAGCGCAGCCTGATCGTCGCGGAAAAAATGGGGATCCAGGGCACGCCCGCCACGCTAATCGGCGAGGGACTGCTGCCCGGCTGGGTGCCGTTTGAACAGTTCGACGAAATGGTCAGTGACGCATTGAAAAACCGCTAACCTGAAGGGGGCGTAATGCCCCCGACAAACCGGAGAGGGAAATGAAAAAATTACTGTTACTTTCAGCGCTGGCGACGTCAGGGCTGGTACAGGCCGCTGATGCCATACCGGAGGTGGTGAAGCACTTCGGCGAGCAGCAGAACATTAAAATCATTAAGAAGCTGGATGCACCCGGCGGCGCACCGGCCTGGCTGGGGCAGTATCAGGATATGGGCGTGACGCTCTTTTTAACCCCGGACGGCAAGCACGTAATCTCGGGTTATCTGTACGATGACAAGGGGAAAAACCTCAGCGAAGGCTATTTCCAGAAAGAGATCTACGCCCCGATGGGACGCGAGATGTGGAAGAACCTCAACGCGGCGCATCCCCTGAAGGAAGGGGCGGATAACGCCCCGCGTAAAGTCTTTGTGTTTGCCGATCCGTTCTGTCCGTACTGCAAGCAGTTCTGGGCCGAAGCGCAGCCGTGGGTGAAGGCGGGCAAAGTTCAGCTCAACACGCTGCTGGTGGCGTTTCTCAACCCTAATAGCGGACGTAACGCCGCCGCGATCCTGAATGCGAAAGATCCGGTTTCGGCCTGGCGCGAATACGAGCTTTCCGGTGGGAAAAAATTGCCCAAGCCTGACGGCGAGGCTTCCCGTGAAACGGTAGCGATCCTGCAGAAGCACCAGACGCTGATGGACAGCCTGGGCGCTAACGCCACGCCGGCCATTTACTATCTGAATGCGGAAAATGAGCTGCAGCAGGTGGTCGGTATGCCGGATGCGCAGCAGCTTGAGGCGATGTTCGGGCCGAAGCCGTAATAAAAACAGGCAGAAACGGGGCGTTTCTGCCTGATAGTCTCTTAGCTTCCCCAGCGTCCTTTCAGGTAGTTCACCGCCTGCTGCGTCTGCGGCTGGTTCAGGTAATCTTCCCTGAACAGGATGGTGCCATTCACGTTGGGCAGCGAATCGTTGAGATCGAGCTGTTTTTTCAGCTCCGGCACGCCGCCCTGAACCGTCCAGTCCGGCTCATTTCTCGACGGCTCGCCCACCTTGTAGAACGCAATGCCGATATACAGGCGAGTGTGGGTCGGCTTCACGACGTTGGCCCACCATTTGGTCAGCACGTCGTAGCGCGCGGCATCCCGTGAGAAGGGCCAGTAAATCTGCGGAGCGATGTAGTCCAGCAGGCCCTGCTGCACCCACTGCCGCGTATCGGCGTAGGATTCATCATAAGCCGCGGCGCCGCGGGTATCGGAGCCTGCCGGGTCAAAGGAGCGGTTGCGCCACACGCCCGCCGGGCTGACGCCAAACTCAACGTCGGGCTTGGTCTGTTTAATCGCGCGGGACACCTGCACGATCAGCTGCTGCGTGTTGTGTCTTCGCCAGTCGGCCTTTGAGGCAAATCCCTGACCGTACTGCCGCCAGGTCTGTGCGTCATTGAGCGCTGAACCAGGCGTTTCGGTATAGAAGTAATCGTCAAACTGCACGCCGTCTACCGCGTAGTTCGCCACCACTTCTGTCACCACTCGGGTGATCCAGTCCCGCACTTCCGGAATACCGGGATCGAGCACAAAGCGATCGCCCGAGACGCGCACCCACTCAGGGTGCTGGACATAGACGCTGGACGGGGTCTGATAGGCGGTCCGGTTCAGGGCGGCGATAGTTGAAGGCTTAGTATTGGTCGACACGCGGTACGGGTTGAACCAGGCATGGACCTTCATGCCGCGCTTGTGCGCTTCGTCCAGCATAAACTGCAGCGGGTCGTATCCCGGATACTCGCCGACGTTGCCCGTCAGCATATCCGACCACGGTAAAATTTTGGATGACCAGAGGGCCGTGCTGTCCGGCTTCACCTGGAAAAACACCGTGTTAATACCGAGATGCTTAAGGTTGTCGAGCTTGCTGGTCAGCGCCTGCTTTTGCATCGCGATGCGCTGGTCAGCGCTGCGGCCATTCACCGAGGCCACCGGCGGCCAGTCGAGACGAGAGACGGTCGCCAGCCAAATCCCGCGCATCGGCTCGTTTGCCTGCTGCGTCGGCTTGCTCGCGGTGGGAAGGGGGGTAACCAGTGATTTGGGTGGTTTTGAGGAGCAGCTCACAAGTAAAAGCGCGCAGGCAGCCAGCGCACCAATCCGTTTTACGTGTCGCGTCATTTGCGTATTAGCTCTTGATAATCCGACTGTTGGCCCAGGGATTAAAGGCGGGCTCCGCCTGTTCTGTGCTTGCCTCATCGTGGAGGGAGTCCAGATACAGGGCTTCGACTTCCGCGCGCGCCCACGGGGTGCGGCGCAGAAATTTCAGGCTCGATTTAACGCTGGGATCTTTTCTGAAACAGTTAATTTTGATTCGGTCACCCAACTCGCTCCAGCCATATTTCGCCACCAGGGCGTTGACCATCATCTCCAGCGTTACGCCATGCAAAGGATCGTTAGAAATGTGTGCAGTCATAGGTGTCCGGATGTCTCAATGTTTGTGGAGGCAGGGTTACCGGTGAAAGGGTACAAGAAAGCAGGGGAAGCGGCAATTTTCCTTTTCCCCTTGCTTACCTTATGACGGACTCAGTGCGCTGATTTTCACCGACCTTTTTTCCCGCTTTGTTTTCAATCGTAAACGTAATCGACACCTCCTCCTGGCCTACGGGCGTGGCCGTCAGCGTTTTAACCATCGTTCCCGAATCTGCTGCGATCGTCATCGTCATCGTGCCCTTGGCCAGCACCTTATCGCGCTGGGTGATGCGCCAGGTCAGACGGCAATCGCTGCACGTTTTCCAGGTGTCGTTGATGGCCCAGAGGCGCACGGTCGCCGCCGCGCCGGATTTCCACTGCGCGGTGACCGGTTCAATGGACGGCAGAACCGGCTGATACGCGCGTTTTAACGCGTAATAACCGGCTTTAGGCTTACGCAGGTAGTCCACCACGCCCCAGTTGATGGAGGGCCAGGTCTCGACAAACATAAAGTGAAACAGGGCCGTCACCGGCTGGTAGCGCTGTCGGCGGTAGCTCTCGGCCGCCGTGGCGACGAGCTGAGCCTGATACGCCTGTGTATTGCGGATCATTTCCTGAATTGTGTTTCCGCGCGGAATACCGGCAAATTTAAACGTCTGGAAGGGCTGAAAATTATGGTATTTCCAGACGGTCCAGCCGGGATCGTCGGCGGCGGTGGTTTTTGGCCAGAGATGCGCAGCCGGGATGATGGTTTTTAGCGTGGACAAACGGGGAAGCGCCTGCGCGCCAAACTCGGTGATGATCCCCGTTTTGGCCGGCGTCAGCAGGTCGCGTACGGTACCGAAATACCAGCCCGCCCAGTAGTGCTCTTCAACGGCGGAAAAGCGATGCACGATGCGGGAGGTATCTTCGGCAAGCGTGTCCGCCACCTGCTGCGTGAGCTCGCGGTTGAGGTTTTTATTCCAGTCCGGGAAGCGTTTTTCCATCCAGGGCGAATTCCAGGGCGGTTCGTTATGGCCGCCCCAGACGATGATGGCGGGGGAGTTGCCAAACTGTTCGATTATCTCCCGCGTCTGTCGCACCGCGTTTTTGGTAAAGGCGTCGCTACTGTCGTAGCCCCACTGCAGCGGGACGTCCTGCCAGATCATCATCCCCATCTCATCGGCAACATCATAAAGCGCGCGCCCCGCGACGTGTCCGTGCACGCGTATGGCGTTGGCGTTCATGGCTTCGACCAGACGAAGATCTCGACGATATTTTTCTCGCGTCATGGTGCCGAGCCAGGGGGAGCCGATGTAATTGCTGCCCTTAACAAAAAGGCGTCTGTCGTTAATGAGCCAGCCTTTATTATCGGGCTGCTCAACGATCTTGCGCAGTCCGGTGCGGGTGAGCGCCGTATCCATTAACCCATTTTCATCCCGTAATGAGACGCGAACCGTATACAAATGAGGGTTCCCGGTGCCGACGGGCCACCACAGTTTTGCCGCCGGCATGGGCAGCGTCACCTGCGCGGAATGGGCACCGCTTTCGAGGGTAAGCGGAAAGTCTGCCTGGAAGCGTTTGCCGCTGAAATTGGCTGGGGTGGCAGTGAGCCGCACGTTAGCCTGGCCCTTGCTGAGCGCGCGATAGCGAATCTCAGCCTTCAATGCAGGGCTTTTCAGCCCCTGCGACCAGTCAGGCCGAAGGATGACCTCATCAACGGTGGCTCCCCGGCTAAGATGCAGCTTGACCGGTCCCCAGATGCCGCCAGAGTTGGCGTCCTGTCCTTCTGGCGACCAGGCACCTCCTGGACGCGTGTCATGCTGATTAAGAATCCCCTTCATGGCCGTTTTATGCAGGGGCCAGGTTGTATGCGGATCTTCGTAAGGGCTATCCACCCGGACCACGAGCTGATTGTGACGTTGTAACGCACTACTGGCATCCAGCGAAAAGCGCTGAAAATAGCCCTCGTGCTTGCCCAGCGGCTGGCCGTTCAGCGTGACATCGGCCAGGTAATCGACACCGTCAAACACCAGGGTGCTCATTACATCGTGTGGCTGAGCGGGTAGCGTAAAGGCGTGCTTATACCACAGCGCGCCCTGATGATCGTACCCGGCGCTGTACCAGTTGGCAGGGACTTTCAGCCCGCGCCAGCCTGACGCGGGAGGATGCGTGCTGTCATTGGCGTCCTGAACCTGCCAGGTACCCGCAAGCGACCAGCTTACCGGTGCTGATGTCGCCACCATTGTGGGGAGAAACAGGGCAAAGAGCAGCGTGCAGTTACGAGTCATGAGTCACGTTTACCCCGCGCGCGTTGAGCCATGCCGTCAGGCGCAGCGATTCCTTGTAAAGTTGTTCATTCAGCGCCGCAAGCTGTTGCCCCTCAAGCGTATGCGCTTCGCTCTCCAGCGCCTGCAGCTGTTGCGCGAGTGCCCTGAAGTCCAGCGTAATGGCTTCTCCGCGCAGCTTGTGGGCCGCGCGTCGTAGCGCTTCGCGATCGTTGCTGTCGATAGCCCGGGTGATGGCTTTCATGGCTTCAGCCAGTCCTTCGCTAAACAGGGCCAGCAGTTCCTGTACCAGGTCAGGATCGTCAGCGCACTGTTTTAGCAGGCGTGCTTCATCCGGGAAGGCAGAGGGGTCATCATGGCTCGGGAGCACGCGAGCAATCTCCTCTGCGAGATGTTCCTGGCTGATGGGTTTGGCAATGTAGCCGTCGAATCCCATGTTAAGGCAGCGCTCTTTATCCCCCTGCATGGCGTGTGCGGTCATGGCGACGGTGGGCTGCGTCGGTCCGGGCCGGGATCGTTCCTCCTCGCGAAGCAGGCGAATGGCGGTCTCGCCGTCCATCTCGGGCATCTGAAGGTCGATCAGCAAAACGTCCCATACGCCCGCGCGCCAGCGCTCAAGCAGCGCGACGCCATTGTCGACGATCTGACAGCTATGACCGAGGCGTTCCAGCAGGCGCGCGGCGACCTTCTGATTGACCAGATTATCTTCAGCCAGCAGGATCCGTAACCCCGTTTCGCCCGGCGAGACGAGAGGCGTCGGTGTGGTTTCCCCCGCGAGCTTCGGCGCTCGTTCAAACGCTGCGGCAATCGCCTGATGCAGCTCGTCCTGCGCAATAGGCTTATGCAGATAGTTTTTGATGCCGATCCGCTTCAGCATATTGATATCAAAATGTCGGCTCATGGAGCTCAGCATGATGATATGGCTCTCAGATACCTGCGGCAGAACCGAAAGCTCAAGGGCCAGAGACACGCCGTCCATTTCCGGCATCTGCGCGTCCAGCAGGATCAACGGCCACGCTGTACCCGCTTTAACCCGATTAATGGCCTCGCTGGCTTTGTTGACGCAGGTGGGTTTCAGCCCCATCTGGCTAAGCATCGCGGCCAGCAGCCGCAGATTGGTCTCGTTATCATCGACCACCAGCACAGGTTCCCCGTTAAAGCGATCGCTATGCGGGCGTTCCTCCGGCGTAAGAAACTGTGTCGCAAGCGGCAGCGAAAACGAAAATTCGCTGCCTTTCCCCGGCTCGCTGGACACCGTTAACTCGCCGCCCATGGCCGCAACCAGTCGAGCAGAAATGGTTAACCCGAGCCCCGTCCCTCCATAGCGGCGGGTGGTTGAGTTATCCGCCTGGCTAAAGGCTTCAAAAATGGCCTTTTGTTTATCCGCCGGTATGCCAATGCCGCTGTCGCGCACTCGAAAACACCAGCGATCCGCGCTATCGCCCGGCTCAACAATCAGGATGACTTCTCCCTGATGGGTAAATTTCAGTGCGTTACCCAGCAGATTGGTCAGGATTTGACGCAGCCGGGCGCCGTCGACCAGCAGCACGTCGGGCACGTCGGGTGCGATATCTACCAGAAGCTCAATGCCTTTTTCGCTCGCGCCCGGCATGTGCGGGCGAATAAGCGACTGGATGAAGGGGCGGACAGGTACGGGGTCCGTCTCCAGCTCGACTTTGCCGGCTTCAATGCGGGAAAAGTCGAGAATATCGTTGATGATATGCAGCAGAGACTGGGCAGAACTCATCACCAGCGTCAGGTAATCGCGCTGATCGGCGCTGAGAGACGTATCCAGGCACAGCTGGGTCATGCCAATAATGCCGTTCATCGGGGTGCGAATTTCATGGCTCATATTCGCTAGGAACGCGCTTTTCGCCTCATTGGCTTTCCTGGCGTCCTGGGCGGCATTGATGGCCAGTATTTCTGCTTCTTTGCGACGCGTAATATCCTGCAGCGTGCCAATGACGCGTTCGGCGTTTCCTTCGATGGAGAGCGTGACCACCTGCCCGGACAGCATCATCCAGCGCAATCCTTCGGTTGGATGATAAACGCGGATCTCGCATTCAAAGACCGGACGGTGATCCTGCTTCGAGGCGTGCAGCGCCTTGCGCAGCGCACCGCGATCCTCTTCGTGAACCTGGTTGAGCAAAAAGCGCACCGGATATCGCCACTGCGTCCGCGACTGGCCCAGCATGGAAAGCAGGGTGTCGTTGACCTGTAAGCTGTCACCAGAAATCTGCCAGTCCCAGATCCCGATATGAATAGATTCCGCCGTCAGCAGAAAATCGTCATGCAGCTGGTGGCGCGCCCGCTGCGCTTCATCCAGCTCCGTGATATCGCTGTGCAGGCTAACAATGCCGCCGTCCGCAAGCCGTTGATGCTGAACGAAGATACGGCGATGGCCAGCCTGCCGCACTTCACAGTGCTTATCCTGACGACAGTTGCGTATGACCGACTCGCGCAGCGTCTGGCGAAGACCGGGATCGACGTTGTAAACGGCGTCGATAAAGCGTTCCGCCAGCGCGTCAAGCGTTGTGCCCACCTTCAGCCATGGGGTGATGACCGGATAAAAAAGGGCCACGTTGTGATTCCAGGCCTGCAGTCGTTCGTCTCGGTCATAAATCATGACGGCGGCGGGCAGTGCGTTAAGATCGTAGGTGAATGCGTTCATCGTGATCCTCCCTACGCGCGGTAGTGCAGTTCTGCCTGTCGGCGCAGATATTCCAGCCCGGGCGCGATCGCCATCGCCCAGGCCGTCAGGATCTCATCGTCGCACTGCGGATCGCGCTGGCTCACCGTGTTCAGCATGGCTTCGCGCCAGAGCGCGAAAAATCGCGGGGGGAGATGCAGACCGTCGTCGCTTTGCTCCCGCGCCAGTCGCTCGAGAAAATCAGGCACGATTAATGCGCCGTCTACCGCAAGCATGGCGAAGAAACTTTTAAACAGAGTCTGCTGCCCCTCCCGATCCGGCAGGCGAGAAAAATGCTGCTCCGTCTCGGGTGACATATGGACGAAGGCGTCATAGAACGTCTGAAAAAACGCTGTTTTGTCATTATCCGGAAAGACGCGGTTCAGACTGGATTCAAACAGATCGCGGTAAAACTTCACGGCATCCTCCTTACGGCGCTTTCGCCCGGCAGACAAAGCCCTAAGGGCGTAAATTCATCTGCCAGACGGCGTGAAAAGTAGCTCTCTTTCTTCGAACGACGAACGTCAAAGAGGGGCCCGGCGTTGTGTTTAAAGAAAAGGGCTTCCAGAACCGTGGCATTGGTGGAAAGGGTCAGGGAGGCGTTGGTATCGCCCGTGGCTTCAAGGCGGCCTTCGTACCAGCCTCTTAGCGGATCGTGAAGGTGCTCGGTGACCGACATCAGTACGTCGGTATACGGGGTGTCCCACAAGACCCACAGCGCAAAGACTGCTTTTGTCGATACCTGCGCGAAGCGGGTGTAATCCCGGCCATCGTCGCCAACAGAGTTCCAGGCATAGCCATTTCCCCAGACGGTATCCTGTATATGCCAGGGTGCCTGAGGGAGCGAAAAGTCCGCTCTGGCCGTCAGGACCTTATCGGTCTCCCAGCGCGTTTTCTGGCTCAGCCAGACGTTTTCCGCCTGCTTGCGCAGGCGCTTTTGCAGATCGGCCGCAACGCCTTCCGGCTCCCAGCCAAACTCCAGGCCCGGCAGCATATAGGGAAGGGTGGTAATCAGGGAGGGTTGCCACGTGGTGCGCGGATCGCGGGCATCGACGGCCAGACGCCGCTGGGCGATGATGACGTGGTGCGCAGGGGGCGCAAACGCTTTATCCGGGGAAAATCCCCACAGATGAAACGCCGTCGCGGCGTATTCGCTTTCGCCCAGGCGCAGCTCTTCCCGGACCACCGGCTGGCCGTTTTGCAGTGAGGACGACCACAGCTCGCCTTCGCCATCAATGACCGGGCAGAAATTCCAGCGCAGAATGATTTTATCCAGGTACTCGCTGTACTGCGGCTCCCGCTCAGCGGTTAGGCGCAGGGCGAGCATCAGGCGAGCCATGTCGCGCGCGGACCAGCTATTTTTAGCGGGCTTGCCGCTAAAGTCGATCGGCGCCGCCGTCTGGCTGGAATAGAGCCGTCCTGGCGTTCGGTTCTCGGTCAGCATCAGGCGGTTGAGGGTGCCCATCAGCCGCGTCAGGCGGGCGTCATACTCGGCCTCATCAATCAGCCCCAGCTCTTTTGCCGCCAGCAGGGCGATAAGCGTATCGCCCATTTGCCAGAGCGTAACGCGGGGCTGCTTGTCGCTCCCGTTGACCAGCCCGGTTTGCGGCTGCGTATTATTAACGAAATAGCGCCAGGCGATCGCCGCCCATTTCTGTTCTTCCGGCGTCAGGGCAGCGATACGCGCGCTGGAGTGCCAGCCGCCATTGATTAGCCAGCGCCATCCGGCTCCCTGATGACCAAACAGAGCAAAGATGACCACGCCTGCGAGGAGTAATCCCGCGAGCCCTCTGGCTATGGTTTTAAGCATTGCGCAGTCACCGGAGGCAGTTTAACCGGCTCGTCCGCGCTGCATGACGCGCACTGACAGGCCTGGCAGGCGGGTTTGGTGCGCTGCGTGACGCCGGTCCGGTCGCACCAGCTTTTTACGGCCGGTGTGCTGGTCAGGAACGGGCGGCTGCGCAGGGCGTTGTTCTCTTCAAACTGATCGAGCAGCTTTTGATCCCACAGAGACGGGGCAAAATCCTTGCTCTTCGGGTTGTCGGTGTTGAAGGCCAGCAGTTTCCCCTCTTTTTTGAACAACAGGGCTTCCAGCATGATGCCGTTATTGTTCGCGGTGAACTCCTTGATCGGCCCGTCACCGTTTTCATACAGCCCTTCGTAGTAGCCTTTTCCCTCTTCGTTGGCATTCTCAATGGTGTTCAGCAGGCGGTCGGTATAAGGCGAGTTCCACAGGACCCACATCCCCAGCGCCGCCTTCAGTGAAATTGCGGCAGCGTTAGGAACGAACTGGCCCTTGTCGGTGATCGTGTTCCAGTTGTATCCGTCGCTGAAGACGGTGTCATAGACGAAGTAAGGGGCTTTATCGAGCTGGTGCTCAGAGCGCGCGGTGAGCACGCCGGTGATGGTATAGCGGTTCTCCTGAGCCTGATAAACGCGATCGGCAAAGTTTTTCATCCACGTCAGGGAGTAGTCGCGCGGAGCGTTATCGCGATCGGTAGGCTTATCGAAGCCAAACTCCAGCCCGTAGAGCAGGTAGGATTCCGTCACAACATAGTTATGCTGCGACGTATTGCGCGGGTCGCGTGAATCATACGGAACCAGCACGCAGTAGATCTCGGCCAGCTCATACGGCTGCGGGCGGCTGGCTTTACAGGTATTAAATCCCCACAGCTGATAGCCCGCCGCGCCATACTCTTCATAGCCCAGTCGACCTTCCTGAACATACTTCGGTTGACCGTTTTCGAGATAGGCGCCATACAGCGTGCCGCAGGGGTCGATCGCGTGGCTGAAATCCCAGCCGAGCACCACGTTATCAATGCTGTTGCCGTATTCCGGGTAACGCTCTTTGATGATTTTCAGCCAGACCAGCATCCGCCCGATATCCAGCGCCGAGAAGCCGATTTCGCCGGGCTTGTTGGTATAGTCCACCTTCTGGCCGCTGATGGTGTTATAGGCTTTGTTGGGCAACTCATTACGGAACAGCACAAGGGTGTTTAGCGTGGCGAGGAATTTCAGCATCCGGCGGTCGAACTCGGCTTTATCTATGATCCCCAGCTCACGCGCTGCCGTCATGGCGGCGATATAGGACGCGCTGTCCCACATGGTGGTGGACGGATATTTGTTAACCGCATTCACCAGCCCCGTCGTGGGCTGATAGTTGGAGACGAAATACTGCCAGGCGTTTTTCGCAATGGTCATCTCTCTGGCCGTCAGCTCGCCGCTGCGCGGGGAGTAACCAGATGCAGGCAGCTCGGTTTCCGCACGCACGGTCGATAGCGCCAGCCAGCAGATCGTTATTCCCGTGAGCAGGTGGAAAAGGATCGGGGATCTTGGCTTCATGGCGTTGCTCCTGCGGGAGTGGATGAATGGGGGACCGTGGAGAAGCAGGCCAGACAAAGCATCTGGCCATGCGCGATATACGACAGACTTTCCAGCACGATGGCGTTGGTGTCGCCGTCAACAACGGTATTGGCGGTGTTATTGAGATTTAACCCTCTCTGCCAGCCTTTACCCGGCACCTGAAGCGGCAGAACCTGCTGGCGCAGCGCTTCACTCCAGCCGTTGCGGAACAGGGCATACCAGGCAAACGCGGTTCGGGTGGAGGCGATCGCCACCTTCTCCGGTATCTCTTCGCGCAGGGCGCGCGCCTGAACCGGCTGCCTGTTGGGCAGATCGTTAACGTAATCCGGCGCCGGTTCGGCATAATCCGTGCTGACAGGCGGCTTTGGCGTGCGCAGGCTATGGCGCCGCTGCTGAATCCGCATAATCCGCCACGCGATTTCAGCGCTTTGTGCGTCAAAGCCAAGCTCAAGGCCGGTTAACAAATAGGGGAGACTGATTAGGGAGGTCTGCTTGCCCCAGGGCGTGCGCAGCCCTTCATCGGGAACCATGATCCCATCCAGGTCGATCATCTTTTGCCCTTCAGGCGGATTGGTGACCGCCAGTCCCGCCGCACTATCAATCAAGAGCAGCGTATGGCTGGCATAGAGCCGGTAGCCAAAGCTGTCTCGCTGCTCGTCGGCAGCCAGCGTCCAGTGATGGAGCGGTACCGCCGCCTGGCTTTGGGTGTTGTTTTCCATCAGCGCGCCGGTGCGCCAGACGCTAAACAGATCGCGGATTGCGGCTGCGTGCTGAGGATAGCGCCACAGAATGGTCTGCAGCGCCGCCAGCAGACGACTCAGCCCAATTGCGGAGGCGTCTGGTTTCCCCAGAATTTTAAGGGTGTCCGCATGGTAATACGCGGCAGGGAGACCTTGTTCATTGAGCGGCAGCTGCCCCAGCGTAAACAGGGCCGTGCTGACCCTCTCGTCAAACTCATCGGTGGAAATGATATTGAGCTGCTCTGCGGCGGCGGTCGCAAACAGATAGCTCCCTACGCTCCAGAGGCTCAGCCAGGGCTCGCCGTCGCTGGCATTCGCCAGGCCATTTGGCTGGGTATTGTTCACATAGTATTGCCAGGCTACCCGTGCCCAGATGGCCTCTTCATAGGTCAGCTCGCGTTTCGCGGGCAGCGGAGGGAAGTCTTTACTGAGCGCGATGCCGCCGCTGCTCTCCACGCGCGAGGGCATTTGTTTCTCAACCCATACCACAATGGCAAAGCCGAGCAGGAACCCCAGCAGAATAGTGAGATAACTGCGCGCGGAGAGCAGGGCATCACGTATTCTCATTGGGTGACCTCATCGTCTTCGGCGGGCGTCCACATGGCTGCGAATATCAGCGGCAGCATGGCGGCGATGTTTACCCCTCCCCAGAAAATATTGATGACGTAGCCAGAAGGATCGTCGACCTGGCCGCGTGCAACCTGAATCCCGCCCCAGATAAGCCCTGCGAGGGTCAGCACCACAATGGCAATCTGCGGCTTCACCAGATAGAGAAAACGCCCCGTCTGCCTCTCTTTTGGCGTAACGTGAAATTTGATCTGTTCGCCCCGCAGCACCGTATTGAGCGCGCGCAGATTCATGGAAAAGAAGGAGAGGTAGGAGGCCCTGCCGTCCCAGGCCGAAATCCCCCATGTCCCGAACATAAAGGCCAGTTCGGAGAAAATAAAAAAGGGGAGAAAATGGAGATAGAACGGCGTCGACCAGGCCGATACCGGCGGAATGCCGGTAAACAGATAAATAATGGGTGAAATCAAAAACACCGTGTTCCATACGCAGGCCATATAGGACCAGAAGGTCGTGGCGTACATCAGCGTCTGAGGGAGGGAAAGCCTGAAGCGACGACGGCTAAAGATGTTGTCATGGAACAAAATATCCAGTGAACCTGCGGCGTATTTAAAGCGCTGGATCATCCACGTCAGCATATCCTGCGGAGAGAGCATCTTCGACTCAACGCGCGGGTGCATGACCGAACGCCAGCGTCTTGCGGCATCACCGTGCAGCAGCACCGAGGTGTAAATATCTTCGGAAACGTGGAATTTGTAGGGCGTTAACTCAGTGTCAAATGCCACGTGCGGGCGCATAGCCTCCTGCAGCGCGCTCCGCGTTTCGTCATCGCGGATGTCGCGGGTATGGCGATGGATCTCCTCTTCGACGGACCAGACGTAGCTTCGCAGCGCGGCCTGCATGACCGCCTCGCGACGGTGGATGGACGCCGCGCCGCAGCAGAATGCCGCGTTGGCCCAGTTTCGCCGCCGCAGGATGACGTCATAGAACATGCGCGGATCGTTAAAAAACGGGTCGCGGCCAACCGTGACCGGCCCTACGAATTTTTGTATCAGCCAGCCCATGCCATAGCCCACGTTTCCCGCTTTCCGCTGGCCCCAGCGTGACAGACTTTCCCCTTCAGGGAGATCGAAGAACCATTGTGGCGTCTGCACCCAGGCCACGTCAGGGTCGCGGAAATAGCCCAGCGTATGGCTGAGAAGGGTGGGAAATACCCGGGTATCGGCGTCGCAGATGACAATAAAATCACCGTCAGTTTGCTCAAGGCCATTGCGCAGATTACCGGCCTTAAAGCCGATGTTGGTCTGGCGACTGATGTAATTGACGCCTTCCTCATCGCAAACGGCTTTCATCTCCGGGCGACGGCCGTCATCGAGGACGTGGATCCGGTAGTCAATCGGGTACGGGTAATCCATGTTCAGGGCATCGCGAATGGACAGCCTGACCAGCTCGGTATCTTCGGAGTAGGTGGCAATGAACAGATCCACCTTAACGGGACGGGGCTCTACCGCTTCCTCTTGTGACAGGCAGTCGTTAATCTCGCTCGGGGGCGGATTCTGGGGGGGATCCTGTTCTTTCCATAAATTGATGGTAAACAGCACGGTACCGATCCAGGCCAGGGTTTCGGCGAGGACCAGCGGTATGGCGTACCATAACGCGTCCGTGTTCAGGGAGGAGGTCCAGCGCCAGTAAATATAATTTGCGCCCAGAATAAGCGCCGCGACCGCTAACACCTGCCAGGTCATCATTACCCAGCGCGGCGTTTTCAACGGTTCCGGAGGTCGACGATGTTCAAAACGGGAAAAATAAAAATCCATAGTTCCGGCGTTCCTGATTCCGTGAAAATGCAGACCCATTCTGCTGCGAAGGCAGTTGCCCAAAAGCGAAAGAAAATAGCGATTAAACAAGATTTAAGATAAGTGTAGAACGCCGAATAAAAGTGTCCAGCATCGTTTTTATTAATATGTAGCAGGAGTTAATTCATGTTTAATTCTACTTAATATATTTCATCTGCCGGTGATAAATTGCAGTTACTATTCCTTTAGTCTATCTACTTTATTTAGACCTTAATTTTCGTTTCCAGGCAAAGGACACCGTATGAGCCATGTTGCGCCGTCGATTGCGCAAGAAGATGACGCTAAATCAACAGCATGGCAGTATGCCGTTGCAGGTGCTCGGGACCTGAGAATTGACTTTATGCGCGGAATAGCCCTCGTCATGATGGTCGTTGCGCATACGGAGGTAATGTCGGTATTTAATATATTCTCCTGGGAGCGTTTTGGGCTCACCACCGGTGCAGAAGGTTTTGTTATTCTCTCTGGTTTTATGCTGGGGATGCTGAATCGCGCGCGTCTGCAAAAAGTGGTTTTGCTCACGGTTTCCTGGGGGCTTTATCTCAGGGCATGGAAAATATATCGTGTAAATATCATTATCATAGTGTCATTTATTCTTCTGTCCTATATCCCACATATTAATCTTTTCGAGGTCACTCATTTTACCGACCGATTTTCGGGTGAAAGCTGGTCGCTTTATCCGGTTACGCCGCAAATAAAAGAGACCTGGTTCAACATTATTCTCTATTTGCAGATTGGCCCCCATCAGACGCAAATTCTGGGGCTGTATATCTTTTTGCTGCTCCTCAGCCCGCTTTTTTTGGGGATGCTACAGAAGGGTAAAGTCTGGTGGCTGCTGGGGCTGTCGCTGCTGGTGTACAGCCTGTGGCAACGGTGGCCGCTCCGGCTGACGCCGTCGGAATTTGAATTCGCCTTTCCGCTGCTCGCCTGGCAGTTCATCTTTGTGCTGGGTATGGCCAGCGGCTGGTATAAAGCCGAACTGATCTCTTTCGCACGCACGCCAGCAGGTAAAGTGGTGGTGGTTGCGCTGGTGATGGTGGCGCTCATTCTGGGGTTCGTCGCCCAGAACCATACCAACCCGTTTATGCCACCCGCGCTGCTGATGCACGTGATCCCGCCTGACAGCTTCAATACCTTTTATCACACCTGGGCGGCGAAAAATGGGCTGGGCCCGGTGCGGGTGTTAAACGATATCGCCCTGATGGTCACCGTCTATCTGGTGCTGACCTGGTGCTGGGTGCCGCTCAACCGCCTGCTGGGGTGGTTCCTGATCCCGCTAGGCCAGCACTCGCTTTATACTTTCATTTTGCATGTGTACGTGGTGCTGCTGGTGAGTCAGTTCATCACCTTCGATTTATGGCGTCATGCCTGGATAGAAAATACGGTAGTGCATGCTGCGGCACTGGGCATTTTGTGGATCATGGCAAAATACAACGTCGCCGCACGCTGGATACCTAACTAAGGATGGCGGTTATGCGCGAAAAATGGCTCCTGGCGGGCGTCTTACTCGCCGCAATTCCCGCGGCGGATGCAGCGCAAAGCAATGAGAAAGAGACGTTGCGCGATAAGAATGACGAACCTGTTCAGGCTGGCGTCTTTACCAGCCGGTGGGGGCGTTTGTTCTCGGGGAATGACAAGAAATTCTCTGGTGCCCTGAGCTTTAGTTCGGGGCTGAAAGAGCAAATGGTGAGCGTGCCCAATAGCTCGGACAGTGCCGCGCAGGAGAAAAAAATTAACCAGACGCTGAATCTTAGTCTTCAGTATTCCCCCTACAGCTTCTGGTTTGCCAACATTACCTCCCGGTTGCCGATCAGAGATACCAACCGCTACACCGCGGATTTTCGCTACAGCTTCGGCTATGACGACTGGCACGCCAATACGGTTAGCCTGGTATACGGCAACTACGGCGATAACCACTTCTGGACGTCGGGGAGCCGAAGACACACCTATTTCGAACAGGGTGCCTTTACGCTGGCCTATAAGTTTTCGCTACCGAAACCGGTTGAAAACACGCTCCTGATTAATAAAGGGGACTCTATTATTTGCCAGGTCGGGTACAGCTGGGTTCCGCGCTACTACGACCTTAGCAGCGATGACATCCGCAAAAATAAAAACGTCATGCTCGGCGGCTGCGGCTATACCTTCAAACAACACTTCTTCGTTCGCGCAACAGCGTTCTGGTTCCCGGACAGCAGCCAGCAGCAGCCCTGGAACGGCGATTACAGCTACAGCTTCGGCTATGCGGGCTATACGCCGGGATCGTTTTCCGTCCAGTACGCTAACTACGCGGGAACCCGCTATCCGGGGCATGGGAACGGTAATGCAAAATTCAGGGAAGGGACCGTGAGTCTCATCTGGTTCTTACCGCTATAGGAGGGATGTATGTCAGCGCTGCACGTGTTAATCGTTGAAGATTCGCTGATTTATCGTCGGTTGCTCTCCCGAATGCTCACCCAGTGGGGCTATATCGTGAGCGAGGCGGAAAATGGCGTCGCCGCGCTGGAAATATTGTCCAGCCAGCCGGTCAGCATGGTGATAAGCGACTGGGAGATGCCGGAAATGGACGGTCTCACGCTCTGCCAGACGATACGCAACCGTCAGTTTGGCCGCTACGTGTATGTCATCCTGCTGACGGCACGCGAAAATGCCGGGGATTTAACGCAGGGTTTTGATGCGGGGGCGGATGATTTTTTAAGCAAGCCTGTCGAACAGGCTGAGCTACGTGCGAGGCTCCACGCCGGGGTACGTATTTTGACGCTGGAAGCGACCCTCGCGGCGCACAACAAGCGCCTGAGTGAAGCGTTACACCAGATTGAAAAGGATCTTGAGCTAGCGGCGCGCGTTCAGCACTCGGTTCTGCCTTCACACCGCTTGCGCTTCGGGGACTACTTTTCCGACTGGCTTTTCATGCCGTCTGCCTGGGTATCGGGCGATGTCTTCAATATTTTTCCTCTGGACTCTCATCTGGGGTTCTACTGCGTTGACGTGTCCGGTCACGGCGTGGGGGCCGCGATGATGTCCCTCGCCGTGGCGCGTCAGTTCCTGCACGGCCGGGTGGTGGACCGTTTTTTGTTTACCGCAGAGGGCGGCATTCAGTCGCCTGCTGAGGTCATCAGAATATTGAACAGCCGCTTTTGCAGTGAAGAAAACGACATTACCAGCTATTTCACCATCATCTACGGCGTGATCGACCCCGTCAGTGGTCAGGGACTGTTGTGTCAGGCGGGGCATCCTACCCCCGTGATTGTGAATGCAGACAATGCCGTCACTTACGTTGGCGAGGGTGGGCCGCCTGTGGGACTGATGCCCGAGCTCAGCTGGGAGGATGTCGCTTTTACCCTCAATCCAGGGGATCGCTTATGCTTATTCAGTGACGGCATCACGGAGTGTGAGAATAGCGAGGGCGAGCAGTTTGGCTCGCAACGTCTCGAACGCTGGCTTCATCAGCATGTCCGGCTGCCGGTTGACGAACTCTTGCCGCGGTTCGGTGACCACCTGACCGACTGGCGCAACGCAAATCGTGATGAACCGACCGCCTTAACCGATGACGTTTCACTGTTAGTGATCGAGCGTCAGGGAGAACAGAATGATTATTAACACTGAACGATTACCGCATGCCAACATTCTCACACCAGCGGTCCGGCGGCTGGATGCGTCCATTGCCGCGGCGTTTAAGGCCTCTGTCACGGAAGAGATTGGCAGCGATCGTAAAGCCTTAATTGTCGACTTTAGCAAAGTGGACTTTATCGACAGCAGCGGGCTGGGGATGCTGGTGTCGTTGTTTAAGCTGATGAACGGGAAAGGCGAAATGGCTTTATGTTCCCTGAACCCCGGGATCATGAATATGTTCACCCTGACCCGGATGGATCGCATATTCCGCATCTATCCGGATAAAAACAGCGCGCTCGCGCAGCTGGGGCAGTAGATGCAGACGCCGGAGCATGCAGAATTTCCGGCGGCGCTCGTTTCCCTGACGCCGCTGGCCGGCTGGCTGGGAGACAGGCTGGGCGCGCTTGCCGTTGACGATGAGTGGCGTTTCGCGCTCGATCTGGCCGTCTGTGAAGCGGCGACGAATATCATCCGGCACGCGCTGCATGAGGATGCCGAACGCGTGTTCAGCGTACAGTTCGACATCCGGAACCATAATGTCTGCGTCGTCTTTACCGACGCGGGTGATGCGTTCCCGCTGGAGCGGCTTGAGGCCGCCCGACGAGACCGCTTCTGCGAAATTTCGCCGTTATTGGAGAGCGGCAGGGGGCTGATGCTCATTTTGCTGAGCGTCGATCGCTTCTCGGTGGAGCGAAAGGCGGATAAAAATATTGCCACGCTTGAAAAGAAAATAAGCGTATGACCTGCTGGCCATACGCCCGAAATTTTTCCTATTTCTTATCAGCGAACAGCTCCGGCGCCCACGGACGCGGATCCACCTCCATAAACGGCGCGCGCTCGAAGCGGTCCTTCAGCGCCCACGGCACCGTGCAGTCGAAGATGGTCTTGCAGGAGATGCCGTTTGCGCGAATCGAGGTGCTGTAATCCGGCGACTGCGACGGATCCAGCTGGTGGCCGCGGATCCCCGGAATATTCGTGATGCTGACATCACCCTGCATGCGGGTGGTCATCGCCCACAGGATGTCATCGCTGTCGAAAATATCCACGTCTTCATCGACAAGAATAATGTTCTTCAGCTCCGAATAGGTAGCTAAGGCGATAAGCGCCGCCTGGCCCTGACGTCCTTCGTCTGACGGCTGGCGTTTTTTCACCTGCAGGATACCGAGGAACTTGCCGCCGCCCGCGGTATGCGCATAGACATTTTGCAGGAAGCCCGGAATCGCCTCTTCAACGGCATTGCGGATGCTGGCCTCCGTCGGCAAACCGGCCAGCGTGGTATGTTCTTCTCCCGGTCCCACCAGCGTTTGCAGGATTGCGTGATGACGCATGGTCACCGCTTTCACTTTGATCACCGGCAGGGACGGGTTTGCCTCGCCGCAGTAGCCCGGGAACTCCGGCATCGCGTGGCCGGTATTGGTGTGCTGATCTTCTCTCACGCGCACGCCAGGGAGCAGTTCACCTTCGATGATGATTTCCGCCCGCGCGATCGCTTTCTCTTTTACCGCCACGCCCTGCACCAGCTCGACCGGCTGCTGGCGCAGCGCCCCGGCAACGCCCAGCTCGTTGTAGCCAAACGGCGTGGTGGGGGCCTCAAAGCACGCGCCGATATAGATGGCGGGATCGAGACCCATATTGATCGTCACCGGCAACGGTTTTCCGGCCTCTTCCGCCTTTTTGCGGAAGACTTCGATATGCCGACCGGCGGCAAGGAACATCGAAAGCTCGTCGCGCTCCTGGACGCAGAGGCGGTGAATGGTCACATCTGTGAGCGAGCTATCCTCAGGATCGCTTGCCAGCACCAGCCCCAGACAGAAGAACGGGCCTGCATCAATCGGCGTGTTTGTCGGTGCCGGAAGCAGCTTGCGCAGGTCGAAGTCTGGGTCGTCCGCGTAGAAGACCTGTTCCTGGCAGGGCGCCTGCGAGGCCGGAACGACAACCGGCGCAACCGGCTTTTTCACCGCCTGGCCGACGTGTTTTGCCAGTTCAGAGGGCTCGCAGCCCAGAAGCAGCGCCGCGCGCTCGCGGCTGGCGTGCATGCCCACCAGGATGCGGGAGTCCGGATAGCCCTTCACGCTGTTAAACATCATGGCCGGGCCCGTACGGGTGGGACGTTTTACCGTGCCGCCCGCGCCAATATGACGGTAGACTCCCGCCAGCTCCGCGTTGGGATCGACCGGATAATCGGTTTTAAGATACTGCCCTTCGTGGCGCTGAAGCAGGGCGATGGCGCTGCGGAGATCGTTGATCGGGTTTTCCATATTTTCCTCCCTCGGTTGAATACCTCCATTTTTATGGTAATGACCAATAGCATCAATTGCATCATTACTGCTAAATTGATAAGTAAATTCATATCAAAAAAAGGAGGCGTTCCGTGCAGTTTCGTCAGATGCGCCATTTCATCGTCGTTGCCGAAGAGCTCCACATGCACCGGGCCGCCGAGCGTCTGAACATGGCGCAACCGGCGCTGAGCCAGCAGATAAAGGCGCTGGAAGAACGTTTAGGCGTCACGCTCTTTAGCCGGGCGAACCGCCGCTTAACCCTGACGCCCGCGGGCGAAGCGTTTCTGGTGAAAGCCAGGCTCGCCATATCCCTGACCGAACAGGCGGTTCTGGACGCCAGGCAAACGGCAAGGGGCGAGCAGGGGGTGTTAAACCTGGGATGCGTGTCGAGCGCGATGTTCGACGGCAGGCTGCCCGCCGCGCTGCGCCAGATGCATACGCGCTGGCCGGCTATTACCATGTCGCTGGTGACGGGAAACGTGCAGACGCTCTACGCGGCCGTGCAAAGCAACCAGCTCGATGTGGCCATTATCCGGGCGCCGCTGCCGTCGCTGCCTGACGATCTGCAAAGCCGCCCGTTCACCGCCGAGAAAACGGTGCTGGCGCTATATCGTCAGCATCCGCTGGCGGGATCTTCCGCGCTGACGCTTTCGTCGGTGAAGGATGAAAAATGGATCTCCCTTCGCGACCCGGAGGGAATGGGGCTGGAACAGTACTTTTATGACGCCTGCAGCGGGGCGGGCTTTCAGCCGAACGTGGTGCAAAACGCGACCGACGTGCCCACGGTGATAAGCCTGGTCTCGGCAGGGTTTGGGCTGGCGCTGCTGCCCGCCTCGGCAAAGGCGGTGAGCGTCGAAAATGTGGTTTACGTGGACATCCTTGACCGGCTGCGGGAAAGCGAACTTACGCTGGTTTGCCACCGGATTATCCGATCAGAAGTGCTTAAAAAGTTTCTGGCAACCCTCGATCACGCCTGACGTCCGGCGGCCTGCAGCAGCTGCTCGCGCAGCCAGGCGTTCGCCGGGTCCTGGCTGTTTTTCGGGTGCCAGTACATGTAGATGGTTATCGGCTGGAGCGGCAGCGGCGGCGGAAAAATATCCAGCGAGCTGGCAAACTGTCGCAGCATCCGTTCCGGTAAGGTGCACACAAGGTCAGTACCGGCGACAAGCGCAGGCGCCACGGCGTAGCTCTGCGTAGACATCGCGACGTGTCGCTGATAGCCCAGCCCGGCCAGGGTTTGATCGACAAAGCCGGTAAACGGATCCCCCGCCGATGACACCACCAGATGAGAAAGCGCGCAGTAGCTTTCCAGGTCTAACGCACCGGTCCCGCGCGGATGACCTTTGCGCTGGGCGGTGGCAAACGCGTCGTCGAGCAGTTTGCGCCTTACCCAGCCGTCATGGGCACCGGCGCTCACGCCGATGTAGATATCGACATCACCGTTTTCCAGCTGCTGCGGCAGTTCGGCCATCTCCGGCAGGGCGAAGCGCAGGCGGATACCGGGAGCATCGTTGCTCACCTGGTTAAGCAGCCCGGTGCCCAGCATCAGTGCCGGGTTTTCATGCAGAGCGATCGCAAAGGTCCGGCGGCTGGTGGCGGCATCAAACGCGATGGGGGCAAACATCGCGCTGATGCCGCGCAGCACGCTCTCCACCTGAGGCTTAAGCGCTTCCGCTCTCGGCGTGGGCAACACCCCGCGTCCATGTGGGGAGGGGATAAACAGCGGTTCGCCAAACAGCGTTCGCAGACGCGCGAGACGGGCGGAGAGCGCGGGCTGGCTGATGCCAAGCCGCGCGGCCGCATGGGTGATATTCCTGTCCTGAAGCAGCGCGTCCAGGGTCAGGATCAGGTCTATGTCCATGCCAGAGAGGGGCGTCATCTTATTTCGCGCTGCTGGCGTCCCGGTTGGTATAGGTCACAGGGACCCAGGCATAGCCGCCGTTTTCGCCTTTGGTGACATAGCCGATACCCGGGAACGGCAGATGGGGCGCGGCAACCAGGTCTTTATTTTTCACAAAGTCCGCAAACGCATGTTCGCGCACGCTTGCAGCTTTGCTCTGATCTTCATCGTAGGTAATGGTCACGTCGGGCTGCGGGAACTGAACCGCCGCGGCATGAATGATGTCGCCGACAAAGGTGATCTTCTCGCCTTTGCTTGTCAGCGTGTAGAAGGCTGAGCCCGGCGTATGGCCGGGATGAACCGTGCCGGTCAGCCCCGGGAGAATGTCAGATGTGCCGCTAAACGGCACCACTTTACCGGCGTCAAGATAGGGTTTTAAGGTCTTCTGCGCGACGACAAAGTAGTTCTTGCCGTAGCCGGTTTTTTTCTGATTCTCGTCGTTAAAGAAAAAGTCGACGTCCGGTTTGCCAACAAAAACGCGCGCGTTGCTGAACACCATCTTGCCGTCTTTCACCAGGCCGCCCGCGTGATCGGAGTGGGCGTGGGTCAGCAGGACTTCAGTAATGTCCTCGGGTTTAATCCCCTGCGTGGCGAGGCTTTCAATCAGACGTCCGCCGTTGCCGGGGCCAAAGAGCTGGCCTGATCCCGTATCTACCAGAATTTTATGTCCGGGCATCGCAATCAGGAACGCGTTGATGGACACCTCAGGCGGGTTGGTCTGGAAATTTTTCGCGAGCAGCGCATCAATTTTTTGCGGCGTTGTCCGGCGCAGCAGCTTGTGCAAATCCTGCGCGACGGTCCCGTCCGTAAACGAGGTCACCAGAACGTCGCCGACCTGAACGCTGTATCCGCCCGCCGGTTGTTTAACGACGTGCTGAGGCGTTTCTGCCGACGCCTGAAGCGCAGGGTAGAAAAGCAATGAACTGGAAATAAGCGTGGACAGAGCAAGTTTTTTCACGGTAAGCATACGAGTCTCCTTTGAAAGCGCTCATCTTACTTCTTCGTAAAATTATAAGAACCTGCCCAGAAATGATAGGACCTATAAACGCGGTGGATAGCATAGCGAAGAGGCCGGGTGGCGGTGATGCCTTTCCCGGCGCGTAAAACGTTATTTTTTCAGCGGCGCGTTCCAGCTGTCCGGCGTGGCTTTGGACCAGGCGCCATAAGCGGCATTAGGCAGCACAATCCAGTCGTTACCGAAGTGTTCCGCGCTGGCCTCAACCAGCTCGCGCTGCTGCTCGCTCGGCTTTTTGTTTTTAAACTGCACGGCGAAATCCGGCAGGCTGTCGCCAAACAGCATTACGATCTGCTGTTTTTTGAGGATGCTCTGGCGACGCTCTTCCTTGCTGACCGTATCCAGAAGCACGCTTTCATCGGACACCTGCGGAAGTCCCAGGGCTTTTAACGTCCTGAGCGTATCGGCTTTATTTTCCTGCATGCGGTCCGAGACGTAATAGATACGGACCTTGCTTTGATTCACATGGTCAAGAAACGCCTTCGCGCCCGGAATTAAGCCGGGTTTACCCTGTTTCTCCCAGTCGCTCCAGGTGTCCCATTTTGTAAAGTCGTGACACTGCTCCGTGTCGCGCACCAGCAGAGGGGTGTTATCCAGCACCGTTTCATCCAGGTCCATTACCACGGCGTAATTTTCAGGCGTTTTCAGATCTTTTAACTTTTCGTTGAAACGCTCGGTGGCAAACCGATACGTCTGCAGCTGAAGAGCCATAATCTCTGCCGATTTCTGCTGATAGCGCAGCGCCATTTCGTACGCTTTGGGTTCACACAGGTCGCGCCCGGCGGCCGTCGCCGCTGCCGTTGCACTCAAAACAGGTAATGCCAGCAGTAATGCCTTAGCCATTGAATTCACACTTCTTTCCTCAACACCGTGGTTAAAATCCCGAAAGCGTAATGAAATTCAATGACAGAAATATGAAGGCTGCATTGCTAGACCAGCATGTAATACCAGAACAGGGCGACCTCGTCTTTTTCCGGTAAGGCGTTATAGAGAAAACGATCGTATCCACCCAGGGTGAACCCGTAGTTACGGTAGAACAGGCAGGCAGAGACGTTCACATTTTGTGTTTCAAGCCGTAATCCCGGCGCGTTTACGCTGCGGGCCCAGACGTGGGCGGCGGCCATCAATTTTTGTGCGGCGCCGGTTCTGCGTTTTGTACGCTCAACGGCGATATAATCCACTGAGATAAATTTATTCCAGCCAATTGAAGCGGTAATAAATCCGGCTATTTCACCGTCATCCGTTTCGGCGATAAGAAATATGGCGTCCGGATTAACGCAGTGGTTTTCAAGAGTTTGAATGTCGAGTTCGTAGGTTTTAATCCAGGGCTCGGTGACGGCTTCGATATGCAAATCACAGTGGATAAAGGGCTCTCGCGCAATGTGGCTAATGGTGAAAGAAAAGTCACAGCATTCAAGACGTACGAGGTCAGTATTTAATCCTTTTCGAATCTGCATAATTTTCCCGGTAGTGAGTTATTTCATAAAGAATAGACGAAGCGGTTAAATCCGCTGGGCTAACACACTTTCAATCCTGAACTAAGCTTGTACTTCGTTCCGCGTAAAATGTGGGTCATTCGAGGACAATGAATGGAATTCAGGACATTTCAAAAGCAGTGGGGTGCTGAGTTTATTTCCAATGACGTAGTACGTTTTCGCGTCTGGGCAGAAGGACAGAAAGAACTTACGCTACGTCTGGCTACCGCCGACGTGCCGATGACGGCAACCGGCGGCGGCTGGTTCCAGGCGGATGTACCCGGCGTCACGCACGGTGCAGAATATCAATTTGTTCTTCAGGACGGCATGACGGTGCCCGATCCCGCCTCGCGCGCGCAAAAGGGCGAGGTTAACGGCCCCTCCGTCGTAATCGATCCCCGACGCTATCAGCCGGTCAACCGGGACTGGGCAGGGCGGCCGTGGGAAGAGACGGTTATCTATGAACTGCACGTTGGCACCTTCACCCCGGAGGGCACCTTCCGGGCGGCCATCGACAAGCTGCCGTATCTGGCAGAACTCGGTATTACCCAGCTTGAAGTGATGCCCGTCTCCCAGTTTGGCGGAACACGCGGCTGGGGGTATGACGGCGTGCTGCTGTATGCCCCGCACGCCGCCTACGGCACGCCGGAGGATTTCCACGCGCTTATCGACGCCGCGCACGGGCTGGGGCTTTCCGTGGTGCTGGATATCGTGCTCAACCACTTTGGCCCTGAGGGGAACTATCTGCCCCTGCTGTCGCCCGGTTTTTTCGATGCGGATCGGATGACGCCGTGGGGCAACGGCATCGCTTACGAGCGCGGTCCGGTGAGACAGTACATCACCGACGCACCGCTTTACTGGCTGACGGAGTATCGTCTGGATGGGTTACGTTTTGATGCCATCGACCAGATTAAAGACACCTCGGATACGCATATTCTTGAGGAGATCGCCGCGAAGATCCGCGAGGCAATCCCGCACCGTCACGTTCACCTGACCACGGAAGACAGCCGCAACGTGATTTTCCTGCATCCGCGCGATGAACAGGGCAACACGCCGCTGTTCACCGCCGAGTGGAATGATGACTTCCACAATGCTGCCCACGCGTTTGCTACCGGCGAGACCCACGCGTATTACCAGGATTTTGCCTTTGAGCCGGAGAAAAAGTTTGCCCGGGCGCTGGCGGAAGGCTTTGTCTACCAGGGCGAAATTTCGCTGCAAACCGGTGAATCCCGCGGGGTGGAGTGCCAGACGCAGCCGCCGCAGTTCTTCGTCGATTTTATTCAAAACCACGATCAGACCGGGAATCGCGCCCAGGGCGAGCGGCTTATCACCCTTGCGGGGGCCGATAAGACGCGGGTGCTGCTTGCCGCGCTGCTGCTTTCCCCCCATATCCCGCTGCTGTTTATGGGCGAGGAGTTTGGGGAAACGCATCCTTTCCTGTTCTTTACCGATTTTCACGGCGATCTGGCAAAGGCGGTGCGGGAAGGGCGCGCAAAAGAGTTTACCGGCCACGCCGGGCACGATGAAACCGTCCCGGATCCGAATGACGTGAACACCTTCGTTCGCTCAAAGCTTGACTGGAATAAGATTGCCACCGACGAAGGCAAAACGTGGCTGCGCTTCACGCGCCACCTGCTGACGCTGCGTCATCGCCATATCGTTCCGCTTCTGCGTCATGGCGGCACCGTTCAGGGCAAGGTGATCACGACCGCGCCCGGCATGGTGGCGGTGGGCTGGCGCTTCCCGGCTGGGACGCTCTCTCTGGCGCTCAATATCGGCAATAAGCCCGTCGCGCTGCCCGATCTCGCGGGTGAGACGCGCTTTTCCTGGCCGGAAGTCACTGACGTTTTACCGCCGAACGGCATTGTCGTTCGCTTTGCTGATGGAGAAGCATCGTTATGATCCCTTCCGCCACGTACCGTATTCAGTTCCGCAATGGCATGACGTTTGACCGCGTTGCGGCGCTGGTGCCGTATCTGAAAGATCTCGGTATCAGCCACCTCTACGCGTCGCCCGTGTTTACCGCCACAGCGGGTTCCACCCACGGCTATGACGTCACCAACCCGAATGAAATCGACCCCGCGATCGGCGGACTAGAGGGATTTGACCGCATGGCCGCGGCGCTTAAGCAGGCCGGTATGGGGCTGATTCTGGATATTGTCCCGAACCATATGTCCACCTCGCTGGAAAACCTCTGGTGGCGGGACGTGATTGAATACGGCCAGCAGAGCCGCTATTTCCGCTATTTCGATATCGACGGCTCGCGCCCGCTTACGCTGCCGTTCCTCGGCGACACCTTTGAGGCGGAGCTGGAGAAGGGAGCTATCACCTTAAAACGTGACCCTGTCACGAAAAAGGCCGCGCTGGTCTACTATGACGCCGAGTATCCGCTCAACCCGGGTACGTACAGCGAGGATAAGAACATCGCTGAACTGCATGACGCGCAAAGCTGGCGGCTGATGTCCTGGCGGGAGGCGCCGAAGCAGCTCTCGTGGCGGCGCTTCTTTGAGATCACCGGGCTGGTCGGCGTTCGGGTTGAAGATGACGCGGTCTTCGACGATTCGCACCGGCTGATCCTGGAGTTGGTCCACGCGGGCGTGGTGGACGGCCTGCGCATTGACCATGTCGACGGCCTTGCCGATCCGCTGGGCTATCTGCAGCGCCTGCGGCAGAAAACCGGACCCGACTGCTACATCACGGTTGAAAAAATTCTCGCCCGGGGAGAACAGATCCCCGCAGACTGGCCGGTATCCGGCACCACCGGCTACGAGTTTATCGCCTCGCTGGCGGAAGTGCTGGTCGACGACGCTAACCTGTCACGCCTGGAGACCATCCACGAGGAGACGCTGGGAATAACGATCGATCGGCACGCCGAGCTGCGCGATGCTAAAGGCCTGATGACCGATCGCAATTTTGAGGGCGAATTCACCACGCTGCTAAACCTTGCTGACGATCTGGCCCGCCGCAATGAGGTTGCGCTGCCGCGCGAGGATATCCGCCACGCGCTGCGCGAGCTGCTTATCGCCTTTCCGGTCTACCGCACCTACGGCACCCGGGAGGGATTAACTCCGCCTGACGTGGCGCTGCTCAACCGCGTGGTCGCCAGCGTGGAGACGTCTGAAGCGGCGCTGAGCCTGATTGTGCGCATACTTACCGGCGACCTGCCGGAAGATTGTCGCGAGTCCGCCGCGCTTTTCAGAACCCGCTTCCAGCAGCTTACCGGGCCGCTGATGGCGAAGTCGGTGGAGGACACGCTGTTCTTCCGCCACAACCTGGAGCTGGCGCTCAATGAAGTGGGCGCCGACCCGACGCCGCGCGCGTTTTCCTTATCCCGCTTCCACCAGGAGATGCGTATTCGTCTCGCCCGTCAGCCCGACGCGCTGCTGGGCACCTCCACGCACGATACCAAGCGCGGGGAAGACGCCCGGGCGCGCCTTTACACCCTGACGGAGGCGCCGGAACGGTGGGGTGAAAACCTGGCCCGCTGGCGACAGATGAACCAGACCCAGGTGCGTTTTCTCAATGACGGTACCGCGCCTAACGCCGCCGATACGTGGATGATCTATCAGGCGCTGGCGGGCGTCTGGCCCGCCGCGCAATCACCGGACGACGCCGAAGGGCTTAAATCATTGGAAGAACGTTTTCTTGGTTTCCTCGAGAAAGCGCTGCGCGAGGCAAAACAGCGCACCGACTGGATCGACAGCAACGAGAGCTATGAGAGCGTGGTGTTGAGCTACGCGCGTCACCTGCTTTCGCCGGACAACACCCTGTTCCTGCATGATTTCAGCGAGGCGATGCAGCCCTTTATCCGGGCCGGGATGATGAACAGCCTTAGCCAGACGGTGATCAAGCTGACGGCTCCCGGCGTGCCGGATATCTATCAGGGCAGCGAGGCGCTCAACTTTAGCCTCGTCGACCCGGATAACCGACGGGAGCCGGACTTCCCGACCCTGGTGCACAACCTCAGCGCGGCGGATGCCTCGGTGTTTGACAACCCGGCCTGCTGGCGAGACGGGCGCGTTAAACAGTTCGTCACCGCCACGCTGTTACGGCTGCGTCCGCATTACGCCGCGCTTTTCCGCTATGGCGACTGGCTGCCGCTTAAGGTCAGCGGCGAGCGCGAGGAGAACCTGATTGCCTATGCGCGCGTTAAGGACGACGAGGCGCTAATTGTTGCCGTGCCGCGTCTGGTTTTTGGTGTCACCGGCAACGAAACGCTGTGGGTTAATACCACGGTAGCGATACCCGACGAACTGGCCGGGAAGCGCTATCGGGATCTGTTCAGCGGTGAAAGCCGCATTCTGCAAGAGACGCTGGATTTAACGTCAGAAAAGGGATGTGTACTGGTTCTGCTTACCTGCGAATAATCGTGGAGAACGAAAATGGCAAAGGATACTACGTTTGAAATTCGGGCCGGTCATGGCCAACAGTTGGGTGCTAATTATGACGGAAAGGGAGTCAACTTCGCGCTGTTCTCCGCTCACGCCGAACGGGTGGAGCTCTGTCTGTTTGACCCGTCCGGGAAAACCGAAATCGCCAGGCTGGAACTGCCGGAATATACCCATGAGGTCTGGCACGGCTATGTGCCCGATCTGAAGCCCGGTGCGCTGTACGGCTATCGCGTCTACGGCCCTTACGACCCGGAAAACGGTCACCGCTTCAACCCGCACAAGCTGCTTATCGACCCCTACGCCCGCGAACTGGTGGGCGATATCGACTGGAACGACGCCCATTTCGGCTATGAGCTGGGGCATGATGAACTGGACCTCAGTTTTGACACGCGCGACAGCGCGCCGTTCACGCCGAAATGCAAGGTCATCGACCCGGACGCCTTTGACTGGCAGGACAACAGCCGGCCCAACGTGCCCTGGCCGCATACGGTTATCTATGAGAGCCACGTGAAGGGTTTTACCCAGATGAACCCGGCCATTCCGCCCGAGCTGCGCGGAACGTTTGAGGGGATGGGGCACAAAGCCTCGGTCGACTACATCAAGAGTCTTGGCATCACCTCGGTGGAACTGCTGCCGGTTCACTGGTTCCCGGACGACCAGCATCTGCTCGACCGTGGCCTGAAGAACTTCTGGGGCTATAACACGCTCGGCTTTTTTGCTCCGGCGTCGCGCTACTACGGCCCGGCGGGGATCCAGGGCTTTCGCGACATGGTACGCGCGTATCACGATGCGGGCATCGAGGTGATTCTGGACGTGGTGTACAACCACACGGCGGAAGGAAATGAGCTTGGCCCCACGCTCTCGTTTAAGGGGATTGATAACTACAGCTATTACCGCACCCTGCCGGACCAGCACCGGTACTACATCAACGACACCGGGACGGGAAACACGGTCAACACCTCGCACCCGCGCGTGCTGCAGATGGTGATGGACTCCCTGCGCTACTGGGCGGAGTCGATGCATATTGACGGTTTTCGTTTCGACCTGGGGACGATTCTTGGCCGCGAGCCCGAAGGGTTTGACCCGCGCGGCGGTTTCTTCGACGCCATATCGCAGGATCCGGTGTTATCGAGACTCAAGCTGATTGGTGAACCCTGGGATATTGGCCCCGGCGGGTATCAGGTCGGCGGTTTCCCGCCGGGCTGGGGGGAGTGGAACGACAAATACCGCGATACCGTTCGCGAGTACTGGAAGGGCGATAACGTCTCTACCGATTTTGCCGCGCGTCTGCTCGGCTCCGGCGATCTGTACGATCTGCGCGGGCGTCGTCCGTGGGCCAGCGTCAACTTCATCACCGCTCACGACGGCTTTACGCTGAATGACCTGGTGTCGTACAACGAAAAGCATAACGCCGACAACGGTGAGGACAATAACGACGGGCATAACGATAATCGCTCGTACAACTATGGCGAAGAAGGGCCGACGGAGAACCCGGATATTATTGCCACCCGCGAGCGGCAGAAGCGTAATTTCCTGACCACGCTGCTGTTTTCCCATGGCACGCCGATGCTGCTGGCCGGGGACGAGTTTGGCCGCACGCAGAAGGGCAACAATAACGGCTACTGCCAGGACAGCGAGATCTCCTGGATCGACTGGAAGGGGCTCTCCGAAAACGACGCCGCGCTGCGCGAGTTCACCCGACGGCTTATTGCCCTACGCGCATCGCAGCCGTTATTGCGTCGTGAAAGCTGGCGCGACGGGCTGGAGATCCGCTGGTTCAATGCCGGAGGCGGTCCGCAGCAGGCCGAGCAGTGGGATGAAGGCTCGACGCTCGGGGTCTCCATCAGCAGGCCGGATCTCAGGCAGGAGGACGGCATCTGGCACGACGTGCTGATGCTGTTCAACCCGTTTGAAGGCACCGTGCCGTTCCAGATCCCGCAGTTTGGCGAAGGGGGATGGGTGCTGGAACTGTCTACGGCAGATGACGCCGCCGCCGGGACAGCGATCACCGACACCGTAGAGTACGAACTGGCTGGACGCAGTATTACCCTCTTCAGACGACCTTAACTTTAGAGTGATGCCGCCGCGCGGGCGGCGGTGTCATACAGGGAGGAGATCGTGCGTAACAGCTGCGCGGTCTCGCCAATCGACTTCCCGGCAATGCCACTCTCCGCGTGGATTGCGATCAGACACGCCTCCCGCACGTCCCGGTACTTCATGCACAACGCTTTCCCTTCTTCGGTGGTGGAGAAAAAGAGCTCTTTGCCCGCTTTCTCGCTCGTCACATAGCCCGCTTTGACCAGCTTTTTCAGGGCGTAGGTCACCACGTGGGTATCTTCCACATTGAGAACGAAACAGATATCGGCCAGCTTTTTCTTGCGGTCGCGGTGGTTCACATGATGCAGCAGCGAGACGTCAAATGCGCCCATATCCGGTTCACCGGCTGCGGCCATGCAGCGCACCATCCATTTATTGAACGCGTTGCTGGTCATGATCAGCGCGTACTCCAGCTCTGACAGTTCCGCACAGCGCTCGGACACCAGATGGCGGGAAGAGACGATCCGGCCATCGTTGATATCGTCGCGATCGGGTGAAGCACTCTTTTTCGAGGTCATAACGTTCCTTAGCCAGAAATGTAAACTCATCGATAAAATAAGAACATTTTATTGATAATTTGTTTACATGTTTTTGAGGTTCAGATATAGCTTTTTAGCGCAGGTTTTCCGAAACCTGACGAAAAACACAACATCGCTCGCCGCAAAATAAAAAAATAGCCGTCGGCGCGCAACGCTCACTTTGGATAGGGTAAACGTTATGGACGGTACTACGCTGTTGCCGCTGATCGGGATACCGATCGTGGTTATTGGTTTTGCACTGCGCTTCAACCCGCTGCTGGTGGTCGTGGTGGCGGGGCTGGCGACGGGTCTGCTGGTCGGGATGGATTTCGGGATGCTGCTGGAGACCTTTGGCGAAAAGTTCGTGAATAGCCGATCGCTGGCGACCTTCATTCTGATCCTGCCCGTGATTGGTCTGCTGGAATATTACGGGCTCAAGGAGCGTGCCCAGGCCTGGGTGGCTAAGATCGCCAGCGCCACCTCGGCGCGCATTCTGATGCTCTATTTTGTCGCCCGTGAAGGCACCGCCGCGCTGGGGCTTATGTCGCTGGGCGGTCATGCCCAGACGGTGCGCCCGCTGCTGGCGCCGATGGCCGAAGGGGCGGCGCTGAACGAATACGGCGAGCTGCCGCAGCACATCCGCGACAAAATCAAAGCCCATGCCGCCGCGTGCGACAACATCGCGGTCTTCTTTGGGGAAGATATCTTTATTGCCTTCGGTGCGGTGCTGCTGATCGACGCGTTCCTGAAGGAGAACGGTATTCCGGGCATTGAACCGCTGCATATCGGCCTGTGGGCTATCCCAACCGCCATTGCGGCATTAGTTATTCATATGACGCGCCTGCTGCGTCTGGATGCCAGCATCCGTCGCGACGTTATGGCCTGGCGTGCAGAGCAGGGTAAACAGGAGGTGGCGCAATGATGACGCTCATCACCATTAACCGCGTGTACTACCTGATCGGCTTCGTCGTGATGCTGCTGGTTGTGATGACCCTGCGCGATCGCGCCAATCCGAAGCGTTTTACCACGGCACTGTTCTGGTTCTTATTCGGTGGGATCTTCCTGTTCGGTGACCTGATGGTGCAGGAGCTGGGGAAATCGCTGGCGTACCGGATAATCGGCGGCGGCGTTATCGCTATCGCGCTGCTGGCGGGCTTTGGTCTTGTCGGGAAAGGACACTATAAAATGTCCACCGAAGACGAACGTCTCGCCTCGTCAAATCGCCTTAAAAACTGGCTGTTCCTGCCCGCGCTGATGATCCCGGTGGTGACGGTTATCGGCACCCTGTTCCTGAAAGGGGTTTCGGTTGGCGGCGTGTTCCTGCTCGATCAGAAACAGCTCACCCTCGCGGCGCTGTGCGTGGCCTGCGTCGCGGCGATCCTCACCGGCTGGTGGCTGACCAAGGGCACGCCGCTGCATGCCATTCGTCAGTCTCGTCGTCTTGTTGATACCATCGGCTGGGCGGTGATCCTGCCGCAGATGCTGGCCATGCTCGGCGGCGTGTTTGTGGCAGCCAATACTGGTGATTCGGTGCAGAAGGTGGTGAGCCTGTTCGTTAACCCGGATAACCGCTTTATGCTGGTGGTGATTTACTGCGTGGGGATGGCGCTGTTTACCATGATCATGGGGAATGCGTTTGCGGCCTTCCCGGTGCTTAGCGCGGGGATCGCCTTGCCGTTTCTGATCAACGTGCATCACGGCAACCCCGCGCCGCTGCTGGCGATTGGCATGTACGCGGGCTACTGCGGCACGCTGATGACGCCGATGGCCGCGAACTTCAATATCGTTCCCGCAGCGCTGCTGGAGCTGAAAGACAAATATCAGGTGATCAAGATCCAGATCCCGACCGCGTTAACCCTGCTGGTGGTGAACGTGTTCCTCATGTATTTCCTCGTGTTTCGCTAAGGAGCTGTTATGGAATTAACGCAACATCAGGCTGACGCGTTTGCCCGCATGCCTTTGACCTATTTGCGCCAGGAATACCCGAACCACATCATGCATCTGCTGAATGATGATGGCGACGTGCTGCCGCCTCGCGAACTGCACCCGATTTTCTACGGCTGTTTTGACTGGCATTCGGCGGTGCACGGCTACTGGCTGCTGCTGCGCTGCGTGCGCCTCTATCCGGAACTGCCGAGCCGGGACGCGATCGTCGCGCTTATCGGCGAGCACCTGACGGAAGAGAACGTGGCGAAGGAGCTGGCCTACTTCACCGCGCCGTTCCGCGCCTCGTTTGAGCGCCCGTATGGCTACGGCTGGCTGCTGGCGCTGGCCCAGGAGCTAAAACAGTCGTCGCTGCCCCAGGCCGCAGGCTGGTACCGGACGCTAGAGCCGCTAACCCAGGATATTCGCAATAGGCTGGTGGATTACCTCAGCAAGCTCACCTATCCGATCCGCGTCGGGACGCACTACAACACGGCGTTTGCCCTCGCGCTGGGGCTGGACTACGCCCGAGCCGTAGAAGATAGCGCGCTTGAGCAGGCGATTGTGACGGCGGCGGAGCGGTTTTATCTCGCCGATACGCGCTATCCGGCCCACTACGAACCCGGCGGTGATGAGTATATTTCCGGGGCGCTGACGGAAGCGCTGCTGATGAGCAAGGTGTCGGAGGGCTTCCCGGCCTGGTTTGACGCGTTTTTGCCGGATGTCGGCTCCGCTGCGGCGCTGATGAACCCGGCGGAAGTGAGCGATCGTACCGACCCGAAAATCGCCCATCTCGACGGATTAAACCTCAGCCGCGCCTGGTGCATGAAGCATATTGCCAAAGCGCTTCCCGCTAACCATCCGGCGCAGCAGGCGCTGCGCGAGGCGGTGACGAAACACCTGACGGCAAGCGTCGAGCATGTGGTCGGCAGCCACTACAGCGGCGGGCACTGGCTGGCGAGCTTTGCGCTGCTGGCGCTGGAGTAAACAAACGAGTCGTCTTTTTTGCCGGGTGACGCTGCGCTTACCCGGCCTACATTGTGCAAGCGTAGCGCCGCCGGGCTAATCAGACTGATGCCCGAACCGCAGTCCGCAGCCTGCTCAGGCTAAACAACACCGACCCCGTCGAGGCGATGACGGCAATCCACAGCGCAAAATGCACGGCCCGGTCATGGTCTGATTCGGTCGTCGCAAGCAGCACGCCCACCGCGGCGGCACCGAGACACTGGCCAAATGTCCTCACAATCGACAACACGCCGGAGGCATAGCTGGCATATTCCCGCGCCACGTTAGAGAGCATTTCCCGGTTATTGGGGCTCTGAAAGCAGCCAAACCCAATCCCGCACACCAGACTGCGCAGGTAGATATTCCATGCGGAAGGATTGTCCGGCAACGTCGCCAGCAGGACCAGTCCACCAACAAAAATCATCAGCCCGATTGTCGAGATCAGCGGCGCGGAAATCGAATCTGCCCAGCGTCCCGCGTGCGGCGCAATCAGCACGATGCCAATCGGCCACGGGGTGAACAGCAGCGCGGAGACCACCGGGCTGTAGCCATACACGCTCTGAAACAGGAACGGCAGCGCGACAAAGGTGATGCCCTGGCTCACAAACGAGGCCAGCGAGGTCAGGGCTGCGAGGGTGAAGCGTCCGTTTTTAAACATGACGGGCGGCAGGATGGGACTTCGCGCGCGCCGTATCCGCCAGATAAAGGCGAGAGCGCTGACCAGCGTGAGCAGCCCCCAGCCGACGGCCTCCTGGCTAATGTGTTGCGTCACGCGCTGAAGGCTGTCGGCCAGCATGATCGCTGAGCCTAACAGCGCGGCAGAGAGCACGGCGCCTGGCGCATCAAAGGATGAGCGGTCAACGGCCGATTCCCGCGGCAAGGCGCGCCACGCCAGCAGCAGGGCAACGCTGCCCGGAATAACGTTAATGGCGAACAGCCACTGCCAGCTCAGCGCGTCCAGTATGGTACCGCCCAGCACGGGGGCAATCGCCGTGCTGGAGGCGATAAGCAGGGCGTGCAGCCCCAGAATGCGGCCAAGCAGTCGACCCGGAAAAACAGATCGCAGGATCGCCGGGGCGATACTCAGGGTGGCCGCGCCGCCGATGCCTTGCAAAATACGCATGCCGATCAGCATTTCTGGCGTGGTCGCCAGCGCGCAGCCGATCGAGGTGAGCGTAAAGGTGGCAAGCCCGGCAAGAAACACCGGGCGATAGCCCACGCGCGCCGCCAGCGCCGCGAAGAGGGCTAACGTCATTGCCGCTGAGAGCAGGTAACCGTTGGCGAACCAGACCGCCACGTTCGCGGGGACCTGCATCGCCGTTGCCATGGAGGGCAGCGCGATGTTGATCATGGTGCCGTCAAAGACGCCCATCAGCGTGGTGGTCATGACGGCGGCCATGACCCTGGCGCGTTCGTGCCCGGGCAAACCTTCATCGCCGGGCTGGTTTGAAAATAGCGTCATCGTCGTTACTCCGGATAAGAATAGTAATGACGAAACTATAATCATGCGGTATACAGGGCGGAAGACGCACCATTTGCACTTAATCATTGCATATAACGCCTTATCTGAGGAGCCATCGTGTCCGATCCTGACTTTAACCTTCTGGTTGCACTCGACGTTCTGCTCGCAGAAGCCAGCGTGGCGGGCGCGGCGCGACGTTTGAACCTCAGCACCTCCGCCATGAGCCGCACCCTGAGCAGGTTGCGGGAGGTGACCGGCGATCCTATTCTGGTGCGGGCCGGGCGTCATATGGTGCTGACGCCCTGGGCAGAAGCCACGCGGGACCGCGCCAGAAGCGCCGTGCATGAGACGAGGGCGGTGCTACAGCCCTCCACCGACGCGCTGAAGGTGGAAAATCTCGAGCGGCTGTTCACCATCAGAGCCAACGACGGTTTTGTGGTGGCGTTTGGGCCGCTGCTTATTGCGGCGGTGGCGAGCGTTGCGCCCGAGGTGTGCATCCGCTTCTCTCCGAAACCTGAAAAAACGTCGCGCTATTTGCGCGAGGGGCTGGTCGACCTGGAGATCGGCGTGCAGAGCAATATGGGGCCTGAAATACGGCTGCAAAGGCTTTTTCAGGATCGGTTTGTTGGCGCGGTGCGCAAGGGGCATCCGCTATCATTACGGCCTGACGTCAGCCTTGCCGATTATGTCGCGTGGGGCCACGTGGTGGCCTCACCGGACGGATCGTTACACGGGTTTGTCGATGACGCGCTGGCGGAACGGGGGATGAAGCGCAAGGTCGCCAGCGTGGTGCCCGGATTTCCGACGGCGCTGTCCGTGGCGCTGGCGTCCGATCTGATTGCCATGGTGCCGGCGCTGTACCTGCTCAATCAGCCGATGAACGAGCGCGTACACGTCTTTGAGCTGCCGTTTAAAACCCGGACCATTACGGTGTCGCAGATGTGGCATCCGCGTATGGAAAGAGATCCGGGGCATCGATGGCTCAGGGAAAAGGTTCTGGAAGTGTGTCGGCCCGTGCGCTGACGCTCAGGCAGCATTTCCCGGCACGGAGAGGATGAAGCGTGTCGACACCTCATCCGATTCCACGCGGACTTTTCCATGGTGCGCGGTGACGATGGACTTCACGATGGCAAGCCCGATCCCGCTGCCTTCGCCTTTGCGCTGTCTGGACGGATCGACGCGATAGAAACGGTCAAACAGCTTTGGCAGATGTTCCTGAGGGATCGGCTTACCGGGGTTTTCTATCATCAGTTCAACGTCGTTATCCTGATGTCTGATGGAAACCGTCACCGCTTTTCCTGGTGGCGTATAGCGCAGGGCATTGGAGAGCAGATTATTCATTGCTCTTCTGAACATCTGAGGATCGCCTTCTATCAGGCAGGGCATCCCGTTAAATTTCAGCGTGATGTTGCGTTCTTCCGCCCAGGCTTCGAAGAATTCGAAGACTTTCATGACCTCGGCACTTAAATCAAACATCACCCGGTCAGGGATCAGCTGGTTATTATCCGCCTGCGCCAGGAAAAGCATGTCGCTAACCATCCGGGTCATCCGGTTGTACTCTTCCAGACTGGAGTACAGAACATCTTCCAGCTCTTTCTGCGAGCGGTTCTGGCTCAGCGCGATTTCCGTTTGCGTCACCAGGTTGGTGATGGGCGTTCTGATTTCATGCGCGATATCGGCGGAAAAATTCGCCTGACGGGTAAAGACATCTTCAATCTTTTCGATCATATGGTTGAAGGAGATGACCAGCTGTTCCAGCTCAACGGGTACGAGAGACGGCTCCAGCCGCGCATCCAGGTTTTCTGAGGTGATATTTTTTATGGCGTTGCTGACGTTACGCAGGGGTAAATGTCCCTGACGAACCGCGATGCGGATGACAAGAATAATCAGCAGGCTGATCGCCGCGGCAATCATCAGGAGATTCTTTTTCAGCGCCTCCAGGTAGTGCAGATGAAAATTAATGGAGAGTCCGATCAGCATGACGTAGCCCTGCGTTTTGCCCTGCAGCGTCGCCGTTCCTGTAGAGGCGATAATCCGGTACGTTTCCATGTTCATGTCGGACCCGTCGTGCACAGGCATGGCATGGCCTTCAACCGTCCAGTGAAACACTTCCTGTGTGCGACAGTGTTCGCTAAAATCCGCCGTGTTCATCGCAGGGCGCAGTGCCGCCCCTTGCGCCGAGCTGAACAGGGTATTTCCCTGCGGATCCAGGAGCAGGACGGCTACGCTGCGGTAGCTAGCGATCGACTCTTTGATCTTGCTGATTTTCTTTTGATCGGGGTCGGTGGGCGATCGCAGTATGCGGTGCATCGTAGTGCTGATTTGCTGCAGATCGTTGATATCCTGCTCGGCGAAATGCTTTTCAACGGAATGGAGCATAAACCAGGTAAAGGCGAAAAAGGCCAGTATCGTGGAGAGACTGATAAAAAAGGTCAGCCGCAGGGCAAGAGAAAAGGGGCGCCTGGGAAGCTTAACGTGCATCCGGTACCTCCAGCATATAGCCCACGCCGCGCACCGTCTGGATCAGCTTCGGTTCATAATCGTTATCGATTTTCGCGCGAAGCCGCTTTACCGCCACATCAATTGCGTTTGTGTCGCTGTCAAAATTCATGTCCCACACCTGGGAGGCAATCAGGGAGCGGGGAAGCACCTCTCCCTGATGACGCATGAAAAACTCCAGCAGGCTAAACTCTTTGCTGGTTAACAGGATGCGACTTCCGGCCCGGCTTACCTTTCTCGACACGAGGTCAACCGTCAGGTCTGCCACCTGAAGCTGGCTTTCCGCGATCACCGTATTTCCGCGTCTTAACAGCGTCCTTACCCGGGCGAGCAGCTCTGCAAAGGCGAAAGGCTTAATCAGATAATCATCCGCGCCAAGCTCAAGCCCTTTAACCCGGTGTTCAATCGTGCCGAGAGCCGTGAGTAACAGGATGGGCATCCCTTTGCCTCCAGAGCGGAGCATGCGGACAATGTCCCAGCCGTTCACATCGGGCAGCATGATATCCAGAATCAGCAGATCGTATTCAGCGGTCATGGCGAGATGGTAGCCGTTCAGGCCGTTATCCGCGTGGTCCACAACAAACCCCGCTTCAGTCAGCCCCTTACTCAGGTACTCACCGGTTTTAATTTCGTCTTCGACGATCAGTATTTTCATCATGCTCCCCTGACTGGCTGCTGATGACATTCTAGTGAGCCTGCGACCGTTAACAATGACTTACGCTAAAAATGACAACATTGTCATTATCCTGTCACCCGTCAAACAGGATGCGTTCCGTAGAGTAGCCCTAAAACTACTCTGGACTTCATTTGAACCGTTATGTTCCTGTTAAAACGACTAAGCATCAGCACGGTATTTATTCTGGCAGGCTGCGTCTCGCTGGCCCCAGAGTACCAGCGACCGGAAGCACCTGTACCCCAGCAGTTTTCGCTCTCCCGGAACGGCCTGACGCCCGCGGCGGCGGGGTATCAGGACACCGGCTGGCGACGCTTTTTTGTCGAACCTCAGGTTGCGGGGCTGATTACGGAAGCCCTGAATAACAATCGCGATATCAAAATGGCCGCCCTGAAGGTCGAGGAAGCCCGGGCGCAGTTCAACGTGACGGATGCGGGTCGTTATCCTCAGCTGAATGCCTCCTCGAGTATCACGTACAGCGGTGGGCTTAAAAGTGACAAACCCACCGCGCAGCAGTACGACGCGGGTCTTGCGCTTAGCTATGAACTCGATTTCTTCGGCAAGCTGAGGAACATGAGCGATGCCGACCGACAAAACTTTTTCGCCAGCGAAGAGGCCCGTCGCGCGGTACATATCCTGCTCGTCACTAACGTTTCTCAGAGCTATTTCAACCAGCAGTTGGCGTACAAACAGCTGCGCATTGCGCGGGATACGCTGACAAATTACCAGCAGTCTTATGCGTTCGTTGAGCAGCAGCTGGTGACGGGCAGTACGAACGTCCTGGCGCTGGAACAGGCCCGGGGACAGATCGAAAGCACGCGGGCAGAGATTGCCAAAAGAGAGGGGGAGCTGGCGCAGGCCAATAATGCCCTGCAGCTGGTCCTCGGCACGTATCGCGCGCTGCCGGGCGACGGCGGTATGAACGCCAGCGACGTTGCGCCGGTAAAACTGCCTCCCCATCTTTCCTCAGCGATACTGCTGCAGCGCCCGGATATTATGGAAGCGGAGTATCAGCTTAAGGCGGCCGATGCAAATATCGGCGCGGCGCGAGCGGCCTTTTTCCCGTCCATATCACTCACCAGCGGGCTTTCAACCGGCAGCACGGAGTTGTCCAGCCTGTTCACATCAGGGAGCTGGATGTGGAATTTTATTCCTAAAATCGACATTCCCATTTTTAATGCGGGCAGAAATAAGGCCAACCTGAAGCTGGCCGAAATTCGCCAGCAGCAGTCGGTTGTGAATTACGAACAAAAAATTCAGTCCGCCTTCAAACAGGTTGCCGACGCGCTCGCGCTGCGTGACAGCATTAACCAGCAGCTTGCTGCGCAGCAGCGGTATCTTGATTCGCTACGCATCACCCTGCAGCGGGCCAGAGGGTTATATTCCAGCGGTGCGGTCAGCTATATCGAAGTGCTTGACGCGGAACGCTCTCTTTTCTCCACGCAGCAAAATATTCTCGACCTTATTTATGCCCGGCAGGTTAATGAAATTAATCTCTTCACCGCGCTCGGCGGCGGTTGGGTCGAATAACGTTATTTAATTAAACAGGAAAATAAATATGCGCAATTCACTTAAGGCTGTTGTATTCGGTGCGATCTCCATTATGTTTTCTGCCGGCCTCCAGGCTGAGGTTCATCAGCACGAGGGGATGAGTGCTGCCAGCGAAGGGACCACAGAGCAGCTCATCACCGGGACCGGTATCGTGAAGGACATTGATCTTACGAATAAAAAAATCACGATTTCTCATGAGGCTATCCCGGCGATTGGCTGGCCCGCGATGACCATGCGTTTCACCTTTATTCAGGCTGACGAGAGTATCAATGCCTTAAAAGTCGGCAGTCACGTTGATTTTTCGTTTGTTCAGCAGGGCAATATCTCTTTACTGAAGAGCATTAAATAGCGAGAAACGGCATGGCCTCATTAAAAATAAAATATGCTGCCATGATAGTCAGCAGCCTAATTGCGGGAGGGCTGATATCGGTGACGGCCTGGCAGGCTCTTCATTCATCTGAAAAAATGGAAAATAGCGCACCAGAAAGAAAGGTACTTTTCTGGTATGACCCGATGAAGCCAGACGTTAAATTCGATAAGCCCGGTAAATCGCCGTTTATGGATATGGATCTGGTACCTAAATATGCGGATGAAAACGACAATAAAAGCAGTGCCGGTATCCGTATTGACCCGACACAGGCTCAGAACCTGGGATTAAAAACGCAAAAGGTGACGCGCGGAACGCTGAATTATGCCCAGACCATCCCGGCTAACGTCAGCTATAACGACTATCAGTTTGTCATTGTGCAGGCGCGCGCGGAAGGCTTCGTGGAGAAAGTGTACCCGCTGACGACGGGCGATAAGGTGAAAAAAGGCACACCGCTTATTGATATTACCATTCCTGACTGGGTAGAGGCGCAGAGCGAGTTTCTGCTGTTATCCGGCACCGGCGGAACGCCAACGCAAATAAAAGGGGTTCTGGAACGGCTTCGCCTGGCGGGTATGCCGGATGAGGATATTCAGAGGCTGCGTGCGACCCGCACTATCCAGACCCGGTTTACCATCAAGGCCCCGATCGACGGAGCGATCACGGCCTTTGACCTGCGTACCGGTATGAATATTTCCAAAGATAAGGTGGTGGCGCAAATTCAGGGGATGGATCCAGTCTGGATCGGCGCGGCAGTACCTGAATCCATTGCTTATCTGCTGAAAGATACCTCGCAGTTTGCTGTTTCGATACCGGCCTGGCCGGATAAATCCTTCCCGGTTGAAAAATGGAGTCTTCTGCCGAGCGTGGATCAAACCACCCGAACGCTGCAGGTGCGCCTGCAGGTCGCTAACAAGGATGAGCTGCTTAAACCGGGCATGAATGCCTACCTGAAGCTGAATACCCAAAGTCAGGAAATGCTGCTGATCCCCTCCCAGGCCGTTATCGATACCGGCAAAGAACAGCGCGTTATTACGGTTGATGCGGACGGGAATTTTGTCCCGAAAAGGATCCACGTTCTGCATGAATCTCAGCAGCAGTCCGGCATTGGTAGCGGACTGGAAGAGGGGGAGTCGGTGGTGGTCAGCGGTCTGTTCCTGATTGACTCGGAGGCCAATATTACCGGCGCGCTGGAGCGCATGCGTCACGCTGAAGCTGCTGACGGCGCACATTCTGGCCATTAAGGAGACGATGATGATTGAATGGATTATCCGGCGGTCTGTCGCCAACCGTTTCCTGGTCATGATGGGGGCGCTGTTCCTCAGCGTCTGGGGGACATGGACCATTATCAACACCCCGGTCGATGCCTTGCCCGATCTCTCTGACGTTCAGGTGATTATCAAAACCAGCTATCCCGGCCAGGCCCCGCAGATTGTCGAAAACCAGGTGACCTATCCACTGACTACCACCATGCTCTCGGTTCCCGGCGCAAAGACCGTGCGCGGTTTCTCGCAGTTTGGCGATTCGTACGTGTACGTCATTTTTGAAGATGGCACCGATTTGTACTGGGCCCGTTCGCGCGTGCTGGAGTATCTGAACCAGGTTCAGGGCAAACTGCCTGCCGGCGTGAGCTCTGAAATCGGTCCTGACGCCACCGGCGTGGGCTGGATATTCGAGTATGCGCTGGTGGATCGCAGCGGAAAACACGATCTCGCAGAGTTGCGCTCGCTGCAGGACTGGTTCCTGAAATTTGAGCTGAAAACGATCCCGAACGTGGCCGAAGTGGCCTCCGTCGGCGGCGTGGTGAAGCAGTATCAGATCCAGATCAATCCGTTAAAACTGGCTCAGTACGGCATTAGTCTGCCGGAGGTTAAGCAGGCCCTTGAGTCGTCTAACCAGGAGGCAGGAGGATCGTCAGTTGAAATGGCGGAAGCGGAGTATATGGTCCGGGCCAGCGGCTATCTGCAGACGATGGACGATTTCAATAACATCGTCCTGAAAACCGGAGAGAACGGGGTACCGATTTACCTTCGCGATGTTGCCCGCGTACAAACGGGGCCGGAAATGCGGCGCGGTATTGCCGAGCTGAACGGGCAGGGGGAAGTTGCGGGTGGCGTGGTGATCCTGCGTTCGGGCAAAAATGCGCGCGAGGTCATTACGGCGGTGAAAGATAAGCTGGAGACGCTGAAGGCCAGCCTGCCGGAAGGCGTTGAGATTGTGACCACCTACGATCGCAGCCAGCTCATCGACCGGGCAATCGACAACCTGAGTTCCAAGCTGCTCGAAGAGTTTATCGTGGTGGCCATCGTCTGCGCCCTGTTCCTGTGGCACGTTCGCTCTGCGCTGGTCGTGATTATCTCTCTGCCGCTTGGCCTGTGTATTGCCTTTATCGTCATGCATTTCCAGGGGCTGAACGCCAATATCATGTCGCTGGGAGGCATTGCCATTGCGGTCGGTGCGATGGTGGATGCCGCTATCGTCATGATTGAAAACGCGCACAAACGGCTGGAAGAGTGGGATCACCAGCATCCAGGAGAACAGATTGATAACGCCACGCGCTGGAAGGTGATCACCAATGCCTCTGTCGAGGTTGGCCCCGCGCTGTTTATCAGCCTGCTGATCATCACCTTATCCTTCATTCCTATCTTTACCCTTGAGGGCCAGGAAGGGCGGCTGTTTGGTCCGCTGGCCTTCACCAAAACGTACTCCATGGCGGGTGCGGCCGCGCTGGCCATCATCGTTATTCCCATCCTGATGGGATTCTGGATCCGGGGCAAGATTCCCGCAGAGACCAGTAACCCATTGAACAGGCTGCTGATTAAAGTCTACCATCCGCTACTGATTAAGGTGCTCCACTGGCCAAAAACAACCCTGCTGGTTGCGGGCTTGTCCATCTTCACGGTGATCTGGCCCCTGAGCCAGGTGGGCGGCGAATTCCTGCCGAAGATTAATGAAGGCGATCTGCTGTATATGCCGTCAACATTGCCGGGCGTTTCTCCGGCAGAAGCGGCGGCGCTGTTACAGACCACGGACAAGTTAATCAAAACCGTGCCTGAGGTGGCCTCTGTTTTCGGCAAGACGGGTAAGGCCGAAACGGCTACGGATTCCGCGCCGCTCGAAATGGTGGAAACCACCATTCAGCTCAAACCTGAGAATGAGTGGCGGCCCGGCATGACGATTGACAAGATTATTGACGAGCTCGACAAGACCGTTCGGTTGCCCGGCCTGGCTAACCTCTGGGTTCCGCCGATCCGCAACCGGATAGACATGCTTTCCACCGGGATCAAAAGCCCGATTGGTATCAAGGTGTCAGGTACAGTTTTGTCTGATATTGACGCCACGGCGCAGAGCATCGAGGCGGTAGCCAAAACGGTGCCGGGCGTGGTGTCTGCCCTGGCTGAACGTCTGGAGGGCGGGCGCTACATTGATGTCGATATCAACCGGGAAAAAGCCTCCCGCTACGGGATGACGGTGGGCGACGTGCAGCTCTTTGTCTCCTCGGCCATCGGCGGGGCGACGGTGGGTGAAACGGTAGAAGGCGTCGCCCGGTACCCGATCAATATTCGCTATCCCCAGGACTACCGGAACAGCCCGAGCGCGTTGAAGCAGATGCCTATCCTCACGCCGATGAAACAGCAGATCACGCTGGGGGATGTGGCGGATATCAACGTGGTTTCCGGCCCCACGATGCTGAAAACGGAGAATGCCCGACCTGCGAGCTGGATTTATATCGATGCCCGCGGCAGGGATATGGTGTCGGTGGTCAACGACATTAAGACGGCCATCAGTCAGAGCGTAAAGCTGAGGCCGGGCACCAGCGTCTCATTCTCCGGACAGTTTGAGCTGCTCGAGCATGCCAACAAGAAACTGAAGCTGATGGTGCCGATGACGGTGATGATCATCTTCATTCTGCTGTATCTGGCGTTCCGTCGCGTGGATGAAGCGCTGCTGATCCTGATGAGCCTGCCGTTCGCCCTGGTCGGGGGAATATGGTTCCTCTACTGGCAGGGCTTCCATATGTCTGTCGCAACCGGCACCGGTTTTATCGCTCTGGCTGGGGTGGCGGCAGAATTTGGCGTGGTCATGCTGATGTATTTGCGTCATGCCGTTGAGGCACAGCCGGCGTTATCCCATCGAGAAACGTTCACCGAACAGGGGCTTGATGACGCTCTTTATCATGGCGCCGTGCTGCGCGTGCGGCCAAAGGCAATGACCGTCGCGGTGATTATTGCCGGTCTGCTGCCCATTCTGTGGGGGACCGGTGCCGGGTCAGAGGTCATGAGCCGGATAGCGGCACCGATGATTGGCGGGATGATCACGGCGCCGCTGCTATCGCTGTTTATTATTCCTGCGGCGTATAAGTTAATTTGGTTGCGCAGGCATAAAAAGCCATAAAAAAACCCGCCAGCGATGGTGGGTTTTTTACGGGACGAACGTTTAGCGCGCTGTTTTAGCACGCGTCTGGCTGAGAAGCTTGCGCCAGGCACGATTATGCAGAGTAAACAGCAGCATCTTATAGAAGGCGGTGGAAAGGATACAGCTGCCGCTAATCAGTAGCATGACGATACTCACTAGCGCCGCGGTCAGACTGACGCCCGGAGCAGCGCTACCGCTCAGCGCGACCAGCAGATAGGCTGCCGTTAGTACCAGGCTTATCACCGCCAGCGTAAGGTGTAACCGCACGGCGCGCATGCTGCCTTTGCCAATCATAAACATCGTCACGCCGTTAAGGCCAGCGAACAGAAGGGCGATCAGGACAACCCAGACGAATACGTGTCCCGCTGGCTGGTCGAGTCCGGCGAGTACGCCGTACCCCAGCCACAGCTGCGGAATGGCGAAACTGACAATCACCCCGAGGGTACTGATTGCCGCTGGAATACCCATGGTGTGTAGGCCTACAGGTTTGCCCATTTCTACAGCCAACTGAGTCTTTAGCTGTTGCAGCTGCGTCGGGGAGGCATTGCTTATGCTGGTAGCCACCTCGTTACAGTGTTGCAGACGACGGGAAAAAATTTTAACCATTTGAATACTCAGCGTTTAGTTAGGCGAAAATGACTGCAGCAGACCGACTACATAGCGCCCGGACTGGACGGTGTTTTGAGGATTGCGGATCGTCCCCGTGAGTGAACTGCCCACAAAGGCCGATGCGTTGTTCACAGCACTCATCAGCTCACGTTGCAGTGATTTTTGTAATGATTCGCTGGGGAAACGTTTCGGGTAGACGCCTGCGCGGATCGCTGCCCTCACGCCGGCGCTGGAGATACCTGGATTCTGCGCTTTAATGATCTCTTCCGTGATGCGCTTACGCTCAGCACGGCTCAGGCTTTGGAACCAGGCGGTAACTTTACTTGAAGATGCCGCTTTCATCAGCTTGTACGTTTCTAAAGTACCTCGCAGCGCGGTTCCTGCCGCAGCTAGCGAAATGACATCCAGAACCGTCGTGGTAGCTACATACCAGTCCTGGCTGTCGAGCCAGGCAACATCGGAACCATGATCGTTATGGATAGCCAGCAGACGGCCCGCGCCAATCATGCATTGTGCGCCAGTTGCCAGCGTACCGGACAGGCTAATCGCAGCAATCACACCAGACCCGCCAGCGGTAAAAGGCACTGCCGCACCGGCACCAAACGCCATAACAAGCGTAACAATCATCGCGCCACAGGCAAAACCGGTTGAGGTAATTTCCGTAGCAAGTGAGGGAGTCGTTAGCGTCGCCACCACAGCTTTTTCTGCACTGATTTCCTTAGCATCCGGAATTTTACTGATTACCACATGGCTGACGGTGCTCTGATTCACATCTGCAATGCGGCGTGAAGGGCGTACCAGCCAGCGCTGTTTGCCATCATCAAAAATGATGCCGACATTGTAAAAATTACGCGTGCAGTCGAGTTGGGCGGCCAGCTTTTTAAAATCGATATCAGCACCGGTTTGTAGTCCCAGGCTGCGCGAGAGGTCATAAGAGGGAAGGGTGCTGTCAGGCGACTGCTGACCTGGTAAGTTCATCGGGGAAGCTCCTTCATTCCGTGAGGACAAGTAATTAGCAGGGTAATTTATTGAAGAAATTTATGATTCGAACACTAAGACTTAGATAATAGCAGCGTTAACTCGGTGAGCAAATGATAATGCTTGACTTAAATGTAAACGATACCAGGGTGTATTAAACCTTACTCGCAGACTATCTTAATGCAGTAATATCCCTTTTAGGCGATTGACCGAACATCCGCGTATATTCCCGACTGAAATGGGATAAGCTTTCGTAACCGACAGCATAGGCAGCTCTGGTGACATCGTAATGCTCATTCAGCATCAGCCGCCTGGCTTCGTTGAGGCGCAGCCATTTCTGATACCGAAGCGGGCTCATTCCCGCAAGCTGTCTGAAATGTTGGTGGAAAGAGGGCGTGCTCATTTGCACGCGGCTTGCCAAAGATGAAGTAAATGTACGACAGACCTAGTGCAATAAAAGGGAAGTACCTCAAAATTGACAACATGCAGATTTCTATCGCCGCACGAGTGAATCATGAAGTAATAGACCTATGGAGGCTATTTAACTTATGTTGATCACAAATGTTGTTCATAGAGAGCATATTTTATAATGCATTGTTTTTGTATGATATTTATCAGCCTTGTCCATTTTGCCAAAAAATTTACTTCATGAACCAATCCCGAATAGCAGCATTGCGACTGTTTTGATGAATTTCGATTCACCGTACTTCGTCTCGGACCAAGCGAACTTGCTCTACGTCCACTTAGTGCCAATGGCAGACGTTGTTAAGCTCATGCAGTATGGATTCACGAAGAACATACGTTATTTTTTGTCCTGATTGACTCGGAATGAAAGCTCCTGATGGCTCTCTTTTCACTCGCTGTAGCGATCTGCAAGATAACCGGTTTGTCCCTTAAGCAGCACTGTGATTTTAAACAGCGCCTCGGCTACATCGACGGAACTAAATGTTTCTCGACTATTCTCTAAGGCAACTTGCGGCATTTACAAAAAAGAGCCGGGTTTTACCCGGCTCTTTTTAGCTGATTTCAAAATCTTTTAATTCCCCACCTTCAGCAATCAGATTTGAGATCCGCTTCGGCATTCGCCCCTGACCTGACCATGTTTTTGACTCTCCAGTTTCGTTAGTATATCGATACTTCGCGGGGCGGGGGGAGCGCGTCCTTTTAGCCTTACCCGGAGAGCCAATAGCAGCTAAAAGTTCGGAGGGGTCGATACCCTCATCAATCATCATCTGACGAAGTGTTTCCAGTTTATCGCGGCGCTGACTTTCATTCGCAAGACGTAATGTCTCTTCTTCTCGTCGTTCTATAAGAATAATTTTAAACTTTTCCAGAACATCTTCCAGTACATCTAATGACATTTCACGAGTCTGAGAACGTAAGGTACGGATATTGTTTAACTGTGTTAGAGCATCTGACATAAAGAGACCTTTTAAAGTTTTTTCGTTGTTCAGCAAATACCAATGTCGACGGTTGCTCATCGACCCGATTTTTCTTGCTGAGCATTTTAATGCGATTGGGACATATTGTTATTAACGAGGTTTAGACTACTTATATAAATCTCTTGTCGCAAGAAAAAATCAAGAAGAATGTGTAAGAACTAAATTACAACTCCTACGAAATGTCCATGCGTTTTTGAAGGTACTTAAAACTATGATGCCAGGAGTCATCCGGAGAGCCTTTTTATATCCTCATAATTTATTGCTTCAGTCACACCTGATGAGATTTAAAATGAGGAGAGACAGCGCCGCCACTTAGCAAGGTTTTTCACAAATGGCAAGATGGCACGCAGGGGAGAGACACCTGCATTTTGTCAGAAGGTAGCGAATTACTCTCTCTTTATAGAGGTGTTTCTAAAAAAGTGTAATGTAAAAAAAAAGCCTGCTGTTAGCAGGCCATAAATGTTTTCAACTCATTTTTGTTCGATTCTGATAAATAGGGTAAGCATGCAATTAAACGTGGAGCAGAGAGCATGACAAAAATGCTATAAATATTTCCTGGCCGCATCAAGTATCTCCTGTGACGTTAACTCCCTGTCAGTAGCCACGTAAACAATACCATGATCGCCAGTTAAGGAAGGAAAACCTGCAGACATAATCCGAAGATGTGTTTCTTCACCGTTTGGATATTCCTGCCTGATAGAGGATATACCTTCCAGAACGGTCATGACTTTACAGGATTCAGCATTAAAGAAAACAAGGACTTTAATCATATTCTATTACCCTGTTCTCTCGTGGATATTAACTGGCAGATGCCATTAAGGTCAAAGCCATTACGCACTTCTTATTTAACATGTGGTTAGTTTGTGCTTTTAGACTTTTTATGCAGTAGTACTGCACTTCATCACATCGGTTAGCATACTCATAATTTTGAAAAATATGCTGATCAGATATTATGAATAAACGACTTTCATCTGATTTAAGTTATGGATCTGTCTACTCAGGAATAATCCTTTATAGTTATCGCAGACCCACAATGATTTATTTATCGCAAAGTGTTACGTTTGCAGCAGCAGGACCCTTGTCTCCGCGGTGAATGGCGAATTCAACTTTCTGACCTTCAAATAAAGTTTTAAAGTTGTCGCCATCAAGTGCAGACAAATGGACAAAGATATCTTTGCTGCCATCAAGAGGAGAGATGAAGCCAAAACCTTTGTCTTCGTTAAACCATTTAACCAGGCCCATAATTCTAGAGGTCATACTGACTCCGTTATACATGATTGTATTGATAGTAAACGTATAGGATTAAACATATGGACTCAAAAGAGGGGATATCAACGATAGCGCCTGGTAATGAGAACTGCCCGGAAAATTTCTAACTTTCATTAGTACATCGAACTGATGGGATTCATTAAGGCACAGGGAATCGATATAAGCAAATTATCTTTTAGCCGTCCAGAGGTCCTGTAGGGAAAATAAAAGTGGCTGAATGCCATTTTCAATGTATAGTCTTTACGTGTTTTCAATAAGGAATTGACTTGTCCCATAAAATGACAGGAATTGTCAAAAGCTTTGATATTCTTAGTGGTAAAGGCCTCATCATCCCATCTGATGGACGAAAAGACGTTCTGCTTCACATTTCAGCCGTTAACTCTCGCGAATCAGAATTACTCATCCCTGGAAGCCGCATAGAGTTTTGCCGGATAAACGGTCTCAGGGGGCCTGTGGCTGCGAACATTTATCTTTCCTGATTTTCAGTGTGTCAAAATAGATAGATTAAAACTTAACCACATGTGGTACGGTGAAGCTCATTCATTGAAAGGTTAATGGTTATGTCTGTTATCAATTACGCAATGAAATTCTTCAGCAGTGCGTCTACTGCCACTGCAGCCTGTCCTGTTTGTGGCTTAAAATCAGTACAACCGTTGTCAAAAATCCGGCTCAACCAGACCATGCTTTGCCCCGGATGTAAGGCTCTGTTTATCTCCCGACGCTAGCTCGACCAAAACCGCAGAACAGAGCTCATGTCCTATACTTATGTTAGATTCCGGCAGCTGTTAAATCCCTGATGCCTGACGCCCATCCTGAGAGAACGTTTCTGAACTGATTTCGCAACTGCTCCTGCGCGCTAACGTCGCATCAGAGCAATGCTATGAAAATGAACCCAAGAGCGTGGTTTAACCGCTCCCGTATTCTGATGAATGCTGCCGAAAACATAACGTTTTCGGCGAACGATCCTGCCGGTGAAAGCTCACCGCGGTCGGAACTCTTTTCGACCGTCCAGATGGAACGCTACGGCCAGAAGCTGGCGCGGACTCATAAAGTATCACCGGATAGGCATCCTTATTATCTTCTGAAACGGCTTGGCGACAATGAGGCCGTCATTACCCAAAACTGCTATGAGCTTAACGCGGGTAAAAAGACCAGTATCATGCCCGCCGGTGAATGGCTGCTGGACAATTATTATCTGATTGAGGAACAAATCCGCACTGTCCGCCAGCATCTGCCGAAAAGCTTTGGCAAAGGTCTTCCGTCGCTTGTATCGCCGTTGAATTGCCCACGAATTTATCATATTGCATCAGAGGCCATTGCTCACGGCGATGGCCGCTGGGATGCCGCCAGCCTGACCAGCTATCTCACTGCCTATCAACAGGTGACGCCGCTGACGCTGGGTGAAGTCTGGGCGTTACCGGGAATGCTGCGCCTGGCGCTGATTGAAAATCTTCGTCGTATCAGTATGGAAGTGATAAAAGCGCAGCAGGACAGAAACCTTGCCGATACGTGGATAACAAGGATTGTCGAATGCGCAGAGAGTGCGCCTGGTAATTTAATCATGGTGGTTGCCGATATGGCGCGCTCCCAGCCTCCGTTAACCAGTGCGTTTGTCGCAGAGCTGGTGCGGCGCCTGCAGGGGCATGGCAACGCGCTGTCGTTACCTCTGACCTGGGTTGATCAGTGCCTTCGGGAACAGGGGATCACCACTGACGTTCTCATACATAGTTTCAATCAGCAGCTTGCCGCCAGCCAGCTGTCCGTCAGTAACAGCATCGCGGGCCTGCGTTTATTGAGTGAAACGGACTGGGCTGATTTCGCCGAAACGATAAGCGTTGTCGAACAGGCATTACGCAATGATCCTGCCGGCATCTATCCCCGGATGCACTTCAATACCCGGGATCATTACCGGCACGTAGTTGAGGTTCTGGCCAGAGACAGCGGTCTCAGCGAGCCTGAGGTTGCTGAGAAGGTGCTGGCGCTTTCAGAGGAAAAAGCGCCCGATACACCGGAACATCATGTTGGTTATTATCTTGCGGGCGAAGGTCGACAGGCGCTGGATATTCATCTCCTGGCAGACGCCTCAAGGCTCATACGCTTGCGGCACAGTTTCAACAGAATAACCCTGCTGTCATGGCTTGGAAGCCTGGCGTTGCTGACAACCGCAGCGACCGCAGCAATATTGCACGAAACCGCCATGCAGGGCGCAGACTGGCTATTGATCGCGGTGATATTACCTCTGGTTATCGCATTAACTCAGTTAATGAGCGATTTGCTCAGTGATGCAACCACCCGTTTTCGCGTTCCTCGACCCTTGCCGGGGATGGATTTTTCAGCCGGTATTCCCGCTGACAGTGCCACCATGTTAGTCATTCCCTGCATGTTGACCAGCCACGAAAGTTTCAGCCAGCTCCTCACCAGTCTTGAAGTCTGCTGGTTGGGGAATGAAAACGAAAATCTCAGGTTCGCGCTGCTCACTGATTTTGCTGATTCTGAAAATGAACCCTCGCCGGAAAGTCACGCGCTGCTCAGACAGGCTATCGCCGATACGCAGGCGCTTAATCGCCGCTACCCCTCCGGCCGACCACGTTTTTATCTGTTACATCGCCAGCCTGAATGGAACCCCTCGGAAGGAGCGTGGATGGGCTATGAACGCAAGCGGGGAAAACTGGCGTTACTGAACAGCTGGTTGCGCAATCCCGGAACGCAATTCGTCAGCGTTGCAGAGATGCCTGCCCACCTTTTACCGGGTCACATAAAATACGTCATTACCCTGGACAGCGATACGGTACTCCCGCGCGATACGGCACACAAACTCGTCGCGACGATGGCGCATCCGCTGAATACGCCTGAGTATGATCCGGTACGCCAGAGGGTTGTCAAAGGATTCGGTATTTTACAGCCCGGTCTTGCGGAGGAGATACCACGCAACGGTCAGGGGCGTTACGCAGCCCTGCGCAGCAGCGTACCGGGCAATAACCCTTATTCGATGATGTCTTCGGATATTTATCAGGATCTCTTTGGGGAAGGCTCGTTTGTGGGCAAAGGGATTTACGATGTTGATATTTTTATGCAGGCCACTACGAACATCTGCCCGGAAAATCTGGTACTCAGCCACGATCTGCTTGAAGGATGCTATGCACGTTCGGGTCTGCTGAGCGAGGTGTTACTGTACGAACAGTACCCTAATAATTATCTGTCGGATGTTGCACGACGTTCACGCTGGATCCGGGGTGACTGGCAACTGCTTAACTGGCTAAAACCACGCGTCAGAAAAGCCGATGGAACCCGGGTCAGGAATCCGCTGACCGCGCTTTCTTACTGGAAATTACTCGATAATCTACGTCGCAGTCTGGTCGCCCCCTCCTTACTGATATTGCTGTTCTTCGCTCTGCTTTGGGTACCCAACCCGGTTTACTGGCTGGGCATACTGTTGCTGATATGGCTGTTGCCAGCCATCCTCTGCATCAGCCACGACCTTCTGCATAAACCTCTGCGTCGCCGCGTGAAGCCGCATCTGTTAATGGTGGGGGCGGGCGCGCTAAAGCGTCTGTCAGGTATCAGCCTTAATTTTGCGATACTGCCGCACGAAGCCGGATATTCGCTGAAAGCGATCGCCGTGACGCTATGGCGACTGGGGATAAGCAGGCGTCACCTCAGCCAGTGGGTCAGCCACAGCCAGGACAGCAGTCAGGCCAGACCCACTGTTGCACGTTTTTATCAGGCGATGTGGCTGAACGTTGCCGGTGGCGTGGCGCTGACAATACTGACCGGACAATTTGCCCCACAGCTGCTGGGGATTGCGTTACCGATCGGTTTGGTATGGTGTGTGGCACCGCTGCTGATGAGCTGGCTGAGTCGCCAGCCCGTGCGCAAGGTTTTTTCGCCTAATCAGGAACAAAAACAGCTGTTACGCCAGACAAGCCGTGAAATCTGGGCTTTTTTTGAAACATTTGCCACAGCAAAAGAGAACTGGCTTCCACCTGATAATTATCAGGAAATACCACAACCGACGGTGGCACACCGAACTTCTCCTACCAATATTGGTCTTTCACTTATGGCTAACCTGACGGCATGGGACTTTGGCTACCTGCCTGGCGGAGAGGTGCTCCGGCGCGTGTCGCTCACGCTCGACACGATGGATAAAATGGAGCACTACCGGGGCCATCTCTACAACTGGTATGACACCCGTACGCTGGCCCCCCTAAGTCCACGCTATATCTCCAGCGTCGACAGCGGCAATATGGCCGGGCATTTATTGACCCTGCGTGCAGGCCTGTCCGCCATGCGTCATCAGCCTGTTTTAAGCAACCAACAGATACTGGCAGGACTGAACGATACGCTGGATATTCTGGAAAAACAGTGGGGTAAGAACCCACCTGACAGCCTGAGACTGCTGCGCAAGCATTGCCTGAACGCGGTGTCGCTCTCTCCGCAGGCGCTTTTCAGCGAACTGAAAAGCATGCGCACCCAGTGCAACCATCTGACCAGCGCATGTCATCAGGGATCTCCTCTTCAGATGCGCTGGGCTGGACATCTGGAGCATCAACTGGTTCAGCTTTGCCATGAGTGGTCTCTGTTGCTTGGCTGGTTGCCTGCATCCTGGAATGAACAGACGCTGCCGACGCTGAGCGAGCTTGCCCGTCCGACATTAACCGGTACAGGAACGCCTCCGGCGTCAGTGGCGGAGCAGGCCCGAATGCGACTCAATATTATCACCGAGCTGGAACAGCGGCTGGATGAGCATGCCCGGATGGATTTCGCCTTTCTGTACAGTGAAGCAACCAGTCTGCTCAGCGTCGGTTATAACTGTGACACCAATATGCCTGACAAAAGCCACTACGATCTCCTGCCGTCTGAAATCCGCCTGACCAGTTTTCTTGCCATTGCGACTAATCAGCTGCCTCTTAAAAGCTGGTACGCGCTGGGTCGATTGTTTACCACGATTGATAATGAAACTGCCCTGATGTCATGGAGCGGATCCATGTTTGAATATCTGATGCCGAATCTGGTGATGCCCACCTGGCCCGGCAGCCTGCTCGATGAAATGAGTCAGTCGGCGGTTATGCGCCAGATTCATTGGGGGAAAGAACGCGGGGTACCATGGGGTGTTTCAGAGTCTGGCTATCATGCTTTTGATGTTCAGCACAATTATCAGTATCAGGCATTTGGCGTACCGGGGCTCGGTCTACGCAGGGGACTTGCCGATGACATGGTTGTTGCTCCTTACGCCACGCTGCTGGCGCTGATGGTTTCCCCACAGAGAGCCTGTGAAAACCTGTTCAGGCTGCAAAAAAATGGTGCACGCGGAGAATACGGCTTTTATGAAGCGCTGGACTATACCCCCTCACGTCTTGCAACCGGTCAGCTCTATGCGGTGGTACAGTCCTGGATGGCGCATCACCAGGGTATGGCATTTCAGGCGCTGGCTCATGTGCTGCTTGACGCCCCCATGACTGAACGCTTTATGTCCAGCACGGTATTCCGGTCAGCGAGTCTGCTGTTACAGGAGCGCGTGCCGGATGCGGTCGATCTGTACAGTCCGCGCCGTCATTTTGAATCTCATGAGGGCATGGTCAAACCCGTTCGTTATGAACCCCGTATTTTCTATAGCGTGGATACCCCCTCCCCGGATATTCAACTCCTGTCCAACGGCCATTATCATCTGATGTTGACCGCGGGCGGCGGTGGTTACAGTCGCTGGAATGATATTGCACTAACGCGCTGGCGCAGTGATACCACCCGTGATAACTGGGGAGCATTCTGCTACATCCGCGATACCCAGACGGGAGATGTGTGGAGCAATACCTGGCAACCAACAGGCTACGCCAGCGGACAAGACGAGGAAGTGTTGTTCACCGATGCGGGGGCAGAATTCAGACGCAGCTTAGGGGGACTCAGCGTCAAAACTCAGGTGGTGATCTCTCCGGAGGATGATGTTGAATTGCGACGGCTCACACTGATTCATCGTGGTCGTAAGCCTCGCTCTCTGGAGCTGACAACCTATGCTGAAGTGGTACTGGCACCTGATGCCAGCGATCTGGCACACCCGGCATTCAGCAATTTGTTTATTCAGACTGAGCTGGCTCCTGAGCGTGACGCTATTCTTTGCCACCGGCGCCCGCGCTCACCGGATGAACCGGGCCTTTGCCTGTTTCACATGATGGTGGTGCACGGCGATAACCGACATAACGTGTCGTTTGAAACTGACAGGGCAAGGTTTATTGGACGTGGCAGAAACCCTGCGAATGCACAGGCAATAGAGACGGGAGGGATGCTAGGCAACACGTCGGGCTCGGTGCTGGATCCGATACTGGCAATTCGCAACGCCATCATTCTGCAGCCAGGGCAGCCGGTTACGATTGATATCATTTATGGCATCAGCGAGACCCGTCAGCAGAGCCTGGCGTTGCTGGAGAAATATCGCGATTACCCTATTGCCGATCGCGTCTTTGAACTGGCCTGGTCTCACAGTCTGGTGGTATTGCGCCAGATGAACGCCAGTGAAGATGATGCCACGTTGTTCAATAGTCTCGCCAGCGCTGTGCTTTACCCTGTCCAGGAGCTGCGCGCCGAAGGCCAGGCGATAGGCCGCAACCGGCGTGGCCAGTCCGGACTGTGGGGCTGGGCAATTTCAGGGGATCTGCCGATAGTGCTGCTGAGTATAACCAGCGAGGAAAGTATCACCTCAGTGACCACACTGATTCAGGCACACCGTTACTGGAGACAGAAAGGGCTGGATGTTGATTTGGTTATCCTGAATAACAGCCCCGGCGGCTACCAGCAGGGATTACAAAATCAGATTATGGAGTTAATTTATGCCGGGTCTGAAGCTAGTCTGCTGGATAAAAAGGGCGGGCTTTTTGTCCGCAACGGTGAGCATCTCTCCGCTGAGGATAAGTTGCTTTTGATGAGCGTGGCCTGTCTTTATCTTGATGACCGCGCAGGGGGTATTAATGAGCAGCTTAACCAGCGTATTCATACCCTGAAATCGCCGGCAAAGGCATTCATTCCGCGTGCTGTACGCGAGCGTAATCAACATACGGACTGGAGCCCTGATACCAGTCAGTTATGCCATTTCAATGGGTACGGTGGATTTTCTCAGGATGGGCGGGAGTATCAGATCGTCCTTCGGGAAAATGCGCTTACACCGGCTCCCTGGTCGAACATACTGGCAAATTCTCGTTTTGGCAGTGTGATCTCAGAGGCAGGGCAGGCCTATACCTGGTATGAGAATGCCCATGAATACCGGTTGACGCCGTGGGAGAACGATCCGGTGAGCGATCGCAGCGGCGAGGCATTTTACCTGCGCGATGAAGAGAGCGGGGAGTGCTGGTCGCCGACGGCTTTACCTGTTCGCGGACACGGTGACTACCTGACCCGCCATGGTTTTGGCTACAGCGTTTTTGCCCATCGTGAGAGTGGTATAGACAGCGAGTTGACGGTCCTGGTTGCTGAAGAAGATCCGGTTAAACTGGTGCTCCTGACGCTCAGTAACTCCTCGGGACGGACACGTCAACTTTCCGTCACAGGCTATGTAGAGTGGACGCTCGGAGAAACACGAACGCGCTCAGCCCCTCATATTGTGACACATGTGGCCAGAACGCCCGGTGGCTGCGGGGTGCTTGCGAATAACTTTTATGGTGATAATGGTGGCGGCCGAACTGCATTTTTTGCCGTCAGCGGTAATGACTGTTCTCTGACAGGGGATCGCCGGGAGTTTATTGGCCGTAATGGTTCCCTTCACGCCCCTTCGGCCATGAAACTGCAAAAGCTTTCTGGTAAGACGGGGGCCGGTCTGGATCCCTGCGGAGCGGTGCAATCGGCGGTTACATTAATTGACGGGGACCAGAGGACGTTTATTTTTATCCTCGGCGCAGAAGAGAATGATGTTTGTGCTCAGGAGACGCTGGCCCGCTACATGAACGAGGATACGGTCCGCCAGGAGCTGAGCCGGATTCATAATCACTGGCACAATGTTCTCGATAAAATCGTAGTTAACACCCCCGACACGTCCGTAAATTTACTGGTTAATGGTTGGCTGCTTTATCAGACGGTCGCCTGCCGTCTTATGGCCCGGAGTGGCTACTATCAGTCTGGCGGTGCATTTGGTTTTCGCGATCAGCTGCAGGATACGCTGGCTCTGAGTCACGCTGCTCCGGACCGGATGCGTGAACAGATAATACTCTGTGCATCACGGCAGTTTATCGAGGGGGATGTGCAGCACTGGTGGCACCCGCCACACGGCAACGGTGTGCGTACCCGCTGTTCCGATGACTATCTTTGGCTGCCGCTTGCTGTTTGCCACTATGTTGAAACGACGGGGGATATGGATGCACTGGAAATACGCATTCCTTATCTGGAGGGACGCTCGCTTCAGCCTGGTGAAGAGTCTGTCTATGACACGCCGGTCATCAGCGGCACCGAAGAGACACTCTGGTTACACTGCGTCAAAGCTATTCACTATGGACTTCGCTTCGGGGAGCATGGCCTGCCGCTGATGGGGGCTGGTGACTGGAATGACGGGATGAACCGGGTGGGTATCGAAGGCAAAGGTGAAAGCGTCTGGCTGGGCTTCTTCCTGTACGACATTTTGCAGCGGTTTGCAGCGCTGGCGGAGCACAGGCTGGATGAAAGCGTCGCCGCGATGTGCCGTTCACAGGCTCTGCGCCTGCAAAGTAATCTCGAAGCCCACGCCTGGGATGGGGAATGGTACCGGCGCGGGTATTTTGACGATGGTACTCCCCTGGGATCGAAAACCTCACAGGACTGCCGGATTGATGCGATTGCGCAGAGCTGGTCTGTATTGTCCGGCGCCGCGAGCCCGGGACGGTGCGCAAAGGCCATGCAGGCGCTGGATAAGCACCTTGTGGATAACGAAGGAGGGCTGATCAAACTGTTAACGCCTCCTTTCGACGGACACGGTCCAAATCCGGGCTACATACAGGGGTACCTGCCCGGCGTGCGGGAAAACGGAGGGCAGTATACGCATGGCGCCATCTGGGCAGTGATGGCCTTTGCCCGAATGGGGAATGCCGAACGAGCCTGGCAACTCTGGTCAATGCTCAGCCCTATAAATCATACCCTGAATGCGGACTCTGTCGGGATTTATAAAGCTGAGCCTTATGTCATGAGTGCTGATGTCTACAGCGTCGCTCCCCATACCGGACGTGCAGGGTGGAGCTGGTATACCGGTTCCGCAGGCTGGGCCTGGCGTTTACTTACCGAGGAATTACTGGGGATAAAACGTTCCGGCACTGACTTTAGTGTTCATGCCAGGTTACCGGATGAGTGGTCGTCTTTTTCTATGGCATATCAATATGGTGAAAGCCATTATCAGATTAGTGTTTCACGCGGCGATGCAGAATATTGCGTGACGCTGGATGGTGTTCTCCTCCCTGATGACAGAATACCGCTGAAGGATGATGGACAAAACCATACGGTTGAGATCATTCAGAACTGACACTGATCCCGGAGGTGCATTAACGTCTGCCGTTAATGCGCTGATTATCCCTGAGAACATCAATCGCAGTCTGCATGGCGATTTTGTCATCCCGCCTTTTTTGTTTGTCCTGTATGACCTGAAGGTATTCCAGCAAGGTGCGGGTATTAATCGGTCGGCCCTGTTTACCCACAGCCAGCACGGCTTCTCCAAGAATAATTTTCACAGGCGGTAATTGTGCCGGATACCAGTCAAGGGTGTCTTCTGATTTCATCTTAAATTTCTCACGGAAGGGTAGTGTATCATAAATAAGACGTTCAATTTTCAATATCTGATATCCTGATTCAGACACAACTTAACATAACTTATGCCAGTTATTTTTTTATTAAAGCGTATAATAATTACTCTATTCCTCAGAGAATTATTTATGTCTTATACAAATGGGCTCAGGTATTTTAAAGAAAGACCGGTTCATGTTGCCTGTCCGGTATGTGCACACAGAGCCGATCAGAAAGCAGGTAAACTAAGAAAAGATGCGGTTCTTGAGTGCCCTGCCTGCGGACTGTTGTTCAGACCTTCAGAATGCTGGTGTATCGGCGGCTGATCAGCTTCTGCCACTTAACGTCAGTGATGTCGGAAAATGACAACATTCCTCCTGTACTGCTGTTGTCGAGGGTATGATAATGAAATCTAAAAAATCTGTTTTTATTGAAGGGCATATCATGTCGAACAGCTGTCACGGACAGCCTGGCCAACCTTTCTGTATTCACCGGGTCAGGTTTAGTAATGGTAAATATGCGATTATTCGGGAGGTATCCGGGATATGTTTCAAACCAGGCGAAATTATTCAACGAAACGATTGTGAGTGGTTTTATAAACTTACCAAAATTCGGCTTCTTTCTTTTGAGTACCTTGATGATGATGAATCAAGAAGACAATTCCTTGAGTATCAAGGATAAAACCATGGATTTATAACGGAATAAATTTGCTGACTTACAATTCACCCTTGGCTCTTTAAATTATTCACCAGCCACTGGAAAATATTTTTTCCTGAATTTAGATGAATTTAAATTATCTAAAACAAAATGTATCGCTAAAGACGAATTGCCTCATTGTTTTCCTTTTGCGTTATAACCTTCATTAGCATTAAGGAAATTTATGGCACAGACTTTTACTCATAATTTACTTCATCCTCGCCACTGGCTTACCTGGTCTGGTTTGGGTCTGCTGTGGCTTCTCGTTCAACTTCCTTACCCGGTTTTACATATTCTGGGCTCTGGCCTTGGAAAAATATCCAGACCCTTTCTGAAACGCCGGGAACGGATTGCGATTAGAAATATCGAACTGTGCTTTCCCGAGATGACACCGTTTGCCCGGAGCCAGATGGTCAATAAAAACTTTGTTTCTCTCGGGCTGGGACTGATGGAAACAGGAATGGCCTGGTTCTGGAGCGATGCGAGAGTCAAAAAATGGTTTGATGTCGAAGGGCTTGAAAACCTGACCGGTGCGACAAGAGGAGTAATGGTTGTCGGGATTCATTTTATGTCCCTTGAGTTGTGTGGAAGAGTAATGGGGTTATGCCATCCTATGATGGCAACGTATCGCCCACACAATGATCCATTAATGGAATGGGTACAGACAAAAGGGCGTATGCGTTCAAATAAAGCTATGATTAATCGACGTAATTTATCTGGTTTTGTTCATGCGCTAAAAGCTGGTGAAGCCGTTTGGTTTGCACCAGACCAGGATTATGGGTCTAAAGGAAGCGTTTTTGCACCTTTTTTCTCGGTAAAAAAAGCAGCAACGACGAACGGAACGTATGCCCTTTCAAAACTCGCTGGTGCACCCTTGATCACACTTAGCATGATTCGACGTAGCGATAAAAAAGGTTATCACATGTATATCAGCAATCCGTTATCAGGCTATCCAGGGGAAGACAAGGTCGCCGCAGCGGCTTATATGAACAAGATCATCGAGCGTGAAATTCTCCGTGCTCCTGAGCAATACCTGTGGATGCATCGCAGGTTCAAAACGCGTCCTGAAGGCGAAGTCTCTTTATACAAATGAACAACTCTACTTGTCACGAGCCAGAATCCATCTTTCTTGCCACTGCGTATTTGTAAAAAATGCGATAAGGAATTTTCGATCGGATTCATGCTAACGATGGGTTGACTGACAGCCAAGGTTAATCAATTAAACCGGTTCGGATTTGAAGGTCCGTTTTTCGCTCATAGCGGACAGTTTCATCCCTATGAGCTCTCATCAGCCTTCATTGGCTCATATGTGGCTTTCGAGAGCTCCGTTCGTGTCGGCCTGTCATCGATACTTGCGCTGCAAACGCGCCGCGCATATATGGTTTGGGCTTACCTTTTATCAAACGCTTAGACTACTTTTCACCTGCCAAATTTTTTGGATAAAAGCCATCATTGCCAAAGCAACATCGAAAAATGCTTAATTAAAAGTGCTCACGCCTGCATCCCCTTACCCCGTGCCAGGTTAATCCTGTCAACGCATTCCCTAAACGCTTTGATTTGCTCTGGAGAGAGCTCAGATTCATCAATGTTGGCCAGAAGAGCATTGAGGGAGCGCTCAATATCATTTTTTGCTAACCGTAAACAGATAACCTTAACCCAACGTGGCGAGAACTTGCTGAGGCCGATTGCTCTTGTGATTCGTAATTTCATGCCATGCCTCTCAACCACCAGTGTGGAGGTTTTCATACTCGCTTATAACACGCATTGGATAGGCCTTCTGTTATTATTTCACCTGCAAGCTGACATAGGCATTGCGCCTGGGACCAACCAGCTTTCAGCGAACATCAAATTTGGTTGATACGTCATACCAGAGAGTTACTAGCTTAACTTATGGCAATATTAATGATCTGATACAGGTTGGGATGTCAGCTTTGTGCCAGGAGCGGACATTCGCAATTTATTTAAATGAACCGCACAGCAAAATTCTTTTACCAGAAAATTCATCCCTTACAAGAGTCATGACTGATAAGACGCTCGCGACAAACATCCAGAATTTCGTCAGCAAGAGCGGAATTATCTGGACAGGCACGAGACAACACCAGGGCGCCAACAAGATGCGCGATGGTATTTATCAAGTCAGCGCGCGTGCCATTTTCGGTTCCTAAAACTTCAAGTTGCCGCTCAATTCCGGCCGCAAACGTCTCTTTTATTGATTCAGATTGACGAGCTGCATCAGTACCCAGAGCCGACATCACGCAGCCTTTTCCCATGTCATCACGATGTTGTCGGGAGAGATAATATTCAATAAATTTTTCCCGATTAACACCCTCCGTTTTTTCTGCGGATCGCGTAAAGCCGCAGTTCATGGCCTCAGACAGTAAATCTGCCTTGGAACCAAAATGCTTGTAAAAGCCACCGTGAGTTAACCCTGCCTCAGACATCAGTTCCGATATCCCGATCCCATCGTAACCACGCTCACGAAAAAGTTCTGAGGCCGTTTCAACAACTCGCATCCTGTTCTCGCGAACCTGCTCTTTTGACACTTTCACGTTTCTACCCTTTTCAAATAGAGCCTGATTATACATTGATGATGATCATAATCAAACTGATTGACTTTTTAGATTATGATCACCATCATTAAATCAGTACCTCAACCAATCATTTGCAGGCGGATAAACATGACGAACCAGGCATTATTTCAACCTTATGATCTTGGCCTCATAACACTTACCAACCACATCGTGATGGCCCCTCTGACGCGTAACCGGGCTGGTGCTGGGCTGGTACCGGGCGAACTGGCAGCGACTTACTACGCCCAGCGAGCTTCAGCAGGATTATTGATTACCGAAGCCACGCAGATTTCGCCACAAGCGCAGGGATATCAGGATACACCGGGGATCTATACGCAAGCTCAAATAGAGGGTTGGCGCAAAGTGACTGACGCAGTCCATGCCAAAGGTGGGCGTATATTTGTACAGCTCTGGCACGTAGGGCGAATTTCGCATGTCGATTTACAGCCTGGTGGCGCTGCACCAGTCGCACCTTCCGCTATCCGCGCTGAGACGAAAACCTTTGTGAACAACGGTTTTGCTGATGTTTCTGAACCACGTGCGCTGGAAGTGGAGGAAATAAAGGGGATCATCGATGATTTCAGAAAGGCAGCTGCAAATGCCATTGTCGCCGGGTTTGACGGAGTCGAAATCCATGGTGCGAATGGTTATCTGCTGGAACAGTTCCTTAAAGATGGTGCTAATCAGCGTATTACGGCCTGAGATAACCAACTGCTTTAGTGAATACACAATATTTACCTCAAAATTATCATGGATATGAAGAGAATGTACTCTGTACCTAATGCAAGAAACGAGAGGGAGATCAGAAATCCTAACGTATTGATTTATCAGTTAGTGGGAGTGTCATATGAACTTATTTACCACAGTAGGTGATTTAACATAATATACATTATGCGCACCAATATGGAGTGAGGAGAAATCTGGCGTTTTGTGGACATCCTTGGCCTGGATGATAATGGTCCCTGACTGTGTCTTCTCAAGTGCTGTTATCGTCACGCTGCTCCTCTCACAGTGCATGGCTCACCGTTTTGCCCTGTTGATATAAGCCTGTAAACCCTCAGCAAGAAAATCAAACACCGTTTTACAGGCCTGGCTGTGGCGTAGATCCTCATGCATCACCAGCCAGGTGTCGAGATGAAATGCAAAGAAATCAGGCATTATCCTCTGTAACGGCGGAGAAAAATCGGCGAGCTGCACCTGACACATACCGATACCTGCCCCGGCGCGTATGAGGTTTAACTGTGCAATATCACTGTCGGTTCGCACGGTAAACAGTTCGCGGTTTAGCTGTGGGTACTGTTTAAGCGCTTGTAAAATAAAAGGCGTCATATTATCGAAACCCACAAGCGTATGGGTGAATAATTCATCAATACTTTCCGGTGCACCATGTCGTGACAGATACGCTGGCGCGGCATGCAGACCTATTTCAATCCTGCCCATCCGACGCGCAATCAGTTGCTCCTGCACCGGTGTGGTCATGCGTACAGCAATGTCCGCTTCCCGGTTCAGTAAATCCTGAACGCGATTAGACAGAACCAGCTCAACGGTTATTTGCGGGTATTCTTCCTTTATGTGTGCAATCACCGGAGGCAGAACCTCGGTGCCGATGATTTCACTGGCGGCAACGCGCACCACGCCTCGTAGTCCGGTTGCGCCGGAACTGAAACTGGCAGCCGACCGCTCAATCATCATGGCCGTATTTTCCATCGCTTGCGCATGGCCCTTCAGCTCGACGGCTGCGTCCGTGGCCTGCAATCCTGTCTGCGAACGGGTAAATAAAACAAGGCCCAGGGCTGATTCCAGCGCCGCAATATGACGCCCGGCAGTTGGCTGGGTAATGGCAAGCCTGCGTGCGGCCCCAGACAAGGACCCTTCTTTCATCACGACCAAAAAGGTGCGATACCATTCCCACGGGATATTGAGCTTCATACAAAAATGCATACCTGCTGGCTTATATTATGCAATTACATTTATCACTTGCGCTCATTAAGATGTCAAGCAGATAACCAACAAGGGTATGACGATGAAAAGCACAGATAAGGTACTGATATTGGGTGCAACGGGCGGGATCGGTGGCGAAATTGCCCGTAAAATGATCCGTGACGAATGGGATGTACGTGCATTACGCCGCAGCGTTCCGGGAAAAGACGCGCACAACAATAGTATTACGTGGATAAGCGGCGATGCGCAGAATGCTGAGCAGGTTGAGGCCGCGGCGTCAGATTGCAGCGTGATTGTCCATGCCGTTAACCCGCCGGGTTATCGAAACTGGGAACAGCTGGTTTTGCCCATGTTGCATAACACCATCAGCGCAGCGGAGCGAAACGGTGCATTAATCGTTCTGCCGGGGACGATTTATAACTACGGCCCGGATGCTTTTCCCCTCTTACGCGAGGATTCCCTTCAGAACCCGGTTACCCGAAAAGGAGCCATACGCGTGCAAATGGAGCAAGAGCTCGCAGCCTATGCACAGCGTGGCGGAAAGGTGCTGATTTTGCGGGCTGGCGACTTTTTTGGTCCCCATGCTGGAAACAACTGGTTTTCACAGGGATTAGTCAAACCGGGGCATACGCCGAAGGTAATTAAAAACCCCGGGAAAACCGGCGCTGGCCATCAGTGGGCCTATCTGCCGGATGTCGCCGAAACGCTCGCAGCACTGCTGGCGCGTCGGGATGAGCTCGAGCCGTTTGCCAGTTTCCATATGCGCGGGCATTGGGATCCTGATGGGACAGAGATGACCGCAGCCATAAAGCACGTCGCGATGCGTGCCGGTATTAAGGCGAAGGTGAAGTCATTTCCCTGGTGGCTTATCTCCACGATGAGTCCCTTTAACGCTACGCTGCATGAAATGCGGGAGATGCGCTATCTTTGGGAGCAGACAATAGAGATGGATAATTCAAAACTGATTGCCTTTTTAGGCCATGAACCGCAGACCCCTCTTATTGAGGCCGTGCATGCCACATTAGATGGTCTGGGCTGTATTTAACATAATCCTAACCTGCACGTTTAGAAAGAGTTGAACGATGTCTGATATACTTCAGCTTTTGAAAAACGCAGCCCTAAGCAAATGGAAATTGAATTAAATAAAAGTATTAAAGAGAGAATCTTCCATGCCGTCATTTTTGAAGTGATAGCTAACGTTATCATCGCGCTGTCGCTTGCCTGGCTGATGAACGTGTCGATACTCCAGTCAGGCTCCCTGTCCGTGATATCTGCACTTACCGCAACGGCCTGGAATTTTGTATTTAATAAACTCTTCGACTCCCTGCAAAAAAAACATCAGTTTCAACGAACATTTCTCGTTCGTGCTATTCATGCGGTGGGTTTTGAAACAGGACTGATCGTCACCTTAATCCCCGTCGCGATGATTATGCTGGATTTAACCATGACTGAGGCATTTTTCGTTGAGATTGGTCTGGTACTGTTTTTCCTGCCATACACAATGCTGTTTAACTGGCTATACGATTATCTTCGGTGGATATTTGTTGGACGGAAACGGGTTGCTATGTAGCGATTGTGCGTTATAGCGCACGGTGGTAAGCTGGCCTTCTTGATTGACAATCAGCAGTGAGGCGCCGCTTTATGAATAAACTTCTTATACTCTTCCCCGCTCTGTGTTTAAGCGGTTGCGTGGATCTGGGTAAAGTTGGAACGCATCCGGAAGTGGCATCTTTCTATATCAATCATCCTAAAAGCCAGGTTGCCGATTGCCTTATGTACGCATCATCCAGAGAACATTTATCGCTGGAATTTGATGATACCCTTCCTGATGGTAGCGAAAGATATAATCTCCAGGATAGCGATTATACCGATGTTGCCTGGGTCGAAGTCAGTAAATTCAGCGGAAAACAGACTTCCGTTGAATTTTATTATGCCCCTCACGATCCTGGGTTGCATAACTCAATTCTTTCTATAGTGGATCAGTGTAAAAAATGAAGAGGAAAATAAAATGCAAAGTCTCCTGATTAAAGGAATTTGTCTTGCGTTAGCGTTGTCCGCCGCCGGAACGGCTCAGGCCGTTCAGAAAGAGAGCCATGACGACAATCTCAACGGAATCACCATTTTCGCTCAAAAAGAGTCTCAGGGAAGCCAATGGGACAGTACAACAGGCGAAGCAAAATACATGGTCAGCTATAAGGTGACGCTGGATAATGCATCGGGTAAAAGTATTGAGCCGGGCAAAGATAATAAAATGTGTTTCTTCCTGTTTGATAAAAACGGAAAGACATTTATGAGCACCGGCATTGAGCTGGATATGTTGAAAAAATATGAACCGCGGGACAACAGAACAGGGGTAGTTTATTTTTCCAGTTCAAACCCTGACGTTTTAAATATGCCATTTGTCCGTTTCGGCATCGGAAAAGACTGCATAAATTGATGCCTGTCACATTGACGCGTTCTTTAGCATGTTCGCCCCCACTCTCCTTCTATACTCGTTATTTCTCTATCTCGTAAAGGAAGGAAGCATGTTCGATCATGTGAAATTCGGCGTCAGTGATTATGAAAAAAGTAAAACCTTCTTTCTCCATGCGCTTAAGCCGCTTGGTGTAGAACTCATCGATGAAGGCACGCCAGACTACGGTGTCGAAATGAGTTCAGGCGACGTTTCGCTCTGTATTTTTCAGACAAATGATAAACCTGCTCCTCTGCATCTGGCGTTTGTGGCCAACACGCGCCAGCAGGTCGATGCGTTTTACCATGCCGCCCTGCGCGCCGGAGGACGTGATAACGGCGGGCCGGGGTTGAGGTCATACGGTGAAAATTACTACGCCGCGTTTGTCATCTCGCCTGATGGCCATAATATCGAGGCGGTGTGCCATGCGCCGGAAAGTCAGTAGCTCAGCCCTTCTGTCAGAAGCAATTAAATGATCTGTCATGCATATTTTTGCACGATAATGCACGAAAGTGTTTTATAACGCGCTCGCAATCCCGTATGGTATCGGCAGTAAACGTGCAACTTCATGCAATAACACTGACAGAGGTACCTATGACACAACAGCTGATTTTAATTGCCGGCCCCTATCGCAGCGGAACCGAAGGCGTTCAGGCACGCATTGATGAGAATCTGGCGCGACTCGAAAGCGCAGCATTAGCCGTTTACCAGCGGGGTCACGTCCCGGTCATTGGCGAATGGCTGGCTTTGCCGTTGGCAAAAGCCGCTGGGTCGAAAGCGGTTGGTGATGAAATCAGTGAAGCGATGCTGTACCCCGTTGCTCACCGGCTCATAGCTAAATGTGATGCGATTTATCGTATTGCCGGTGCGTCTAAAGGTGCCGATATGGACATTGAGGTCGCCCGCAAATATGGTCTGAAGGTTTATACCGCCCTTGAGAGCATTCCTGAGGCTTAAGGCAGGCCGCCAGCCAGCCTGTGCTTACAGGCTGGCTATCAGAGAGTGCCACTCTCTGAGGTCAACACGACGGATACCCCCTTTTCCGATACCGCGCGGATCCACTCCTTATCGGTATTGTCTTCAACGACGATGGTGTTCACCGATGACACATCGCCAATCACAAACGAAGACGCTGTGTTGATCTTTTCCGGAGAAGCCAGCACAACCGTCTCCGCGGCTCTGCCGGAAAATGCACGTTTGATGCACGCCTCTTCGAAATCACCGGTTGTCAGCCCCGCGTCGGGGTGAATGCCGGTCACGCCCATAAAGAACAGGTCTGCATGAATATTTTCGATACCTTCGATGGCCGCAGCGCCGACCGCAACGATAGAGTGTTTATACAAGCGACCGCCGATCAGAATCACCTCAATGAACGGATGATCGACCAGCCCCAGGGCAATGCTCGGGCTGTGCGTTACCACCGTGATGCGCAAGTCTGCCGGTAAAAACGTAATCAGCTCCGAGGTCGTCGTGCCACCGTCGACGATCACCACCTGGCCTGATGAAATCAGCTGCGCGCCTTTACGGGCGACCCGTTTTTTCGCATCCATTTTCACGGATTGTCGTTCAGCAAAGGGCGCAATCGCGGAAGATGCCGGAAGCGCGCCGCCGTGAACGCGCTGCAAACGCCCTTCTGCCGCCAGCTCGCGTAAATCACGCCTGATGGTGTCTTCAGAGACGTCAAAGAACATGCTGAGCGCTTTTGACTGGACCTGCCCTTCGGCGCCGAGCTTTTCGAGGATCAATTGTTTTCGCTGACTGGTGAGCATCATGAATTCCTGATGTTGCATGTTTTGTCTTGAAAGTGCACGATAATGCTGTTTATGATAAATACTCTACGTAAGGAGGAACAAACGTGCAATCAAAACGTGCAGATGTGCGCATCATTGACAGTGAAACGCTGTCAGATAACTGGTACGTCCTTAAAAAATACACATTCGACCTGCAGCGACGTGACGGCGAGTGGCAGCGTCAACACCGGGAAGTCTACGACCGGGGGAACGGCGCGACGATTCTGCTCTACAACCGTGATAAAAAGACGGTGATCCTGACCCGCCAGTTCCGCTTCCCCGTCTTTATCAACGGCCATGAGGGCGATTTAATCGAAGCCGCTGCGGGGTTGCTGGACAATATGGATCCCGAAAGCCGCATAAAAGCAGAGGCGGAAGAAGAGACGGGATTCCACGTTTCACGCGTTCAGAAAATCTTTGAAGCCTATATGAGCCCGGGCTCCGTTACGGAAAAGCTCTATTTTTATCTTGCCGAGTACCAGCCGAAAGACAGAACCGGCGCAGGCGGTGGGATCAAGGCGGAAGGAGAAGATATCGACGTGCTGGAAATGACGCCTGAAGAGGCATTACGCGGCATTGAAACGGGCAAGATTGTCGACGGGAAGACTATCATGCTGCTTTATCATGTTGCGCTGAAAGGCATTCTCTAGCCTGCCGCACTTCGGACACCTGCCGCCGTGCAGGTGTCTGCCTGTGCTATCCTTGCAGAAGCCTGCAAAACGGAGAACCGAAAATGGCCGACTGGAACCCTTCTCTTTACCTGCAATACGGCGCGGAAAGAACGCGTCCTGCCGCTGAACTGCTCGCCAGAATTCCGCTGGATGAGGTCTCCACCATCGCTGATTTAGGCTGCGGGCCAGGAAACAGTACCGCGTTGTTGAAGCATCGCTGGCCATCGGCACACATCACCGGGGTCGATAACTCCCCTGCAATGCTCGAAGAAGCACGCGCCGCGTTACCCGACTGCCGTTTTGTTGAGGCTGATATCCGCCAGTACAAGCCTGGCCAGCCGCTGAACCTGATTTACGCTAACGCATCGCTACAGTGGATCCCAGACCATTACGATCTCCTGCCGCACCTAGTTTCCCTGCTCACGCTTAACGGCGTATTAGCGATCCAGATGCCTGACAACTGGCTTGAGCCCACTCACGTAGCGATGCGCGAAGTGGCGCTGGAGCAAGACTACCCTGACCGCGGCCGCGAGCCTCTGCCGGGAGTGCATGCCTATTACGACATCTTGTCGGAGGCCGGCTGTGACGTGGATATCTGGCGGACAACCTATTTCCATAAAATGAGCTCCCACCAGGCCATTATTGACTGGGTAAGCGCCACCGGTTTGCGCCCGTGGCTCCAGGAACTGAATGAGAGCGAGCAGAAACGTTTCCTGAAACGCTACCATGAGCTACTGGAAGAGCAGTATCCACTCCAGGAAAACGGGCAGATACTGCTGGCTTTCCCGCGGCTGTTTATTGTGGCTCAGCGTCAGCCCTGAACGGGGCTATGAACGAGCCTCTTTGAGCAGCTGCTGAATAACCTTTTCCTGCTGCTCATAATCGCCTTCGCCAAAGGCGGTATAGCGCAGCTGGCCTTTTGCATCGAAATAATAATGCGCTGGCCAGTACTGGTTCCCGAAAGCGTTCCAGATTTGGTAGTTATTATCCGTCACCACCCGGTACGGCAGCTGCCACTTATTTACCGCGTTTTTCACCGAGGCGAGCGGTTTTTCCCAGGGGTATTCCGGCGTGTGAACCCCTATCACGACCAGCCCCTGCGACTGATACTTCGTGGCCCAGTCTCGCACGTGCGGGAGCGTATGCTGGCAGTTGATGCAATCCCACGTCCAGAAATCAATCAGCACAACCTTACCTCGCAATGATTCAGACGTGACAGGGTCACCGTTAATCCACCCTGTTCCGCCGCTTAACGAAGGCAGCTGGCTGCTGGGCTCTGCCATCACGACCGGCTGGAGCTTCACCGGCGCGGCTGTGGGTTTCGCCAGCGTAAGGAGTGTTGTCTCCAGACGGTCCGCAACACCGTTTGCTCCTTTAAGAAGCGAAGTCATTCCTGTCGCGTTAAATACGACAGCCGCCAGCATCGCCACGCCCGCCCCCTGCCGCAGCTTTTCCATCAGCGCCGATTTTGCTCTTAACGGCGCCATCAGCGTGCGGCCTCCTAAAACGAGCAGGCTCAACATCAGGGCGCATCCGCTGCCATAGGCTGCCAGCAGCGCGCCCGTCGCAATGGCCGAGTGGCCCGCGATGTTAATACTGAAAATGGCGCCCAGTATGGGCCCGGCGCAGGGGGACCAGAGCAGCCCGACCGCCAGCCCGGCCAGAAAAGCTGATGCCATACCGCGCGTTTTCCCGCTTCGGGCGTTGAGGACATTTCCCGCGCTGACGGCCGGACCCGCAATACGCTGGGCGAACGACGGAAAAATTAAGGCCAGCGCGGCCGCGGCCAGAATGACGAGGGCGATCCAGCGCCCGACGATGGTTGCCTCTGCGATCCACTCGCTGGCGACGGTGACGACCATCGCCACCAGGGTGAACATCACGATCATCCCCGCGAACAGGGCCAGAATATGGCGTCGCTGCCCCTGAAAACCGGCGAACAGGAGCGGAATAACCGGGAGCGTACATGGACTGAGCAGGCTTATCATCCCGCCCAGAAAAGCGATTAACAGAAACATAGAAACCTCACAATACAAGTCCTGCGACGCTGCAGTGAGGTTATTTCATCGTGCGGATGTGTTCAGGATATGTGTAAAAACGCGGGTTTTGTCTGGCTCTGTATCACCCGGGCAGGGAGATACAAAGCCGTACAATTAGCTAACGGCGCGGTAGCGTAATGGAGACATCCAGCCCGCCTTCGGCCCGGTTCGTCAGGTTGAGCTTTCCTCGCAGCTGAGCGGTAAGCTGCGCGGCAATCGCCAGCCCGAGTCCTGTTCCGCCGGTATCGCGGTTGCGCGATGTTTCAACCCGATAAAACGGCTGTAATACCGCCTCAAGCTCGGCTTCGGGGATCCCCGGTCCGTCGTCCACAACGTGAATAACCACATCGCTGTCGGACGAATCATCTATGGCAATCGCGGCGTGCTCACCGAACTTGAGGGCGTTATCCAGCAGGTTGGTCATCACCCGGCGAAGCGCCTGCGGGCGCGTGACGATCGGTAAACGAGCTTCGCCTGCCTGGAACTGCACGTTTTTACCGATGTCCTGATAATCGCAGGCAATGCTATTGACCCATGCGTTCAGCTCCAGCTTCAGCGAGGTCTCTTCCAGGGATTCTGATGACCGGGCATACGCAATACCCTCCCGCACCAGACGCGACATGTTATCAAGGTCGTTTAAGAGCTTGTCCCGCAGTTCTGGCTGCTCCGTCATTTCAACACGAAGCTTCATGCGGGTAATGGGCGTCTGGAGATCGTGAGAAATAGAGGCCAGGATCTGCGCGCGCTCCCTGAGATAAGACTGAATGCGCGTCTGCATTGCGTTAAAGGCATGGGCTGCGCGCTGCACCTCCAACGGCCCTTTCTCCGTCATTGGCGTGCTGGCTGCAGGATCCAGCGAGTCCACCGCGCGGGTAAATTGTGAAAAAGGCCGTACCACCTGCCGCACGGCGATCCATGAGCAGGCCGCCAGGAGCAGCAGCTGCAGGATGAGCACAACGGGCAGCCAGCTGGCGACCGGCGGCATGCGCGGGATGAGGTCAATGGTCAGCGGCGAGCCATCGCGTAACGTAAGATGCGCCTGGATGTGCGAAATGGCGCCGGGAACGGCGGTGAAGCGGAGCGGATACTCTGGCGCGAGCGTCGCTTTTAAGGTACGGATGGCATCCTGTGAACGCTTATCCGTCGGCGCTGCGCCGGGCTCCCCTGTGCCCAGAATATAGCGATAGTTACCCCGCTCAAGCCTCGGAAGCCAGGCCGCGCGCTCGCTGGCCGGTAGCCGGTCTAAAATGGCGACGCTGGTTGCGACGTCGTTTTCCAGATTACCGAGCATCACCGTGCGGGCGCTGTGCATTCGTTCAATCATGACCAGCGTCAGGCTCAGGGCGTTAGCCAGCAGCAGACCGGGCAGCACGACGATCAGCAAACGGGCCAGCAGCGAGCGTGGCCATAGCCTCATTCGTTAACCTCTTTGATGGTCACCGGCATCGTAAAGACGTAGCCTTCGCTGCGCACGGTTTTGATATAGGCGGGCGTACGGGCATCTTCGTTCAGGCGCTGGCGGACCCGGCTAACCAGCAGGTCAATAGAACGTTCAAACAGCTCGGCGTCGCGCCCCTGCGTCAGGTTGAGCAGCTGATCGCGAGTCAGCACCCGCTGAGGATGGTCAAGGAAAACGCGCAGAAGGCGATACTCCGCCCCGCTGAGCGCCACAATCACCCCTTCCGGATCGATTAAGTGGCGGGCGACGGTATCGAGCTGCCATTCACCGAACATCACCAGCCGCCCTGCTTCTGTTACCTGTAGATTGGGCGGCATCGTGCGGAAACGCCGTAAAATCGCTTTGATACGAGCCAGCAGTTCGCGGGCGACAAACGGCTTCACCACGTAGTCATCCGCGCCCATCTCCAGACCGAGGATCCTGTCCGTCTCCTCGTTGCGGGCCGTCAGCATCAGAATGGGCAGATCTTTGTGTTTGCCGCTGCGCAGCTGCCGGCATAGCGTAAGCCCGTCGTCGCCGGGCATCATGACATCCAGCACCACCAGGTCGATATGCTGTTTATCCAGCACGACGCGCATCTCTTTGCCGTTGGCCGCGCCCGTGGCGCGATAACCCGACTTAACGAGATAATCGACAATCAGTTCACGAATATCCCTGTCGTCATCGACGACAAGGATATGATCAATATGCTCCACCGAAATCTCCAGACCGAAGGGTAACGTACTGAAAATAGCACATTTCAGAGCTTGTCAGCGTCAACAACGGCCTTGACGAAATCCTGCGGATCTTCCTGAGGCGGATTGTGCCCCACGGTTGCCCCGAAGGTGCGATGCTCATATTTTCCGGTAAATTTACCCGCATAGGCCTGCGGAGCCGGGTGCGGCGCACCGTTGTTTCCGCCTTCGATGGTGATCGTTGGAACGGTGATATTCGGCAGCGCGGCCAGTTTTTGCTCGTAGCTGTCGTATTTGCGCTCACCTTTTTCCAGCCCTAAACGCCAGCGATAGTTGCTGAGCGTCACGGCAACGTGATCCGGGTTATCGAGCGATTTGGCGCTGGCGTTAAAAACAGCATCGCTAAATTTCCAGTCAGGCGAGGCCTGAGACCAGATCAAACGGGCGAAGTCATGCGTGTTTTTGGCATAGCCCTCAGCACCGCGCGCGGTGGCGAAATAGAACTGATACCACCACTGCTGCTCCGCTTTTGGCGGCAGCGGCTGTTTGCCAATCTGCTGGCTACTGATCAGATACCCGCTCACCGACACCAGTGATTTAACGCGCTCTGGCCACAGCGCCGCAACGATATCCGCCGTACGGGCACCCCAGTCATATCCTGCAAATACCGCCTGCTTAATATTCAGGGCATCCATCAGGTTTACAATATCTTTCGCCATAGCTGAAGGCTGGCCGTTGCGCGGCGTTTTGGCTGACAGGAAGCGCGTGGTGCCGTAGCCGCGCAGAGAAGGCACAATCACCCGATAGCCTTTTGCCGCCAGCGCGGGGGCGACCTCGGCATAGCTGTGAATATCGTACGGCCAGCCGTGCAGTAAAATAACCGGCTGGCCATTTTTCGGGCCGATGTCGACATAGCCGACATTCAGATCGCCGGCGTTAATTTGCTGCGGATGATCAAAGGCTGCCGCGGCGTTTGTGCCGGTGACTTCGGCCTGACAGGCCATCACGGTGCCAAGAGAAACGGTCAGTGCGAGAGTTGAGTACGCGAGTTTGCTAAACATGTTGGTATCTCCGATTGAGTACAATTCACGGGGATATAACAACACTGCAATGTATAGCGGATATGTGCGAAAGCGGGTTTATTGCAAGCCTGTGTATGTATCCGGGACGCTGATACAGTGTGATACAAACACAGGCGTTGACGCCTTACAGGGAGAGGCGGTAGCGGACGTAATCGTCAGCTTCACCATATTTGTCATAGAGTTTACGCGCCGGGTTGTTCTCCCGTGTGACCCAATACAGTTTTGACCACCCTTCGCGCTTGCCTTCCTCAATCAGAGCATCAATCAGCGCCTTACCTGCGCCCGCTCCGCGTTCGTCGGCATCAACAAACAGATCTTCCAGGTAGCAGACGGGGGCCGTTGACCAGGTGCCTTCATGGAGAATGCACATCGCGAAACCGATGACCTTTTGGTTCTTCTCGACCACCCGGCAGAACATTGGTGAATGTGCTGAAAGCGCCCTTTCCCATGTGGATGCGGTGACGGATTCCTCAAGGTAGCAATCATAAAAATGGGTATAGCCATCCCACAGCGGTCGCCACCGGGAATAATCGTCTTCGCATAGAGGTCTTACTGTGACAGTCATGTGTTCCTCACATTACAAATCGATTGCCATTTCGAAACAGCGTAGATCAACACCTGCCATACGCGAGTGATGATAGGTTTCGCTCTGCGTCACAAACCCCATCTTCTGATAAAACGACTGGGCGTTAGGCGTTGCATCCAGCCTCAGGCGGGTTATCCCTCTACTGCGGGCCTCATTTTTGAGCGCCTCGATTATCCGGGTCGCCATGCCTTTACCGAATGCTGCGGGCAAGGTGAATATCGCCTCCAGACAGTGGGTATCCAGATCCAGATAGCCGGTTGCCGCAATATCACCCTTTTCATCTTCCACCACATAAAAAGGGTATTCAACGATCGTCTGCCGAAAGCGGTCGGGCATGAGATCTGGCGTCCAGCGCGCAATGACGTCGGCGTCGTAGCTGGTTTTACAGCCGTGACGAATCGCCTGATTGCGAATATTCCAGAGTATTTCGGCTTCCTGGGGGTTGGCCCGTCTTAATACCATGATGACCTCTGCAATTCTTAGTAGTATGGGAAAAGAGCTCACTGGGATAGAGTGCCGTAAAGATGAAAATACCAGAACGCAAACAAAAGCATAACGCTTAAATATGGAGATCCGCGGATGACGATACCGACGCTCACGACAGAACGCCTGCTGCTAAAACCGCTGGTTGCCGAAGATGCGGCCCAGATTCAAAAGCTTTATCCGCGCTGGGAGATTGTCCGCTATATGGTCTCTTCGGTGCCTTGGCCCTACCCGGATAACGGAGCGGAAAACTATGTCAACAACGTGGCGCTGCCGGATATGGCGAAAGGGATTGCCTGGTTCTGGAGCATTCGTCGTCGCGAGGTGCCGGACGCGCTGATGGGTATTATCTGCCTGTACGATGTGGAAGATAACAACCGAGGATTCTGGTTGGCCCCGGAGTTTCAGGGCCAGGGATACATGCGCGAGGCCAGCATTGCCGCGACGGATTACTGGTTCAATACGCTAAACAAACCCGTATTACGCGCCCCGAAAGCCGCCGCCAACAGCCGATCCCGGCGTATTTCAGACAGTAGCGGCATGCGGCTTATCAGAACGGAACAAAAAGCCTACGTCAGCGGTATGCTGGATTCTGAGCTGTGGGAGATCACCCGCGACGAGTGGAACGCCCGTCAGGTCAGCTGATAATGCTTATCCGGCATCAGCCTTTCCGGAATGTTCTCTTCATCGTTCATCTGCAGCAGATCGCGTTCCATCATGTTGCAGATGGCGTCCAGCGGCAGATCGTTATTCTCAGTGCCGAACGGGTCTTCCAGCTCTTCCGCCAGGGTGTCCAGCGAGATAAAGGTGTAGGAGATCAGTGCCGAGACAAACGGCGTCATGTAGTGCAGATCCACAACCAGCGCGAACGGCAGCATGATGCAGAACAGATACACCGTGCGGTGCAAAATCAGCGTATAGGCAAACGGCACCGGCGTTGTCGCAATGCGCTCGCACCCGGAAAGCACGATGGACATATCGTTGAGACGGTTATTCAGGCTGTGGAACAGGATGTCTGAAAGCTGCCCGTTTCGCCGCCGCACGGCCAGCCACTCCCCCATGATCAGTAAAATACGGTTTGCCGGCGAGTTGGCGCTCATCACGTGACGTAAATCATCCGGAGCAAGATAACGAGAGAGCTGCTCGGCGCTCAGCTCCCGCCGAAGGGTCATGCGCAGGCAGTTGGCAAAAGCAATCTGCAGGCGGACAAATTCCCCCAGGTGCTTATCGTCAGGTAACGTGTTTTTTACCTCGCGAAACAGCGAGCGTGCCGCTATCATCAGCTGTCCCCAGAGCAGGCGAGCCTCAACGTAGCGTGAATAACAGGCGTTGTTTCTGAAACCGAGAAAGATAGCGATCGCCACGCCGAGAATGCTAAATGGCGCCACGGTAAATTTGATGCCCAGCGAGGTATACCACGGCAGCATCAGGATAACGGCGATAGAAAGCAGGAAGTTGAGCAGCAATCGGGTGTAGATTTTGGGAAGTACCGAACCGTGCCAGACAAAAATCAGTTGTAGCCAGTGCTGTTTAGGACGAACAATCATAGTGAGTTTCAGGAAAGAAAAGAGCGAAGCTATTAAACGTGATCCCCCTCACAGTTGCAAGCATGTTAACGAAACATTGAATTTTCTCGCCTGCTTAGCAATAACCGCACGGTGCTGCAGGTGCTTTTAAAAAAAAGGGCAAATAGTATGTTGTAACTAAATAAGGGTGTCGTTAAACCCGGCCGTAGCCGGGTCACGTGATTAGCAAAGGGATTTAACCGCTGCGCGCATTCCTTTCAGCAGAATCGCATCCAGGTCCAGGGTAACCTGGTCAACAAGACCGGCGACCTGCGTCAGATCCTGTTCCCAGTGCTCGCTCACGCTCAGCACTGACTGCACCAGGTCACGGGTAGTGAGCTGCTGGTCGCGGTGCTGCGCCCAGAGCTGCTGATAACGTTCCAGCCAGAATGCGTCATCCTGCACCGGATAGTTCTCCCCGTTACGCTCCGCGCGATAAAACGCGATCAATGCAGCCAGAGCGAACGTCAGACGTGCAGGCAATTGTCCGCCTGCCTTCTGCCCTGCCAGCAGCTGCGGGAGGATGCGTGTGCGGTATTTGGTCATGCCGTTGAGCGCAATGGAAAGCAGCTGGTGTCGGATGTAGGGGTTACGGAAACGCCCTGTTACCGCACTGGCAAATGATTCCAGCTCGTCACGCGGCAGATCGAGAACAGGAATTATCTCCTGATAAATCGCTTTTTCGACGAATGCGCAGATCTCTGCATCATTCATCGACTCGCCCACCGTATCCAGCCCGGCCTGGAATGCCACCGGCACCAGCGCCGTGTGCGCGCCGTTCAGGATGGCGACTTTGCGCTCTTTGTAGGGCCTGATGTCGTCGACAATCAGCACATTTAACGGGTACTTATCCAGACGGAGTTCCTGAGCAAGGGATGCCGGCCCCTGGATAACAAACAGATAGAAATGTTCAGCCGTGTCCAGGAACCCATCGTGATAGCCCAGCTCAGCTTCCAGCGTTGCCGCTTCATCGCGCGGGTAACCGGTCACGATACGGTCAACCAGCGTCGAGCAGAAGCTGTTGGCGTCGTTTAGCCACCGGATAAAGGCCGCAGGCAGCGCCCACTCCTGGGCATAGCGCAGGACGAGTTCACGCAGTGCATCCCCATTGTAGTCAATCAGTTCGCACGGAATGATGATCCAGCCTTTATCCGGTGCGCCGTTGAAGTGGCTGAAGCGCTCAAACAGCAGTCGCGTCAGCTTAGCCGGGTAGCTCACCGCAGGGGCATCGTCGAATCGGTCACCCGCGTGGTAGCTAATACCCGCTTCGGTAGTGTTCGAGAAAACAAAGCGCATGTCCGGGTTGTGTGCCAGTTTCAGAAACGCGTCATAGTCGTCGTAGACGCTGATCTCACGGTTAACCGAGCGGATAAGACGGCTCTCACTTACCGCCTCACCCTTCTCATTCAGGCCGCGAATGATAGTGGTATACAGTCCATCCTGAGTGCTCAGCGACGGCGGGAAGTTGCTCTGAATAGGACGGGCGATAACCACACCGGCGTTAAGATCGGTATGTTCATTTAACAGGTCAATTTGCCAGTCGACAAAAGCACGCAGGAAGTTGCCTTCGCCAAACTGAATGATGCGTTCTGGGTATTGAGCACCGGGAAAATCACGACGGTTGAGCGTGTTCACAAGGGGGTTCCTTTTATGATTAGTCATACAGCCTGATAAGATTGGTACGATAACTTATCAAAACTTAACGACCGGGAACCCTGTTTTGATCAATCCACGGCGTAGTTGTACAAAATAATCATAAGAACTTATAGAACACGGACGTGGCCGTCATGGCGCCGTCCGGCATCAGCGCATAGCGCGGGATCTCGCCAACCTTTTGCCATCCGGCGCGCTGGTAAAAGGTCTCGGCCCCGCTGCCGGTGGAGGTATCTAGTACCAGAACCGAAATATTCCTGGCCCGGGCCTCAGCTTCAAGCGCTTCCATCAATGCCATCGCGGCCCCTTTCCGGCGCGCTTTCTCATGAACCAGCAGCTTCGCCACATCGGCTCGATGCGGCTGGTTTTCCGGCTGGTCAACAATCAGCTGCACCGTTCCGATGACGCCGTCCTGCGGGTCGACACAGGCCAGCACGAGGCGTTCGTTGCGCCCTACGCTTTCAGCAATGCCGCGCCAGAAAGAACGGCCCTTCTCCAGGCTAAAGGGAAGCATAAAGCTGACGGATGCCCCGCCGTTCACACAGTTTTCGAGGATCCCGGCCAGCGCATCAAGGTGGGTAAGAATTTCGTCTCGGGTGAGATTTTTGATTTGCAGTGAGGTATTCATTGTTTTTCCTTACGTTGAATACCGTCACTGTGCATTTAACATCTTCTTAACGCAAACGGATCGGACATAGGCTTTTGTTATGTCACCGGGTGCGCTGGCGCTGCTGCTTCATGGCATACATTTTTTCATCGGCCTCTTTTAACCACTGCTGCAGGTCGTTGCCGTTATGATCGAATTCACTTAGCCCCCATGAGAAGTGGAGCGACCAGGGGTGAAGCTTCCGGGCGTTATAGCTTTCGACCTGCTCGGCGAGATACTGCATGGCAATCCAGGCGCCCTGCTCATCCGTATCCGCGAACAGCACGGCGAACTCGTCCCCGCCAAAACGAACCAGCAGATCCGCTTCACGGAAAGAGGCACGCATCAGTTGCGCCATGGCTTTCAGCGCCTTATCCCCCTCTTCATGCCCGAAGCGATCGTTAATTTCCTTAAAGCGATCCAAATCCAGCCAGCCGAGCGTCAGCGGCTCGGCCCGGCGCCGGGCAACGGAAAGCGTGAAGCGCACGAGTTGATTAAAGCCCCGACGGTTGAATAGCCCGGTTAATTCATCCGTGGTCGCCGCGCTGATGGCAGCAAATTCATCTTCCGCCAGCGCGCCAAGGTCTCCCAGCACGGCGAGATCGGCGGCAGAAAACTCCCGAGGAGCGTAATCAATCAGGCACAGCGAGCCAACGCTAGCGCCGTCACGCAGGCGCAGCGGGAAGCCCGCGTAAAACCGCACGCGAGGTTCACCGGCCACCAGCGGGTTATCCGCGAAACGATCGTCCTGAAGCATATCCCCCACCACCAGCGGCGCTTCGGCGAGGATCGTATGCCCACAAAATGAGATGTTACGCGGAACGGTGCCGGGCGCCTGGCCGTCGGCCGACTTCACGATTAGCGAATGCTCATCAATGAGATTGACCATCGCCAGCGGCACCTGGAAGAAGCGTTTTGCCAGACGCGTTAATCGGTCAAACGCCGGGGAACTGTCGATCTCAAGCAGACCTGATTCTCGCAGCGAGTTGAGTCTGTCTGTTTCATTTTCAGGGGTTGCAGGTGCTTTCATAATGTCTCCTGACGTAAAGCGTTACTAAAAGCGTAGCTTAAACAGAGACATTGTCAGTGTTCTGACAGCCTGTTAAGCCGCTTACTATTCACGTCAATGCCTTATGACGATTAACGCAGCTATGTTTCACTCCCGGAGGGCGCGGCAATTTGCTCGTCCGCCACCCGGGCGCTGGTGCGGTTTCGACCCGCTTTTTTTGAACGATAGAGATGATCGTCCGCTTCGGCCATGAGCTTGTTGAAGACCTCGGTCAACTGCCACGACTCAGCCTTTCCGCTTCCGAGGCCAATACTGACCGTCAGAAAGAGCGTCTGGTGACGCCATGTAAAAGGATGGCTGGCAACGGTGGATCGGATACGTTCAGCCAGTGCGAAACCGTGCTGCGCGTCGCCTGAATTGACCACCACAGCGAACTCTTCCCCGCCCATACGCGCCACCATGCCGTCTTCGCCAACCACCTGCTGAACCTGTCGGGCAAACGACGCCAGCACGCGGTCTCCGCACTCGTGGCCGTAGTTATCATTAATGCTTTTGAAGTAATCAATATCCAGCAGCATGACGGTCAGAAAACGTGTATGCCGGTACGTCTCTTCATGCTTTAACGCCTCGTAAAGCCCGGAACGCGAGTAGACGTGCGTTAAAAAGTCATAATCCGCCCTCAGCGAAACCTGACGGATCAGGGAATTAATCGCCGCCATGCTGACGGAGACCATCACCGGGCAGATCGCCATCGTGGCAATGCCCAGCCGGGCTGAAAACATCATTGTCGTCGTAAACGGCGTGGCCACGGCAATATTAATAATCGAGTTGGCGACCAGAATAATTTCAGTGGCGCCCGTGATAAACGTCAGCAGACAGGTGGCAGGCAATGAGTAACGAACCGCACACCAGATAAGCGCAGGCAGAGGAAACGAGAGGCTCCCCGCTCCGCCAATCACCACCGACGCGACCACCGAGACGATCAGCGCCATCACCGGCAGCAGCTGCTCCAGACGTAACCTGAGTTCACGCCCGGGCATACGCAACGTGAGCATACAGGGCACAACAAGCACGCCGGTTGAGAACTGCTCGCTAAACCAGTCGGCAAACAGCGGCCAGAAGGTATGACTGTCAATCCCAACAGACCCCACCGCGCCGAGCAAGGCACAAAGCAGCGCGGCAATCAGACAGTAGTTAAACAGGCGTAATGCGTTAAGCGGATCGGGGGTTTTCTTCATCAGCCGCTTGTCGCGCTGAACCAGTACGGAGACGACAACGATAAAGATCATGTTAGACAGGTTAATCACCACTGAGGCTATCCCCCAGTTAGTCGTCACCGCGTCGTACAACAGCATCGCGACATAACATACCGCATAGTAGTGCAGGCGATTCAGGTAAACATAGCGGGCGAAGATCCCCGCCATGACGCCGTTCAGCGGCCAGAACAGCGACAGGGCCTCAACGAGCCGTAATTCCGCGCCCACAAAATAGAATAAGGTGGTGAGGATGAAGATCGTCGATGCATTTCGCAGCGGCGTGTCAACCTGGAACGGCCTGAAAGCGGTAAGAGCAGAACGCATTAAATATCATTCCATATGAAAGCTTATGGCAATTATTGCGGTCGTCAGCATGATCGGGACTAACTTGGGATGCATCTATAACACAAATACCACGGGAGCATAACTCGTCAAATTTAGGCGTTCATCTGCAGCACCAGCCAGTGGTGGATGACGCTGACGATATAATTTTGTTGCGGCGCGGTGAGCGTCACGCCCTGTGGAATATTATGCCATTTTGCCAGACAGCCCCGACAACAGGTGGCGGTGGCATGCTGGGCGATAAACACCGGGTGACCGCGCATGGGCGTCTGTTTACCGTCGTTTGCGGGGTGCGCGGGCGCAAGGCGCTTTTCGACAAAATCCGCGGCATGCTGGTCAATGGTTTCGGGGCCTTTGTCCCAGCAGTACTGTCGTTCCTTATCGCCTAAGCGAAAGCGCGAGCGAAATGTCGATCGCGCCAGGCGGGAAAAGAGAGGATCCAGATCGGACATCAGTATACGGAACGCCCCAGGCGCTGGGTCAGTTTCTCCAGAACCGCCACGCCGGCAAGCGAATTTCCCGTTTCATCCAGTTCCGGGCTCCAGACGGCTATCGCCATTTCATGCGGCACAATCGCCACGACCCCGCCGCCGACGCCCGATTTAGCCGGAAGCCCAACGCGCCAGGCAAACTCACCGGCGTTTTGATACATCCCGCTGGTGGCCATCAGCGCGTTAACCTGCCGAGCCTGAAGCGGAGAAACAACCTCCTGGTCGAGATGCGGCGCGTGCCCCTGGTGCGCAAGGAACAGGAACGTCTGAGCCAGCTCAACGCAGCTCATTTTCAGGGCGCAGTAATGGAAGTAGTTTTGCAGCACGGTCGCCACGTCGTTGTGGAAATTACCGAAGGATTTCATCAGCCACGCGATAGCCGCGTTACGGGCGGAGTGTTCAAACTCCGAGCGTGCCACCACCGCATCATAGGCAATATCGTCAACGCCCGAGAGCTGGCGAACAATCTCAAGCATTCGCTGGCGCGGTGCGCTGAGGCGGCTTTGCAGCATATCGCAGACCACCAGCGCCCCGGCATTGATAAAGGGATTTCGCGGTTTACCCTGTTCAATCTCAAGCTGAAGCAGCGAGTTAAAAGGCTGGCCGGAAGGATCTTTACCGACACGCTCCCAGATCTCGTCTTCTTCATACTGGCGCATCGCCGCAACCAGGCTCAGCACTTTCGAGATGGACTGAATGGAAAAACGTTCCGTTGCATCGCCTGCCTGGTATCGCTGTCCGTCGATGGTACAGATAGCAATCCCCAGCTTATTCCCGCTTACCGAGGCAAGGGCCGGAATATAGTCGGCAACCTTCCCCTTTCCAATTAACGGACGAACCTGCGCCAGAATCTCGTCCAACATCTCATTATGGATGACCGCAGCCACACTTTGCTCCTTGCCCTCAGGCTAAAACGGGCTGCGAGTATAACAGAGGCTTATGTATTGCGTCAGGCGCTAAGACGAAAACGCGAAACGGCCTGCAATAAAAGATCGGATTGCTTTTGCAGCCGCTCAGAGGCATCCGAGGCGTCAGAGACCAGCAGGTCCGTCTGACGGGATACCTGATTCAGCGCCTGAAGCTGGCGCGTCATCTGGTGAATACTGTCCCCCTGACTGAGCGTGGCGGTTGAGATCTCATTAAGCAAACTGCTTAAATTGCCCACCAGACCGGTGACCTGCTGCAAATTCTCTTCCATCAGGGTAACGGCTCGAGAACCGTCTTCAATGCCCTGCAGCGAGCGGTTAATAAGCTCCTGAATGGTCTGCGTCGAGTGGCTGCTTTTTCTGGCCAAAAGCCCGACTTCCCGCGCGACGACGGCAAAGCCGCGCCCCTGGTTTCCGGCATGGGCCGCCTCGATGGCCGCATTTAGCGCCAGGATGTTGGTCTGAAACGCCACGCTGTCGATCATCGCCACGATCCCGCGCATCTCAGAAGATCGGTCGACGATCGCCTGCATGGACGCATTGACGGTAGACATCATCTGGTCGCCACCCACGGCGGCCTGCCGCGCTTCATCGGCCCGCGAGCTGGCGAGCCTGGCATAGCCGGTATTCCCTTCCACATGGCTTTCCAGCGACGCGATATGCGCCGTCACATCCTCAAGCTCTTTCGCCTGGCGCGCTGACTGCTGATACAGCTTCTGATTACCCTCCGCCAGGGAGCCAATGTTCTCCACCATGGTGGCAGTGGCATGGCTGACCTGGGTCACCAGCTGCTGTAGACCGTGCTGCATCGTCGCAATGCTGTCGCTAAGCTGCCCTATCTCCCGGTTGAAGCGCATGACGTTCGGCGGCGTGCCGGAGAGATCCCCTGCCGCCAGCCGGTTAATATGCGCAATCAACCGACGCAGCGGCGTAATGACCCATCTGGACATGCCGAACCAGACGGCAACCGCGATGGCGAGCAGCAGCCCCGGCGCAAACAGGAACAACGTTTGCAGGCCGGAGAGCTGTGCCATTAGGCTCTGGCGCCCCTGCATGGCCTGCTTCTCGCTTGCCTGCTGATAGCGCGCATAGTTGTCGTTAAAATCAGACTGAAACGCCTGAGCCGGTACGGCAAAAAAAGCGTCGATGGTATTGGTCTTGAGAAGCCCGTCTGCCTGCTCTTTGATCGCGCCGTAGAAAAGCTGATAGCTGTTCACCAGGGCATCGTCTTTCGGCGGATTCAGCGCCTGCCAGGCCTTCCACGCCTGCTGAGAAACCGTCAGCGCCTTTTGCGCATCGTCCATCAGGCTATGCCAGCTTCCGTCGGAACCGGTCTCTTTATCCTGCATAAACCAGACGCCGGACCGGTTAAGCAGATCGCTTGCCGCCAGCAGGGAAACGCGGGCCAGATCCAGCTTGCTCTGCTGCTGCCAGGCCAGCAGGTTTTGCTGCTCATTACGCTGGGCGTCGTTCAGGGAGGCGTTAAGCAGGAATGATGAGGAGAGCTGCAGCGCGGAGAAAAGGCCAATAATGCAAAAGATACCCGTCAGCAGGCCAAAGTGACGAGGGGTGAGACGCTGCGCAATACGGCGAAAAATTTGCGTTAGGTTCATAATTATCTTCATTAACAATGCGTTAGACGCGTGCGAGTCTACGAAATGAAAATGACAGAACCATTGCAGATAAATGACAACGGCCCTCGTGATGAGGGCCGAAATCACAGGCGGGCGATAAATTACACGCGATCCTTCCACACCGTTTGCACGTTGCAGAACTCGTGCAGCCCAAAGTGGGAAAGCTCGCGGCCAAAGCCGCTTTTCTTCACGCCGCCGAAGGCCACGCGCGCATCGCTGGCGCTAAAGCCGTTGATAAACACGCCGCCGCACTCCAGTTCGCGGGAGAATTTATCCGCCAGCGCTGCGTCAGCGGTGAAGACGGTGGCGGACAGGCCAAAGTCGCTGTCGTTGGCAAGCGTCAGGGCGTGCTCCGCGTCTTTCGCAACAGAAATGGCCGCGACCGGACCAAACAGTTCCTGGCGGAACGCCGTCATCGACGGGGTGACGTTGGCCAGCACGGTTGGCGCGTAGTAATTGCCCTCTCCGCCGATCTTCTCTCCGCCCAGCAGAAGCGTTGCCCCTTCGGCCAGAGTGGCCTGCACCTGCTGATGCAGTTCGTCGCGCAGGTCAAAACGCGCCATCGGGCCAATAAAGTTCTCTTCCCGATCCGGTGCGCCCAGCTTCAGCGCAGAAACGGCCTCGACAAAACGCCGGGTAAAGGCCTCTGCGATACCCTCCTCGACGATAAAACGTTTCGCCGCCGCGCACACCTGCCCGGTATTCTGGTAGCGACCCGCCACCGCCGCCTTCACGGCAAGATCCAGGTCGGCATCGTTGAGAACGATAAACGGGTCGGAGCCACCCAGCTCAAGAACGCATTTTTTCAGCGCGGCCCCCGCCTGCGCGCCGATGGCTGCACCGGCACGCACGCTTCCGGTGACGGTCACGGCCGCAATACGGCGATCGTTAATCGCCTGGCTTACGCCGTCATTGGTGGCGTTCACCCAGCCGAATACGCCTTCAGGGAAACCGGCATCCGCAAAAATCTGCCCAATAAGATCCGCAGAGCCGAGCACGTTTGGCGCATGCTTAAGCAGATAGCTGTTACCTGCCAGCAGGATCGGCACCGCGCCGCGCAGCACCTGCCAGAGCGGGAAGTTCCATGGCATCACCGCAAGAATCGGCCCCAGCGGACGGTATTCAATGACCGCGTTGTGGTTTTCCACCAGCGTAGGCTCCGCACGCAGCATCGCCGGGCCATGCTCGGCATACCAGTCGCACAGACCGGCGGATTTTGCCACTTCCGCCCGCGCCTGCAGGATGGGTTTCCCCATTTCACGGGAGATTATCTGCGCCATCTCTTCCGCGCGGTTTCGCAGCGCGGCGCCGAGATCCCGCAGCTTCTGCGCCCGGTGGGACACGCTTTCGCGTCGCCACTGGCGATACCCCGCGTCAGACTGAGCAATCGCGCGTTCAACCTCTTCCGGCGTCGCCCAGGGATACGCAGCGAGGGTTTCCCCCGTTGCCGGGTTAATAGAGAGGGCATGTGTAGCAGATGAATATTTCATGATGTTCTCCACGCATTTCGGTTGATTCATTGTGGCTCACTCTGCTATTTCTTAAAAATGAATAATACTAACCACCTTATTCACGAAACGAGAATGCTATGGACTTAACCCAGCTTGAAATGTTTAACGCCGTCGCGCTGACGGGCAGCATCACCCAGGCGGCGCAGAAGGTGCATCGCGTGCCGTCCAACCTGACGACCCGCATCCGCCAGCTGGAAGCCGATCTTGGCGTTGAGCTGTTTATTCGTGAGAACCAGCGCTTACGCCTATCCCCCGCCGGGCATAACTTCCTGCGCTACAGCAGGCAGATCCTCGCCCTGGTGGATGAAGCGCGCATGGTCGTCGCGGGAGATGAGCCGCAGGGGTTATTTGCCCTCGGCGCGCTGGAAAGCACCGCCGCGGTGCGCATTCCTGAAACGCTGGCGCAGTTTAACCAGCGCTATCCGCGCATCCAGTTTGCCCTTTCTACCGGGCCTTCCGGGACAATGATTGATGGCGTACTGGAGGGAACCCTAAGCGCCGCCTTTGTCGACGGGCCACTGTCGCACCCGGAGCTGGAGGGCATGCCGGTCTACAGGGAAGAGATGATGCTGGTCACGCCTGCCGGGCATGCGGAGGTGACGCGCGCCGCGCAGGTCAGCGGCAGCGACGTTTATGCCTTTCGCGCGAACTGCTCGTACCGCCGACACCTGGAAAGCTGGTTTCATGCGGACAGAGCCACGCCCGGCCGCATTCATGAGATGGAGTCCTATCACGGCATGCTCGCCTGCGTTATTGCGGGCGCGGGCATCGCGCTGATGCCGCGCTCGATGCTGGAGAGTATGCCGGGACATCATCAGGTTGAAGCCTGGCCGCTGGCGGAAAACTGGCGCTGGCTCACTACCTGGCTGGTGTGGCGACGCGGGGCGATGACCCGCCAGCTGGAAGCCTTTATAGCGCTGCTAAACGAACGTCTTCAACCAGCGCCTTCTCCATAAACAGGCTGAGCGGGTCCTCAGCGTACGGGGCAAACGCCGGACGCAAATCGTACCCGCACTGCTCATACAGACGAACCGCGGCGCGCTGTTTGATGCCCGTCTCCAGCCTTACGGTGTGACAATGGCGGCTCAGGGCTTCATCTTCCAGGGCAGCCAGCAGCGTCTCGCCGAGATGCTGCCCGCGATGGGCCGGATCGATATAGACCCGCTTCATCTCCCCCGTTCCGTCACCGTTGAGAACAATAGCTCCACAGCCCACGGCGCGCAGCTGCTGGTCTCGTATGACCATCAGGATAAGCGATGTATCAGGCAGCGCAGCGAGGTCGAGGAGATGGTTGCTTTCGGCGGGATAGAGCTCGCCCTGATAGCGGTCAAGCGCCGCGATCAGTTTGAGAATGTCCGGATGACGTGCAGATTCAGAGGTAATGGAATACATGGCAGGCTCCTTGCTTTTTATGTGAGGCTAAATTTCAACATAGCTCAGGCCTGCCGGGGTGCTACATAGTATTAACTTATGTCATGACGCCAGCGTCAGCTGGACATCTAACGCCCTCAGCTCGGCCTGTGTCGTCTCATCCAGCCTGCTGTCCGTCACGATATCCGTCAGGGTATGAAGATGCGCCACGTTAAACAGTGACCAGGCGCCATACTTGGAGCTGTCCGCCAGCAGCACGCGGCGTTTAGCATTGGCAATTAAATCGCGCTTCAGCGCGGCCTTCTCTTCCGTCGGCGAGGTTATGCCGCGGGTGATATCCCATCCGTTACAGCTGACAAAAGCCACGTCCGGCCAGACGTTTTGCAGCAGGCGACGGCCGTGTTCACCGATGCAGGACTGGCTCGAATCATCGATACGCCCGCCGATAATCGTCACTTCAATCTGTCGGAATTCCGAGAGAAACAGCGCAATGTGCAAATCGCTGGTGATCACGCGAAGCGGCAGATGCGTCAGCTGACGAGCGAGTTCAATCATCGTGGTGCCAGCATCCAGCACAATGGCGTCCCCTGCTTTAACAAAGCTCGCTGCCGCGCTGGCGATAGCGTGTTTTTCCGCCAGACTGCGCTGCATTTTTTCATGCGTCGTGGGCTGGGAAGGAATAAACCGGTTAAGGGTGACGCCGCCATGGGTACGGCTAATCACGCCTTCCTGATCGAGCTTAATCAAATCCCTGCGGATCGTTGCCGGAGAGGCGTCGGTAATTGCCACCAGCTGATCCACCGTCACCAGATTATGCCCTTTCAGGTAATCCATTATCTGCTCTAACCGGTTATATCCCTTCATATCATTCCCGTGTAATTTGCATAGCCAACTGGATAGACACCGTCATGCTCTCAGACTTCGCTTTACCGGTCCAGGCAATATCGAACGCGGTTCCGTGGTCTGCAGAGGTACGGATAAACGGCAACCCGGCGGTGATATTCACCCCGTCATAAAAGCCGAGCAATTTTAGCGGAATATGCCCCTGATCGTGATACATCGCAACGACCATGTCATACATTCCTTCGTGGCATTGCATAAATACCGTATCCGGCGGACACGGTCCGGTGACGTTTAGCCCCTGCGCTTTCATTGCCTCAACGGCCGGGCCGACAATATTAATCTCTTCGTCACCAAACAGGCCGTTCTCACCCGCATGCGGGTTTACACCGGCAACGGCAATGCGAGGATGAGTGAACCCGACGCGTTTCAGGAAGCTATCCGCAATACCAATCACGGTTTTTACCCGATCCTGATTGAGCGTATCAAGGAATTTGCGCAGCGCAATGTGGGTGGTAATGTGGATCACCTTCAGCTTATCCGTATACAGCACCATGGCGTAATCTTTGCTGTCGGTCAGATGCGCCAGCAGCTCGGTGTGACCCGGATAGAGATGACCGGCGAGATGCAAAGCCTCTTTATTCAGAGGAGCCGTCGCGATAGCCTTCACCTTGCCCGCCATCGCCAGTTCGGTGGCTCGCTTCACGCAGCGATAGGCCAGATCCCCTGCTGCAGCCTGAACGACACCCGGCTTTAACGCATCAGGATCGGCCAGCGGTTCGTCCAGCACGTTAATCACGGCAGGGGCAAATTTCGCGTCTCTCACCGCAGCGATAAGACGTATATCCGCCTGCCCGGCGATCCCTTTATCCAGCACCCGCTGCAGCGTTCTGGCGCAGCCCACGACAACAACCGGCGCCCCTGAAAGCTCGCCTTCGGTGAGGGATTTGATAATGATTTCCGGGCCAATGCCAGCCGGGTCACCCATGGTTACAGCAATGATTTTAGTCACTCAGTCTCTCCTCGATAAAATGCAAAACCTCAAGCAGCGTCTCTTCCTTTCCGAAGCCCCCTGCTTTGGTCATTACCGGCTGCTGCCAGCCGCAACCCAGAAATTTTCCGTAAGGTACGCACTGTGCGACGCACCCGGCGATCTCAAACCCCCGCGCACCAAGTGCCCTGGCAACGGCCATCGCCACATCGCCACCGGAGACGTACAGCGCGTCCGGCTCGTGCACCGCAAGCACCTGTCGGGTCAGTTCGCCTAAAAACGTACAGATTTTTTCGCCCAGGCCAGCCCGGGTGACGTGATGCTGCCGACAGAGTTGCTCGACCTGATGGCGAGCATCATTGCCCGCGCAGGTATGAACAATGCAGTGATGCCCAGCCTGTAGCAACTGCGCGATCCGGGCGAGATACCCGGCCGTAACGCCGCGCAAAACGTCATTCACATCAATGAATACCGACGAGACGCCGGAAGCACCTGTGGCCAGTGCGACCTGGCGTTGAGCGATCTCACTCATCGATCCCACCACGGCCAACAGCTGCTTGCGTCGCGCCGGGGCCAGATGACGGGCCAGCGCATCGCATAGCCCGGCAGAGCCCACCAGCAGCGGCATCTGCGCGCAGGTCATTGCTGCGGTGATAATGGCGTCCAGCTCCTCGTCGGTCTGCGCATCAACGAAGATCCACTCCGTTCCCTGCGCCAGTTCGGCTGCCAGCGTCTCCACGGTCACGTTTTTACCGCTCACGTCGCGAAAAAGGTCAGCAATCGCGGCAGACGGAACGGGCGTTTTGGGATCGCTGGCAAATTCGGTTTCGTCCACCGCAATGCCGTTTACCAGACACCTGCCGTGCCGCGTGATCCGCCCTGCCGCGGGGTATGCCGGGGCAACAATCACCTGGCGCTTGCCGCTTAATGTCTTCAGGGCCTGTGACTCGGCCCCCGCGTTGCCGCGCAGCGTCGAATCCATTTTTTTGATAAGCCAGCGGGCATTCGCGATATCCGCCCCGAGTGCGGCCACCTTTTCGGCCGCCTCCCATGCCGACAGCGCCCGGGAATCGGTATTGACGATCAGCGCATCGGTCGCCTGGGTAAAAGGTGTATGAAACGCCACGCTGACTTTTTTGCCGCACAGCGCCAGGCTGACGCCGGCATCGTTAGCACCGGTAAAGTCATCTGCGACGACCACGACCTCTCTGTACAGATTGTTCACTTTCATCCCCACTCCGGGTTCGCCTTTCCTGCAAATGATTATATTCAATCATGATTGATCATATGTGAGCAAGATCAAGTTAATCAGTTTGCGAATAAATTATAAATTTAGCCACACGATGACCATGAAGCGCCTTATTTGAGCGAAATCAATCATGGACACAGAGACAGGAGAAAAGCGTGGTTACGATCAACAGCACCATTATTAGCGGCGCGAATGCCATCGCCGCCATCAGGCCGTTACTCACTGATAAAACGCAGCTGCTGCTGGTGACGGACGGCAACATTGCGCGTCTGGAGGCAGCAAAGCAGATCCGCGCGCTCCTCGAAGAGGACAACCGCCGCGTCACGATTATTGACAGCGTGCCGCCTGAACCCTCCCACCACGATGTCAGCCAGCTGCTCGCGGGGTTAAGCGGGACGTTTGGGCTTATCGTGGGGATCGGCGGCGGTAGCGTACTGGATGTGGCCAAACTGCTCTCAGTGCTGTGTCATCCGCTGTCGCCGGGGCTGGATAACCTTCTGGCGGGCATAAAACCTGAGGCGCGCATCCCCTCTCTGCTGATCCCGGCCACTGCCGGAACCGGCTCGGAAGCGACGCCGAATGCCATTCTTGCGATTCCGGAGCAAAACACGAAAGTGGGCATTATCTCCCCCGTACTGCTGCCCGATTACGTCGCCCTGCTGCCAGAGCTGACCACCAGCATGCCCGCGCATATTGCCTCATCTACCGGGATTGACGCGTTGTGTCATCTGATTGAGTGTTTCACCTCAACGGTTGCCAACCCGGTCAGCGATAACGCCGCGCTGACGGGACTGGCTAAGCTGCTGAACAACATTGAAACGGCCTGCGCCGAACCGGGAAATCTGCTGGCGAAGCTGGAGATGCTGTGGGCGTCTTACTACGGCGGGGTTGCTATTGCGCATGCAGGCACCCACCTGGTTCACGCTCTTTCCTATCCGCTCGGCGGTAAATATCACCTGCCGCACGGCGTCGCTAACGCCATTCTTCTGGCACCCTGCATGCGAGCGGTTCGCCCCCACTGCGTGACGAAATTTGCGCAGGTATGGGATTTGGTGCCCGGTGCGGATACGGCGCTGTCAGACGAAGAGAAATCCCACGCGCTGGTGGAGTACTTTGCCGCGCTGGTTCGCAGGCTCAACCTGCCGGACAACCTGGAGGCGCTGGGCGTACCGCGCGACGACATCCCCTCCCTGAGCGATGCGGCCCTTAACGTTAAGCGACTAATGAACAACGCCCCTTGTCAGGTCAACCACGACGAGGTGCAGGCGATTTACCGGACACTGTTTCCCAACATGAATAGCCAGGGAGTGAATCATGTATAACAACATCAGGGGCGTACTGACGGCCATCGTGACCCCCTTTGACACGGAAGGCGCGCTGAACCTACCGGGCCTTAAACAACAGATCGATCGTCAACTTAATGCTGGTAACGGCATCTTCTGCGGCGGCACAAACGGTGAGTTCTTCGTGCTGAACGAAGAAGAAAAAATCGCCGTTACCCGTACCTGTGTGGAAACGGTTGCCGGGCGCGCCCCGGTAGTGGCGCACATTGGGGAAATCTCGACCCGTGAAACCATCCGCCTCGGAAAACAGATCGCCTCGCTGGGCGTCGACGCCGTTTCCGTCATTACCCCTTACTTCGTTCCGCTGAAGCAGGCTGAACTCGTCGCACATTACACCGCTATCGCCGACGCGCTAGCCGTCCCGGTATTTCTGTACAACATTCCGGCGCGTACCGGCAACACCATTGAGCCCGCTACCGCACGCGCGCTGGCCGAGCATCCGAACATTATCGGTATTAAAGACAGTGCCGGAAGTTACGAGAGCCTGAGCGGATTCCTCAATGCGGTGAGCGACATTGGCGGATTCGACGTGCTGAACGGCCCGGATTCGCTTATCCATCAGGGCTTCGTCGACGGATGTTCAGCCTGCATTTCCGGGCTGGCGAACGTGGCGCCGGAGGCCATCAACGCCATCTGGTCACGCTTTAACGCGGGTGATATTGACGGTTCTCGTCTGGCGCAGGAGCGCGTCACCCAGCTTCGCACCGAGCTTTACAACGTGGCGTTTTCGCCTGCCGCAGTCAAAAAAGCGCTGCAGATCATGGGGGAAGACGTCGGAGAAAGCCGCTATGCCGTGGCGTTTAGCGAGCAGCAGTGCCAACAGATACGCCGAATAGTGACGACGTCACTTAACTAAACGGCGTTTGTTTCGTCAATAAGAATACCGGGTGCCCGAGGTGCCCAGGATTCACTCGCCCTGAAGAGAGGCAAAGATGAATAATTTTACCGCTGAAGATACCCTGATCATTGTGGGCATAGTCATTGTCTACATCCTGTTCACGACCTGGCTAACCTTCCGGATCCGCAGTAAAAACTCCGGGGACTTTATGGAAGGCTCCCGCGCGATGCCGGCGTTTATTGTCGGGATCCTGCTGATGTCCGAGTATATCGGCGCCAAATCCACTATCGGCACCGCGCAGGCGGCGTTTGAAGACGGGTTTGCTGCGTCCTGGTCCGTCATCGGGGCCGCAATTGGCTTCCCGCTCTTTGGCCTGCTGCTGGTAAAACGCATCTACAGCACCGGGAAAATCACCATCTCTGGTGCGATTGCTGAAAAATACGGTAACAGCACCAAAAACATTATCTCCATCATCATGATCTATGCCCTGCTGCTGGTTAACGTGGGGAATTACGTTAGCGGCGCGGCGGCCATTTCCACGGTACTGAAAGTAAATCTCCCCGTTGCCGCCTTCATTACGGCCATCGTCAGTACCTTCTATTTCGCCTTTGGCGGCATGAAGGGTGTGGCCTGGGTGACGGTTTTGCACAGCGCTCTGAAATACTTCGGCATTCTGGTCATCATGGGCTTTGCGCTGTCTAAGACGGGCGGCTTCGCGCCAATGGTTGAAAACATGCCGGACTTCTACTGGACCTGGGATGGCAATATCGGCGCGTCGACCATTTTCGCCTGGCTCATCGGCACCATTGGTTCCATCTTCTGTACCCAGTTTGTGATTCAGGCCATCTCCTCAACCAAAGACGTGAAATCGGCCAAACGCTCTACCTGGGTTGCATTCTTCTTCTGCCTGCCGATTGCGCTGGCCATCGCGGTAATCGGCGTGGCGGCAAAATACCTGCACCCGGAGATTAACAGCCTGTATGCGATGCCGATTTTCCTGCAGGATATGAACCCGTGGCTGGCCGGTCTGGTCACCACCTCTCTGGTGGCGTCTATTTTCGTCAGCGTCAGTACCGTTGCGCTGGCGATCGCCTCCCTGGTGGTAAAAGACTTTTACGTGCCGATGCGCAACCCGACGCCTGAGCAGGAATTTAAGGCCACCCGCTGGATCTCCCTGCTGATTGGTTTCCTGCCGCTGATTTTTGTTCTGCTGGTGCCTGAAGTCCTGAAGCTCTCGTTCTTTACCCGCGCTATTCGCCTGTCGATTTCAGTGGTGGCCGTTATCGCCTTCTACGCCCCGTTCTTCCGCAGCACCCGTGGTGCCAATGCGGGCCTGATTGGTGCCTGCGTCGTGACCTCCGTCTGGTATCTGCTGGGCGATCCTTTCGGCATCAACAATATGTACATTGCCCTGCTGACCCCTGCCGTCATCATGGTGATCGACCGTCTCATTCCGGGAAAAGCGCCAACCCCCGTTGAAAATAATGGAGTCTGATATGTCTGTAACCGTAACCCCCGACGGGATTGTTCGCCCGCAACAGGATGCCCGCACGGAGGCCGCCATGCTGCCTTCCTCCTGCCCACAAAACCACGCGGCGAATCTGCTGCCGCTCCCGGATGGCTCGCTGATGTGCGTCTGGTTCGGAGGAACCCAGGAAGGTATTGCGGATATCTCCGTATGGGGTTCACGCCTGGCTCCGGGCGGCCAGCAGTGGAGTGATGCGGTAAAACTGTCGGACGATGCCACGCGTTCCGAGCAAAACCCGGTTCTGTTCCTGGCCCCGGACAACGTGCTGTGGCTGCTGTGGACCGCACAGATTTCCGGTAATCAGGACACGGCTATTGTTCGCTATCGCCAGTCTCGCGATCTGGGGAAAACCTGGGGGGATATCGCAACCCTGCTCGATAAACCGGGCACGTTTATTCGCCAGCCCATTGTCGTGCTGGACAACGGCAGCTGGCTGCTGCCGGTATTTTACTGCCGCACCCGGCCGGGAGAGAAATGGGTCGGAAACGACGATATCAGCGCGGTGAAAATCTCCGCAGATGGTGGCAAAACGTGGCGCGATGTCGAGGTGCCGGAAAGCCTGGGCTGTGTACACATGAATATTACCCCGCTTCACAACGGCACCCTGGTGGCGCTGTTCCGCAGCCGCTGGGCGGACAATATTTATTACAGCCAGTCAACGGATAACGGCGAAAGCTGGTCAGTACCGGAGCCGACGGAGCTACCCAACAACAACTCCTCTATCCAGATGACAACCCTTGCCAGCGGTGAACTCGCGCTGGTCTTTAACGCCATGAGCGCCGCCGGTGCGCGTGAACGTCGCGCATCGCTATACGATGAAATTGACGATGGTGACGGTCGTAAAGAGCCGGTGGTCACCAGCGGGCGGACTGCCTTCTGGGGCGCGCCGCGCGCGCCGATGACCATCGCCATTTCGCCGGACGGCGGGAAAAGCTGGCCGTGGCAGCGTCATCTGGATGAAGGGGATGGTTACTGCATGACCAACAACTCCATGGAAAAACTCAATCGCGAATTCTCTTATCCCAGCATCAAGCAGGGACCTGAGGGCAATCTTCATATTGCTTACACCTACTTCCGCCAGGCCATCAAATACGTGCGGGTGACGCCAGAATGGGTCAAGGGGGTAATATGATTATCGGGCATCTCAACGCCCTGCCGCTGGCAGGGCTACCGTCGGCGCTATACGCCCTGCTTTCCCGCCCGGACTGTACGCTGAAGGCCCTCTGCGAACGCGGTGACGGACGCTGGCAGCCTGAGAATTCGCCGTGGTTTTGCCACATTGGCCCGGCGCAGACGCAGCCGCGCGCAGACCGGCATACGGAATACCATCATCAGTGGGCGGACATCCAGATTGTGTTGGCGGGTGAAGAGCATATTTATGCTGGAGCGCTTCCCGCAGGCAGAGCGGGAGATGAAGAACGTAAACCGGATCTCTTTATTGCTTCAACAGCCGAACATAGCGTCAGGGTCCGGCTTGCCGAGGGTGACTTTGTGGTCTTTTATCCCGGAGAACCTCACCAGGCGCTATGCGCCGTAGAGGCCCCGATGATGGTCCGCAAAGCGGTGTTTAAGGTTCCCCGCGCTATGCTGGAGGTCTGACATGCGTCACGCCGTCGTCACCGGGGCCAGCTCCGGAATTGGTGAGGCCATCGTTAAGCGATTACTGGCGGAGGGCTGGCAGGTCACCGGGCTCAGCCGCCGAGCCGTGATGCTGGATACGCCCGGCTTCACAAGCCTTCGCGTTGATATCACCGATCCTGATGCGTTGTGCAATGCGCTGCACACCATCGCCGCGCCCCAGGCAGTAATTCATGCCGCCGGGATGATGGCAGCCGCGCCGTTGGGCCAGCTGGAAAGCCGCGTTAGCGCCTCACTGTGGCAGCTCCACGTCCGGGCCTGTGAGGCGTTGTTTAACCATTATGCGCCCTCTATGGCTGCCGGCGGACGCTTTGTGGCGATAGGCAGCAGAACCTCTCGTGGTGCAGCAGGACGATCGCAGTATGTTGCCACCAAAGCGGCGATGGTAGGAATGGTCAGGAGCTGGGCGGCGGAACTGGCCCCGCGCGGGATCACGGCTAACGTGGTCTCGCCTGGGGCCACCCAAACGCCGATGCTCAGCGCCCCAGGGCGGGAAACCTCACCCCCGAAATGTCCGCCAATCGGACGTTTAATCGCGCCAGAAGAGGTGGCGGGACTGGTGAGTTTCTTGCTTAGCGAAGACGCCGCCGCCATCACCGGCCAGGAGATGGTGATATGCGGCGGCGCCTCCCTCAGCTAGCGCAGGAAGACACGCCCTTTCAGATACAGGGTCGCCTGGCCGCCAATCAGCACGCGGTCGCCCTTCAGCTCGCAGCGCAGATCCCCGCCACGGTACGACACCTGGCGGGCATTGAGTGACGTTTTGCCCAGCTTTTCGCTCCAGTACGGGATCAGCATGCTGTGGGCGGATCCGGTGACCGGATCTTCCGGCACCCCTTCGCCCGGGCAGAAGAAGCGGCTGACGAAGTCATATTCTTCTCCCGGCGCCGTCACGCAGACCATTTTATCCAGCGGAAGCATGGCCCCAATATCCGGCGTTAACGCTTCCACCTGCTGCTGGCTCTCCAGCACCACCATGTAATCCCGTCCGACGCGCACCTCTTTTGCCGCCGTGATGCCCAGCGCGCTAAACAGCACCTCGGGAGGATTATCCACAACCTCCGTCGACCATGCGGGGAAGTTCAGCGTCAGCCAGTCGCCGCTGCGTTTAACCGTCAGTTCACCCACGAAGCGGGTGGTGAAGGTTATTTCGGTATGCGGGTAATCAAGGTATTCGAAAATGACGTGTGATGCGGCAAGCGTAGCGTGACCGCACAGGTTAATTTCATCCAGCGTGGTAAACCAGCGCAGCTCAAACCCACCGTCGGTGCGCACGAAAAAGGCGGTCTCAGACTGGTTATGCTGCTGCGCCATTTTGAGCAGCGTCTCGTCCGGCAGCCACTCTTCCAGAGGACATACCGCTGCGGCGTTGCCGCCAAAGGTTTTGTCGCTGAAGGCATCCACCAGATAAAAATCAATTTCCTGCATTGTCTCTTCCTCTTTTGTTATGGCTATTTAGCGCAGAAAAACTGTGCCTTTCAGATAAAGTGTGGCCTGCCCGCTCATCAGCACGCGCGAACCTTTCAGCTCACAGCGTACATCACCACCGCGCGCTGAAACCTGACGGGCAAACATCGTCGTTTTGCCCAGCTTTTCGCTCCAGTAGGGGATCAGCATCGTGTGGGCGGAGCCGGTGACCGGGTCCTCCGGGACGGAAACGCCCGGTGAGAAAAAGCGGCTGACAAAATCATATTCCCCCTCACCGCGCGCCGTAACGCTCACCTTATGCTCGCCCGGCGTCATCGCCGAGAAGCGTGGCGCAAGCGCTTCAACCTGCTGGCGATTTTCCAGAACGATCAGCCAGGCGCGCCCTTTACGGGCTTCAACGTAGCGGCTGATACCCAGCGCCGAAAGCATCTCCGGCGGGGGCGTCTCTTCATGGGTTGGACATGCCGGGAAGTCCAGCGTCATCCACTCCCCCTCCCGGCTGACCGTCAGGCGGCCAGAGGCGGTATCAAAGTGGATCCGTGAATCCGGGTAATCCAGTTCGGTAAAGAGCACGTGCGCGGCCGCCAGCGTAGCGTGGCCGCAGAGATTGACTTCGGTGAGCGTGGTAAACCAGCGTAGCTCAATGCCCCCTTTACTGCAGACGAAAAAAGCCGTTTCCGACTGATTATGCTGTTGCGCCATTTTCAGTAAGGTCTCATCGGGCAACCACGCTTTCAGCGGGCAAACGGCTGCCGGGTTGCCGCCGAACGAGGTATCGCTGAACGCATCTACCAGATAAAAATCAATCTCCTGCATTGTCTTACCGCCTGTTTTTATTGTGTTGTTCTTTTATATTCAATGAAAACAGCGTTCCCGGCTACCGCTTTCATAAGGTAAATATTGAGATCTGCATCACATAATGGTTGAGTTTTCGCCGTACGACGTTTTAAGATCGTCTCCTCTTCTTTTCAGCAACGAATCTTCGACATCCCTATGACAACGAACACAGTTTCCCGCAGGGTTGCGTGGCTACGCGTGGTCACGCTGGCCATTGCCGCGTTTATTTTTAACACCACAGAATTTGTTCCGGTTGGGCTGTTGTCTGACATCGCTGAAAGTTTCCAGATGGAAACGGCTCAGGTGGGCATTATGTTGACCATCTACGCCTGGGTAGTGGCGCTGATGTCCTTGCCGTTTATGCTGCTGACCAGCCAGATGGAGCGGCGCAGGCTGTTGATCGGCCTGTTTGCCTTATTCATCGTCAGCCATGTTCTGTCATTTATGGCGTGGAGTTTTACGGTGCTGGTCATTAGCCGCATCGGCATTGCCTTTGCCCATGCGGTGTTCTGGTCGATCACCGCGTCGCTGGCGATACGCCTGGCACCGGCGGGGAAACGCGCGCAGGCGCTGAGCCTGATTGCCACCGGTACCGCACTGGCGATGGTGTTGGGGCTGCCTATTGGCCGCATCGTGGGGCAATACTTCGGCTGGCGTACGACGTTCTTCGCCATTGGTATGGGGGCGCTGGTTACGCTGGTGTGCCTGATTAAGCTGCTGCCCGCGCTGCCGAGCGAGCATTCCGGCTCGCTGAAAAGCCTGCCGCTGCTGATGCGTCGCCCGGCGCTGCTGAGTATCTACCTGCTGACCGTCATTGTGGTGACGGCCCATTACACGGCGTATAGCTACATTGAACCCTTTGTGCAGGTGGTGGCGGGCTTTAGCGCCAACTTTGCCACCGTCTTACTGCTGATACTCGGCGGAGCGGGCATTATTGGCAGCGTGCTGTTCGGTAAGCTGGGTAACCGACACGCCTCGACGCTGGTGAGCAGCGCTATCGGTCTGCTGCTGGCCTGCCTGCTGTTGCTGATGCCTGCCGCAGGCAGTGAGAGCCACCTGGCGATCCTCAGCCTGTTCTGGGGCGTGGCGATCATGATTATTGGTCTGGGCATGCAGGTGAAAGTTCTGGCCCTGGCGCCGGATGCAACGGACGTTGCCATGTCGCTGTTCTCCGGGATTTTCAATCTGGGGATTGGCGCGGGCGCGCTGGTGGGAAATCAGGTAATACTTCACGTATCGATGTCGGCGATTGGCTATCTGGGCGCCATTCCGGCACTGGTGGCGCTGGTCTGGTCGGTGCTCATCTTTCGTAAATGGCCGGTGGCGCTGGAGGAACAGGGTCAGCACGGGTGAGGTTTGTTTGTGCCGGGTGGCGCTGCGCTTACCCGGCCTACAAGCCCATAATAACGTAGGCCGGGTAAGGCGTAGCCGCCACCCGGCAATAGCATCAGTGATAGGTCTTAATAATTTCCAGCACGCCGTTAATAATAAACTGCACGCCCATACAGACCAGTAAGAAGCCCATCAGGCGGGAAATCGCCTCGATACCGCCCTTGCCTACCCAGCGCATAATGGCGCCTGAACTGCGCAGCGACGCCCACACGATAATCCCGATAATTGCAAAAATCAGCGGTGGCGCAACCGTCAGCACCCAGTCCGGGAAGGTTGCGCTGTCGCGCACCGTTGATGCGGAGCTGATGATCATCGCGATGGTACCCGGCCCCGCCGTGCTCGGCATGGCGATCGGCACAAAGGCGATATTCGCACTCGGTTCGGTTTCCAGCTCTTCCGATTTACTGGCCGCTTCCGGCGACTCATGCGCTTTTTGCGCCGGGAACAGCATGCGGAAACCGATAAAGGCCACAATCAGCCCCCCGGCGATACGCAGGCCTGGGATGGAAATCCCGAAGGTGTTCATCACCACCTGTCCGGCATAGTAAGCCACCATCATGATGGCAAACACATACACCGAGGCCATCATCGACTGATGGTTGCGCTCGGCGCTGTTCATATTCCCTGCCAGCCCGAGGAACAGCGCCACCGTCGTTAACGGGTTAGCCAACGGCAGCAAGACCACCAGCCCAAGGCTGATTGCTTTTATTAAATCCAACATAGTGCGTTGTCGTCCTTATCCATATTTAACACAGCAATTATAGGGTGAAAGTGTGACATTCAGCCATGGGCGCAACGTAACGATTATTTTCCTCCGGGAATGATAACTGACAGTTATCTATATGATTTGAAAGACCTCAAAAAAAGTTCATGAAACGTTTTAGCAATTCGTGGCATCGGCTGACTCATTCAGTTGACTTATACTTGCCTGAGCAATAATATCTGCCGTGACTAACTACTTGCCAGGGCAACCATTGTGAAAAGCACCAGTGATATCTTTAACGACGTTGTTCCGCTGGGTCGTCTTATTCATATGGTAAATCAGAAGAAAGATCGCCTGCTCAATGACTATCTGTCACCGCTGGATATCACCGCAACACAGTTCAAAGTGCTGTGTTCCATTCGCTGCGAAGTGTGTATTACACCGGTTGAGCTTAAAAAGGTGCTCTCTGTCGATCTGGGCGCGTTAACCCGCATGCTCGATCGTCTCGTCTGCAAAGGATGGATAGAACGAAGCCCTAACCCGAATGACAAACGCGGCGTACTGGTGAAGCTGACCAGCGATGGCGCGGCCATGTGCGAGCAATGTCATCAATTAGTAGGACAAACACTGCATCAGGAACTAACAAAAAACTTAACGGCAGATGAAGTGGCAACCCTTGAGCTTTTGCTTAAGAAAATACTGCCGTAAACAGAAAAAGAGGTATGACGATGTCCAGACGCAATACTGACGCTATCACCATTCATAGCATTTTGGACTGGATCGAAGATAACCTGGAATCGCCGCTCTCCCTTGAAAAAGTGTCAGAGCGTTCAGGTTACTCCAAATGGCACCTGCAACGGATGTTCAAAAAAGAGACCGGTCATTCATTAGGTCAATATATTCGCAGCCGAAAGCTGACGGAAATTGCCCAGAAACTGAAAGAAAGCAATGAGCCGATCCTTTATCTGGCGGAGCGTTACGGATTTGAATCGCAACAAACCCTGACGCGGACGTTCAAGAACTATTTTGACGTGCCGCCTCATAAGTACCGAATCACCAGCGTGCCGGGCGAATCCCGATACCTGTATCCGTTAAAACACTGTAGTTAACCATCGCCTGTAACAGACGTAACCGAGGAAATCATGAAAGTTACCGCCTCCGCCGCCCTCGCCTTGCTGGTGCTGTTCTCCAGCCAGACCTTCGCGGAGCAAACCCCTCGTGCAACGCAGCAAAATAATCCTGATACGATGATTTTGCCGTCAGCACATGACCAGTCGCCTTATGATTTCAACCATATGGGTGCTGGTAGCGACAAATCCGACGAATTAGGCGTGCCTTATTATAATCAGCACGGCCTCTGATTCGTTTTTGCCCCGCAGACGCGGGGCTTTTTTTTATGCCTTTCTTACCCGCGTCGCCCGACGCACGCGCAGGCCAAAGACGTTAATGTACAGCCCGGCCATGATCAGCACGGCGCCAATCAGCTGCAGCGCGCTCAGCGTTTCACCCAGCAAGAGTGCCGCACTGGCAAGCCCCACCACCGGCACCAGCAGGGATAACGGTGCGACGCGCCAGGTTTCATAGCGCCCCAGCAGCGATCCCCAGATCCCGTAGCCCACAATGGTGGCGACAAAGGCCAGATAGACAAGAGAAAGGATCGTGGTCAGGTCGATCTCGACCAGGCTGTTGAGCATGACGGCCGGGCCATCCAGAATCAACGCTGCGACCATAAACGGTAAAACGGGGATCAGGGCGCTCCAGACCACCAGGGACATCACCTGCGGGCGGGCCTCGTGCTGCATAATCAGCTTGTTAAAGATATTCCCGCAGGCCCAGCTCAGCCCCGCCGCCAGCGTCAGCATAAAGCCGAGCAGCGCCACATGCTGGCCATTCAGGCTGGCCTCTATCAGCACCAGTACGCCAAACACCGCCAGCGTGATCCCCGCCAGCTGTTTGCCCTGCAGGCGTTCGCCAAACACAAACGCGCCGAGAATAATGGTAAAGAACGCCTGCGCCTGTAAGACCAGCGAGGCCAGACCGGCCGGCATACCGAACTTGATGGCGCAGAAGAGAAACGCGAACTGGCCGAAGCTAATGGTCAGACCGTAGCCCAGCAGCAGCCTTAACGGGATCTTCGGACGGGCGACAAAGAAGATGGCCGGGAACGCAACCAGCAGAAAACGCAAACCGGCCAGCATCAGCGGCGGCATATTGTGTAACCCCAGCTTGATGACCACAAAATTGAGCCCCCATACTACGACCACCAGCAACGCCAGCAGCCCGTCTTTACGCGTCATACCCTGCCCCTGAATTATTAATTATTTGTTAACACTTCAAGGTAACAGAAAAAAGTGCGCCGCGAGAAGATCATTAATTCTGGCAGGCAGCGGAAGCACTTAGGGATAAATCGGGTGCTATACAAGCCCCTTATGTCATGGTAATCCTGTTAACACACATCTAATAAAAGCATAAGCAACTGTCGGGCAGGAATATGAAACCATCTCTCAGGCGCTCAACCGCAGCGCTGCTGGCATCGTCATTGTTATTAACCATTGGTCGAGGGGCAACGCTGCCGTTTATGACCATTTATCTCACGCGCGTCTATAGCATGAGCGTCGAGAATATTGGTTATGCCCTGACGATTGCGCTGACTATCGGCGTGGTGTTCAGCCTGGGATTTGGCATTCTTGCCGATAAGTTTGATAAAAAACGCTACATGCTGATCGCGATCGTGGCCTTTATCGCCGGATTTGTCGCGATCCCGCTGGTTGATAACGTCACGCTGGTGGTGCTGTTCTTTGCGCTGATCAACTGTGCCTATTCCGTCTTTTCGACGGTGCTGAAGGCCTGGTTCTCCGACGTGCTCACCACGAGCCAAAAAGCGCGCGTCTTCTCGCTGAACTACAGCTTCCTGAACATTGGCTGGACGATCGGACCGCCGATTGGCACCCTGCTGGTGATGTACAGCCTGCAGCTGCCGTTCTGGCTGGCGGCCTTCTGCGCCGCCCTGCCGCTTGGATTCATCCATTTCTTCGTGCAGAAAAGCGTTGCGCTGGATACCGCCGAGGAGAAGATGCCCTGGCAGCCGTCGGTATTGCTGAAAGACCGCGCGCTGTTCTGGTACACGCTGTCAGGTCTGCTCGCGTCATACGTCGGCGGATCGTTTGCGACCTGTATTTCGCAATACGTTCTGGCCGCGCATGCGGACAGTGATTTCGCTGAAAAGGTGGTCGCCGTGGTATTACCCGTCAACGCCGCCGTGGTGGTGACGCTGCAATATGCGCTGGGTCGTAAGATCTCTGCCAGCAATATACGTCCGCTGATGACCCTCGCCACCCTGTTTTTTATCGTGGGGCTGGGGGGCTTTATGCTCTCCGGAGAAAACCTGGTTTACTGGGGCATCGCTGCCGCCATCTTTACCCTGGGTGAGATTATCTATGCACCGGGCGAATACATGCTGATCGACAACATTGCCCCGCCGGGGATGAAGGCAAGCTATTTCTCCGCGCAGGCGCTGGGCTGGCTGGGCGCGGCGGCAAACCCGATGATCACCGGCATTATCCTGACCAACCTGCCGCACTGGTCGCTGTTTGTCATCATGATGGTCGCCATCGTCATTGCGTGGCTGATGATTTTGCGCGGCATGAGCGTGAAGGCGTGGTGCGAAGCGCCCAAAGTCGCGTAACCATGTAGGCCGGGTAAGGCGCAGCCGCCACCCGGCAAAAGCAACAGACTAGTGGTGCAACATCTCCTCCACCACCTGCTCTTTGTACATCTCATTCGGATAATAGGTCGGCCAGTTATCCATCTCTTTCAGCAGCGCCTCGTGGGAGGTGTTGCCCATGAAAATGTGAAAGTGAGAAGAGGCCTTCGGCGCGATGGTATGGTCGCTGAACTGAACAAACTTCGGTGCTTTGCTGCTGGCGTCCTTACACTCAAACAGGTAGCGAACGCCTTTTTTGCCCGATGCGTAGGTCAGTATTTTGTAACCGCTGTAATCGTAATGACAGCGGCTGACCGCTTTGCCCTTGTGAAATTCCATCACGTTATTTTCGATGCCGATGGCATCCACGTCCGTCGCATAACCTGTGCGGTAGTACGCTTTCACCTCGTCAACGGTTTTGCTTTTGTCTTTCTGCGCTTTCTGCTTAAAAACCGGATCCAGCGAGCCGTCCAGCAGGAACGGATAGACCGACTGCCAGGTCCCGTCCCAGTCAGACAGCGCTCGGTCCTTCACGTCCTTATCCTCAAACACGCCATTCGCCGCTTTCTGTTCCGCTTCGGTCATCTGGTGGCCGTGCGAGTGAGCAAAAAGCTGACCGCTGACCAGCAGCGCCCCCAGAGTCATGGCAAATTTTCCAATATGTGCAGTCAACATAACACCCTCATTCCGTTTGATAAGAATGCGAATGTTATATTATAACATCTCAGATCGCAACCAGCCCGCGAACGCCCTCCTGCTCCATGTTTTCACCCCGTCCGCGCTGAATGATGGTGCCGCGCGACATCAGCAGGTAGCTGTCGGCCAGCTCGGCGGCAAAGTCGTAAAACTGCTCGACCAGCAGGATCGCCATATCCCCCCGGTCCGCCAGGGTGCGGATCACCTGGCCAATCTCTTTAATTACCGACGGCTGTATGCCTTCAGTTGGCTCGTCCAGAATCAGCAGCTGTGGGCGGCTCGCCAGGGCGCGACCAATCGCCAGCTGCTGCTGTTGTCCACCGGAGAGGTCCCCCCCGCGACGCTGCTTCATCTCTTTAAGCACCGGAAACAGCTGCCAGATCTCTTCCGGCACCTGCTTCGCCTCGCGAGCGGAAAATCGAGACATCCCCAGCAGAAGGTTCTCCTCCACGGTCAGGCGCGGGAAAATCTCACGGCCCTGCGGAACGTACGCCACGCCAGACCGCACCCGCTGGTGCGGCCTGCTGTGGGTGATCGTTTTACCCTGCCAGACGATCTCCCCGGTTTTCGCCGGGATCAGCCCCATCAGACACTTCAGCAGCGTGGTTTTCCCGACGCCGTTGCGCCCCAGCAGACAGGTGACTTCTCCGGTGACGGCTTCAAAGCTCACGCCGCGCAGGATATGGCTTCCGCCGTAGTACTGATTCAGTTCATTGACCTGTAGCATCACCCCTCCTTAACGTCCCAGATAGACCTCAATCACCTGCTCGTTGGCCTGCACCTCGCGAAGCGAACCTTCCGCCAGAACCCGCCCCTGATGCAGCACCGTAACGCGATCGGCGATGGTTTCAACAAAGCCCATATCGTGCTCTACCACCATCAGGGAATGCTTACCCGCCAGCGTTTTGAACAGCTCGGCGGTGTATTCCGTTTCCGAGTCGGTCATCCCGGCGGCCGGTTCATCCAGCAGCAGCAGGTGCGGGTCCTGAACCAAAAGCATCCCGATTTCCAGAAACTGTTTTTGCCCGTGCGAAAGCAGCCCCGCGCGGCGGTCGTGCTCGCCGCTAAGGCGCAGCAAAACCAGCATCTCATCAATGCGGTCGCGCTGTTCACCGTTGAGCGTTGCCCGCAGGCTCGCCCAGACGGATTTATCGGTTTTCATGGCGATCTCCAGGTTTTCCCACACCGTCAGCGCTTCAAAAACGGTGGGTTTCTGGAATTTACGCCCGATCCCCTGGCGGGCAATGCTCGCAGGCTCCAGCGCGGTCAGGTCGATGGACTGATCGTAAATCGCCCTGCCGCTCTTTGGCCGCGTTTTGCCGGTAATGACGTCCATCAGCGTGGTTTTACCGGCTCCGTTAGGGCCAATCACGCAGCGCAGCTCGCCCACGCCGATATTCAGCGAGAGATCGGTCAGGGCCTGGAATCCATCAAAATTGACGTTAATGGCCTCAAGCTGAAGCACCGGGTCGGTCTGTTCACGGTAACGATCGCCGGGCAACTGGCGGGTAAATAACCCTTCGGCTGGCTGCATTATTTATCTCCCTTTCGAAACAGACCGTAGACGCCGCGCGGTAAAAACAGCGTGACGGCGATAAAAATCAGCCCCAGAAACAGCTGCCAGTATTCCGGCATCGCGACGGTGAAGAAGCTCTTGGCACCGTTCACCAGCGCCGCGCCAATCACCGGACCGACCAGCGTGCCGCGCCCGCCCAGCGCCACCCAGATGGCCGCTTCTATCGAGTTCGTTGGTGACATTTCACCGGGGTTGATAATGCCCACCTGCGGGACGTAAAGTGCCCCCGCCAGGCCGCACAGCACGGCAGAGAGCGTCCATACCAGCAGCTTGAAGCCGCGCGGATCGTAGCCGCAAAACGTCAGGCGATTTTCGGCGTCGCGAACGGCGGTCAGGATGCGGCCAAACTTGCTCTTCGCCAGCGCAAATCCGGTGCCCAACGCCAGGATCAGCAACAGCACGGTCGCCAGAAACAGCGCGATACGGGTGGTCGTTTCCGTCACCGAAAACCCGAGCAGCGTGGTGAAGCCGGTAAAACCGTTATTGCCGCCAAAACCGGTTTCGTTGCGAAAGAACAGCAGCATCCCGGCATAGGTCAGCGCCTGGGTCATAATCGAGAAATAGACTCCTTTTATTTTTGAGCGGAAGGCAAACCAGCCAAACACCAGCGCCAGCAGGCCCGGCACCATCACAATCAGCACCAGCGCCCAGGCAAAATGCTGGGTTCCCCACCAGAACCACGGCAGTTCGCTCCAGGAGAGGAACGACATAAACGCGGGCAGACCGTCACCTGCGGCCTGGCGCATCAGGTACATCCCCATCGCATAGCCGCCCAGCGCGAAGAAGATGCCGTGCCCAAGCGACAGCATCCCGGCATAGCCCCACACCAGATCCAGCGCCACCGCAACGATGGCATAGCAGAGGATCTTGCCAATCAGCGTCAGCATCCAGGTCGACAGCGCCAGCGGATGCGTCGCAGGCAGTAAGGCCAAAAACGGTAATATCAGCAAACACACCACCAGCAGGCTGCCTGCAAGTTGCGTTGTGCGCGGCGCTTTGCGCGCCAGCGTTAAGGTCAGCGGCTGGCTCATCAGTCAATCACCCTCCCTTTCAGCGCAAACAGCCCCTGCGGGCGTTTCTGAATAAACAGCACGATCGCCACCAGAATCACGATCTTGCCCAGCACCGCCCCCATCTGCGGTTCAAGAATTTTATTGAAGATGCCCAGACCAAAGGCCGCGGCCACGCTGCCTGCCAGCTGGCCTACGCCACCAAGAACGACCACGAGGAAAGAGTCGATGATATAACCCTGGCCCAGCTCCGGCCCCACATTACCAAGCTGCGATAATGCCACGCCGCCTAACCCGGCAATCCCCGAGCCAAGCCCAAACGCCAGCATATCGACGCGACCTGTCGGTACCCCGCAGCAGGCGGCCATGCTGCGGTTCTGCGTCACCGCCCGCACGTTGAGCCCCAGACGGGTTTTATTCAAAATGAGCCAGGTAAAGAACAGCACCAGCAGCACGAAGGCCAGCACCACGATGCGGTTCCACGGCAGCGTAAGGTTGGCAAAAACCTGCACCCCGCCGGACAGCCATGCGGGGTTGGCGACCTCCAGGTTCTGGGCGCCAAACGTCATGCGCACCAGTTGGATAATCATCAGGCTGATCCCCCACGTCGCCAGCAGCGTTTCCAGCGGACGACCGTACAAATGGCGGATCACGGTGCGCTCCAGCACCATCCCGATACCCGCCGTCAGGCAGAACGCAACCGGCAGCGCGATAACGGGATAGAGCGCCAGCCACTGGGGCGCAAGCCCGGCCATCGCCTGCTGCACCATCCACGTGGCATACGCGCCCAGCATCAGCATCTCGCCGTGCGCCATATTAATGACGCCCAGCAGGCCGTAGGTGATGGCAAGCCCCAGCGCCGCCAGCAGCAGCACCGACCCCAGGGACAGCCCCATAAACGCCTGGCCCAGCAGATCGCCCCACATAAGTCGATGCTGGATCTGGCTAAGGCTCTCCTGCGCGGCGGCGCGAACCCCGGCATCCGGCTCTGTCTGTGCCTGGGTAAACGGGGTAAGTCTGGACTCCACGTCCGGATCGTCAGACTGCCCTAATAATTCGACAGCCTTGCGGCGCACCTCGGCCTGGGGGCTGGCTAGCTGGAGATTCGCCACCGCCAGTAAAAGCGCCTGACGAGCCACCGCGTCCGTTTCATCGTTTACCCGCTTTTCCAGAAAAGCGAGCATCCCCGGCTGGGCATCCCGCTGAAGCTGACGTGCCGCCGCTCGCCTTTCGGTGACGCTGTCACTCACCAGTTGATGCGTAGCGATGGCCGTGGCGGCCAGCACGCGCAGCCGGTTGGTCAGACGAACGGCTTTGGCTGGCCCTTCGGCCGCCTTAGCGTCACCGAGCGAGACCATTTGACCATTGCGCTGCGCAAAAGCGTGCTTTTGGCTGTCGGTATACAGATTTTCCTTTTGCAGCGCCTGCAGCAGCGGCAGCCTTACCGGGTCCGGCGCGACGGCCCACTGCGTCAACAGTTCCGCCTGCTGGCTGCGGCTGGCGGCAACAAAACGATCGGCATCCGATGCCTGCGCCATCCCTGGCAGCAGTCCGGAAAGCCATACAAGAGCGATGAACATACGCATGGCGTTCATGACGTTTCTCCCTGCGGTGATGGCTTAGTTGCTGGCGGTTTTCATCGGCTGATCGGGCTTTTTATCGTTTCCGGCGATGAACGGGCTCCACGGCTGGGCGCGCACCGGCTGCTCCGTCTGCCACACCACGTTAAACTGGCCGTTGCCTTCGATTTCGCCGATCATGACCGGCTTATGCAGATGGTGGTTGGTGGCATCCATGGTGAGCGTAAAGCCAGACGGCGCCTTAAAGGACTGGCCGGCCATCGCCGCACGCACTTTATCCACGTCGGTAGTGCCGGCTTTTTCCACCGCCTGCGCCCACATATGGATCCCCACCCAGGTGGCTTCCATCGGGTCGTTGGTCACCACGGTATCGGCGTTCGGCAGCTTATGCGCTTTGGCATAGGCTTTGTAATCCGCCACGAAGGCCTGGTTGGTCGGGTTATCCACGGATTCAAAGTAGTTCCACGCGGCCAGGTTGCCGACCAGCGGTTTGGTGTCGATCCCGCGCAGCTCTTCTTCGCCTACGGAGAACGCCACCACCGGCACGTCGGTCGCCTTCAGCCCCTGGTTAGCCAGCTCTTTGTAGAACGGAACGTTGGAATCGCCGTTGATGGTCGACACCACGGCGGTTTTGCCGCCTGCGGAGAATTTCTTGATATTGGCGACGATGGTCTGGTAGTCGCTATGGCCAAACGGGGTGTAAACCTCTTCAATGTCCTTATCTTCCACCCCTTTCGAATGCAGGAACGCGCGCAGGATCTTGTTGGTGGTGCGCGGGTAGACGTAATCGGTTCCCAGCAGGAAGAAGCGTTTCGCCGCGCCGCCGTCTTCGCTCATCAGGTATTCCACCGCCGGAATGGCCTGCTGGTTCGGAGCCGCGCCGGTATAGAAGACGTTCGGCGACATCTCTTCGCCTTCATATTGCACCGGGTAGAACAGCAGGCCGTTCAGCTCCTCGAAGACCGGCAGCACGGATTTGCGCGAAACCGACGTCCAGCAGCCGAACACTACCGCCACTTTATCCTGACTCAACAGCTGGCGCGCTTTCTCGGCAAACAGCGGCCAGTTTGAGGCCGGATCCACCACCACCGGCTCCAGTTTCTTACCCAGCACGCCGCCTTTCGCGTTGATTTCGTCGATGGTCATCAGGGCGACGTCCTTCAGCGGGGTTTCGGAGATGGCCATCGTGCCGGAAAGAGAATGCATGATCCCCACTTTGATGGTATCGGCCGCCTGCACGCCAAAACTCATTCCCATCGCCACGACGGACGCGGATAACGCAAAGGCTTTTAATAAGGTACGACGCTGCATATTTTCACTCCTGAAAAAGAACGCTGTGCGAAAACGTCCGTTACGGCATGGACGCGGAAATATAGGTGTCAGCGAAGCAGGAGCAAAAAGGATGCCAGAATGGAGGAAGCGCTATTGCAGGCGGTGGAACGCAGGATGTAAAGAGAACGTCTCAGAATGGCACAGCGCTGCACTTTTATAATGCAGCGCTGAGGAGGAGGTTTTACCAGACTTCGCTGGCGATCTGCGTGACCAGACGGACTTTGTCCCACTGCTGGGTTTCGCTCAGGCTGTTGCCCTCTTCGGTAGAGGCAAAGCCGCACTGCGGGCTGAGGCAAATTTGCTCTTTTGCCACGTATTTCGCTGCCTCTTCCAGACGAGCCTTAATACCCTCCGGGTTCTCCAGCTCGCCGTTTTTGGTGGTGATCAGGCCCAGCACTACCTGCTGCTTGCCCGGGCGAATGAAGCGCAATGGCGCGAAATCACCGCTGCGGTCGTTATCATATTCAAGGAAGAACGCGTCAACGTTGACCGTCCCGAACAGCACTTCCGCCACCGGCTCATAGCCGCCTTCGGAAATCCAGGTTGAACGGAAGTTGCCGCGACAGACGTGCAGCCCGATGGTCAGGTCGTCCGGCTTGCCTTCCAGCGCCTTGTTCAGGACGCGGGCATAGATGCGTGCCAGCTCATCGGCATCATCGCCGCGCTCGCGGATCTGACGGCGCTGATCGTCTGAACAGAGGTAGGCCCAGACGGTGTCATCCAGCTGCAGGTAACGGCAGCCCGCGTCGTAGAATGCGCGGATGGCGTCGCGCCAGGTGGTTGCCAGATCGTCAAAATACACATTCAGGTCCGGATACACAGTGGCATCAATATCTTTACGGCCTCCGCGGAAATGCAGCACGCTCGGGCTGGGAATGGTCATTTTCGGCTGAGCATTGCCGCTGATGCTCTTCAGATAACGAAAATCTTCCAGCATCGGATGGTCACCAAAGCCCAGCTTGCCGGTCACGCGCACGCCGTGGGCTTTGGTTTGTACTCCGTTGAACTGTATGCCCTGCTGTGAATCGTAACGCTCAACGCCCTGCAGACCGTCGAAGAAGTCGAAGTGCCACCAGGCACGACGAAACTCGCCGTCGGTAACCACATGCAACCCGCACGCGCACTGCTGCTCAACGACGTGGCGGATGGCGTCATCCTCTACCGCGCGAAGCTGTCCGGCGTCAATTTCGCCGCTGGCGAACTTCAGGCGAGCCTGCTTGATGGCATCCGGGCGTAAAAAACTGCCGACTACATCGGCGCGGTAAGGGGCATGGTGTCGTTGCATGGAAATCTCCTCGGTCTGCCGGTATTAATTACCCGCAGTGATAATTCACTATTTGAATTTTTAGACTTCTGGATGTCTAAATGTCCAAAAAAGATGTCATACCTGTCCTGTTCCGGCAAACGAGAAAATTTCACAGGTGTTGAAAAAAATTCATCTTCACAGCGCGGCGGCGGTTTCGCTACTCGCAAAGGCGAACTTTTCATCTTCCCAGCCGGTGATGCCCCCGAGCATGATTTTGACGGGCAGCCCGAGGCGCGCCAGCTTCAGCGCGGCTCTGTCTGCGCCGTTGCAGTGCGGCCCCGCGCAGTAAACGACGAACAGCGTGCCTTCAGGCCATTGGGCCATGCGCTCGGCGGTAATCTGGCTCCGCGGCAGGTGCAGTGCGCCAGGCACGTGACGGCGGGCAAACTGCTCCGGGCTTCCCACCACGTGCAGCAGCACGAAGTCCTGCTCATGGTTGACGATGGCGTGATGCACATCGGCACAGTCGGTTTCGACGCTCAGGCGACGCAGAAAATGGGTAACGGCTTCCTGCGGCTCGGCAGCCGGAAATTCAGTAACATAGCTCATGATCCTTCCTCATCTTTGGCGTTTGTGTTAACACTACTCTATCCACAAATTCAGCCCGTGAATGCGTTCGCTTATGCCAGAAAACAGCAAAAAGATGACAAACTTAAGACAAATTGCCCGCCCGAAAGTGGTCGTGCTGGCGTATGACGGTCTGTGTACCTTTGAGTTTGGCGTAGCGGTGGAAATCTTCGGCCTGCCGCGCCCCGAGCTGGGCGACGAATGGTATCGTTATGCGGTGGCGAGCGTTGATAGCGGTGAACTTCGCGCGACAGGCGGGATCCGCATTATTACCGATGGGGATATCGCCCTGCTTGAGTCTGCCGATCTGATCGTTGTTCCGGGCTGGCGGGGACTGGACTCACCGGTTCCGGATGCGCTCTGCGGGGCATTGCGTCAGGCCAGCGCGCGCGGGTGTCAGCTGCTCTCTATCTGCTCGGGCGTGTTTGTGCTGGCAGCATCGGGGCTGCTGAACGGACGTAAAGCCACGACGCACTGGCGCTACATTGACGCGCTGAAAGCCCGTTACCCTGACATCGACGTAGTTGAGGATGTGCTCTACCAGGACGAGGGCGATATACTGACCTCCGCGGGCAGCGCGGCGGGAATCGATCTCTGTCTGCACGTTGTGCGTCGTGATTATGGCCTGGAAACCGCCAACAGCGTGGCGCGTCGGCTGGTCATTCCCCCTCACAGGGATGGATCTCAGCCGCAGCAGCTGAGCCGCCCGGTGGCGCAGCTGCGGGAGAGCCAGCGGCTCGGCCAGCTGTTTGATTTCCTGCACACGCATCTCATCGAGGCGCACAGCGTCGACTCGCTGGCGCGTAGGGTCGGCATGAGCCAGCGCACTTTCCTTCGTCGCTTCGAAGCGGCGACGGGGACGACGCCCGCACGCTGGTTGATCAATGAGCGCCTGCTGAGAGCGAAAGATTATCTGGAAAGCAGCCGGTTAAGCATCGACAGCATCGCTGAACAGACCGGGTTTGGTCAGGCATCGACATTGCGTCATCATTTTCGCCAGCAGTTCGCGCTTTCCCCGGCTCAGTATCGCAAACAATTTTCACGTCCCGGTACTGCCCGCTGAGGCGTTATTTTTATGGCTACACTGGCACACGGAGCACATGATGGTCACTACACACGTTTTTATCGCGGTCAGTCTCGATGGTTACATCGCCCGACAAAATGACGATATCGACTGGCTGCTGCAGCGCGACGATCCGGCGGAAGATCATGGCTATGAGGCGTTTATCGCGGACAAAGACTGCATCGTGATGGGACGAGGGAGTTATGAGAAGGTACTGACCTTTGACGCATGGCCTTACGATCGTCCCGTGCTGGTACTTTCCCGACAGCTGGCCGAGACGCCCGTGCCGGAGGCGCTGAGGGGCAAAGTGCAGTTCTCATGCCGCACGCCAAAGGAGGTACTTGAGGATCTCGCCGCGCAGGACGTTCATCGCGTCTATCTTGATGGCGGACAGGTGATCCAGTCGTTCCTGCGCGAAGAACTGGTAGCCGATATGGTGATCACGACCGTTCCTGTCCTGCTCGGGTCGGGAAAACCGCTGTTCGGAACGTTGTCCCAGGATATTGATTTGACCCTGATATCAAGCCGCAGCTTCCCTTCAGGCCTGGTGCAGTCGCACTATCGGCTGACGCCATAAACCCACCGCGACGGCCTGCACGCAAAAAAAAACCGCCAAAAATGGCGGTAAATGCTTGCATGGATAGATTTGTATTTTGGTCTCTACGTCCCGACACTCCATGGCCGGGCTGCGGATCCCTTACAACCTAACACCTGTTGCCTTAACGAACGCTAAACAACCTTATTAACCTGCATGGGTATTGATCTGCAAATAACGCATAAGGCCCTGCTCAGCGCTCTGTTTTGCGTCGTCATTAATGGCTTCAAGATAAAAGGAGCGTGCGACACCATAAGGTGCTTTTTCAGAGGGATACACCGCGAACTGGAATGTTTTTCCTCTTGCCTGATGAGTGCAATCTAATTCCCAACGCTGATCGTTCACTTTTTTGCTGGTGCAGGCAACGCCACCATAATCGCTGGTTAAATAGGAACCCACGCGAATTTCTGCAGACTGAATATATTCTGGTTCGTCATTACCTGCATAACGAACCCCTGCAACGGCTCCAACAGCCACCGCCAGAAGCGCAAGTGCTACTATTTTTTTCATTTATAAATGACCTGTTCCTTAGCCCAAGATATCTATTATATAAGATTAATCCTTAATGCAAATATCCAATTGTGGTCCAGAAATGGAGCTTTACAAAGATTCAGATGAATTTTAGGAAATGTCTTAACCGCTATTCCGAAACCACATTATTTGACATTTTCTTTGCGCTAATTTTAATTTTTGAATAATAACCCTAAAAAATAATCGACATGATTATCCCGCAGTGTTTTTCAGCGGTGGATCCATGATTAGAAAAGGGTTATCTCTCGTGATGCTTATCTGTGCGCTGTTTTCAGGCCAGCTTATGGCCGGGCACAAAGGACATGAATATTTATGGGTAAAGAATGTGGGGCATCAGCTTCGTCATGAAGCCGACAGCGATGAGTTGCGAAGCGCTGCGGAAGAGTCGGCGGAGGGTTTGCGCGAACACCACCTGTGGCAGAAATCGCGCAAACCGGACACGCACGTTCGGTGATTAGCTGCCCTTGCGTTTTGGCAGGGTTTTCATCAGGTCGTCCGGACTGACGGACGCCACGATACTGCCGGGCTGTGGCATTTTGAAGATGTGGTTTTTCATCTTGCCAATCACATGCATTTCGCAAGGACGGCAGTCAAACTTAAGGGTCAGAACTTCGTCACCGTTCACCAACTGCATGGGGGTGGCCTTCCAGCTCTTGATGTTCCCTTTCGCCTGTTTAGGACACAGGTTAAACGCAAAGCGGAGGCAGTGCTTGGTGATCATCACCGGCACATCGCCCTTCTCTTCATGCGCTTCGTAGGCAGCGTCGATCAGCTGCACGCCGTGGCGATGATAGAATTCACGGGCTTTATGGTTGTAGACGTTGGCGAGGAAGGCTAAATGGGTGTCCGGGTATACTGGCGCAGGGACGGCTTCCGCTTTACGGCTACCGCGCGGATACTGTGCCAGGCGCGCGGCATCCAGCATCTCTGCCGTTTCACGGCGGAACGCGTTAAGCAGGCTGTTCGGCACGAACAGCGCGTCCGGCAGATTCACGTCGATAGCGCGGGCGTAGTAAATCGTCTGGCCCAGCTTCGCCACGCCATCCTTCAGGCTGTTAAGCGCTTTTTCCGCGTTGTTCGCCACCTCAAACAGGCCATCGAGCGTATGCGTCACGCTGATGCCGTCTTCACAGGTCATGGTCAGAATCAGCTGCTCTTCCCAGCCGCCCAGTTCAATATCCACGGCGATACGGCGTTCGCTGGAGGTTTTCAGCAGCGCCTGCTGCCAGTTATGATCGAGGTTTCGGTTAAGCGCCGCGTTCGGCCGCGCCTTGTAGAGATCGGCTGGCATTTCATTCGGCCATACGCGGTAGCGGTTCTCACCGGTTTTCTCCACCGTATTGGCGCGGAAGCCCACGACTTCACGCTTGATCATCACGTTAAGGCCATCGCCGTTCGCCAGCGGTTCCGTCACTTCGACATCAAGGTGATCTTTCGCCACTTTCAGCACTTCACCGACCGGTAAACCGATAAACTTCGGTGAGTCAAACGCGCCGATATCTCCTTTACGGGCATTCACAAAATAGTCCGTGCTGCCGCGGTGGAACGTTTTGTCCGTCGACGGAATAAAGAAATGCTCGGTGCGCCCGGCCGACGCGCGCGCCAGGTCGCCGCGATCTTCGATGATGGCGTCCAGCATCTGGCGATAGTGCGCGGTGATGTTCTTCACGTAGCTCATGTCTTTGTAGCGCCCTTCAATCTTGAAGGAACGCACGCCCGCGTCTATCAGCGCGCCCAGGTTGGCCGTCTGATCGTTATCCTTCATGGAGAGCAGGTGTTTTTCGAACGCCACGACGCGGCCCTGATCGTCTTTCAGGGTATACGGCAGACGGCAGGCCTGAGAGCAGTCGCCGCGGTTGGCGCTGCGGCCCGTCTGCGCGTGGGAAATATTGCACTGGCCGGAATACGCCACGCACAGCGCACCGTGGATAAAGAATTCAATCGTCGCGTCTGTCGCCTGGTGAATATCGCGGATCTGATTCAGGTTCAGCTCGCGCGCCAGAACGATCTGTGAAAAGCCGACGTCGGAGAGAAACTTCGCCTTCTCAACCGTACGGATATCACACTGGGTACTGGCATGGAGCTCAATGGGCGGAATATTCAGCTCAAGCACGCCCATGTCCTGAACGATCAGGGCATCAACGCCGGTCTGGTAGAGATCGGTAATCAGACGTTGCGCAGGCTCCAGCTCATCATCATGAAGAATGGTGTTCAGGGTCACGAACACTTTCGCCCCGAAACGGTGGGCGAACGGCACCAGTTCAGCAATATCGCTCAGGCTGTTGCTGGCGTTATGGCGGGCACCGAAGCCAGGGCCACCAATGTAAACGGCGTCAGCGCCGTGAAGAATCGCTTCACGGGCAATGGCGGCGTCGCGGGCCGGGCTTAAAAGTTCAAGATGATGGGATTGCAGGCGCATACTTCGTCGTTATCCGTTATGGTCAAAATGGCGGCTATTGTAGTCAGAAGTATGCGTCAGCGAAACAGTTTTGCGTAGCGTCAGCGGGGATAATGAATCAGGGAGTGAAAATGCACCGTCCGCTCGCTGCTGTTGCGGTAGGCGTGCGGTTTATCGCCGGCAAAACGAACGCCCGAATCGGCAGAAATCGTCTGCCATTTGCCGTCAAGCTTCATCTCCAGCTCGCCGCTGACCACCACCACATGTTCAATCACCCCGGCCTCATGCGGCGTGGATTCACTCAGCGCACCGGGTGCCAGAGTAATGGAGAAATAATCAAACCCGAGCGTCTCGTCCCACGGAAAGAGCGGTTTGACCACCATCGCCTGCTGCTGCGGGTCAAACACCGCCTGCCGATCCGCCTCCGGCGTGATGAACGCGGAAAACGGGACGTTCAGTCCGGTGGCAATTTTCCACAGCGTCGACACCGTCGGGCTGGATTCATTTCGCTCGATTTGCCCGAGCATGGCTTTCGACACGCCGGTCTCGTCCGCGAGCTTCGACAAACTCCAGCCGCGCACCTGGCGCAGCGTTTTCAGCGTTGTTGCAAGATGTAGTGTGATGTCCATGTTCCCTCCTGATGGCGATAAGCATACCACTTGTACGCTATAGCGCACAGTGTTACCTTATGTCGGACGTTATAACGCACAACGGAGTTTCCATGCGCCCTTCCTCTCACCTTGTTCCAGTCGCACTGGCTGGATTTGTCGCCGTGCTGGTCGGTTACGCCAGCTCGGCCGCCATCATCTGGCAGGCCGCCGCTGCGGCAGGCGCCAGCGCACAGCAGATTGCGGGCTGGATGACCGCGCTGGGGATTGGGATGGGGGTCAGCACGCTGGCGCTTTCCTGGTGGTACAAAGCGCCGGTGCTGACCGCCTGGTCGACGCCCGGCGCGGCGCTGCTCGCCACCAGCCTGCACGGCGTGACCCTGGCTGAGACGATCGGCGTGTTCATCTTTGCTAACGCGCTCATTTTACTTTGCGGCATCACCGGACTCTTCGCCCGTTTGATGAGGCTGATCCCCCATTCGCTTGCTGCCGCCATGCTGGCTGGGGTGTTGCTGCAGTTTGGCCTGCATGCTTTTGCGCATCTTGAGGGACACTTTCTGCTGTGCGGCAGCATGATTGCGGCGTGGCTGCTGGCCAAAGCGCTGGCGCCGCGCTATGCCATCGTGGTCACGCTGCTTGCAGGCGGTATCGTGGCATGGGCGGGAGGTGACGTTGTCACCGATAGGCTCGCGTTCTCCCTTGTGATGCCTGAGTTTATTGCGCCCACGTTCACCTTCACCAGCCTGGTGAGTATCGGCGTGCCCTTCTTCCTGGTCACCATGGCATCGCAAAACGCGCCGGGTTTCGCTACGATGAAGGCTTCCGGTTACCCGCTGGCCGTCTCACCGCTCATCATCGTTACGGGTGCGCTGGCGCTGCTGCTTTCCCCTTTTGGCGTCTTTTCTATCTGTATCGCGGCCATTACTGCCGCCATTTGTCAAAGCCCGGATGCACACCCGGATGCCGATAAACGCTGGCTGGCGGCCGTCGCAGCCGGAGGGTTTTATCTGCTGGCGGGGATTTTCGGCGGTTCGATTACCGGGCTGATGGCCGCCCTGCCGCTCAGCTGGATCCAGACGCTGGCCGGTCTGGCGCTTCTGGGCACCATCAGCGGGAGTTTATATCAGGCGCTGAATCACGAAGCGGAGCGCGACGCGGCCATCGTGACGTTCCTGATGACCGCAAGCGGCGTCACGATCCTCGGCATCGGTTCGGCATTCTGGGGGCTGGTGCTGGGCGGCGTATGCTATGCCCTGTTTTCACGCGCTCGCCGCGCGTAGCTGAGAAGGCGTCATGCCCGTCGCGCTGCGAAAGCGGTTGCTGAAGTGGCTGGCGGAGTTAAACCCGCAGGCAAGGGCGATGTCCGTCAGCGGCGTCGAGGTATGCTGCACCAGGGCCTTCGCTTTTTCCATTCGCCTCTGCATCACGTACTGATGCGGCGCCAGCCCCGTCGACTGACGGAACATGCGGGCAAAATGGTATTCGCTGAGGGCGGCCTGCGCCGCCAGTTCAGCCAGCGTCAGGGGCTGGCCCAGGTTCTCTTCGATAAAGGCCAGCACGTTGCGCAGCACGAACGGCGATAGCCCGCCGGTGACGACCGGCAGCTTCCACTGAACGTTAGAGTAGTTTTGCAGCAGATGGGTCAGAAGCAGCGTAGAGGCCGTGCTCAGGGTGAGCTGGTTGGCATGCTGCTGCCAGTCGCAGCCGAGCAAAAACTGGCGATACAGCGCGGTGATCTTCGTATCGCTACCAAAAATGCGCTCGTCCAGCGTCAGCGAGAGCGGCCGCTTGTCCCAGATCTTTTCCCCAACGTCGCGCAGGTGCTCATCGGTGCAGTAGAGATGCACAAACGACAGGTCATCACGGATATCCCACGTCGATTCGCTCTCTTTTGGCATCAAACAGAAACGGTCCGGTCCCCCGCCGTTCTTCCAGCCGCCCGGCGTTTTTTGATAGCTTTCGTAGCCGTCCGCCACGTACAGGCTGAGGGTATGATGGTTGCTTTTTACCGTTATCGTATCGTGCTTGTTGTACCACGCTGCCAGCTGAATGCCCGAATTCAGCGAGACGGTTTCCCGCAGGACCGCATTCTGTTGGCAAAGCGTTTCAAAGGTATCGTAAGCGTGAGACATAACCGTTAGCGCGTGATTGACTGGAGTATCAGTCTAAGAAGAGTTGTCTCCCGTTGCCAGCCCCCGCGGAAGAAAAAAGCGCAAGAATTTGCAAGTCACCCGCAAGTTGGTGAAAGCCCGTCGCGGATCTCAGCGCCATACTGCGGGCTTCCGTGGTTTGAGAAGAGAAAAAGTATGAACGCATTATTATACGGACTGGTGGTGGTCATCTGGGGAACCACCTGGATTGCGATTTTCCTGCAGCAGGGTCCCGTAGCCGCGCCCGTCTCTATTTTCTGGCGCTTCGCCGTCGCCAGCCTCACGATGATGGTGGTGTTAGTCGCCCTGCGCCGCCTGCGCAAGCTGGCGCTGCGGGATCACCTCTATTGCATGCTCCAGGGATGCTGCGTTTTCTGCTTTAACTTCTGGTGCTTTTACGCCGCAGCCTCGCACATCAACACCGGGCTTGAATCGGTGATCTTCTCCATGGCCGTGCTCTATAACGCCATTAACAGCTTTATTTTCTTCGGGCAGCGCCCGCCCGCGCGGTTCTGGACGGCGGCGGCACTGGGCCTGATCGGGATCGTCACCCTCTTCTGGGACGATCTGCTGGCCAGCGGCTGGAGCGCGTCGCTCCTGACCGGGATTGGTCTTTCCGCGCTCGGCACCTACGGCTTCTCGCTGGGCAATATGATCAGCATGCGTCATCAGCGCAGAGGCCTTGAAACCATGACCACCAACGCCTGGGCGATGCTCTACGGCACGCTGGTGATGGGCTGCATTGCCCTGTTCAGAGGCGACAGCTTCGCGCCAGAGTGGACCATCAGCTACGTTGGTGCGCTGCTCTATCTGGCCCTGTTTGGTTCGGTCATTGCCTTTGGGGCCTACTTCACGCTGGTGGGACGCATTGGTCCGGGCAAAGCGGCCTACAGTACGCTGCTCTTCCCGCTGGTGGCATTGTCCATTTCCACGGTGTATGAAGGCTACGTCTGGCATATCAACGGTATTGTGGGATTATTGCTGATTCTGGGGGGAAATATGGTGATGTTTACCAAACCAGAAACCTGGTTCAGGCGCTTACGAACGGCGTAAATAAAAAGGCCTGCATTACGCAGGCCGTTTTATTTTATTTAGCGGTTTTTTTCACATCAAACATGGTGGCATCCGTCGCCATATCATCAACAACCTGCTTCAGCGTCGCAAAGGTCATTGGCGTACTTTCGTTGTTCAGATCTTTACCTTCGCCTTTACGCACCACCTTCATGACCGGTTTGTTGGTGGCTGCATCGATCAGCTCACCTTCAAAGAAGAGATGCGTGTCCATGGTGCGATGCCCGGTTGCCATCTGCGTACCTGCTACCACCAGCGCGACCGGCACCACTTCATAGAACTGCAGACCCTCTTTCTGCGAACTCACCCCGGTAATTGCACCGCGGAAAATCAGGCTGTGTTTACCCGGCGTGGTCACAATTGGCTTACGCGTACCAATAGCCGTTTTCATTTTGGTATTGGTGTAATTCAACAGCTCATCAAGCGTTTTTTGCCCAATTTGAGTGGTTGGTTTTGGCGTTGGATAATAAGTAATCGGCGTCCAGAGAATACTGTCGTAATTCGCTTCGTTATAGGAAGGGTCAACCCAACGCAGCGTTGGTTTTCCCGTCGCCGAGGTCGTTTGCTGCAAGCCCGAGTAATCTTTTAAAAAGCCAGAATATTGTTCTGGCGCGGCGACTTTTGAAGAACAGCCCGCCAACGCCAACAGACCAGTAAGCACTGCAACTTTAAAAAAAGTTTGAGTACGCATGATAGTTTTCCATGTTATCTGCAAGTATGCATTTGAAGTTATAGCAAAAGACTGGCGGGTTTGTTGTGACAAAAAATGATGCGGGGAGCACAAATTGCGAAAAGACTGCCCGGAGGCGTGCCGGGCAGTGAAAAATTACTGATTTATATCCAGTTGCCAGAACAGATGTTTGCCAAACGGGTCGATTTCATAGCCCGTCACCTCCTTGCGCACCGGTTCGAAAATGGTTGAATGCGCAATCATCACCGCGGGCATCTGGTCATGCATCATCTGCTGAGCCTCTTTATACAGCGCCACGCGTTTATCGCGATCGGTCGTTGATTTAGCTTCCGCAATAATTTTATCAAAGGGCTTATAGCACCATTTCGCCGAATTTGAGCCGCCGTTTGCCGAGGTACAGGTAAACAGCGGACCAAAGAAGTTATCAGGATCGCCCGTTGCGGTCGTCCATCCCATCAGCGCGGCCTGATGTTCGCCGCTCTTCACGCGCTTAAGGTATTCGCCCCATTCGTAGGTGACGATTTTGGTCTGTACGCCGACTTTCGCCCAGTCGGCCTGAATCATCTCCGCCATCCGTTTCGCGTTCGGATTGTACGGACGCTGCACCGGCATCGCCCACAGGTCGACGCTCACGCCGTTGGCAAAACCGGCCTCTTTCAGCAGCGCTTTCGCCTTTTCGGGATCGTAATCGTAATCCTTAAGCTCGCTGTCTGCGCTCCAGACGCCCGGCGGCAGCAGGTTCTTCGCCGCGGTGCCTGTGCCGTGGAACACGGCATCAATGATGGCCGGTTTATTGATGGCCATTGCCAGCGCCTGACGGACTTTTACGTTATCCAGCGGCGGCTTTTGGGTATTGAAAGCCAGAAAACCGGTATTCAGTCCGGCTTTGCTCATCAGGTTGATGTCTTTGTTCGCCTCCATGCGCGGCAGGTCCGCCGGGTTCGGGAACGGCATCACCTGACATTCGTTCTTCTCAATTTTGGCAAAACGCACGGAGGCATCGGGTGTGATGCTAAACACCAGCCGATCCAGCTTCGATTTCCCCTGCCAGTAGTCTGCAAACGCCGTAAACAGGATCCGCGAATCCTTCTGATACTGCGCCAGCTTAAACGGCCCGGTGCCGATGGGCTCCATATCCACCTTCTCCGGCGTGCCCGCTTTTAGCATCGCGTCGGCATACTCCGCGGAAAGGATCGAGGCAAAATACCAGGCCAGATCGGCGACAAACGGCGCTTCCGGGTGCGCCAGGGTAAAGCGCACGGTGTGGTCATCAACTTTATCAATGCTCGTTATCAGGCTGCCAAACTCCAGACTTTCAAAGTTGGAGTAGCTGCCGTTAGAGACGTTGTGGTAGGGATGATTCACGTCTTTCTGCCGCATAAAGGAAAAAATCACGTCGTCGGCGTTAAAGTCGCGGGTCGGCGTAAAGGATTTATTGCTCTGGAACTTGACGCCCTTACGCAGATGGAAGGTATAAACCTTGCCGTCGTCGCTAACCTCCCAGCGCTCCGCCAGGCTCGGCACCAGCTCCGTGGTGCCGGGTTTGAAATCGACCAGCCGGTTATAGACCGGCACGGCGCTGGCGTCCACGCTGGTTCCCGAGGTGTATAACTGAGGATTAAAGTTTTCCGGCGATCCTTCGGAGCAATACACCAGCGTTTTCGCGGCAACGGTGGAACTGACCGTGAGTGCAGCAAGTACCAGCGCTAAAGTTGTGAGTTTGCTTTTCATCATTTATTCCTGTCTTTTTAATTCGACGGCTAATTAATTCTTTTGCCATTTCATAAATAACATTAAAGTGAGATGGCAAACACCTGAAAAATAAATAAGGAACAAATCACTATGGGCTCGCCGCTTTCCAGACAATTAACGCACCGTTTTTTCCGCTATCTCGCTATCACCAGCCAGAGCGACCCCAAAGTCAAAACCCTGCCCTCAACGCCGGGCCAGCACGACATGGCGCGGGAGCTGGCGCAGGAGCTGGCACAGCTGGGGTTAGACGACATTGTGATTGATGAATTCGCCACGGTAACGGCGGTAAAAAAAGGCAACGTTCCCGGCGCGCCGCGCATTGGCTTTATTACCCATATTGATACCGTGGACGTAGGATTATCACCGAATATTCATCCACAAATATTAACCTTTACCGGTGAAGATCTCTGTCTAAATAAAGAGAAAGACATCTGGCTGCGGGTTAAAGAGCATCCTGAAATTCTGGCTTATTCGAATGAGGAGATTATTTTCAGCGACGGAACCAGCGTATTGGGCGCGGATAATAAATCGGCGGTCACGGTCGTTATGACGGTGCTGGAAAACCTGACGGCAGAGCATCGGCATGGGGATATCGTCGTGGCATTTGTGCCTGATGAAGAGATCGGCCTGAACGGTGCAAAAGCGCTGGATCTTAAGCGCTTCGACGTCGACTTTGCCTGGACCATCGACTGCTGCGAGCTGGGGGAAATTGTCTACGAGAACTTTAATGCGGCAGCCGCTGAGATCCGCTTTACCGGCGTGACGGCGCACCCGATGTCCGCCAAAGGCGTGCTGGTGAACCCCCTGCTGATGGCGACTGACTACATCAACCATTTTGACCGCCAGCAAACGCCAGAGTGCACCGAGGGACGTGAAGGCTATATCTGGTTTAACGGCATTCAGGCCAGCCAGAATGAGGCCATTCTTAAAGCCAATATCCGGGACTTTGACAAGGACAGCTTTGCCGCCCGCAAGCAGCAGATTGCCGACGTTGCCGCGCTGATTGCCGCCCAACATCCCACGGCCACGGTCGACTATCGCATTGAAGATACCTACAGCAATATCAGCAATGCGATTGGCGAAGACCGACGCGCTATCGATCTGATGTTTGAGGCGATGGAATCGCTCGGCATCACGCCGAAACCGACGCCTATGCGCGGCGGGACCGACGGCGCGGCGCTCTCGGCAAAAGGGCTGCTCACGCCGAACTTCTTCACCGGCGCGCATAACTTCCACTCGAAGTTTGAATTCCTGCCGCTGTCGTCGTTCGAGGCGTCTTACAACACTGCGCTGCAGATCTGCCTGCTGGCCGCCCGTTAAGCGGGCTTGCGTGCCAGCATAGTGGCAAAGCGCAGCTTGATGCGGTTGCCGTTTTCATCGGTGCGGTGCAGTTCGCCAACGTCTTCGTTGTATTTGAGCAACTCCCAGCCTTCATAGTAGTTGCTCAGCTCACCGGTTTTAAACGCAAACGGGAAGCCGACGGTGCACGGATAATCCGCCGTATCCATGGCGGCAACGATCAGGTTGTAGCCGCCCGGCGTCGTACAGCGCTGCATGTTGGCGATAAGTCCCGGGATGGTTTTTGATTCCAGGAACATCAGCACCACGGTGGAGAGAATGAAATCGTACTCGCCGTCAAAACTCAGGCTGTTGAGATCTTTAACTGCCGTCTGGAGGTTATCGATCCCTTCTTCCTCCTTGATGCGCTCGATATTATCGATGCTCATCGGGTTCTTATCCCACGCGGTCACCTCGTAGCCGTTGGCTGCCAGAAAGAGGCTGTTACGGCCATTGCCGCAGCCCAGATCCAGCGTTTTACCCGGTTTAATCTTTTGCGCACTGAACAGCACCTCTGAATGGGTGCGGGTTAAGCCATATTTCTCTGTGAAGTAATTCTCATCGACGGTCATTATTTTTTCCTGAGCCTGCATACGTTTAAAGTGCATCCTGAATGCCATTTTAAGGCGTTTACCGTCTGGTTGCCAGTCGTTCGAAAACCGAAAAATTTGCTACGTTTAGTTATGACGCTTATCAGAGACATAAAGATGAACAAATATCGCCTTAGCGAAGAGACACGCCTCTGGCAATGGAAAAACGGCGACACTACCCACTCCGTCACGCTGCGGCAGATTATCGCGACAATGGATTTTAACGACGTGACGGCCGGTACCAAAGGCGGCTGGATTGACGACGAGCGCGCCCTCGCGCAGGACGGCGACTGTTGGATCTACGACGAAAACAGCGTGGTGTTCGCCGGTGCCGTCGTGTCCGGCAACGCGCGCCTTACCCTGCCGTGCGTCGTCAGCCATGATGCCCGTATCGGCGACAGCTGCTGGCTGGATGCGGCAGAGGTCAGCCACGGGGCGCGCATCAGTGACAACGTCACCATTCAGCAATCCTGCGTGCGCGGCGAGTGCCATATTTACGGCGAGGCTCGCGTACTGCATCACAGCGTGGTAATTGCTGCCAAAGGGCTAACGCCGGACCATGAGCAGATTCTGCAAATCTACGATAAGGCAACCGTCAGCCAGTCGCGTATTGTGCACCAGGCGCAAATCTACGGCGAGGTGATGGTTAACTTTGCCTTTGTTGAGCACCGCGCCGAAATATTCGACAACGCCATCCTCGAAGGTAACGACCTGAATAACGTCTGGGTGTGCGACTGCGCAAAGGTCTATGGCAGCGCCCGCGTGATTGCCGGTTTTGACGATGATGCCATCCCGACGGTGCGCTACAGCTCGCAGATTGCGGAGAACGCCGTGGTGGAAGGAAACTGCGTCATCAAGCACCACGTCCTGATTGGCGGTCAGGCATGGCTGCGCGGCGGGCCGATCATGCTGGATGACAAAGTGGTGATCCAGGGACGCGCGCGGATAAGCGGCGATGTGCTCATCGAGCACCGGGTTGAAATCACCGATGATGCGGTCATTGAAGCGTTTGCCGGTGAGAGCATTCACCTGCGCGGCGAAAAGGTGATTAACGGCGACCAGCGCATCACCCGCACCCCGCTGCTGGGGGCGTTATAGGGTAGCGATCTTCCCGTAGATATTCACATCGTCAAAGCGACCGTTTAGGTATTCCGCTTCCCGCAGGCACCCTTCCAGCGTAAAACCGTTGCGCACGGCAACGCTGTTGCTGTGCTGATTCGCCACGCGACACTTGATCACAAAACGCCGGACCTCCCCGCGTTCGACGTAGTAGCGCATAAACGCCTGAAGTGACCGGGAGAGAATGCCCTGCCCCTGGCGATCTTCATCCAGCCAGTAGCCGATGTACCCGGTCTTGTTGGCAGGTTCAATCGTATTAAACGACAGCACGCCGACCAGTTCATCACCCGCGAAGATCAAAAACATTTTGGCGTAGCCGCGCTGGTGCAGCATCTGGTTACTCTGCACGTTGCGGCGGGTATCCTCTTCGCTGCCCACGTGCTGCGCCCAGTCAAAGGCAGTTTGCAGAAAGGTTTTGTTTTTGACGACGAGATTGTGCAGGTCGGTGGTGTAACGCTCTTCGACGGCGCGAAGCTCGATATCCTGGGTAACGGGGATAATTTCTGAAGACATAGTGCCTCGTCATTGCCGGGTGGCGGCGTGGCCCTTGCCCGGCGGCACGTTGGAAACCGGTGGCCGGGGAGGGGGCGCCGCCCCCCCCCCCCCAACCCCC